>NZ_JBISHA010000021.1:0-1050959 GCF_045064135.1 Pseudoalteromonas sp. Ld19 | reverse complement strand
AAAATGGGAGCACTAGGTGCTTGTCATTACTTCTTTGCACCATATTTGCTTGGTGACAATAGCGTTTTGGACCCACCTGATCCCATGCCGAACTCAGTAGTGAAACGAAACAGCGCCGATGATAGTGTAGCATTTGCTATGTGAAAGTAGGACATTACCAGGCTTCAAATTGTAGAAAGCCCGAATCTAACGATTCGGGCTTTTTTACGTCTGCAGAAAAGTGAATGAGGGTGAATAGCGGACAATAAACGATGCAGCATTTCACTGTGGCTCTTCACCGCTGTAGGCACTACGACATCACAAGGCTTCAAATTAAAGAAACCCGTTACAGTAATGTAACGGGTTTTTTGCTATCTGGGATTTAATAAATAGCCAAGAACCCATGCTGAACTCAGTAGTGAAACAAAACAGCTCGAAGGCGAGCCCCACGGAAGGCCGCCCCGACGCAAAGATAGTATCCCATTTGCACTGTGGCTCTCCACCGCTGTGGGCACTACGACATTACACAGTCTTCAAATTGTAGAGAGCCCGACTAGAAATAGTTGGGCTTTTTTACGCCTGCAGAAAAGTAAAGTTGGATGAATAATATCAATCTCCATAAGTATTGAAAAATTTATCATCCTATAACGTCATTCTCCCATCGTTAAATTGACTCCATATCGAAGTAATATTGGTATTAACATTTCGAAAAATTATCTGTGTTTGCTCACGCTTTAAAATATTATGTCCTACACTAGGCTAAGTTATCTTTTATAAGGATATTTTATGACATTGTCTAGCGGTTCAATTTGGGATACGTTTCGCAATATTGGGTTAACCAAAAAGCTTATTTTTTCCTTTTTATTCGTTGGATTAATCCCTTTAATGCTTGTTATCGGCCTTGCTCTTTTTAGTTCATCAACTGCGTTAAACAAGCAAACTTATGCTCAGCTTGAGGCTGTAAGTGAAATAAAAAAAAGCGCTATTGAGCGCTATTTTGATGATATAAAGTCGCAGTTATTGTTTTTATCCCAAAGCCCAGAGGTTTTGGTTGCAGCAAATAAATTTATTGAAACATTTAAGGAGTCTGAATCTTCATTTATCCTAAATGAATCTGAAAAACAGCACCTTTCTGATTTTTATTTAAATAGCTTTAATCCGAAGTACATTATTGAGAACGAGCAAAAAAAACCACCTACAACGATATTTCCACAACTTTCACAAAAAGCGCTCTTTTGGCAGTATCAATATATAGCCGATAACCCTCATCCTCTTGGTGAAAAAGCAAGCTTAAATCAATCTTCAATGGCTAATAGCTATAATTTAGTGCATCTTAAGTTTCATCCTTTTTTATATAATTTTGCAGAAAAATTCGATTTTTACGATGTATTTATTGTAGATAATATGTCAGGTAATGTGGTTTATTCGGTTTACAAAGAAGCTGATTTTGCTACATCTTTAACTAACGGCCCTTTTTCTAAGAGTAATTTAGCTAAAGTATTTAACCAAGCTAAAGATATTGCTGAAACTGAAGTTGTTTTTTCGGATTACCAGCAATATCTTCCTTCCTATGATGCACCAGCGAGCTTTATTGCTACACCTATTTACACCCAAGGAATTCATACAAGCACCTTAATTTTTCAATTATCTATCGATGCTCTAAATGAAATTATGACTGAACGTGCTGGTTTAGGTGTAAGCGGTGAGACTTATTTAGTTGGGCCTGATTTTTTAATGCGGTCTGACTCTTATCTTGATTCTAAAAATCGTTCTGTTATTAATTCATTTCGTAACCCTGCAGCAGGAGCTGTAAAAACAATTGCAACAAAAGAGGCCTTACAGGGTATAGCTGGGCAGCAGGTGATCACAGATTATAATGGATCGTTGGTATTATCTTCTTATAAACCAATTTCGATTCTAGGGATTCAATGGTCTTTACTTGCTGAAATTGATAAACAAGAAGCTTTTGGTGCCGTATCTCACCTAACAATGTTACTCGTTATTACGCTGATACTTTGTATTGCTGCGATTTTAACTATTGCGATTTTGTTTTCTCGGACTTTAACTCAACCAGTGCAATTACTAGTTAATACTATGCGCCATGTTGAGCAGCAAGGTGACTTTTCAGTACGCTCCCCTGTGCTTTCCAAAGATGAAATAGGCTCAACAGCAAGCGCTTTTAATAGTTTGTTAGAGGCATTACAAAGCTCTATTTCGCAAACGAATACTGTAATGAACAAAATGGCTGCAGGAGAATTTAATCATAGGATAACAGTGGTATGTAAAGGTGAACTTGAATCATTAAAGCAAGCTACTAATAACTGCGCGAGTTCATTAGAACAAGCGATGACAGAATTAAACCATGTTATTGATGATATGAGCCAAGGTAACTTTAGCAGTCAAATAGCAACGCCGATGCAGGGGGAGCTGGCGACCCTTAAATCGAACATAAATGGCTCATTACAATCATTAAATGGCACCATTGGTGAGATAGTTGAAGTAATGGGGCATATAGAAGAAGGTGATTTTAAACAGCAAGTAACCGTAGCCGCAAAAGGAGCACTGGGACAACTGAAAGAAAGTGTGAATAATTCGGTACAAGGTTTGTCAGGGGCAATTAACAGTATAAGCGAGATAATGAGCTCGTTACATGATGGTGATTTTTCTAAGCGTATTGAGCAGCCTATGCAAGGACAATTAGGGTTTCTTAAAAATGATATCAATGCTAGCGTTGATAATTTAGCTCTGATAATAAAAGACATTAGTAATGTAATGGCGGCAGTAAGCCAAGGTGACTTTAAAAAGCATGTTGATTGTAGTGCAAATGGTCAGTTACTTACGTTAAAACAAAATATTAATGATTCTATTATGAGTTTAGATAGTGCTGTGGGTGATATATCAAATGCAATGCTAGCGATCAGCCAAGGATGCTTTGATAAAAATATTGATACCATAATGAACGGTCAATTAGATTCATTAAAATATGATATTAACAGTTCAATAAATAATCTGAGTGTTATTATTTCAGAGCTTGCACGGGTAATGGCTGCTATGCGTAATGGTGACTTTAGTCAGCAATTAGAAACGCCAATGCAAGGGCAATTGGCCCAATTACAACGTGATGTAAACAGCTCTTTAACCATTACTGGTGATGCAATCAGCGAAGTGACGGGAGTACTAAGTGCGTTAGCGCAAGGAAATTTAAATAAGCAAGTTCAATCTGATTATAAAGGCGTTTTTGCTATTTTAAAAGAAGACGTTAATCAGACTATAGAAAAATTAACCAGTGTTATTATGAGCATTCAAAATAGTGCAAATCAAGTTTCGCAAAGTGCATCTGAAATAGCTTCAAGCAACGTTGAAATCAGCCAACGAACGGAAGAGCAAGCTGCAAACTTAGAGCAAGCCAGTGCTAATAGTAAGAACATGCTCGATGAGATTATACAAATTGCGAGCCAGTCCTCTGAAGCAGTTAAATTAGCAGGTAAAGCACAAACTTCGGCGGCTGAAGGTGGTGAGCTGTCAATACAAACCGTAAGCGCGATTGTTGAAGTAAACAACTCAAGTAAAGACATTAATGAGATTGTTTCAGTTATTGATGAAATTGCCTTTCAAACAAATTTATTAGCCCTTAACGCTGCAGTAGAAGCTGCGCGTGCAGGTGAGCATGGTCGCGGTTTCGCTGTGGTCGCAAATGAAGTAAGGCAGCTTGCTGGACGCAGTGCAGAATCCGCTAAACAAATTAAAAGGATAATTGGAGACAGCAATCAAAAAATAAATCAAGGAACAACTTTAGCTAATACATCGGGCGAAAAATTAAAACAAATAGTTAGTGCAGTGGAAGCTGTAAATTATATGATTATGTCAATTAATGACTCTACGAGTACTCAGCAACAGGCTATTAAGGAGGTAGATATTGTTGTACAGCGTTTGACCGCTTTAATTCAAGAAAGCTCTGCTATTACGGAGGAGACAATGGCTGCTGCAAAACAAATGGCTGATCAGGCAAATGATATGCGTAAATTATTACAATATTTTTCGTTTTAAATATTCAGCATGTTAATTTTAACTGAGGGTTTAAAGAAAAAAAATGTCTTCGTATTATAAATTTGCAGGTGTTTTTAGGTATATTTTGGCTCTGAGCACCGCTTCGGTTACTATCGTTACAAATTAAATACTGACTGCTACTTATGAACACGTTAAGCGCTAAACAAAATATTCAAGCAATTGTTAAAGCTATTAAAACGGAAGAAGCACTGCTTCGTCAAAAGCATCCATTACTAGCTCATCAAAATACGTTAGGGCTAATTATTTTACTCTTGTCACTGAGTGCATTAATAGGTGTTGGCGTTTTATATTATCTAACCATCATACCGGCTTGGATGTGCATCATACTTGCTGCAATTGCAGCGTCTATCTCTCATGAGCTTGAACACGACCTCATACATAAACAATACTTTAGTAATCAACCACTCATGCATAATTTTATGATGCTAACAGTATGGTTAATGCGGCCAAATACTATTAGTCCTTGGTACAGACGTAAAATGCATTTACACCATCATAAAACATCAGGCACGCAGCAAGATTTAGAAGAACGCTTAGTTGGCAATGGCATTAAAAACCCGTTTTTACGTGCTTTAGTTATTACTGATGGATTGCTAGGGTTGGTTATTTCTCAAAAACGCTTTAAAAAAGAAATTGATGGCTTTAGTTTTATGAGTGTTTTTAATGCAGGATTCCCAATAGCGACAGCGTACTTTATTATTTTATATAGTGTAATAGTGTTCCATATTGTTAATTTATTTATGCCACTTTCAATAAATTCAGCTAGTTGGTTATTAAGTACTATAAACGTGTTTGAATTTTTAATGGTCGTGCTTATTGTACCTAATATCATTCGTTCTAGTTCACTTAACTTTGTTACTTCAAGTATGCATTACTATGGCGGCGTTAATAATATGCTAGAGCAAACACATGTACTAACGAGCCGTTTATTTATGCCGTTTCATTTATTTTGTTTTAACTTTGGCCACACACATACTATTCATCATTTTGTGCCAAATCAGCCGTTTTATCTACGGCAAATGCTCAGTAAAAAAGCGCTTAAAGTAATGAAACAACACAACGTGCGTTTTAATGATTTTGAAAGTATTAAAAATGCAAACTTATACAATCATTAATTAACCAGAGTTTCATTTAGAAAAATGTACTAAATGCCGCAAACAAGCTCTGTTTTTAAATGTACCTACCTCTATACCTAAAGAATGGAACCGCTACCGTCAGTTATTTCTAAGTACTTAACAAACTTAGGGACGTTAGTGAATAGAGTATAGATCTTGCTAGTTTGACGCTGCTGTAATGCTATTACAGTAGTGAGCGGTATCGCAGTCTTACTTGGTTATTGTTTTTAAGTGAAAGCACGCCCTAGGGGCTGTTGACCTTTCAGGATTAAAGTTTGTTCAATCTAGGGGCGATTTAATCGCGACGTGAGGTTTGTAACCTAGTGGGCTAAGTCAAAACCGAGCAACAAAGAGTTAATCGTCCCTAGAAAGAACCCAAAGGGCAGCGCATGTTTGGCATTTATACTGCGTTATCGCCTATTTATGCTGAATAAATAATGTTTTTAATACAGCACAGTTTAGGGGAGAGTATTATGTATTACTTAAAACAATAATAAAAAAGCGTTTATCCTACCAATCCGCAATGATACTTAACCTGAACTCTGGTTAAGAGATTTACTAACGTATTGAATCATGGTGATATTTAAATTTATTTTCTCTAGCCAGAGATTTTCAGTGAAAACAAGGCGAATTTACGCGTCAATAGCGGGCCTATTGCAAATAAATTCAACGCAGTTAGCGCTGAAAATAGCTGCTCAAGATAGATTTATTATCCAGAGTTCAGGTTACTGAATCAATTTGAGGATTAACCCGACGCTAACTGCGTTAAAATTTCTGATATAGAACAAAAACAACGAAATATCGTCTTGTTATCGACAAAGTTTTCTTACCTCAAAATAAACCTCTTAATTAAGTGAATTGGTATTAAAGAGATATTATTGTCAGATTTATTCATAGCAGTATTTACAAATGTGGGTGTTATTTTAGTTTTAATCCTAAAAGTACCAAAGGTTTTTATAAGCTTAATTTGGTCTTTGACTTTATTAAGTTTTTTATTTTTTACTTTATTTAAAAGTGTTGGGGCTGGTATAAGTTGATATTTACATCATGGCGAGATGAAAAGTCAGCGCTTTAAACTTTGTGTTCCGATCTTGTGTAATAAGCTGTAATAGGTCTTTGTATTAATAGCTGTTAACTTAAATCTTACTGAAAAATATAAATACAGTAAATTTTATTTTAATAGTTAATATAAGGAAAATCACGATGTGTACAGATTTCTCAATTAAAGCCGTAAATTCTAACTTTCAAAAAAGTATTCCAGTGATAGGCCGCTCAATGGAGTTGGGGCCAGATTTAAAATCAGAACTATTTTTTAGGCCTAAAAAGTATATATATAAGCAAATTACCTTAACATCGAGTCAGTCAGATTTACAGGATGACTCTGCACAATTCGTTCTTCGCGACGATATTGATGTTATTAATGAACACCTTCTTGCTTGGACTGGTGATTATGGCTTTGTTGCTATGAATGGGTTTGAGCTTGCTATAGCTAAAACGTTAGGTGTAGAAGAGACATTTGCGAATATCGTCACTAACGGATTAAACACAGAAGGCTTAACTACCGGATCTATGGTATTAGCGCAAAGTGAGTACCAGTATCCAATATCAGAAGCGTGTAACAATCAAGATATTATTTACTACCCTAGCCTTCCTGCGTGGATATTATCAAGTTGTAGCACTTGCCAAGATGTTATTAATGGATTGGACTATGACAAATTGGTGTTAAACAAAGGTGGATCTGATTTAAAAGAATGCGACTCAGATAAAAAAGATAAAATTTTAGTTGTTAGTCCTTTTTCTAAAGCTCCAAATGCAATGAAGTTTCATTTTCCTGTGCATGATGCTGAAGGGAATAGCATTGTTTTAGAATATGCTCAAGGGAAGCTAACCATAACAGACCTTAATCCAATCGGTGTTCTTACTAATGATCCTTTAATTGCTTGGCAACAAGAAAATGTTCGTTATAACTATGTAAATGTAATGCCATTTAATTTTCAGAATGAACAAGGAGAGCCAACGACACCGAGTGTAAGTGCATATGAAAGTGCAGCCTCTAATTTTCAGTGTAATTCCTATGCGCAAGGAACTGGATTTTCAGGTGTTCCTGGAAGTTCAACACCCGTGGATCGTTTTGTGAGAGCGGCAATGATGACTAATTTTTCATTTCCAGTTACACAATTCACGTCCCAATATGAAATAGATGAAGCGAATGATTTTAAGTCTAATGTAGCCAAAGATGCTGAATTAATGAAAGAAGTACCCTCAATAAACAACAATATTAAAGTAGGAAAAGAAGATGCGACTACGCTGGCTTTTCATATATTAAATACGGTCGATATTCCATTGGGAACAAGTCGAGATTCACAAGGCGAAAACGTCCATGATTTCACACAGTGGGTTACTGTATCTGATTTAAAAAATAAAATATTTTCAGTTAGAATGTACCAATCACCGCAAGTGTTTAGGATTAATTTGATGGAGTTAGAGCTTGAAGGTTTAAAAAATTACACTCATCAGTTAGACACAAATATTAAATCTATGGATATAACAACCCAAATAAATAAAAACACTTAATCTTATATTTGAAAAATAAGTGCTAGATAGGTTTCATTTTAAAATTAATAATAGTTTTTTTTTGAATTCCTATTTAGCACGAATTCTGCCTGAATGTTTTATAAAATCTTGAATTATAACTATATTTAAGGTGTTTTAGCTGGGTGTTTTCAGTGAGGCAATAGAGTGGGCCTAGGGCGTGTTGATCTTTGTGGATTGAAATTTGTTCAATCCAAGGGCGATTTAATTGCGGCGCGAGATTTGTAATCGAGTGGGCTTGGTAACGGCTCCTGCGTTACTCTAGTGGCTTACTATCCCTGTAAAGAATAAGTAAAATCCGAGCAAAGCTTCGGCGTCCTGCTCACGCCCCTTACCTACATCCGTTAAGGCAACAAAGAGTTAGTCGTCTCTGAAATAACCTAAAGAGTACGCATGTTTGGCATTTATGCTGCAGAAAAGCGGCCAGCGACAGCCGCTCTTAAGTTATTGTCTAAGTCACTTGATTTATAGTTGCTGCCGTTTAGCCCAAAATGATACATCGCTCCAGCGCTGCTCTTTGTTGTAAAACTGCAGCTTTAAATTTAAGTATTGCTCAAATTGGCGAGCTAAATCTTGCTGATATGTTTGACTGTTTGTATTAAAGCTATTAGTGCTAGTTGAGTTGCCTATGATGGTTGCCACTTGGCAACCTGAGGTCATAGCAAAACCAAGGCCCATTGATGAAATAGGATCAAAAGCACAGGCAGCATCACCAACAGGTAAGTAGTTTTTTATATGCGTAAAATGGTTAAAGTGTGTTCCCGCAGGTCTGATCCATAGGTTATCATCAATAAAGTGTAAACCTTCTATTCTTCTAGACATATACTCACTCTTTTCGAGGTGGTTTTGCCATTGTTGTTTTCGGTTTAATTTCATCTTTGAAATTAACTCGAAGTCACTAAAATAGGTAACAACAAGAATGCGATCGGATAGGGCTGCACTATACCACCAGCCAAACTCGTCACTTTCGATAAGCTGAATTTGCTCAAGTAATGTGGTGTCTGTTTTATAAAAAGCTCCAACTCCAGTTAGTCGGTCGTATTGCGTAACCGATGCACCTAAAGATTTACTCAGCGACGAATTTCGTCCAGAAGCATCCACTAGGTATTTACAAACTATTTCAAACTTGCCCCGTTCAGGATGACTAACTTCAACAAGGTAACGGTCATCTTTTAATTGCGTCACTGTTTTGCTTTTAGTTCTTGGAAATACAATGCCGCCACGGCTTAGTGCATTTTCAAGCAGTGTTAAATCAAATATCTCTCGATTAACTTGAAAAGTTGCTCGATCTGGCGCAAAAATAGCGTGCCGATTGGCAGACTTATCACTGCCCCAAAGTGCACTATTGCCTTGTGTGGGAGTAAAACAATTAGAAGCAAAGCTAGATTTTGGGACTTGCAAATAATCCAATACCGAAAAAATGCTTGCGGAGACGCTTTCACCAATTCGAAGTCGTTGTAGATCAGACCCTTCTATTAATGTTACTGATAAGTCTGTGTGATTGAGCAAGTTTAATGCGGTGCTGGCCCCACTGGGGCCTGCACCAACAACCAGCACATCACATTCGTGTGCATTAATCATTTTAATTACCGTCTTGTACGAGTACCACTGCGTGGTACGGATCTACCTGCTGGTTTCGCCGTAATGGGTTTAGACATTTTCTCTTCTAGTCCTTTAAGCAATGCTTTTGCTTTAGAGCAGCCAGATGAGAGATGGCTTTTAACATCTTCTGGAATGTAAAAAACAGGGATATCGGTTCCATTATCTTGTAGATTTCCGGTAATATCAGATACGGGAACGTCTTTATAAGCGAATAATTGGTGGTTACGCTCAGTCTCAGTAAAGAACGGGAAATTAGGTTCTTGAGCGTTTTGATTACGAATAAAGCCAAGTGCAGACCAATTTTCCACCATTTGCACAAAACTATTAATACCCCGTGCATAGTTCACTTGTTGGCCTGCTGGTAAATGGGTAGCTGATTGATCATCTAACTGATTTGTTAGTACATCCCATGGGCTTTGTGGTGGCCACCAGTAACTGTAGTAACTAGGTACGAGGGGCACCATATGCGGGTTTTCTTCTGTCCCTTCATTGACTTTATTAATTGTTGGCTCAGTGAAGTTAACATTTTGAACCGTACAATTGAAAAAGTCAGCCTGCCATGGACAGGCCATGCGTTTGGTTAAATCACCAGGCTGGCACCCACCACCTTCACATTCATCACGAGAAGGGGTTAAGCCGCTAGGGAAACCATGGCCCATACTTTGATCTTTAATAACATAAGGTGCCGCGTAAACTACCGGGTTTTGTAAACTCCAAGTGACTTCAATACCTGGACACATTGGCAAACCAACACAATTACCAGCACTGCCTTGGTCAGCTTGAAATACACCAAAACTATCTAGTGCTGATGTGGTTGAGGGTGGTTTTTCATTTGAGAAATTCCCACAGGCCCATTGGCTTAATAAGAAATATTGAGTCTGAGTTAAGGTTAGAAACTTATCGACAATATTATCTTCGGCATTACTGACAGAGTTACTGCCTGAATTCATCGGCATTAATGGCAGATGGCCTTCAGCTCCATGTTCAAACAGCTGTTGATTGGTTTGTTCAAAAGGTGGTGTTTGTTGTACTGTAGCTAGATCGACCGGCCTTCTGAAATATTTAAAGTATGCTTGCCTATTATCTTTGTTCTCTTGTGAGTTATCTTTAAAGTCAAAAATATTTGACACGAATGCCGACATTGATTGAACGTTAGAAACCCACTGGTAGCGGCTAATACGCTGAACTATTGGTTCAATATCACGATAATAGTTAGCTTGATAAGACGGTTGAAATTCTCCGTTGCTATACATCTCTGAACATAGGTTTTGCTCTCGAATTGCAACGTCAAACATAGTGTCACTCAAATTAGAAATGTTTACAATTTCTGGTGCAAAATCGGGCGATCCTATAATTATCCATGCTGATAGTTTTAATTCTTTACCGTCGTTAAAGGTGATGGTGCAATAGACCGTGCCATCGGCCGTATCATCATGCCAAGTATCAGCACCGCCGTATGACTCTAGTGGTTCATTACCGCCTGCACTACCGTAGCCACCAATTACAATTAAACGGCCTTCATTATCAGTTAATATATCACCCAAAGATTTAATTTCAGTCCCTTGGCAGGGGGGTGGAGGAAAGCTGACGGGGTAGTTATTGGGGGCACCTGTTTTATCAAAGGTTGCTTTGGCGTTTGCGCCGAATATTGTTCTTGGTCCTGGATCAATAATTAAGCTGTGGCGATTGGTCTCAGCTGCATTACGCAAAGGCGTGCCGCGACTATCGTAGCTATTATCATCTCCTAACAGTAGATTACCTTGTAATTCATTGAATTCGTACCAAGCCGCTTTTTTATTCGCAATGTGCACAGTCCATGTGATCGCTTTTACATTATCATTTGTTAAAGTGAGCTCGTTATTGTCTTCGTCAATAATTTTAAACGGCTGCCCTTGTCTTCGGATCTGTCCTTTGGAATCCTTAAAGTTGCTTACTGGGCTATCGATTTTATTGCCCCATTCATCGGCTTCAAAGGGTAAACCACCTATTTTATCCGGTGCTAAATAAAATTGGCCTTCGCTATTGCCAAGTCTAGCCACACCAACAGAAGGGTGAAGTGAATAGTTCATATTTATATCCTTTAGATACATTAACTACTGTATATAACAAAGCACCTGTTAAAAATAATTTTAACAAAGCTCACTAATTGGGCTGAAAAAGTATCAGCAGAGTAAATAAATGTAGCAGCAAAGTAGAAATAAACATATTTCACTTTATTACACGACATAGCTTCGCTTTGATTTTTCCAAGTTTAAGCACGGGCCTTTGTAATGCTCTAAACTGCCGTATTATGGGATTGAGGTTAGCGCAGCTTTATTGTAAATGTCGCTTACGAAAGCTATTTTTTTAAGTGGTGAGTTAAGCGAGTTTATGCGCTTTTTTATAAAGCTTATTAAGATTTAAAATAGGTTGCTTGATTAGTCATCTTTGCGAGCCTTATATCGCTATGTTTATTGGGGTGAAGCAGGCTATAGATAAGTCTTATAAAAGTTTAAGCTGCTTGGATAAAAATAAGGTTGTTACATCAGCTATTTTAATAAGTGACTCTTTATCTGTATGGGTCCATGATACTTTTGAGCCAACACTTTCGCAGCAAACAACACCTAATGGCCTTTTGTCGATAAAGAAAATATAATCAAGTAAGGAACACACATTACAGGGTTCAAAGTATACTTTAGTGAAATCTTTTGTTATTTCATTATTTTTTGCATCAGAAGCATCAAGTACTTGGTTGCTTAAAATATAGTTAAAGTACGCAGGAAAGTCCTGAGCCTTTAAAACCATGTCCAGAATTACCTCATCATTTTCATCAAGGCACATTAAACAATTTATTGCCGTATAGTCGTTATTAAATAGCCAAAGACTGACTCTATTAGCATTTGGGATGAGTCTTTTTAATTCTCTACAGGTTTGGTTTAGCTTTAATTGACTAGAAATATTAGGATCACTTATTTTAACTGCTAAATTTTTGAGAGTGGTTTTTTTTGGGTTATATACATTGAGAAGGCTATTGAGCTTTTCTTTATCAAATGGTTTCATTAAATAACCATCCATACCAATGTTTAGATAATGCTCAATATCTTGCTTCATTGTATTGGCGGTCATCGCGATAATAGGAATTACTGTGTTTGTTTGCTTAGATCTGATTAATTTAGTCGCTTCTACTCCATCCATTTCAGGCATTTGAATATCCATGAAAATTAAATCAACAGAATTAGCGAAAAAATAGTCAACACACTCTTTACCATTTTCGGTGATCACTATATTAGCATTGTGAGCTTGTAGCATTTTACTGACTATAATTTGATTTACTTTATTATCCTCTGCGACTAACACCGTACAGCCCTGTAAATCTGTTATTTCTTTTTTCTGTTTTATGATTTCACATGCTTGAGAAACTTCAAAATTTTGTTGATAGCTAAATACAGAGCCTTCTCCTTCTTGGCTTGTAAAATTAATTTTGCCATTCATTAAGCTACTTAATTTTGCACAGATTGCTAAGCCAAGGCCAGTGCCGCCGTACCTTCTTGAGGTTGATGCATCGGCTTGATGAAATTCTTGAAACAAATTACGCTGTGCGGTTTTGCTAATGCCAATTCCTGTATCAATAACTTCAAATAAAATATCTTGTGTATTTATTGAGTTTTTTTTCACACAAACTTTTAAATTTACCAAACCTTGTTTGGTAAATTTAATTGCATTTGAGCATAGATTATTTAAAATTTGAGAGATCCGAATAGGATCACCTTTTAAGGTAACAGCGACATTTTCATCTACAGTTAAAACAAACTTAATACCTTTATCACTTGCTTGTTTTTTCAGAGGTTGAACCGCATCGTTAATAATTTCATGGAGGTTAAAATTAATATTTTCAATATCTAATTTGCCAGCTTCAATTTTTGAAAAGTCTAAAATATCATTAACAATGCTTGATAATAAATTTGCAGAATTTAATATACTTTTTAAAGCGTTGTCTTTCTCTATGTTGGTTAGCTCAGTTAGTCCAAATTCAGCTAAATTCAAAATTCCATGTAGGGGAGTTCTGAGCTCGTGTGACATATTAGCCAAAAATTGGCCTTTTAAAGTATTCGCTATATCGGCTTCTTTTTTTAGTTCTTCTAGCTTTTTATTATATAATTTTTGTTTTTCAAGTGAGGCAGTAAGTTTTTTATTGTTTGCTCTTAGTTCAAGTTGTGCAATTACTTCTTTGCCAAGTATAGTTAAGGCATTAACTTGTCTGGCGTTTAGTTTTTTTGGCTTGTCACTGATAACACACAAGGTCCCAATTGTGCTGCCTTTTGGAGTAACCAGTGGCGTTCCTGCATAAAATCGTATGTTTGGCTCACCCATAACGAGAGGATTATCGTGAAAACGCTCGTCAAGTAGTGCGTCTTGAATTTCGAATACTTGATCTTGAAGTATTGTATGAGAGCAAAATGCAATATCCCTCTCAGTCTCATCTACCTCTATGCCATATTTTGATTTAAACCACTGCCTTTCTGGATCGACTAAACTAATAAGCGATATGGGCGTTTCACAAATATCAGAAGCAAGTTGAGTTAAATCATCAAATACTTTTTCGGCTTCAGTATCTAATATCTCATACTCATACAAGTCTCGTAGTCTTGATTCTTCATTTTGAGGGATTTGTGCCTTTATCATCGTTTCTTCCCATGTTTATACATCTAATATAGGAGTTATTACATAAGAATAGCAACTTTGTTACTTAAATTAGGCTAAAAGTTATAGGTATTAAATTGCTCACTTTATACTTTTATAATCACTTATTTTTGCTTCTTTTCTCATTAATTTTTTCTTAAATTAATTGTGCGTAATTTAGTTATAGAACGTAGTAAGAAATGTTTATTAATGGGTATCGTATTGTTCGAGGAAGAGTTCAAAAATATATCTACAGATAAGTTTATTAATACGTTGGACAGTCATTATTATTTGCAGCAGTAGGATTTAAACAGGTTCGTGGATATTAGCTTTTTATTACTTACGCGGTTTTTACATGTTTGAAGGGCTGAAATGAAGTTAATTTACGTTGATGATAACTTGCCGGGAATAACCCGAAAGCGAGATGATAAAAGCTGGATTTATTATGATCCAGCAGGTAAAAAAATAACGATAAAACAAGAAATCACTAGGTTAAATACCTTGGCATTTCCACCTGCTTATAAAAATGTATGGCTTTGCCCTGAGGAAAATGGGCATATTCTAGCAACAGGGTACGACACAAAAGGAAGAAAACAGTACCTATACCATCCCGAGTTTAGGGAGCAACAAGAGCTTAAAAAGTTTGAAGCATGCGCATTATTTGGTAATAAGCTTACGTTATTAAGAGCAAAGCTGGCGGAGTGCCTACAGGGAAATGAACTCGATTACGAACGTACTTTAGCCGCTGTTATTAGATTAATGGATCTAGGGGCTCTGCGCATTGGTTCGAAAAAAAATGCCAACAAGAATAATAGCTTTGGTGCAACAACATTACGTAATCGACATGTAAAGCTAACGGGAAAAAGCATTCGCTTAAAGTATAAAGCGAAGTCAGGAAAGGTCAGAGAGGTAAATATAACCGACAAAATATTAAGTTCTATTATCGAAGATCTACAAGATTTACCTGGACAGATCTTATTTCAGTATGTTGATGGCTCTCAACGCACGGATGTGACATCACGAGAGGTAAATAATTTTATTCAGCGTGTTATGGGGGAGCAATTTAGTGCAAAGCACTTTAGAACTTGGCGAGCCAGTGTATTAGCGTTTGAGACGCTGTACAAAGCAAATGATAAGGTTGCTCTTAAAGAGTTGCTAGATGTTGTTTCGAGTAATTTAGGAAATACCCCAGCAATTGCGCGTAATTCATATATTCATCCAAACCTCATTGAGTTATGTAAAGAAGATAACGAAACTCAGCAGCAGTTTAGAGAAAGCTTAAAATTACCGCGAAAAACAAAGTACTTGAGCCGCTATGAACGAGGCTTTTTAGCTTTTCTTAAATAAATATTTTAATTTTTAAAAATATTGTAGAGCTGTAATAGCCATTAAGGCTAGTTACAGCTTATAAAGCAGCATGTCTTAAATCACTCTTTCATTGAACGCCATGCAAATGTGGAGGCTGCAATAACAATTGCAATAGCTGCACCTAAATAAAGGGTTTCTATTGTACCGCCAAATTCAACCGCGTGTTCTAAGAATAGTATTACTAATACAACAGAAGTGACTTGTACTAAGGTTATTTTTAAGTCATGGAAATCTTTAATATTAAAAGCTGCTAAAAACTTACTTTCGTGAGAATTAGATGGCGTTATAAACAATCGATATAAGCTAATAGCAATCACCTGCAAGGTAATCCCAATTAGCAGTAAATCAAGAATTTTAAGCAATTCTACAATCAGCGCTTTACCTCCTTTTGCTGAATCAGGCAGATTTAATAGCGTTGCCTTTACTGTGTAAAACACAATATTAATACACGAAACATAAACTAATAAAGAGGATACTGCGGCAGTTATAACGGCTATTACGACTAAAAAACGACTTGTTTGAAATATATTTTCCATTTTACTCAAATTTATAAGGTTATATCGACTACGAGTAGCATAGTTTAAATTAGATTTTCTTTATAGAGTTTTAATTTTAGATTTTAATAAGTAACCTGAACTCTGGATAATAAATCTATCTCGAGCAGCTATTTTCAGCGCTAACTGCGTTGAATTTACTTGCAATAGATCCGCTATTGACGCGTAAATTCGCCTTGTTTTCACTAAAAATCTCTGGCTAGAGAAAATAAATTTAAATATCACCATGATTCAACACGTTAATAAATCTCTTAACCAGAGTTCAGGTTAAGTAAGCTTATTATTCGGTAATTTCATGAGTTGAGAGTAAAGTGAATTTTTTACAAAACTATAGCAATATTTACTTATACAAATCTTACAGCTCTATATTTTTTGTTTTAAGGTTTTGTTTTATAAGGGTTTTGTTTTTGGTTTGTAATTTGCTTATATTCCTATGTAATCAATTAAATTAATAAAGGAGTTATTATGAGTACTGTTATTACTGGGTTATTTGAAAATGCATCTCAAGCAACATTAGCTATTTATAGATTAGAAGCATTAGGGATAAATGAAGCGGATATTAGTATCGTGGCTAACAACTCGTATGCTAAGGACGATTTTGCAGTAGATGAAGGTACTAAAGCTGCTGAAGGTGGTTTGATTGGCTCTGCATCCGGCGGTGTTTTGGCTGCAATAATTGGTGGTTTCACTGCTGTTGGCTCTGTAGCTACAGGCGGTGCAGGATTGTTAGTAGCAGGACCATTAGTTGCCGCATTTGCAGCCGGTGGCGCAGGGGCTGCTATCGGTGGTACATTCGGTGCCGCAATTGGTGCTCTTATCCCTGAACATGAAATCAAATTCTATGAGGATGCAATTGAAAAAGGCTCTATACTAATTGGTGTCAAATACAACAGCGATAACAAAAACAGTATTGAAGAAGTGCTTGAAAGCGCAGGTGCTAGTAATGTCTCTAAAGCGTAATTTTTAGCCTTATAAACACTTGCTAAATAAAAGGTGAACAGCATACACCAGAGTTCAAAGCGATTAACTCAAACGCTAAAGACTTACTATTGTTGATGGGGAAAATCGTGTGTTCGATTCGAATGCGATGTTAATGTGCCTTTCTGAAAACTATGCAAAGCTAAAATGTAAGGCAGAAGGGCGCATTGAAATGCTGTCATAGTTAATGTTTACGCATCAGGTTTAGGTCAATATTCTGGTCGTTATTTTCGTCTGATTCGAACAAACTAACTTCTTGTGTATGCTGGTTTACGCTATTTCTTTTTAGGGCGATATATAAGTCTGAATGAATATAGATGCCTGCTGTTCCCGATGTCATTCCTGCAATTTCAAACCATGAAAGTAATTGACGTTTCCTGCCTGCAAGTTCAAGCCTTATATCGCGCTTTTTAAATATAACGTCTAGGTCGGCAAGCATAGCCATTACACTTAAATCTAAGTGAGTAAAGCAGGGCACGGCATCAATTATTACACATTGAATGTCGTCTTTTTGTCTTGCGTATTGCTCTAGTAACCTGCGTTTAAAGTAGTTGGCATTAAAATAAGTTAAAGGCGAATTAAAGCGATAGATAAATACGCCTTGCACCGATTTTGCTTTATCTGTGGCGTCTAAGCTTCTTACTACGCCGTTAATATCTACGCCGAGTATGTTGTCGGTTGGGCGCATTACGGTGCGAATAAACTGAAATAACCCCAATAATACAGCGAGTGTGATCCCTGGTATCACGCCAATAAATAACACGGCAAGCAATGTAGCTGAGGCGAGATAAAATGCTTGCTTGTCTTTGCGTTTTAGTTGCCAAACGGCTTTTAAATCGAGTAAGTGAACTGAAGCAATAATGAGCACAACGCCCAGTGCAGCACTGGGAATAAACTCAAGTGGGGCTGTTAAAAATATCGCTATTATAGCAATAATAGCGGCTGCGATTATTGATACTAACTGCGTTTTACCACCTGTTGCATCGTTAACTGCTGTACGTGAATCGGCACCACTTACAGCAAATCCTTGCGAAAGAGCTGAGGCTATATTGGCAATGCCTAACGCTCTAAATTCTTTATCTGCGTCTATGTCGTAGCCGTTTTTAGCTGCAAAGCTGCGCGCAGTTAGCATCATACTTACAAAACTAACGATAGCTAAGTTAAGTGCGGGTACAACTAATTCACGAATAATTCCTAAATCGAATGCTGGCGTGTTAAAAACCGGTAGCCCGCCTGTAACTGTACCAATGGTTTTTATATCAAGCTGTTTTAAATTAAAAACCCACACGAGTAGTGCGCCAAAAGCGATAGCAAACATAGAAGAAGGCCATGTTGGTTTTAGTCGCTTCATAGCAAAATAAACGCCGAAGGTGATAAGTGCCATTAATAATGTTGGAACATGTGTTTGCGATAAATAAGTTGGCACACCACCTAGGCGCTCAAGTAAGTAGCGTTCATCAAACGTAAAGCCAAATACTTTTGAGAATTGACCGACAATAATAGTGATGGCCACACCGTTTAATAAGCCGATTAAGATAGGTTTAGATAAAAAGTCGGCGAGTACGCCGAGCTTAAATTTACTGGCTATAAAACACCAAAAACCGGTCATAGCGGTCATGGTTACTACAAGTTGCCAATGTTTAAAGCTGTCGCCCGCAGCAAGTGGTGTCACTACGGCCGCTATAACGGCACAGGTTGCAGCATCAGGGCCTACTATTAATTGTTTTGAGGTGCCGAAAAGGGCATAGAACATCATAGGTAATATGCAAGAATATAATCCGACAGCAGCGTTAACACCGGTTAGTTGTGCGTAAGCAATTGCAACAGGTAAAGCGACTGCAGCTACCGATAGCGCAGCTCTTACATCATCAGCAAACCATTGACGTTCGTAGTTAAGTAATGTGTTTAAACCGGGCATGAAATTATATAAACGCGACAGCACTTCAGTTTTTCCTACTAATAGTCATAAGGTTTTGATAGTAAATTTAATATTAAAATAAGTATAGTTAGAAAAAAGAAAATTTTACGCAATATAAATTCACTTTTTGGCATTTAAAGTGGGCGTAGTTCAAAGAAGTAGTCGTGAATCAAAATCACATCCATTGTTGAATAACAATTACTTTGTGAATAGGTTATTTTATAGCAGAAAAAGCCCAACATATTAGATATTGGGCTTAGAGTTTATTGTTTATAGAGGTTAATTTGCTTTGGAGTGTCTAGATTAGCTATTTAGCTCACCGGTTGATGACTCTAAATGTGCACGTATAAACCATTGAAACTGCTCTAATTCAGCAAGTTGGCTGGTGATCATGTCTTCTGAAACAGGATCTAACTCAGAAAGCGTCTCAATGGCTTTTCTGTGATCGGCGTTAATGCCATTATAGACTTCATTGAGTGCACCTAAATGTTCTGTCACTAAGCCTTTACCCATTGAGTATTCATTCCATGTGCGACGATCGACAATTGATTTTGGGGTGCCTACTGGTACGCCGCCAAGTGTTGCGATGCGCTCTGCTATGGTATCAGTCATTTCGCGCACAACATCCACCTGAGGGTCTAGCATTTCGTGTACGCCAATAAAGTTGGGACCAACTACATTCCAGTGAATATGCTTTAAAGTAAGTTGTAAATCTATTAATGCGACCATGCGGTTATCGAGAGTCGCTATTGTTTTTTCAGCTGATTCATTACTCATACCCGGTGCGGTAAATTTAGCTATTTTGCTTGATTCGTTACTGTTACTCATAATTCCTCCTGCTTAAATATTTAATATTACTATGTGTATTCGCTACATAATAAATATCACTAGTCTTAGTAATGCAAAGACTACGCCGAAACATCAAATCTTTAAAAGTTATTTATATTCAATGTCTTATTTTTTCTTTGCGGGAGTTTGGTTGGTATGAATGGCTTTTATTTTTGAAAAGTCTGCATACATTTGTAAAACTTGCAGACTTTATTTTGATTACGCTTTAGGTGTATTTTAAATTTGAGTTATATATTCATGTGCTTTTAAAACATCGAGTGAGATTATTTCTAATGCTTTTTTATTTGTTGCTTCAAGCACCACAGGCGGTGCAACATTAGCAGCAATAGCATGGAGCCATCGCACCGCACATAGACACCATTTATCACCCGCTTTTAAGCCATCAAAATCGTAAAGAGGGTTAGGGCTAACCAAATCATTACCTTGCGATTTAGAGAACTGCAAAAATTCGTCGGTCATAATTGCGCATACACTGTGATTGCCAAAATCTGAATCAGGTACATAGCAAAAGCCTTCGCGCGTGTAACCGCCATTTCCGCAACATAACTTTAAACGAGTACCGAGTACATTAAATTGATTCGCCATAAGGACGCCTTAGTTTGTTGTATTTTAATAAATTTAAACCCGTATATTCTACGGGCTTAGCGCCTAATTATTTGATACGCAGTGCCATACAGTCGCTATGACCGTTGATGATCATACTTTTATCAACGCGCACGCCACCGCCTGAGTATTTACCTGCAGCTGTGAAGCTACATATTTGTACAAAGTAGTCATCAACTTTAGGCAGTGCAAATAGCTGTTGGTATATTTGATCTTGCGATGCAAAGTGCCCAACCGTTTTTTCTATAATTTGCTGCTGTTCGTCAACAAGCTGAATATTAGCACCGCATCGGCCAACAATAGGTTTAACTACGTAACCGGATTGTAGTAGCTCTTCGTTAAGTTCAAACGCGGTATTTAGTAAATACTTATGATTTGGAAATAGACTCCACAGTATTGGCAAAATTGCTTTATTACTGGGTATCAATGTCCACAGTGGTTCAAACACCATAACATTTTTACGCAGTAATACATCGGCTAAACGCGGAGTTTCACCTGCTTGAAGTTGTGGTTCAAAATTATCAGCTAATGACTGGTCGGCCTCGCACTCCTCACGAATTTGATCAAGCGCGGTTTCCCACGACCACGTTTTCCACACATAACTCAATTGTGCACCATCGGCATCTACTATGTTTCCTGATTCATTCCAGCGAAGTGTGCTTAAGCCAATAACTAATTTGCATTCAAAGCCAGCGGCTTCAATGGCTTCTTTCATAAATAATGCATGGTAATGCTCTTCTGGCTCGTCGTCTTGTAGGATATGAACAAGGCCTTTTACCTCACTTTTACGCCATGCTTTTACTAAGTCTTTAAATAAACTTTGGCCTGCATCTACACCGGTTTTAACACCAAAATGTTTTCCCCATTTGCCCTGAATTTTACCACTTTCCATATAGCATGATGCCGAATCACAATTGTATTCGTAAACTTTTAAACCCGCAGTGGTCAAAGCAAAGTCAAATCGACTGGTAATTAACTGATTTAAGCGGTTATCCCACGATTGGCGAATTTTACTAAGCACTACATCGGGTAAATTAAACTTTTTTAATAGTTCAGGGTGCTGCAATACATAATCAGTAGCGTGCATAAACAAGCCGTGGAGTTCATTTGTTGCATGCTCTATGGTTTGTTGGGCCGTTTGTGATATTGCAAAGTAATTATGTTGCTCCTCATCTACCGAGGTTAATTTATGACCTTGCATCATGTCTACATAAGCGGCTTCATCGTCATTCGCAATATTTAACCATGACTTGTTTGCTTGCCCTATATCGGCTGCTTTATGAGCTTCTATTGTAAATAAATCTTTGTTTAGCTCAGATGTCGGTTCAGCGTATTCTGTTTTATCCGTTTGTGTCATCCAACCTAAAATAGTGGCATCGCTGTACGAGCATTCAATCCAGTAGTCGCCATCTTTGGTTACTTTTGCTTTTAGCTCGCGGCACCAGCTTTGATCTTTTGGCCATATTTGATGTCCGACATTTTGCTCAGCAAGACGTATTTTATCTTCATGAACTTCAACAACGACTGCCACATGGCCTGTTTCTTCAAACTCACCGCCTTCTTCCCAAATCAGTAAACTACCTATTTGAGGATGATATTTAGCACCATTTTTAAATGCGTTTAGCGGTAGCCTATTTTGGCTACTTACATCGCGCACAGAACGAAGCTCAAAAATATCGTAAGCCATGGCAATATCGTCAAAAATATAACCGTGATTGAGATACATCCAGCGGCGTGCAAACTCAACACATTGCCATTTATAGCCCATGTAAATACCATCAAGATAACTGCGATAGGCACTACGGTTAGGGTAAGTGCTTTCGTCAGCGGTATCGTAATCAGATGAGTAAACAGCCACGTTACCGGGCGCATAACCGAGCAAAGTGCCAAAAACGCTAGCAGGGGCAGAAGTTTTCATAGATAAATGGGTTCAAAATAAGGGAGTGATAATTTGCTGACTATAGGAGCGAAGCTGGTTTTTAGCAAGATATAAAATATGCATTATTATTTGCTAGTTTATAAATTTTGGCATGGTCAAATTAGGCGTTTTAACTAGCATCGACTCTAAAAGCCAGTAGCACTGAATAAATTGAAGATAGCTAACGATTTAATTTAGTTATCTTTTTCCAGTTTCAGTTTTTCTTCCATTAATATGAGTAATTGGCCATTTAGTTCAACGAGTTGATTTTGAAGTGCCTTTTTCTGTTCAGCAACTTGTTCAGAACCATCATCAACTAGCTCATCTAATTGGAGTTCTAAGGCTTCTATTTCCTTTTTCTTTTGTTCAATAAGCTCATCAATAGGTGTTTTTGGCTCAGTGCTTTCACCTTCGCTCACAGCTTCTGCGTCTTTGTCGTTAAGTTGCTTAATTATATTTCCACCTAACTTATCTTTATCATTTTCAATTGATTCTTGAGCACTTAACGAACTTACCTGTTTTTCATCAGCCGACGTTTCTTGTCTGAGCTTATCTTGCCCCTCTGCTGATATATTAACTTGGGAACTTGCGGTTACTGATTTTTGTGCCAGTAATTGCTGGGGTGACTTGTTCGATGATGCGAGCCCTTTAGTGTATAAATCGATATTAGGCGCTGTATTTGAAATCCGCATATTTTCCATAATATTTACCATGTTAAAAAATAAAATAAGTGTCGATAGATGCTTGTTATGTTTCGTGCATCTATTTTTACATAATTGTACCTTTATTATCGGCAAACCTTATTTATTCTTTAGCTGCTATTTATTTTATAGGCTAAATACAAGGAGCGATAAATTAATATCGTAACAAAAGGCTACTGGTTTTTATTAGGGTCTGTTGACCTTTTAAGGTTGAATTTGCAGCAGTCTGTTTGGTTTTTAGGCAAGGTAGAGCCTATGGTGTGTGGTTATTCCCCATAAATAGGCGATAAGGCAACATTAATGCCATACAGACGCTTCTCCTAGGAAGAACAAATTTTAATCCACAAAGGTCAACACGCTCTAGGGCGTGTTGACCTTTCGTGATTGATTTTGCAGCAGTACGTTTGATATTTAGGCAAGACAGAGCCTGTGATGTGTGGTTGTTCCCCATAAATAGGCGATAACGCAGCATAAATGCCAAACATGCGCTGCCCTTTGGGTTCTTTCTAGGGGCTATTAACTCTTTGTTGCTCGGTTTTTACTTAGCCCACTAGGTTACAAACCTCGCGCCGCGATTAAATCGCCCCTAGATTGAACAAATTTCAATCCACAAAGGTCAACACGCCCTAGTTAAAGTAAATATGATTTATTTGAAAAATAAGTCATATTTAGTGCGCCATTTTCTGTAAATGTTTACTAGCGCACATTGAGTATGGTTTCGTTAAGATAATAGGGCTGCTGCAAGTCTTACAAAATCTGATGATGTTAAGATGCCGACTAATTTATTTTGTTCATCAATTACCGGCATGCAGCCGTGTCTATTTTCAACAAAAAAAGTGACAACATCACGCAGTGGTTGCGTAGGTGTTACGCTTACAAAGTCGGTAACCATGATATCTTCTACTTTTGTTTGCTTTTCTTTGCGCTTAAGCGCATTTTCGCCGTAGGTTGTTAAAATACCCATTACTTTGGCTATCATGATTTTTTGGGTCAGCATACCAACTAGTTCACCATTTTCATTAATTACAGGAATATGGCGAATATTTTTTTCTTTCATCAGGTTATGTGCATCATGCAAGGTGTGATCTGCACTTACTGCCAATGGATCTGACGTCATTAGATCTGAAACTATTTGGTTCATTTTTATACCTTTTAGTCATTATTTAGTCAGTATTATTTTAGTTCCATTTACTTTCATTGCACTTTATCTAGATCAAGTTTTAGTCTTATTTGAGTAATTAACCTGAACGCTGGATAATAAATCTATCTCAAGCCGCTATTTTCAGCGCTAACTGCGTTGAATTTATTTGCAATAGGCCCGCTGTTGACGCGTAAATTCGCCTTGTTTTCACAGAAAATCTCTGGCTAGAGAAAATAAATTTAAATATCCTCATAATTCAATGCGTTAGTAAATCTCTTAACCAGAGTTCAGGTTAATTAGTGATAATTATCATTTTTGCCAAATTTAAATTTTAAATACCAACAATCAACAATTGAAAACCGCTGTATCACTACAGCGGCTTTTTTCTCGTTAATAAGAGTTAAATTTGTTGATCTACTAAGCTTCTTATTTCGCTTAGTGTGGTTTCTTTCACTATTTTGCCGTTTTCAAAAACGACCTCTAATAAACCTTGCGCTTCTTCTTGCTCGCTTACGTCATCAAACAAAGTGAGTTCGCCGTTTACTCTGTCGATTTTTAAAAGCCCTTTAGCTGACTTTTTCTTTGAATCAGTTTTTGGATCTTTAAAAATAGCCAAACGTTCACCAGCTTTAACTACGCTCGTTGCTTTTACAGCAGAGCCATGCGTATCACGTGTTACATATTGGTAGCTGTAAGAGCCAATACCAAGCACTACTTTTGATGCAAACCCTTTATCCATGAGGCGTTGTAAAATTTGGCGTTGGCGGGTTAGTGTTATAGCGTCGCCGTAAATAGCGCCAATATGATCATCAAGCAGTTTATAACCTTTTGATGTTGTTGTGCCGCTAAATATATCCCATAGGCATTCTATAAGTCCTTTAACTTCACATTCCATCAGTTCAATCGTGTTGTTATCTTCAAATCCAAAGTATTGGCCATTAAAGCGATATGCCTCAAAGCCATTTTGAATAGTCTCTTTTTCAGCTTCTTTTTGTGTTTCAAATAACTCACTGTAATCAGAGACAGGTGAAACCTTGTAACCCGTTAATACTTTAACAGGGTCGCCCGAGTCGGGACGTATAACTAAGGTGCCATCGCGCGCCATAATTTCGCTTTTTAACTGAGGTAGATAATCAGTTACTAACGTCCAAAAATCCCATGTGTCAGATACAACACTTAAAATCCCTTTTGGTGATTGCTCTTTCATTAAGTACTTAAAAAACTCTATTTCACCTTCCATAATCCATGAGCAGGTAACCGAGTGTTCAGTTGCATCAACAGAGCAGCCAACTAGCTCGTTATCTACATTTGCTCCGTAATATTTTTCTGCAAATAAAACAGCGGGAATGGTATCTGTACCTACCAGTCCTGATGCTAAATGGCCAAAGCCACTCATTGCCGCAGCGTGTTTGCCAAACATACCTCTAAAGCTAAAGTCATGGCCTTGAAACGGCACAAATTCCATAGGCATTCCTGTTTGTTGTGCAAATTCTTTGAATACTTTTAAATATGCGACAGAAGTTGTCGTACTGGTTTGTATTGGCCAGTTTTCGCAGCTCAATACTGTTTCAATCATATTTGTTAACCATTGAAAGCCAGCTTTAGTATTTACTATCGTCATAGGAGGTACTAAATAAGGGACTAGCGTTCCCTCCGGTAATGCTTTAATTTTTAGTGGCAAGTAACCTAAATCGTGTAAGTCTTCTAAATACTTTACATCAACTGTATAGCCAAGCATTGAGCTCATAATACGCTTGTGATTAGCAACTGCGGTTGCTTTATCAGCGTTAAAAAACTCACTCCATTCTTCTAAAAGATAACTTTTAATAAAGTATTGAAGGCCAACAAACGCAACTTTATCGTTATTTTCTATGTTACTAAGTTTTCCGCTTCTTGATGTGAAGTTTGCATATACCTCACTTACGTCAGGGTGATAAGCGCGGCTATGGAATTCTTTGTAAACGTCTTTTTGCATACTTGCAGCTATTATAGTCATGGTGTTTTCCTTACATCTCAATTATTTGTAAACTAATGGTGTTACTATTTTTAAACTCATTAGCCGGTTTAAATGAATCTGTTGTATAAATACGCTCTATCAGGCCCTCAAAAACATCAAGCCCCTTTGAAAAAATACCGTGAGTAATAAAAAGAGAAACTTCAACAGCGCCATTACTTTTTAGTACTTTGGCCAGTTCGATAAAGGTTCTGCCGCCGTCACAAATATCATCGGCAATAAGCACGCTTTTACCTTTAACATCGCCAATAATTTCGGTTTTGATTATTTCGCCTGTTTTTAAGTTTCTCACTTTTTGAGCTTGAATAACCTCAGGTACGCCATTGAATTTTTCTGAAATTTTAATGGTTTTTTTACTTGCTCCTGCATCTGGAGAGATGAGTGTTAATTCGCCTTGCAAGAGTCTTTGGCTTAGCTCTTCAGAGCGCTCAAGTAACAAAATTTGTTCAACATTGGTTACTTTATTAATTAAAGCTGGGGATACATCGCTATGGGCATCCCAAATAGTAACCTTTGAAAAATTTAAGCTATTAATAAAGTTAGCCATAACAGCAGCGCCTAAAGCTTCTCCTTCAACGCATACACGGTCTTGGCGTGCATAAGGAAAGTAGGGAATAACAAGTTCGATAGGCGTACTGTCATTTGTTAATCTTTTTAACGCATCGACAGCAATCATTAATCTAACCATTTTTGAAGAATTGGTTAGTCGTTCAAAAATCTCTATTTTTATAGAGTCTGAAAAATTAGCGGCGTTAAATCTGACATGCTCTTCACCACCAGAAAAAGTGAAATTATCATAATCAACTAACGATTTACTTCCTGTTGAGTCATAGCTAAATACTTTCATTTTTTGTCCTTTTAATGTTTGTGTCCTAGCGACACAATTAAATTATCAAATGTACCTATAGTAATCAAGCTATTTTTTAAACTAAATCACTGAACATATAGTATGTCTGTAATTGTACTGTAGGTTGAAATTGAGATATGTTTGATTTATTGTGTCATTAAGACATTAACTTTGCATGGGCATGCAATGACTAATCATTACGATATTACTGAATACAAAAACCCATTATTTACAGTTGATAGTGTGCTGTTTACTGTTAAAAACGGTGCTCTAAAAGTGCTCATGGTTAAGCGTGCGAGCGAGCCTTTTGCTGGTCGATGGGGACTTCCTGGCGGGTTTGTTGATATAGACATTGACGATAGCGTGAGTATGACGGCGCTTAGAAAGCTTAAAGAAAAAACCAGTGTGGCGCCTCAATATTTAGAGCAATTACAAACATACTCAGGCATTAATCGTGATCCTAGAGGATTTAGTGTCACTTTAGTTTATTTTGCTTTAATTGCAGAGGCGCAAGTATCAACCCACATAGAAACAGTTGATGATGCAAAGTGGATTGATGTTGAAAAAGTTAGTGATTTACCAGTGGCTTTTGATCATAAGTATATTATTGAGCAAGCTAAAGATCGTTTAAAGCAAAAAGCATTGTATTCAATGGCACCTGTTTATTGTTTGCCAGAGCATTTTACCGTAGGGCAATTGAAGTCAGTAATTGAAACTATTATAGGTAAACCTGTTCAGCGTAAAAGTATAATTAGACGTATTGAGGCTGCTGATATGTTTGAAACACTAGATGAAAAAGTTAAATCTGGCGGGCGCTTAGCGCAGTTATATAAAGTAAAAGCCGGCGTTGATATTGTAAATTTTGAACGTAATTTAAGTGTCTAACTTTAAATGGAATTAAATTTTGAGTAGTAAAAACGTCCTGTCGTATTATCGCGATTGCTATAAAGAAGATAGCGCGGATTTAAATTTATGGAATCTAAATAAATTAAAAAAAGAGGATCGCCTTGTTCTTGAAGGCCGAGATGATTTAGGTTCAGGGTTTTTACCACGTCTTCCAATTCCTGCAGAATTTGCTGAGCAAATGATGAAGCGTGTAGAAGTCTATCAGCGAGAACGGGTATTACTTTATGCTCGCTTTATATTAGTTGGTAATCTTGAGGTTAGGGGGGAGTTAAAACACGTTGTTACGCCTATTTTATTTAATGAGGCGATTATTGAAAAAGATCAGGATGACTATTATTTTTCTCTTAATGATGCTCAACCGGATATAAATGAATCATTAACTCAACTATTAATACCACAGGTTAACAAGCTTACAAGTATTGATGAAACGGCTGATATTCAGTCAGCTTATTTTTGGACTTCATTATTAAAAGAAAGCCCGATAGCGCTAAACCTATTTGAGCTTTTAAACTATCCTGAGCTTGCTGATTCTGACGAAATCAAAAAAGCCTTAAAAAGTAAAATCCCAACACTTTTACCCGCTTCTATGCTGGTTTTTGTCGAGCGCTCAAATAGTAGCCGGGGTGTGCTGCATGAGCTAGAAGAAATCATTGAATCAGATAAACTATCACTGCCTATTAACGGTTTAATTGACACTGTAAAGCCTTCAATTAAAAATAAAAACCTAAAGTACGATTATTTGCCTGGGCTATTATCAGCTGCGCAAAAGAAAGTTATCTCAATTGCTGCAAATATTAATTTAGGCTGTGTTTCTGGGCCGCCAGGTACGGGGAAAAGCTACACCATTGCAGCGATTGCAGCCGAACATATGGCTCGAGGAGAGTCGGTGCTTATTGTAGCAAACAATAATCCCGCACTGGATGTAATAGCCGATAAGCTTGATGAAAACTTTGGGCTAAGCGACGTATCTATACGCGCCGGGCAAAAAGAATTCTTAAAAAAGTTAAAAGATTATATTGCTGATTTATTAGCAGGATATTTAGCTGACGAACACGGCAACTCTGTGTTTATTGAGTCTGAACTAAACAAGCTAAATACCTCATTAAATGAATTAGAGTTACGTTTTAGCCAATTCTGTCAACGAGCAATAATCAGAGGGAAAAGGCTCAAAAATCTCGAAGAAAAAGAGATTAAATGGCTTACAGATTTATATATTCGGTTTGCGCGACGCGGTATTCAAAAATTAGCAAAGCAATGGTCTTCGTTAGAGCAAATAAATACGCAGCAAATTAAAAGAGAAAAGCTGACGAGTAGTTATTTAAGCGCGTTAAAAAATAAAAACCTTAAAGCGCTAATTGATACTCAGCGTAAATCGTTAAACGCATTTAACCAAGCTATTCGTAGTCGCACATCTAAAAGACAGTTTGAGCTTTTTGATAATATAGAATACGAGGCTTTATTATCGGCTTTTCCGGTGTGGCTCGTAAGTTTAAATACCTTGTATAGAGTACTACCGTTAAAAGCCGAAATGTTCGACTTAGTTATTATTGACGAAGCGACACAATGTAATATCAGTAGTTGTTTACCTGCACTTTATCGCGCAAAAAGAGCGATTATTGTCGGTGATACTAAGCAGTTAAGACATTACTCTTTTTTGGCAAAAAACAAAGAAGCCCAGCTTATGTCTAAGAATAATGTGAGCTTTAGCGATAAAGGCGTTATGAGCTATCGTGATAACTCTATTTTAGATCTAACCTTAAATGCATTAAACGATAATAAACAACTGGCATTTTTAGATGAACACTTTAGAAGCAAGCCTGAATTAATTAATTTTAGTAACGAGCATTTTTATCAATCAAAGTTAAAAATAATGCAGCACAGACCCTGTACAAGTACGGGTAACTTACTGGTACAACGCGTTAATGGAACTCGAGATAGTTCAGGTATTAATCATCTTGAGGCGAGCAGTATTATAAACACGATTAAGCAACAAATTACTGATGATAAAAGCGCAGGGATCAGCCATAGCATTGGGGTTGTTTCGCCTTTTAGAAGCCAAGCTGATTATATTACCAAAGAGATAGAAACTCACTTTAATGAAGCTGAGATAATAAAGCATAAACTGAGATCTGCCACTCCATTTGGTTTTCAAGGCGAGGAGCGAGACATTATGCTTATCTCTTTTGCGCTAGATAATAACGCTAAAAGAGCTGCGGCTTATATTAATAAAGCAGATGTATTTAATGTGTGTATTACACGAGCGAGGCAAAAACAATGTGTATTTTTATCAATAGATGAAACGCAATTGCCAGAGCATTATTTACTAAGACGCTATATAAGTTCAATAACGCAGTTTGAAGCAACTCACAATGTAACCTCCGATATTGATAAGTTTCAGCGAAGTGTTATCTGCGAATTAACTAGTTTAAAAATAGAAACGTGGGCTGGTTACACGATAGCCGGAACGGATGTTGATATTCTTTGCCGTTATAATGGTCGATATCTTGCGATTAATTTAATTGGTTTTCCAGGGCCATGGGCTGATTTTTTTGAGCTCGATACCTATAAATTATTTAGCCGCGCTAACATTGAGATACTGCCGATTAGTTACGGATTATGGGTTGTAGATAAAAGTACATGCGTACAACACATTATTAGTAAGCTTAAAGTAATACAGTAAGTTATAAAAAGGAATTTAAATGTTGTTATCATTACTAAAGCCTGAGTATGGCTACTATGCATTATTTTTGATGAGTATTATAACTTTTTCTACTTTACTTTTTTGGGCGTATTCCATACGAAAAGAACGCGAAAAGGTCAAAGAGTATGATATTGAAATTGAAGCAAAAAATCACAATATGTCGGTACGTGAGTTGCTTAATAAAAGGTTGAATGAAGACGTTAAACCTATTGGTAATTTAAAAAAGTTCGTGAATAATATTTATGAAAAGTTATACCTGACTTTTATGATTTTGTTTTTTTGCATGCCTGTCATTATGGCAGTCTATAGTTCTTCTATATTGATATTTGCAGATAGTTATTTTATTCATTTTATTACCTATGCAACTATTTGGTTTGTGTATGGGTATTTTTTAATACCTTTTATTGAAGACGCTGGTGAGGGGGGTATGATATTTATGCTTCATTATCTTGCTTTCATAATTGTTTTTATTTTTAGTATATTAATCGTCATTATTAGATGGTTAATAGAAGTGATTTGGTAATGGTTAAAGCACATTGATCGGGTTGATATTTATCGCTTTTATTTTTACAACTATTGATGTTTCTATAGCTAAATAGCTATTTAACCTGAACTCTGGATAATAAATCTATCGCGAGCAGCTATTTTCAGCGCTAACTACGTTGAATTTACTTGCAATAGGCTAGCTATTGACGCGTAAATTCGCCTTGCTTTCACTGAAAATCTCTGGCTAGAGAAAATAAATTTAAATATCAAAATAATTCAATACGTTAGTAAATCTCTTAACCAGAGTTCAGGTTAATTAAATTAACTATTTTTCGTAGAACGGATAATCGCTATACCCAAGCTCGGTGCCACCATACATAGTGGCCGCATCGGCTTCGTTAAGAGGCCAATTATTAGCGATACGCTCTGGTAAATCAGGGTTAGCTATAAATGGGCGGCCAAATGCAAATAAATCACCGTAGCCTTCGCCTAAAATACGAATTGCTTTTTCGACGGTGTATTTACCAGCATAAATAATTCGCCCAGAAAACTCAGCTCTAACGGCTTTATAAAATTGATCTGGCAAATCGGGGGCGTTATCCCAATCAGCTTCAGCAATTGATAAGTAAGCAATACCAGCTTGTTCAAGCACTTTTACGGCTTCTACGTAGGTGTGATGAGGGTCTGATTCTACAAGTCCTAAATACACACGGTCTTCATCTGTACTTGCAAATAATGGGGCAAAACGCACACCCAAACGATCAGCGCCAACTACGTCACTAACTGCTGCAACAATCTCTTTTAAAAAGCGTAAACGGTTAGTAAGCGTTCCACCATATTGATCATCACGGTTGTTGGTGTGTTCAGAAATAAATTGGTTAACTAAATACCCGTTAGCGCAATGTAGTTCAACACCATCAAAACCGGCTTCAAGCGCATTACGTGCTGCTTGAGCGTACATATTTACAAGCTCACCTACCTCAGCAGTACTTAATGCGCGAGGTTCACTTGGATCGGCTAATGCGCCCTCACCAGGTGCCGTTTCAATAAATACTTTTACGTTGTCTGCAGTAATATTTGAAGGACCCACAGGTTTATCTGCATTAGGTTGCAACGTGGTATGTGAAACGCGGCCTACATGCCAAAGCTGAGCAAAAATAATGCCGCCTTTTGCATGTACGGCTTGCGTTACTTTTTTCCAGCCTTCAATTTGTGCTTGTGAATGTATGCCTGGCGTCCATGCATAACCTTGACCTCTTGGTTCTATTTGGGTGCCTTCAGTAACCATAAAGCCTGCTGAAGTACGTTGTGCATAATAGCTGGCCATTAAATCGTTAGGAATATTACCTGGCTGAGTACTTCGAGAACGTGTCAGTGGAGGCATTACAATACGGTTTTTAAGCGTGAAAGGGCCAAGTTCTACTGATGAAAATAACGTACTGGTATCTGAAATAGGGTTGTTCATTAAAACTCTCTCTTAAAGCAAACTTAGTGGCTTACTGTAATTTGTAAGGCAAAATATTTTGATGCTTAGCTGTTTAAGCAATGTTGGTAAGTTTAGAGTTTTAAAGATACAATTTGAAACAACACCTTTTTGTTTTAGATACAATTATGAATGGTATTAGTCGGCTCGATATTAAACAGCTCAGAGTGCTTAACGCATTACTGGATTTAAAAAACCTTTCGCAAGTAGCACGTAAAATGGGCTTAACTCAGCAAGCTATAAGTGAGCAGTTGCGTAAATTACGAGACTTATTTGATGATCGCTTGTTTATACGCCAAGGCAATAGCATGGTGCCGACGCCTAAAGCACTCTCTATGCAGCAACCTATCATTCATATACTAAAACAGTTAGAAACCCTATTGGAGCCTGAATTATTTACACCACAAACGTACAAAGGTGTGTTTACTATCAGTGCTACCGATTATGCCACTCAAGCACTGCTTCCTCAGCTTTTTAATATAACAAGACGTGAGGCACCTGGTTTAAAGCTTATTGTTCGAGATTTTGCGTCTGATAATGTTAATCAGCTAATAACAGCAGGCGAGCTTGATTTGCTCATCAGTTTTCCTGAATTTATTCCAGATAATTTAGCGTATGTAACTTTACTTGAAGAGCAGCACTTGTGTATTACTGGTTGTAAAAATGATCTAGGGGAAGATCAACTAACACTTGCGAAAATTGCAGCGCATCCACAGCTGGTGGTATCGCCTTCGCGCGCTAACTTACGAGGTTCGCACGATCAATGGTTTGCTAATAAAGGGTTAAAGCGAAACATAGTTATGTCGGTACCGAGTTTTTCAGCGGTTCCCGACATTCTTCACACTACTGATATGTTGGCATTTTATCCATCGAGGCTGTTGCCAAATAGTAAGGTTAAACAGTTAGATATTGAGGCGCTACCACCTACTTTTAAAGTAATAGCAGCGTGGCATCCTCGAACTAACAACAGCCCAATACACCGTTGGTTAATAGAGCAGTTGCAAAGTTTTTAATAAAAAGCTAGCCAATTTCATCAAGTAAATGCATTACACGCTCACTGGCGGCTTCCATTTTATGTATGTGTTTAATAGCAGTCGCTTTATCGCCATTTTTAATCAGTCGTAATGCTTCAACTCCATTTTTATGCACTTCGCTATGTGGGGATTCTAACTGCTTAAATGCATTTGAATTTTTAAATCCAGCTGATTGTTCTGAGTTATACCATTTACCAAGTCGACACATTTTATGATCGCTAAAGTCATCAACAGACTTATTACTTTGCCCATTTGCAACGGCATAAACGTCACCTTTCCAAACAATATGATCAAGTTTAACCGTTTGTATGAACGATAGCGTGGCAGCTTGAGAAATTGTATTTTTCATATTGTTACAAAATTCGATAATCGCTGAGTAATCATTGTTCAGAGATCCAAAGTTAGTGCTTAAATGTGAGCTGTTTTCTTTTATGCCTTCTACAGATACAACCGTTTCATTGGTTTTATTAATAATTTCGTTCACTAAATCAGCAACTTCTTGCGCTGATTTATTGGTATTTGTAGCCAACACCCTTACTTCGTCTGCAACCACGCTGAATCCTCTACCGGCTTCGCCAGCACGAGCAGCCTCAATTGCGGCATTAAGTGCAAGTAAGTTTGTTTGATCTGAAATTTTACTGATTGTCGAAACAAACGTACTAATTGTTCCGGCCATACTTGCTAAGCCAGAAATATTCTCAGTCATACTGCCCATTTTATTGGTCATCAAATCCATTTCTTTGACAATATGGTTTAGTGAGCCATTAGATTTTTCAAGGAGGGAGTTAATCTTATCACTTACTTTATTTTCTTCATCTATTTTAGAATAAGAGCCAAGAACAGTTTGTCTTATATCTTCAATCTGGCTCACACCATTGATTGAACTGCAAAGTAAAGAGTGCGTGAACTCTTGTTCTGGAGTATTGATAGGGCTGTTTAGCTCTTTCTTTAATAAATTATTTTCATTCATTAAAGAGGTGTTTTTGGTACGTAAAGACTCAATTTCTTCTTTTAATTCGTCATTTTTATTTTTAACTGATGAATACGTTTTACTTAAAACAAACATTTTTAAACCCTAATTTTAATTAAATATTTACTTATCCTTTTCATTATAGAGGTTAATTTTTAATGAGCATATATTTTTACTATTTAACCTGAACTCAGGTTAAGAGATTTCCTAACGTATTGAATTATTGTGATATTTAAATTTATTTTCTCTAACCAGAGATTCTCAATGAAAACAAGGCAAATTTACGCGTCAATAGCGGGCCTATTGCAAGTAAATTTAACGCAGTTAGCGCTGAAAATAGCTGCTCGCGATGGATTTATTATCCAGAGTTCAGGTTATTTAGATATAAAAAGCGTGACTGGTGTTAGTTGGTAGCGGGAAAGTTAACCAGAGTTCAGGTTAAATTAAAGCGAATTATTTAAAATTCGATTTATAAATAATTGTTGTTTGCAGTAATAAATTGACATATTTGTACTAAGATATGGCGCTCTTGACGTGGTACTCGCCATAATCGTTTTTGAGGTGATAGGACTATGGCACATGCAAATAAAGGCAATCAGGACGCTAATCGGCCGCATTAACCCAACAGCGAAAGCCATGTGGGTTAAAAAAACGCAAAAAAAACGATAAAAAGGTTACTCAGTGGGTAACTGACACGTTTAATGCTAACGTTACACAGCCTCTCTAGTCTTATTTATTAGGTATTCCGTGGAAGTCCCCCCCTTGTTTCTTTTGTAGGCGAATAATAAAGATTAGAGTTTTTTTGCATGGCCTATTTAACGGCCATGTAAGAAGAGTAAGCTAACAATCAAAAATAGACAGCTTTGAGCGATAATCGGTCAGTCAGGTAAGTCGTCATTAACTTAGTAAAAATAAGTGAACACTTTCCTCTTTTATAAATGTTTAAATAAGCTACAGTAAGCATAATATTTATAGTTGGCAGTGGCTTACACTATTCGCTAAGAATATAAGTCCATAAATTATGGACGTTTTCGCGTTAAAATAAGAAAAATGTTCTCTTATAAAGTTGTTCAAGTGATTATGCAACACAAACTGCGTGCTGCATAAATACTAAAGTGTTAGGCATCAATCGAGGAATCAACATGTTATGAAATGGAAATGTCTTGGTTCACTTAAAGAAGCGAAAAGCTCTGGCTGTAGTGGAATTTATTTGATAGTCCATAAAGGTGCATTAAACCGAATAGTTTATGTTGGTGTTAGTGTAAATGTTGGTATAAGAATGAGTGAACACTACGAAGGTTATCTTCGAGGTAACAGAACGATCTACAACGTAGATGAGTCAGAAGATGTGTATAGCTTGATGTCTTCATATCTTGTTCATAACCATATTAAAGAATACAAAAATTTAGCAAATATTAAAAAAATTTGGGCATCAACAACTATCACATCAATTGAACCAAAAAATTTACTGTCATCAAATCAAAAGTTTTCGAATGAATGGGAACAAATATTACATAATAAATACCTTCCAAACTTATGTGTCTGGGCACTTCCTCTTTCAAACTACACATACGAAAAAGCAACTATAATAGAAAGTTTAATTCAGAGTAGAATAATAAAAACTTTCGACTTGAGAGGTTTTTTTAATCTAAATGATATTAGTATTTTGGGTAAGATTGAAAATACCAAAGTCAGAAAAATAAATATTGATTTTGATTGTTTGCCTGATCTTGATGATGCTTCTAAAATTGTAATCAAAAATATTAATAAGTCTACAACTCCGCCAACCGCTTTTTCTTTAGCTAAGATTCAACTCCAAGATGTTCTTACTGTCAGGGAAATTTCTAGGAAGCAAAGAGTAGAAGTCAGAGAGAAAGCTGCTCTAAAATATAGAAATAACGGTAAACCTTGGAGTACTATCGACTTGGAAAAGCTAAGAGTGATGGTTGTTGAATTTGAGATGACAGCAAGTGAGATTTCTCAGTATTTAGGCCGAAGCCCTAGAGCAGTAGCTAAACGAATTGAATATAATGATAGGTTTTCCTTCAAAAAATGGAGAGAAAGTGTAGAGTCGCTATAAATTCCTTACAAATAAATGCAGATCACCTTCGGCAGCGCATAATTTGGGTGTGAGGCTTTAGAATTACTCCTTTTAAAGAAAATAAGCCCGTTTATGGGTTTCAAATGTATTTCCTAATGCCGAAAAAGTGCTGAGGAACGATTACAGGAGCTCGTTTTTACCCATTTTGGCTGTTAAACTTATCCTCCAGCCTCGTTATACGCACAGGAGTTGCGCTTGATTTTTCGATTAACATTTTTTTTATTTGTCTTATATGCCAGTCCAGTCATTGCGGGAACTCAGGAACCAAGAGTCTTAGTTATTGATGGCATTCAAATGGAATACATCGATATCGGTGCTGGAAGCAAAACTTTGGTGATTGAATCAGGTATCGGAATGGGCTTAGCTTACTGGCACCCGTTATTAACAGACCTTTCAAAATTAAATATCAGAGCAGTTATATATTCTCGTGCTGGGAATGGAAAATCTCAGGTTGTCAAAGACGTTAGTTTAGCCAGTTCAAATCAACGACTCGAAAAACTGCTTTCGACTATTAACGCAAAAGAAAATCTAATTTTAATTGGTCACTCCTTTGGTGGCTTGCATGTCAGAGCATTTGCTGCTGCTTATCCCGAGCGGGTAAAAGGGTTACTGTTGATCGATCCAAGTCATGAGTTGTTTAATAGTGAATTAAATAAATACGACGCAACGTGGGCGAAACGCGATACTACTAAATTAAACGGAATGATGAATAACCAGCCTGAATGGGATCTCCTACAGGAAATTTATCATCAGAAAATGATTGCTGATGACGATATTGCCAATAAAATTCCTGTAGTTATAGTCACTTCATCAAAATTAAATGAAAGTGACTGGTGGATTGGGCATAGTGTGCAGGGTAAAAAGATCTGGCGGGATTTGCACCAGTCAATGATCATCAATAATGCAAATTCTATCCATATGGTTACTAATAAAACGGGCCATAACGTACCACATGATAACAAGCCTCTGTTTTTTAGCTCTATTAGTGCATTATTAGGCTTTATTGATGGCGTATAACAAACAAATTTTATCACCAGCAATAAGTCTGGGCTGCGACGTCAAGCCGCTGCGCTGCTTTCCGCGCTAAATTTGGGCGTTAGCACTGTCTGCAATTGGCACTTTCCTGAAGCCTGCTGTGAGCGATTACCTGTCGTTGGAATTGACTCAATATAATACTTAATTGATTGGTCAAACTGTGTCGTTTGAATATATATTCAAACAAACGACGCGTGCATAGTGTCTCATTTCGCTTTACTTAAAGGCTTTAGAAAACTTAGTGATAGTAATACCTTAGGTTATTTGTTAAAAGTAGATAAATGAGCATTAAGTCGGTAGAAATATGCGCTATGAGCGCACTATTAATTTATTAGGCATTTTATTGAGGAACAAGGCATCTTATGGATATTCACGATATTGATTATTGGGTGAAACATATCAAAGAATTTGGAATGTTTTATTTAACCGCTATATTGGTTGTCTTGACTGCTATTTACGCTTATTTAACCTACAAAATGGTCAAAGTAAGTGAAGAGTCAGTAAAAGAAACTCGAATTCAAACAGAGGCATTAACACGTCCTTACATTACAATTCAGCCAAAATTAAAAAAGCATTCTCCAGTTGTATATTTAAGTATAAAAAATACAGGATTGATCGGCGCAAGCAATTTACGTTTATCTATAGACCGTGATTTTTTTCAATTTAATCAATCGAATAATTCACAAAAAAACGTACGTGACTTTAAAGTTTTTAATACACCATTTAAGAATTTCGCTCCTAATTATGAATTGACTTTCCCGTTAGCCCAAAGCTTTGTTATTTTAGATGGCAGTGCACTAGAAAGTTGCCCATCTCAATTTATAATCACAGCGGAGTATGAATTTTCTGGGAAAACTGTAGAGGAAGTAAGCCATATTGATATTGCATTTTTCACCGGGGGGGAGGTAGATACAGATCCCCTTGTTTCTGAACTTGAAAAAATACGTAAGCACATCGTTGAAAATGCCTAACAAGTGACTAAGGTTATGACCGTCCGTTCATGGCACATAGCAGTCAACTAAACTTGGCTGTATTTTCATGAAATTGGCTTTTTAAAGTCTGTATTTAATAATTTTATACCATTATAAGCTTCAATATTATGCCAAGTTACACTTGACTTGTGTCGTTGTAGCTCAGTGAAATCGAATGTGGCTTTGCCAACTTATACTTCAAACAACAATAATGGTTCAAGAGGGGGATGTACTAGAAAACTGATTAATTTAGAATAAAAGCCATTTTTAAAAATGGCTTTTATTGGTTGGGGGTTATCGTTGTGTAAGTTGTTGGCTTATTTCTTCAAATATACTGGCATCGTCTATGGTTGAAGGTATTTGTAATTCTTCGCCATCGACTAGTTGACGTAGGTTTTTACGTAAAATTTTACCTGAACGAGTTTTTGGCAACCTATCGACACTAACGATATTTTTTAAGCATGCAATAGCGCCTATTTGATTGCGAACGGCAGCCACAAGCGCTTGTTCTACTTCTTTGGTTGAACCTACAAAATCATCTTTAAGCACAATCATACCCATAGGCAGTTGGCCTTTTAGGGGATCGTTTATACCAAAAACAGCACATTCTGCAACGGCTGGGTGTGCGGCGACTATTTCTTCCATTTCGCCAGTTGAGAGTCTATGCCCTGCTACCCGAATTCAGGTTCCAAGTGCACCAAACCTTAAATCACTAATTAATAAAGACTTCTTCAGCTGTCTGATAATTTAGTATTTTCCTTGGGCGAGTATTAATTTTCATTACAACCTCTTGGAGTTGTTCATTAGTTATAGTTGAAAAATCAGTTTTCTTTGGGAAATAAAATAAACCGGACACCCAATCTAAATTTTGCACTTCCAATTAGAATCTAGGCACAGTTTTATTTGTTTAATTAGAATGGCTGTCAAGTTTAGGGCTTGATGCATTAAAGAGAAGCAATCCCTTTTAAGCCAAAATAAAGCCACTGAAACACCCGTAACTCCTTCCAAAACGCGAATAAAACCCATACTAAACACTTTTTAATATTCTGCGTAAAAACACAGTAATCAATTGAACCAAAATAGGAACTCAGCTATGGTTAAACCATCAATAAAAATAAATAAAAAAACGAGTTAATCTACAGGCTCGTTAGGCAAATAGACAAGGATGGGCACTTTGAATAGTAGATATTTACTTCTAGCTTTACCGGTATTTAGCTTTCTTTGGTTTACAGGTACTATTTTTATAGCTGGTCACTTTTATCCTGATTACAGCCATATTGCTCAATTTATAAGTGAATTGGGTGCAACAGGGTCACCATACGGAGTTTATGTAAACTATTTAGGGTTTATCCCCACTGAACTATTCATACTTGGTTTTGTATTTATTAGTTATTCTGTATTACCCCGAACAAAGCCGAATACAATTGGACTTATATTTATTGGCATCTACGGAATTACCCTTGGGATCGCAGCTTTTTTCCCATGTGACTTTGAGTGTAAACCCGATGTGCCAACAATATCTCACAATATTCATATGGCTTCGGCTTTTCCTGGCTACTTATGCGGGATTATCGCAATATTCTTTATCTCTTCAGGCTCTATGTCATGGTCAAAATCAAAGGTATTTAAATTTACTGGTTATGTAGCAGCGATATTAGCTTTGTTCGCATTTTTAAAATTAGACCCGAGTTCAAAGACTGTAGGCTTAAATCAGCGTATTTTAGAGCTTACAATATATTCATGGCTTATTTTCCTTGGATACAGTTTGAGTAAATATTTGCCTAACAAGCAAATTAACAAGGACTAAAAACAGCGGGCTGTTCGCTTCGTTCAAAATAAACAAGACACCCACTCTAAATTTTTTTCCCGAATTCACCCGAATTCATTATGCAAATGCACAACCGGCGTATTTTTATTACTCAATGGATTAACAACAATAAGGAAAAATTATGAGTCAATGTTATAGCTCCGGTGATTTTAATAAATACTTCAATGAAAATATGAAACAACTAGGTCTCCCTGTGCCCTCCACTCTATTTGATACTTATCAAACAGCGGTAGCTACCGCTGCAACAATGACTGGAACGCTAGCGTCTTTAGGAAGCGGTGCTACAGTTGCAGAAATGATTGGCGTGACAGTAGCTTTAGAAAAGCTAGCGGTAGCCGCCACTTTAAGCGCTTCATTCTATACGGGTGCAATCATAGGAAGTATAGCAGTTGCCAGCGGGCGCTCGGATGTGGTTCGCGTATATCTGACTTATTTGTTTTTATGCGCCAAAATAATTTAGATTTTGAGGGCGCACCTATTTTTTATGCTAAAAACCCTCAAATACTGGATAGTAAGAATTTTTCAAAAGGTGGCTTTGGTGCGCGAGCAAAGATCTCACCCTCAAACTTTGGGTATGTTTAATATGCTTAAGAATCTTGTGTTTTTAATCGCGTGCATAGCGATAGCTGTATTGTCATTAGTGATATTTCAAAATTTAGGTAAATATACCTTTTTGGTTATGCTAGTAATTATAGTCGCGCTTCTCATATCAAAAATAAAGAAACCAAAGTTTTCTAATAAAAAGTGAATGATATAGATAAAGCCGCGTAATCGCGGCTTTTATTATATGCCGTATTGTTCAGCATACTTAGTAACAATCCCTTTGTTTTCATCAAGCGGTAAGCCTTCTTCATTTGCTTGCAATACCAGTTCTTTAAATGCTAGTGGTGCAAGCGTGAAAAACTTACCCGACCTGTATTCCCGAATTCAGGTTCCAAGTGCACCAAACCTTAAATCACTAATTAATAAAGACTTCTTCAGCTGTCTGATAATTTAGTATTTTCCTTGGGCGAGTATTAATTTTCATTACAACCTCTTGGAGTTGTTCATTAGTTATAGTTGAAAAATCAGTTTTCTTTGGGAAATAAAATAAACCGGACACCAAATCTAAATTTTGCACTTCCAATTATAATCTAGGCACAGTTTTATTTGTTTAATTAGAATGGCTGTCAAGTTTAGGGCTTGTTATCGATTGAACCAAAATAGGAACTCAGTTATGGTTTGTTTATTAATAAAAACAAATAAAAAAACGAGTTAATCTAAAGGCTCGTTATACGCTAGGAGTTTAAATGGAACTTAACCAGGTTACTTTACCAGTAAAAGATATGGATGTTGCTGCTAACTTTTATCTAAAACTCGGCTTCACTCAAATTGTCGATACGCCTCATTACGCAAGGTTTTCTTGCCCAGATGGGAATTCTACTTTTTCCTTATCACTCGAATCTGGTGAATTTGAAAACAATTCTGTGATTTACTTCGAGCATGAAAAACTTGATGAGCTGTGTGCTGAGTTGACTAAGAAAGGTTTTCAGTTTGAACAACAACCGACAGAGCAGCGGTACTTGTGGAAAGAAGCAATACTTAAAGATCCGTCTGGTAACAAAATCAAACTTTACTGGGCAGGTGAAAACCGCTTAAATCCTCCTTGGAAAGTTGAGAAACGCGTATAACAACTGAGTAAGGTTACAACCGTCCGCTCACAGCACATAGTAGTCAACTAAACTTGGCTGTATTTTCATGAAATTGGCTTTTTTAAAGTCTGTATTTAATAACTTTATACCATTATAAGCTTCAATATTATGCCAAGTTACACTTGACTTGTGTCGTTGTAGCTCAGTGAAATCGAATGTGGCTTTGCCAACTTATACTTCAAACAACAATAATGGTTCAAGAGGGGGGTGTACCAGAAAACTGATTAATTTAGAATAAAAGCCATTTTTAAAAATGGCTTTTATTGGTTGGAGGTTATCGTTGTGTAAGTTGTTGGTTTATTTCTTCAAATATACTGGCATCGTCTATGGTTGAAGGTATTTGTAATTCTTCGCCATCGACTAGTTGACGTAGGTTTTTACGTAAAATTTTACCTGAACGAGTTTTTGGCAACCTATCGACACTAACGATATTTTTTAAGCATGCAATAGCGCCTATTTGATTGCGAACGGCAGCCACAAGCGCTTGTTCTACTTCTTTGGTTGAACCTACAAAATCATTTTTAAGTACAATCATACCCATAGGCAGTTGGCCTTTTAGGGGATCGTTTATACCAAAAACAGCACATTCTGCAACGGCGGGGTGTGCGGCGACTATTTCTTCCATTTCGCCAGTTGAGAGTCTATGCCCTGCTACATTTATGACGTCATCGGTGCGGCCCATGATAAATAAGTAGCCGTCGTCATCAATATAACCGCCATCACCAGATAAATAATAACCCTCGTATTCACTTAGGTAGCTTGCTTTAAAGCGGGGTGTATCTTGCCAAATTGTTGGAAGACAACCTGGTGGAAGTGGTAGCTTAATTACTACAGCGCCTTGTTCGTTGGCAGCACATTCGTTGCCATCCATATCTAATATACGAACATCAAATCCAGGCGTAGGAACGGTTGAGCTGCCCGATTTAGTTGTTAGGTATTCAATACCAACTGGGTTACAAGCTATAGCCCAACCGGTTTCTGTTTGCCACCAATGATCGAGCACCGGCAGTTTGGTTTTTTCTTTAAGCCATTCGTAGGTGGGCGGATCGAGTCGCTCGCCAGCTAAAAAAAAACGCTTTAAGCTAGAAGTATTATATTGTTTAAAACCATCAGCATTGGGATCTTCTTTTTTGATTGCTCTAAATGCGGTGGGCGCGCTAAATAATGCACTGACTTTATACTCTTCAACCACGCGCCAAAAAGCGCTGGCATCAGGTGTACGTACAGGCTTTCCTTCATACAATACAGTCGCGCAGCGGTACATTAATGGGGCGTATACAATATAAGAATGCCCAACGACCCAGCCAATATCAGATGCAGCCCAAAATACGTCGCCAGGCTCCATATCGTATACGGTTTTCATGCTGTAGTTCATTGCAACGGCATGGCCGCCATTTTCTCGTACAACGCCTTTTGGTGTGCCCGTCGTACCTGATGTGTATAAAATGTAAAGTGGATCATTGCCATTTACCGGTACGGGATCGGTGGCAACAGCCGTTTGCATTGCGGTGTTCCAATCAATATCGCGATCATTTATGAGTGTTGCTATTGCTTGTTTACGCTGATAAATAATGCAGTGTTCTACTTTGTGTGTGGCGAGTTCTATTGCGTTATCTATTAGTGGCTTGTATTCAATAACGCTGCATACTTCAACACCACAAGAAGCGCTCAGTATAAGCTTGGGTTTTGCATCATCAATGCGTACAGCCAACTCGTGCGCAGCAAACCCACCAAATACGACAGAGTGAATGGCCCCTAAGCGCGCGCACGCCAACATGCCAATAACGGCTTGTGGGATCATAGGCATATAAATAACGACTCGATCGCCTTTTGTTACGCCTAGTGATTGCATTACGCCTGCAAATTTAGCCACTTCTTGTTGTAATTGTGAGTAGCTAAAAGTTTGCTTAGTATGGGTTACAGGGGAGTCGTAAATCAGTGCGGTTTGATCGCCAAATCCTGCGACAACATGTTGATCAAGAGCTAAAAAGCAGGTATTTAGTTGGCCGTCACTAAACCAATGATAAAGTCCATCTTCATCTTGTGTGTACGCTTTTTTTGGTATTTTATACCAAGGTATTTTTTTACTTTGTTCAAGCCAAAATTGCGCCGGATTTTGTTTAAATGCATTATATTGCTGTTGATATTCGCCTGACATAGTAGGCTCCTAAACTAAATGTGTGAGAGACCTTATAAAAGGTAGGCCCTTTTATGTGTGTATGCTATTCGACCTTGGTAGGCCAAGCGTTAAACAGTATGAGTAATACCAAACGGCATAAATCTTTGATCAATTTAACGAATTAAATTGCACTATAACGTCGTTAAAAAATTTTTATTTAGAACAACTAGATACAAAAGTTTTTGCCTAGTTCTAGCGTAATTTTCTTAACGTTAAATAGACCCCACATATAAGCAGATTGGTATAACAATAATTTATCTGGTTAATTTGACAAAATTAGACGCTCAGCTCAGCATAGACTCATATTAAAAATTGAATAAGATGTACATATGACTAATACAGTAAGAGTAGGTGTGGCGGTTATAATAAAGCGCCAAAACACAATTTTATTAGGTGAGCGTATTGGCGCGCATGGTGCAAATACATGGGCGACCCCTGGCGGGCATTTAGAGTTTGGCGAAAGCGTTGAGCAATGCGCAATACGTGAAGTGCTTGAAGAAACAGGCTTGAATGTAAGTAAAATTACCAAGCTTGATTTTACTAACGATATTTTTAGCACTGAGAATAAACATTATATTACGCTCTATGTAAAAGCTGACTATGAAGGCGGTGAGGCTTTGCTCAAAGAGCCTAGTAAATGTTTGCAATGGCGTTGGTGCGATATTAATAATTTACCAACGCCACTGTTTACCTCACTCGAGAATTACTTAACTTGCACTCTGAGCAACAAATTTACGCGTCAATAGCGGGCCTATTACATGTGAATTTAACGCAGTTAGCGTTAAAAATAGCGCTTCGAGATAGATTTATTATCCAAAGCTCAAATTACTTAGGGCGCATCACTTACTGCTTAGTTGCTTAGCTAAATTTCACTCTTGTAACGCCATTTTGATTTTCTTATTACGTATTTTTTTTAAGTGCTTTCGTTGAGATTTTTTTATATGCTTGGTGATCCATTTTGTAATTTTTGGCATGAGTTCTGGTACAAAATTATGGCCCATACCACGGACAATTTTTAGTTTTGATTTTTTAATGAGCTTAGCCATTTTCCTTGCTTCTGCTGCGGGGAAAACGATATCGGCGCTACCGTGAATAATTAGCGTAGGCGCTTTTATTTTTCTTATTAAATGATCTCGGTTTTTACTTGCAGTGATAGCTATAAGTTGGCGTTTATAGCCACTTTGATTATAAGAACGATCAACTGTTTTAATTGCATGCTCTCGTAGTAATTTTTCACTTTGAGGGTAGGCTGGACTACCAATAAGTTGATTCAGTTTTATATTGTAGTTAATAGCGGTATCACGACAGGGGACTTTGGTTTTAAATTTAGAAAGCTTTAAAAATACATTTAAACTTTTCGCTGTAGGTCTTGGGCTTGAGCTACACGACATAATTAAGGTTAAACTAAGTACTCTTTTTTTATTTTTTACCGCCATAAGTTGAGCGATCATCCCGCCCATTGATGCCCCAACTAAGTGTGCTTTTTTGATTTTTAGTTCAGCCATTAATGACAGTACATCTTCAGCCATATCATCAAGTAAATAAGGTACGTTTGAGCGTATTGGTAAATGTTTGCTTAACCATGTTTTAAACAGGCTAGGGGCTGGGTGCTGATCTAAATGAGTCGATAAACCGGTATCGCGATTATCAAACCTAATAACTCTAAACCCATTGTTGACTAAACCATAGTACAGAGCGTCGGGCCAAGTGATCATTTGTGCCCCTAACCCCATGATTAAAATAATTGGAGGTGCCGATTTATCACCTTCATCTTGGTAGTTTAGTACGACCCCTGTTTTAACTTTAATCGTGCGCATAGTAAAAAGAGCATTGTTAAATGTTAACTTTAGTATAAGTAAGGTTTGTTACGGTTAAATATAGAGAAATAATTACTGTTCACTTAATCATTCATACCATTTCTGTATTTTTAGCAATCCTAAAGTATTTAATTTTGTTGTATGTTTGATATAAAAGTAGATAAAAATATTCATATCAATACAATAATGTTTTTATGTTTAGTCGATGTTATTGGGGTATCAGTTGTTGAAATTAAAAGGGATTAAATCTACTTTTATTAGTTCTATGGCCGTGATGGGATTGTTTTCTGTACTAATTTATTTTCAAGCTCAATGGCAAGATAAGCTAACAATAGTAAATTATCTTGTGTACCCGCTACTAATTATAACGGCTATTTTTGCTACTCAATTTAACCGCAGCAGGGTTGCATTATTATGTTTGTTCTGGGGATTATTTTTACTAACAGAAAATTACCCATTAGTTTGGTCAAAGTGGGTATCAACTAATCCCCAATGGCTGCTTTTATGCGGCACTAGTTTATTACTATTATTGGCGCTAATGAAAGATAGAGCTATTTTTTCAGTACATAGCATAACGCGTATTCTACTTGTTATTGGATGCGCACTTATAACGTTTGGATGGTTAAAGCTTAGTGAAAATGTAGAAAGTTTTTTTCCTAAAACAGCACTATGGAATCAAATTATCCCCTATATTCCTGTCGCATTCCCATTAACCATAATCGGGGCTTTACTGTTTTGGCGAAGCCTAAGTGTAAATAATTTAACGTTAACAGCGTTACTAGTGACATTTGCTATTTGGTGTTTAAATCAATTGGATTTAATAACATTACCTTGGTCGCTAGTCATTGTGGCACTGTCTTCGCTTTATTTACTTGCGGTGAGTACTGATTCTTATTACTTAGCTTATAGAGATGATTTAACTAGCTTGCCTACACGTCGTGCCTTAAATCAACTTGCTTTATCGTTAGGTCGAAATTACACCGTTGCAATGCTAGATATTGATCACTTTAAAAAATTCAATGACACGTATGGACATGACATTGGCGATCAAGTGTTGAAACTTGTTGCAGCTAAGATGACGGGCGTAAAGGGAGGCGGAAAAGTTTATCGTTATGGCGGCGAAGAGTTTACCGTGGTATTTCCAAGAAAAACGGCTGAACACTCAATCCCTGAATTAGAAGTACTGCGCGAAAGCATAGCAACATATGGCATGGTGATTCGAAACCCAAAAAGAACAGATAAAAACTCTAGAAAAGCAAAAAAATCGAATGATTATAAAACCGTACATGTAACGGTTTCGATTGGTGTAGCGCAAAGAGAGCCAAAACAAAGTTTTGATCAAGCGTTAAAAAATGCCGATTTAGCTTTATACCGCGCCAAGAAAAAAGGGCGTAATAACGTGAGTAAATAAGCCTTATTTTTTGTTTATTGAGGGCTTTCGCTACTGTTTTTAAAATAGCTTTTGGGGCTGCAATTAAACCAGCGTTTAAATGCGCGGTTAAACGAACTCTGATCTTTAAAACCTAATGTGAGAGCTAGATCTGTTAACGATAATTTACCTATCCACAGTGTTACACGTCTTTTTCGTTCTTGCTCAAGTAAGATTAAAAATGAGGTGTGCTCTTGCTTTAACTTTCGCTGTAATGTTCTGGGCGTAATATTAAGTGCATTTGCAGTACGTATTAATGTGCACTCTTGTAAATCGATTTTGGCCATAAGTAAATGGATAATTTTTTCGCTTAAATGTTGCTGGCTTTTAAAGCTCGAAAGTTGCTGTTCTGAAACCTGTTTAAGTGCAAAATTGATAGATGCGTTATCGGTTTTAAATGGCAGTGCTAAATAACTACTCGGAAAGGTGATTTGGTTGTATTTAGTACCTGTTTGTATTGTACAGCCAAACCATTTTATTAATGTTGCTTTTTGTTCCTGCGGCCAGTTGAAGGTAAAGCTTACGGAGCTTGGCGATAATCCTGAGTTTATTAATTGACGTATAACACTTACCCATGCTGTCATATTTCGTAAAACGACATGAGTGTTGCAGTTAGAATGAGGTAACCAGCGGATCACAGCCGTGCCATCTTGTTGTTTAAATTGTGCTTTGCCTATATCAGCCACTAAACTGTCGTAGTTTAAAAGAGCTTGAATTGCGCTTGCTAAGTTATCACTCGATTCTATTAAATAGCCTAAAATACCAAAATCAGCAGTTCGAATATGCTGTCCGAGTTTAAAGCCAAATAAAGGTTCATTAAGCGTTTGTTGTGCGTAATCAAGTAGCGTGTTGTAACTGACTAAAGTTATGCGTGAAGCGAGTTGATGAGCATTTTTATTGCTGTATTCGTTAAAGTTTATGGCATCTAAAACTGTCTGGCTATCCAGCCCTTGATTCTGTAAATAATCAAGAACACTTGAAAAATAATGATCGGCAAGAGTGTTCATTTGTCGCCTAAAGCTAAAAAATAGTCGCGTATTAGCAAGTTTGCCATGTAATATTTTTATATGCTAGAGCAATTCTTAAATAGTCACTGTGGTAAAAATGATATTTATAAATATAAGACAAAAAATTGCAGCCACACCAGAGATGGTAAAAAGTACCTTACTTGATCACGCGCAGTTACATCGTTTTTTTAATGCTAAATTTTTACTTATTAAGTCGCAAAATAGTGGGGAAGTGGCTGGGGGTAAAGGCGCTATAAGGCAAATACAGATGTCTGGCCTTGAGTTTAAAGAGCAAATTATAAGTGCAGATGATAACCACATAAGCTATCAAATAATAGGTAATAAGCCGGTAGCAAAGCATCAAGGTGATATCTATTTTTCTGCAGCTGAGGATGAAGTAACCCCCGTTACAGCCATTACTTATTGCATACAATGCGCTGCACCTTGGTGGCTACCTAGTTTTATACTTAAGTTTTTTATTGAAAAAGACATAGTCAGTGCACTTAAAAAGTTAAATAGCCACTTTAAGGAGCAAACTATATGAGCATTGAAATCATTTTATTGGCTTTAAGCCCCATCTTTTTGGCGTTTGTTTGTTATGAATTTATTAAATTTAGACGCTACTATAATATCAAAGACAGTTTAGCTAATGCGGTACTAGCATTAATGCATCAAGGCGCTGATGCTATTGCACTACTTATACTAATGCCTTTTTTTTACTGGCTTTACGAGTATCGTTTATTTGATATAGAGCTTTCTGTAGTCAATGTATTATTTGCTTTTTTACTGCAAGATTTTTTGTATTACTGGTTCCACAAAGCATCTCATCACATTCATTGGCTTTGGGCCGCGCACGTTGTACATCATAGCTCCACTAAAATGAATTTTTCTACCGCATTTAGGCAAAGTTTAATGTACCCAATTGCAGGAATGTGGGTATTTTGGTTACCCATGATATTACTTGGCTATGATCCCATTACCGTGTTTACCGTGGTAGCGCTTAATTTGGCATATCAGTTTTTTGTGCACACCCAAGTTGTAGGTAAGCTTGGCTGGTTTGAAAAAGTATTTAACACGCCTTCACATCATCGAGTTCATCATTCTATTAACGCAGGCTATTTAGATAAAAACTTTGCAGGGGTGCTAATCATCTGGGATAAGTTGTTTGGCACTTATGCGGTTGAAGAGCCAAGTAAACCTTGTAAGTACGGTATTGTAGGGCAGCTAAACAGCGACAATCCATTTAAAATAACGTTTCACCAATGGGCATACTTAATTAAAAGTACCTACAGAGCAAAAGGTGTGAAAGCAAAGTTAAATGTATTGTTTGGCTATCCAACAAGCGCCATAAAACATAAGTGAGTTATTGTGTTTTTTTGCTTCGGGGCGCGCCAAGTGTAATGCAAATATGGCAAATACATACCGACAAAAAAGCACTTATACCTAGCGCACCGCCGTATCCATCTAGCCGTGGAATTAGGTATTCAAACAATATTGAAAAAATAATGGCAGAGCTGGTTATTGTATATATTCCAAAGCGATGGGGGGCGCTCATACCTATAAACGTCCCGCCAAAAAATATAATACTATAAAGTGCAGGATTGAAGTTAAATGCGCTAAAAATTAGGTAGGCAATAATAGACAGTGAAGCGGAAGCTCTTATTGCATCAAAGCGATTATGTTTAGCTAAAAAAAATGTTAAAAATGCGCCTAGTAATGTTATTAATGGGTATTCAAGGCTCATAGCGCAATTCCTCTAGCTAACACAAATATTGCAACACTTGCAAAAGCAACACTGCCGAGCTTACCGCCAAAACCAGTAAATAAGTTCATAGTAAGTACGTACAAGCTCGCGCCTATAATCGAAATAATGGTAATTTCCCAATAGCTGGTAATTAAATTAGTCGAGCACATTCCTGCAAAGCTACCCGCATAAATAGCGGCATACGGATGATTTTTAACGCTTTTAGGAAAAGGTATAAAGGAGCCAATAAGCCCTGTTAACGCCGCCGATATAACTAATGGCACATTAAACGTTGTATGCATCACAAAGCAAGATACAAAGCCCATAAAAAAAGTGATGAATTTTAAAGATAAGAATTTAATCATAGTGTACGTATTTTAAAGTAAGTCTTTTAGGTTTAACAGCACTGCCTGCAAATAGCATAGTATAAGCAAGGTAATAAAGGGGTTTATTAAAGTATTAAATATGCTCAATTGTTTCGCTGTTAATGTTCTATAAATTACAATTTATGTATAATGCGCGAAATTTAGTATATTAAAAGAGTTAACCAAGGGTAATTTATGTCTAACTGCTTACATCTAGCTATCCCAGCTGGCGATTTAAAAGTGACTACAGCGTTTTATTGTGACGTACTTGGTTGTAAAACCGGTAATAGTGAAGAGGGTCGATGGGTTGATATTGACTTTTGGGGTAATGAATTAACACTACATCAAAGTGTTGAACGCCTACCAACAGTTCGTCACGATGTAGATATGGGCGCTGTGGCGGTTCCTCATTTTGGTATTCATTTATCTGAAAGCGACTTTAACGATTTAAAAGCACGAATTGATCACGCTGGAGTTGAGTATTTAGATAAACCTTATCGTCGTTTTATTGGTGATGAGTTTGAGCAAGAAACATTTTTTATTGAAGATCCAAATGGTAACGTACTTGAAATGAAAACCATGGTAAATCCAGAGGTTTTATTTAAAAAAATATAGTTTGCACTCGTGCTATTGAACGCCACTTTTGTGGTGGCTTTTTTATGGGCTAGCTATATAGCTGGGAGACTACCTCACTAGGGGTTTTATTAAAATGGCGTTTAAATTCGCGGCTAAATTGCGATGCACTGGTGTAGCCTACTTTTAACGCGGCTTCATTGGCTTTGCTGCCGTTGGTTATAATGAGTTCCTTTGCTTTAGCTAAACGTACTTTTTTTAAATACTGCAATGGTGACTCAAAAGTGACTTGTTTAAAGGCGCGATGAAACGACGACACACTCATGTTTACATCTTCAGCTAAACCCTCAACAGTTATCTGGTTGGCATAACTGCTGTGCATGGTCGAAAGTGTTCGAGCGATACGAGCATAATGCCCATCATGCATCGCAAGGCCTATTAAAGTATGTCCTTGCGGGCCGCAAAGTACCCGATATACCAATTCTTTTACGATATCTTCGCCAAAAACTTCGGCCTCAAGCGGATTATTTAAAACCGTTAACAGCCTATGAGTTACGAGTTCCATTGTGGTATCTAAGGTGGCTGACTGCACGGCCCCAGTTTGTATCGACGCTGAAGATGTAGCAAGCGGTTTGTGTTGCATCATTTGATTGACGAGTTTGTGTAGCATTGCTGGGTTTATATCTATAGCAATGCCCATAACGGGCAGATCGTTATCTGTAAACGCTTCACACTCTAATGGCACCGGTACACCAAGCACTAAATAATCGCCTTCGCCGTATCGTATTTGATGATCAGGAAAGTGAATCACTTTATGACCTTGCCCAACAATAATAATGCCTGAGTTATATATAAGCGGCTGACGCGGTGAACTTTTAGTTGCTCGATGAAAATATACCCCAGGAATAATAGTTTCCATAGTGCCTTCAAAGCCGAGTAAAAGATTATGCTCGGCGTATTGTTGCAACATGTTGGCTATCGTGGGCATTTAAAGCATCTTTATTTATGTGTATTTTGCGTAAAATAACAATTTTGATAGTTTTAGGCAAGCTTTAGCGAGTTACTGGGCTTTTTTTATGTGTTTTTTGCCATTAATATGCACTCATCGATACTTTGTTAGGTAACTAAGTAAAGTACTCAGCAATAAACCGTCACTAGGAGCAAATAATGAAATTTAGCTACGTAAACCCAACACTAATTCAGTTTGGCCAACAACAAATTGCCGCACTAACAGACTTGATCGCAAAAGATCAAAAAGTACTTGTAGTATACGGAGGCGGTTCGATTAAAAAGAACGGCGTGTACGACCAAGTTGCTGCAGCACTCAACGATTTTGATTGGGTAGAGTTTTCGGGCGTTGGTGCTAACCCAACAATTGAAGTACTAGACCAAGCGGTTAAAATCTGTAAAGAGCAAGACATCGACTTTGTACTTGGTGTAGGCGGCGGTTCAGTAATTGACGGCGTTAAATACATTGCAGCCTCTGCAGTTTACGATGGCGAAGGTTGGGATATTCCGACAGGTAAACACACTATTACCAGCGCATTACCAATTGGCGCAGTATTAACATTGCCTGCAACAGGTTCAGAATCTAACCAAAACTCAGTTGTGAGCAAAGAAGCAACGAAGCAAAAACTACCGTTTGCTTCACCAGAGGTGCTTCCTAAATTTGCGATTATGGACCCTGATGTAATGAAAACATTACCACAGCGTCAATTGGTTAATGGTTTGGTTGATGCGTGGGTTCATACCTGTGAGCAATACTTAACGTTCCCACAAAATGCATTAGTTCAGGAAGGTTACGCCGAAGCACTTTTAAGAACGCTTAAAACACTGGGCGATAATTTTGAAAACCAAGACGATGCATGGCGTGCCAACCTTATGTGGGCGGCAAATCAAGCACTTAATGGCTTAATTGGTTCTGGCGTATCGCAAGATTGGGCAACGCACATGATTGGCCACGAGCTTACCGCAGCATATGGCGTTGACCATGCGCGTTCTCTTGCTATTGTTCAACCTTCTTTGCTACGCAACCAATTTGCAGTTAAAAAAGCAAAGCTTGAGCAAATGGGTAAAAACGTATTTGGTCTTGCGCAATCTGACGACTTAGCAGAGCAAACAATTGCAGCAATTGAAGCGTTTTACCACAGCCTTAATGTAGCTACTGAACTTACTGAACATGGCGATGATAAAGCCGCTGCTATTGACAATATTATTGGCAAACTTGAATCCCACGGCATGATTGCCCTTGGTGAAAACCAAGCTATTACGCTAAAAGAAAGCCGTGAAATTTTAGAGCAAGCAGTTGTTTAACATTTAAATTATTAAAACCACCGACGTTTTATTGTCGGTGGTTTTTGTAGTTCACAAAATGTTATTTATCTATTGTATATACCTAAACACCTCAAGGTGTAAGTTTCAGTTGGTGTAAAAGCGATGTAGGCAAGGCATTGATTGCAAATAATAGCTGTTCTATTTTTAAAATCAATAACGCAGTATATATCGCTTTAAACCAACCATTTGGGCGCTCCACAGGCATTCACTCTCTGCGTTGCGACTGCTTAAAAGAAGTTGCCATTGTTACAAAATATCGCCTTGATATTAAGCGCCTGTGAAACGCTGAATTTTGCATCTTGAGGTGGTTTGGGTATAGATAATATAAGAGATCATTTTAATTTGTTAAAAGCGCTTTATTGTAGTTTGTGAGTAATATACTATGTGGCTTCAATTGGTTAGATATTTTACAGTAACCCTTAGTGGCAGGAACAGCATAAAGCATGCGCTCAAACCGTTTTTTAATAGTGATATTATTAGTGCTTGTACACAGCTTTATTAGCTGTGATGGCGCTGCGTATCATTTGCAAGAAGACGTTGATCATGTAACCAGTTCATTATCGCAAGACGGCTCTTCAGCCGATGATAACCAAAGCGATAAAACATCAACTACCGAAATTCATGCCCACCAACATTGCCATTGTGGCTACAACAGCACCTCTAACCATTCAATAAGCCCAGAGCAAAGTAAAGCAACTTCGCCTGCGTGCTATAACGGGTTAAATTACCCGCCAGACGTACCGCCACCTAATTTTTATAGCTAGTTTTTAATTTTAAATACTTTGTATATACGGCCTGCGCTTATGCGTTTTTTAGGTTCTGTTATATGCATATTTAGGTTACTTGATACACGTTTGGTTTTTATTTTTTAATACCAATACCGTGATCAAGTTAACTCTGTTTGTTAAAAAACGGACACGCTATATGAATAAAAAACCAATTATGCTGGTGGCGCTAATGTGCGCGCTACCTGCTTTTAGTACTTTGGCGAATGTTAAAACATTAACCCTTAAGCAGGCGCTGAGTAATACCGAACAACAAAATCCGGTATTAAAACGCTACCCTTATCATCAAAAAATATTGAGTGCGCTTAAATCTCAAGCTGCACTTTCGCCTAATCCTGTATTAAATGTTGAAGCCGAAAATTTACTGGGCACTAACGATGCGCGTGGTATTCAAGGCGCTGAAATAACGCTCGGGCTTAGCCAACTAATAGAGCTAGGCGATAAACGCCAAAGCCGTATTAATTACGCAACCGCCAATATTAAAGTCCAAGCAATACAGTATCAAAATACCCGTTTAGCCTTATTAGCAACCACTGCTGAGCGATACTACCAAGGGCTTAAATTTCAAACCTTATTAAGTTTAAATAACGAGCGTAAACAGGTAGTAACCCAAGCACTTAAAGCGATTGAGCAAAGAGCTAATGCGGGGGCAGCGTCGCAAGCTGATGTAACACGTATGCGCTATGCACTTAGCCAAGTAGAGCTTGATAAAACGGTGCTTAACAGTGAGTTTGAGCGAGCAAGTTTATCGCTTAACGAGCTATGGAGTGAGGAGCAATCCTACGATACTTTTACTGGCAATATTAATGTAATTACTGCGCTTAAATCAGCACAAGCACTTTTAGATGCGGTTAACCAAGCTCCTGAATTTGCATTATTACAGCAGCAATATTTACAGCAAACAGCTAACTTAACACTGCAAAAAGCAAACGGACAAACCGATATTAATATAGGGGGAGGTGTGCGCTATAACCAGCAAAGCGACTCCAGCTCATTCGTGTTTTCGTTTTCTATGCCACTGCAATTAAGTAACTCTAATAGCGGCAATATTACAGCTGCTAATAACCAGCTTACACTTTTAAATGAGCAGCAAGGGCAATTGCGCATCCAGCTACGCCAGCAAGTGCGTACCTTGTACGCTTATTATCAAGGTCTAGCTAATCAGGCAAAGCTATTATCTGATCAAATTATTCCTCAGGCACAAACATTGATTGAGCAAAGCCTAAAAAGTTATCAACGCGGACAAATCTCGGTGTTACAACTACTTGATGCTCAACAAGCACTTTTTGATTCTAAACGCACACTTATTACCACTCACGCAGAGCTGTACCAAGTGCTACTTACTCTTGAGCGTTTAACTGGCCAATCTTTAATTGAGACTCATCAATCATGAATAAAAATATAATCGCATTACTAGTATCACTTTCGTTTGCCAGCAGCTTTGTAAGTACAGATGTATTTGCCTCTGCCGAGCATGGCGAGTCAGGTCATAAAGAAGCTGATCAACACGAGCAAAAGCAAGGCCCGCACGGCGGTTTTTTATTAACTGATCCTAAGTTAACTCTTGAACTTAAACTGCAAGAATTTGCAGGTAATGTTGAGCTGCGCATATACGGCTATAAGCAAAACAAGCCGATTAATATGAGCGACTTAAATATAACAATGAGTTTAAAACGCTTAGTTGAAGCGCCGCAAAACATACAGTTTACAGCTGAAGGCGACTACCTTGTAAGCACGCAATCAATTAACGAACCACATTCGTTTGCACTTGCCGTTACTGCTAATTATAAAGGCGAGAGTGTTAGCTATGAATACGACCAACACGAAGGCCGTACCACGCTAACAGAGCGAGCTATTGAGCGCGCAGGTATTAAAACTGAGGTGGCGCAAAGTGGTGACGTTGATATTACCGATACGCTTTTTGGTGTTATTGCGCCAACGCAGCACGGCACGGTAGAAGTAATGGCGCCGTATATCGGATTGATCAGTGATATTTTTGTAAGCATTGGTCAAAGCGTTAAAAAAGGCGACGTACTTGCCAACGTAACTAACCGCGAAACACTGCAAAATTACGCCATTAAAAGCCCAATTAGTGGCGTTGTAACCGAGCAATATTTAAAGCGTGGCGAGCTTGCAAGCACCAGTGCACTTATGCAGGTAGTTAACCTCGATATAGTATGGGTTGAGCTGTCAGCGTTTCCTGAAAATATTGAAAAACTAGCCATTGGGCAAAGCGCTAAGGTGTACGACTTGCATCACCATTTAAATACGCAAGGCAAAGTGTTTTTTATAGCTCCAATGATGACTGGCGGGCACATAGCGCGTGCCCGTATAGAGCTTAATAACCCTGACGGGCATTGGCGCCCAGGCATGCATGTAAATAGCGATGTAAGTGTGGCTAAAATTAATGCCAGTGTGCGGGTAAAGCCACAAGCTATTCAAGAGTTTAACGGTCAACCAAGTGTGTTTGTCCGTAAAAACAATGTGTTTGAAGTGCGCCCCATTACCCTTGGTGCAAAAAATAGCGAGTGGGTTGAAGTACTGACTGGTTTAAACGCGGGTAGCGAATACGTAACAGACAATAGTTATGTCATTAAAGCTGATATTTTAAAAAGCGGCGCAAGCCACGCTCACTAGGAGGCACCATGATTAATTGGATAGTTTCTTTTGCGGTTAAACGCCGCATGTTGGTGCTTGCGCTTACGTTTTTATTTGCTGGATTTGGTGTATACAACATTCAAAATTTAGCGGTAGACGCAGTACCCGATATAACCAACGTACAAGTGCAAATTAATACCAAAGCGCAGGGTTTTACGCCATTAGAGGTAGAGCAACGCATTACTTATTTGGTAGAAACCGCCATGGCGGGCATACCTAAGCTTGATTACACCCGTTCGCTTTCGCGTTATGGGCTTTCTCAAGTAACAGTTATTTTTGATGAAGGCACCGATATTTATTGGGCGCGTCAGCAAATTGGTGAGCGTATTCAAAGTATTCGTTCCGACTTACCTAATAACGTAGAACCAAACCTGGGTCCTATTGCCAGTGGTTTAGGCGAAATATTTACTTATAGTGTGCATGCACAGCCCAATGCGTTAAAAGGTGATGGCACTGCTTACAACGCCGAAGACTTACGGACTTTGCAAGATTGGGTTATTCGTCCGCAGCTTTTAAAAGTAAAAGGCGTAACCGAAATAAACAGTCAAGGTGGTTTTGAGCGTCAATATCAAGTAGCGCCAGTGCCCGAAAAACTCATTGCCTATAAGCTTACTATTAGTGATGTAATTAGTGCACTTGAGGTTAATAACAGTAACCGAGGCGCAGGTTATATTGAGCGCTTTGACGGGCAATATTTAGTACGCTCGCCTGGGCAGTTAAAAACCATTGATGACATAGCTAATACCGTTATAGCTAAGCGCGACGATGCACCTGTACGCATTAAAGATGTGGCTAACGTGCTTTTAGGCAAAGAGCTTAGAACTGGCGCGGCCACTTACAACGGCGAAGAAACCGTGCTCGGCACCGCCATGATGCTAATTGGCGAAAATAGCCGCGTAGTAGCAAAAGCGATGGCTGATAAGTTAATTGATGTACAAAAAAGCTTACCCGCTGGCGTTATTGTAGAAGCGGTTTACGACCGTACTAATCTTGTCGACAAAACCATAGCCACGGTGCAAACCAACTTATTTGAAGGCGCTGTTTTAGTGATAGTGATTTTGCTATTACTGCTGGGCAATGTAACGGGGGCGCTTATTACGGCAATGGTTATTCCGTTAAGTATGTTGTTTGCCATTACCGGTATGGTGGGCAATCGCGTATCGGGTAATCTAATGAGCCTAGGTGCAATCGACTTTGGCTTAATTGTTGATGGCGCTGTAATTGTAGTAGAAAACTGCCTGCGTCAACTCGGCGTAGCTCAGCACAAACATGGCAGGCTACTTACTTTAAACGAGCGTTTAAATGTAGTGACTGCAGCTACCAAAGAAGTATTTACACCGGCTGTATTTGGCATTGTTATTATTATGCTGGTTTACTTACCTTTATTTGCACTAAGCGGCGTTGAAGGCAAAATGTTTCAACCAATGGCGTTTACTGTCGTTGCGGCGTTAATTGGCGCGCTTATATTTGGCGTTACCTTTGTGCCCGCTGCTATTGCTGTATTTGTTCGCGGTAAGGTTGATGAAACCGAAAACGCAGTCATGCGCGGCGTTAAAAAAGTGTATAAACCATTACTTGGTATATCGCTTAAATTACCGTGGCTGATGGTGGGTATTGCCACTGCATTAGTATTGGTGCTTGGTTTTAAAGTTAAAAATATGGGGGCAGAATTCTTACCGCAACTTGATGAAGGCGATCTTGCTATGCATGCGCTGCGCATTACTGGCACCGGTATTGAGCAATCAGTGCAAATGCAAAAAGAGCTTGAGCAAGCCATACTAGATCAACCTGAGATTGCTAACGTATTTTCAAAAATTGGTACTGCCGATGTAGCAAGCGATCCTATGCCGCCCAATGTTGCCGATACTTTTTTAATACTGAAACCGCAAGAAGAGTGGCCTAATCCAGCACTCACCAAAGCAGAATTGGTGCAACAAATTCGTAGCCGTGTTAACGATGTACCTGGTAACAATTACGAATTTACACAACCAATAGAAATGCGCTTTAACGAGTTAATTGCTGGTGTGCGCGCCGATGTTGCATTGCGTATTTATGGTGATGACTTAAGCGTACTTAAAGAGTTTGGCGAAAAAGCCACAGAGCTAATGCGCAATATTGCAGGCGCTAGCGATGTACGTTTGGAGCAAATGGAAGGATTGCCAACACTTTCGGTAACACCAATGCGTGACCACATGGCGTTATTAGGTTTAAGCGTAAACGATATTCAGCAAACACTTGCCGCCGCTGTTGGTGGCGTGCAAACTGGGCTAATTTACGAGGGTGATAAACGCTTTTCGTTATTAGTGCGCCTTGATAAACGTTGGTCTAGTGATGTATCAGCACTTGCTCGTTTGCCAGTTGCTTTACCTAAAGATAGTAACCCAGAACTTGCGTTTGTACCGCTTGGCGAAGTCGCGACAATCAGCATCGAAAAAGGGCCTAACCAAATAAACCGCGAAAGCGGCAAGCGCAACGTCGTGGTAACTGCCAATGTAGAGGGGCGCGATTTAGCCAGCTTTGTAAGTGATGCACAAGCGAGCATGAATGAATCACTTAATTTACCAAGTGGCTATTGGCTTGAGTACGGCGGCACGTTTGAGCAGTTACAATCGGCAAGTAAGCGATTATCGTTGGTTGTGCCTGTTACTTTACTGCTTATATTTGGTCTACTGTATAGCGCCTTTGGATCGCTTCGCGACTCATTGATTATATTTAGTGGTGTGCCACTGGCATTAACGGGGGGTGTGCTTGCGTTATTGCTGCGCGATATGCCGCTTTCAATATCAGCGGGTGTGGGGTTTATTGCCCTAAGTGGTGTCGCGGTATTAAACGGTGTGGTTATGCTGTCGTTTATTAAGCAGTTACGAAGCGACGGCTTAAGTTTGTTTGAAGCAATTCACAGCGGTGCATTACAACGCCTGCGCCCAGTACTGATGACGGCGCTGGTGGCAAGTTTAGGCTTTATACCTATGGCGCTTAATTCGGGAACGGGTTCTGAAATGCAAAAACCTCTCGCGACAGTAGTGGTTGGCGGGATTATTTCATCAACTCTACTAACACTGTTAATTTTGCCCGCGCTTTATAAGTTAGTACATTCTAAATTTACTAAAAAAGCAGAAGCTGAATTAGTTTAAATACTAGCTATTGATAATGTAATAAAAAAAGCAGCTGTACTTACAGCTGCTTTTTTATTTGGGTAATTAATTAGCAAAAATACTACATTAATTATATTGAAACAGATTATCCCAACGTTCATCTAAAATAGCTTTTGCATGGTCTAAATTTAGCGCGCTATACACTTCATTACCTTCTATTTCGTTACTACACGTTACTAAACGCATGCGAACGAGCTTTTCAAGTGCATCGCTAATTTCAAAATCAAGATCGCACTGATATTTGCTTTTAAACCAATGCTCTATTTGTTCATCAAGCGTTTGTGCGGTTAAGCCACTTTCTGATTTTAATAAAAAAGTATAAGCAAGCAGGGCTTCTTTTATGTCTTCTTCTTCGGCGGCGTCAATAAGCGTGTGAAAAACACCCGCGTTATTATCGAGGTTTTTAAAGTAGAGATTATCGCTCAGCGCTTTCATAAATTTTATTTTACGGTTTTTAAACTTACTCCATTCTTTAAAAATAAAGCTGCCAAAAACCCCCATACCAATAGCAAAGGTAATAAAATGTTGCTGGGTCATTGCTACAGCTTCATTTCTAAACCCACCCCAAAAAGCAAGTAAGGCAAACAGCAATACTATTGATGCACCAAGTTTAGTTATAAGTACCACTGCGCCGCCAACTAAAGCTGATGAGCCAATAATGATTTTATCGATAGGGCGCATGCGTACTTCGCTATTAGGAAATAGCATTTCGAGATCAGCCTTTGGCACATTTTGAAATAGCTTTACTATGGTTGAACTGGGCTCAAACCCCATTGGCATTTTATTTTTAGCTGCAAAATACGCGCTGTCTTTAAAACGAATAAACACCGCTACGCGGTCGTAATTAGTAAAGTGCAGCGGCTTTTTACGCAAGCCCCAAAAACTGGTAATAGTTTCAGTGAGTTGTGACTCGCCACGGCGATAAAATACCACTTCTTCAAAGTCATCAAACTCAACCTCAAGGCGCACTTTAAATAGTGACTCTTCGTTTAATGCCTCTTGTAAATCTTCATTGGTGATCACTTCAAAATTAGCGGCATTAAGCACCTTAGCAAAATCTTTAGCAAACTCACGTTGGCACTGCGCTTTTTGATCAGCCGATACTGGCGCTAACGATCGCGTGTCACTGTTGGGATCAAACGGTGCGTAGTTGTTTTTAAGTGATTCAAGTGCTGAGTGGTAATCGTAATGAATAAGGCTCGCTAGTAAATCACAAAATTGTTTAAACGATGTTTGTTGTGTGTTGTTATTGAGCTCTTGGCTACACATATCAACAATATCTTGCTTTCTAAAGGGAATAAAACGCGCACTTTGCATAAATTAATAACTACTGTGATAGGGAATCTAACTGCATGGGCACATAATAAAATATTCTTATGAATATTACTAATTTGTTAATGCATTAGGGCGTGTTGAACATTGGTGGTTGAATTTGCAGCAGTGTGTTTGGTTTTTAGGCAAGGCAGAGCTTATGTAGTGTGGTTATTCCCCATAAATAGTTGATAACGCAGCATAAATACCAAACATACACTGCCCTTTGGGTTCTTTCTAGGGACGATTAACCCTTTGTTGCTCGGTTTTTACTTAGCCCACTAGGTTACAAACCTCGCGCCGCGATTTAATCGCCCCTAGATTGAACAAATTTCAATCCACAAAGGTCAATACGCCCTAGGGCGTGTTGACCTTTCGTGATTGATTTTGCAGCAGACTGTTTGGTATTTAGGCAAGGCAGAGTCTATGTAGTGTGGTTATTCCCCATAAATAGGCGATAACGCAGCATAAATGCCAAACATGCGCTGCCCTGTGGGTTCTTTCTAGGGACGATTAACCCTTTGTTGCTCGGTTTTTACTTAGCCCACTAGGTTACAAACCTCGCGCCGCGATTAAATCGTCCCTAGATTGAACAAATTTCAATCCACAAAGGTCAATACGCCCTAAGACCTGATAAATTTAGTGCATTGTTTTCAGCGTGTATTAACCTAAGTATGTAATTATTAGTTTGTTAAACAATCTAGTTTTATTTACAAGTGAAAAGGGAATGACTATGGCTATTCAAAAAAAACTCAAACAAAAAACACGCCAATTTATAGACTCAAAGCATATGCTTAGCGGTATTACGTTAGCGTCGTTTTTAGAGTCGACCATAGTGCCTATTCCACTTGAAGCTGTGTTAGTGCCAATGATGCAAGCGCGTCGTGAGAAATTATGGCTCATTGCACTAATGGCTACGTTAGGATGCATTGTTGGTGCGTTATTTGGTTATGCTTTAGGTTATTACTTATTTGATGCGGTTGGAGATTGGGTTATTAATACGTTTTCGAGTCCCGAGCAATTTGAAAACGTTAAACAGCAGATGCAAGACCAAGGGTTTTGGTTTGTAATAACACTGGGTATTGTGCCTATTCCGTTTCAAATAGCGATGCTTGCAGCAGGGGCTACTAAGTATTCTATCTGGTTATTTTTATTAGCAAGCGCAATAGCACGTTCAATTCGTTATTTTGGCTTGGCGATAGTGGTATATTACGCGGGTAATCAAGCTGAGCGTATTATTAGCAAACATAAAACTAAAGCAATGATAGGCTTAACTATTTTAATACTTGGGTTATGGGGAATTAATACCGTACTGTAAATGAGCAGTACATGCTCCACTACTTATGGTTTTATTTACAATGGCGTTATTATACTATGATTTTTCTGCAGTATTTTGAGCCAAACGCAAGTAATGATAAAAACAATTAAACAGATACTTAACCCTTTTAATTTTGTTAAAATGGGTTGGCTAAATAAAATATTTACACTAATTTTACTCGTGTACACCATTGCCTTTTCAACTTATAGCCTTATTTATTTCCCGCCTTTACAAGTACAAAGTAACTTATATGGATTTACTACCGACTTTATTAACTTAATGGTAATAGTATTTCTTTTTTTGATGGTGCAGTGTTCTGGGCTTTCTAAATTAGCCTATTTATTTTCAAGTGCTGGATTACTTTTTTGGGCTATGGGGAATATAGCCGATGTGATTGATGAATTAGTCGTTCAGCCTTATTGGGTGAGTGTTTATTTTGAGGACTTATTTCGTACGTCAGGAATGCTATTAACATCCTATGGTTTGTTTAAAACCATGCGTTTTATGCAAAGTATTCACAACAAATTATTTTTAGAACTAACCATTGATGATTTAACAAAAGTCTCTAATCGGCGCTATTTTTATCAGCACGCTAAAAATATTAGCGTATCGCCTTATACAATTTTAATTATTGATATAGACCATTTTAAATCAATAAATGATGATTTTGGGCACGATATGGGCGATAAAATACTTAAGGAACTAGCCGGTAAGTTTAATAGTTTATTTTTAGATCAAAATGTTTTTTCGCGTTTAGGTGGTGAGGAGTTTGGGGGGTACTTACCCACTAGTAATATGGCTGAAGTAGCTAATTTTACCCAGCAGTTAATTAGCCTTGCCCAAACTATTCATATTAAAAATAATCGTTTTTTGACTGTGAGTATTGGCGTGGCTTTACAAAAAAATGATGAGCTACTTGACCAAGTTATGAAGCGAGCCGATTTAGCGTTATATGCAGCAAAAAAGAATGGTCGAAACCGTGTAGAAATACATAGTTAAAATAAGGTTATACACATGTAGGGAAACATAGGTACACTAACAAAGTAAAAATAACAACAGAGTGTGCCATGGATGATTTAGTTGGTTTAGCCGTAATACTTATATTAATCGTTGTAGTCGGGGCTATTTGTGGCCTAATTGCGTTAGTGCAGCTTAATACCTTGAAGCAAAGTGTCGCGCTTTTAAAGGCAAAAGTGGCTGAGCTACAATCAAGTAATGCAGCGCAAAAACAAACGCCATCATCCAATGCAGACACTCCACAACACCAGATACCAATAGTAACCGCTAAAACATACAAACCTGAATCCATAAACTCTAGTCCAGCAATTCAACCTCAAGTTATAACTAAATCCAGCGTTAACGCGGTTAAGATAAAGCGCGAAAAAACATCTTCTATCGAATTATTATTTAATAAATTCCGCACAGGCTTTGAACAAAACTGGATGACGTGGATTGGTGCTATAGCGCTTGCGTTTGGTGGACTATTTTTAGCTAAATATAGTTTAGAGGCTGGATTATTATCGCCAGTAATGAGGCTGAGTTTGGGTGGTTTATTTGGCCTTGGCTTAATTGCAGCTGCAGCATATTTACATCATAAACGCATTGTATTTGAAGGCTTTAATAATTACATACCCGCAGCACTTGCCAGTGGTGGGTTTATTACCTGTTTTTCGTTAATTCTTTTAGCCTATAGTAACTACGCTATGCTTAGCCCCACCGTGGCATTTTTTGCACTGGCAGTTATTGCGATTAGTGCAAGTGCGATGGCACTCAGGCTAGGCCCATTATTGGCGGTATTAGGTATTATTGGCGCTTACAGCGTACCAATATGGGTTAGTACTGGCAGTGGTAACTTGTTTGCATTATTTATGTATGTTGGCTTTGTAAGTTTGTCAGCCGCGTTAGTTGCACATAAAGTACAGCGAGCTTGGTTGTGGTATTTATTATGGGCAGGGCACATTGGTTGGTATTTAGTTGGTTTTACATTACTTAAAATTAATACCGTTTGGTTAATGGGGGCGTTTGCTTTACTTAGTATTGTAGGGTTAATTGCTATACCGCGCTTAGGTCGAAAACTGAATATTATTGAACATCGCCCGCACAGTTTAAAACGCTTAATTAACGTGCTTCCAGATCACCTCTTATTACTCGCTTTTATAGCGCCCTTAATATTTACCATGTTGATCAGTCACTTTGATATGCAGTGGCAAACAATCGGCGTGTTGAGCATTGTATTAGTATTGTTTTTAGTCCTTAAAAATAGCCGCTGGGATATTTGGCAGGGCGTAGCGTTAGTTATTTCAACGCTATTAGTGATAGGCGCTGAACGTACGCATCTTTCGCCAAACCTATTTGATGATGCACTCTTTATATTCAAAAATGAGTATGGTTTGGGTTTATTACTCGGATTGTTACTTACGGCATACGGGCTTTATTACGGTAAAAAACAGAGTAAGCGTTTGGCATTTCATGTAACGGCTGCGTTTAGTGTATTTGTAATGATAGCTACTTTATATACGCTTATTCCTAATTCTGCGTTAAGTACTGCATATCCACTTTGGGCCGTTGTATTGTTTGTAGTGGCGGCTATTTTAATAAAGCTCGCGCAGCATAATACAACGCTATTTCAGCGTTTTACTTATTGGGTAGGCGCTAATGCCAATATTACGTTAGCAATTACCATGCTACTAAGTGACAGCGGTTTAACTATTGCACTTGCTGTACAAGTATTACTTATAAGCGTACTTATTAAACGCTATAGCGTGCCTATGCCGCATTGGCCTATAAAAGCCTTGGTTGCTGCGTTATTACTGCGCCTTACGCTTTCACCTTGGACGCCAAGCTACGATGCGCTAACAGTATTTGGTTTGCATTGGAGTATTGTGGTTTATCCGTTATGTATTGCGTTATTTTTTGCCGCTGCTAGGTGCTTTAAAGTATCTCAATTAAAAGTATGGTTAGAAGGTGCGGCGCTTCATTGTTTAGCGCTTTTTATTACCACCGAAACAAGTTATCAGTTAGTAGGGCATTATCCGCAATTTGATTCACTTAACTTTTACGAACAAATACTCCTTACCTGTAACTGGCTGGCATTAGGGGGCGTGTACTTACACAGGGCAAAACTTGCTGGTACTTTAGCTAAGTTATACCAAGTGGCGGGTTTTGCGCTTGCAGGGTTAGCAGGGCTTTTTGCTATTAAAACACTGCTTGACGACAACCCATTATTTGAATCACTTTACATAGGTGAGCTGCCAATACTTAACTGGTTATTACTATTGTGGTTAGTACCTGCAGGATTAACGCTTTGGCTAGCCAAGCTTGTAAAACCAATAAATGCTAAAGCTACGCCATTTATATTGGCCGTTGCGGGTGGATTTATATTATTGGCAATAAACAGCTTTATTCGTCAATACTGGCAAGGTCCTTACATTTACTTATCAAAAGGCGCAAGTAATGCAGAGCTTTATAGCTACTCTGTTATTTGGTTAGTATTGGGTGCGGGTACTGTTATTTTTGGTCATTTAAAAAACCAGTTATTAATACAAAAAGTAGGCTTAGGCATACTAGCTGCCGTTATTGTTAAAGTGTTTTTAATTGATATGGCTAACTTGGAGGGCTTACTTAAAGCGCTTTCGTTTATTGGTTTAGGGCTTTCGTTGGTGGGGTTAAGTTGGTTGTTCCAAAAGCTTAGAAGCCGAGTAAATCCAGTTTAATTTTATGAACACTTTATAAAGCAAAGCCCAGTGAAGATACTAGGCTTTTTGTTTTACGCGATTACTTGATAGTTTTTAACTAGAACACTTGTTACTCGCTTATTATGTGCTGTGGTTAAGCAAGGCTTTTAGTTTGCCTGGTTTAATTGGCTTACTCAAATAATGAATATTGGCCGCTTTAGTTTCTTGTTTCAGCTCGGTGTCGCGCACGGCGGTAATTAAAATAGCGGGTATTTGGCTTTGCCAAATTTCACGCAGAGTTTTTATGAGAGTTATGCCGTCGCAATCACTACCTAATTGATAATCCATTAAAATAACATCGGGTGCCCCGTTTTGTTTCGCGTAAGCTAATGCATTATCCACGTTATCAAATAGTGTGTAATTGGCCTGCCATTTTTGGAGTAAGCTTGCCATGGCTGCTAGGTTTTCAGGGTCGTCATCCACGGCAACTATATTAATTGCTGCACGATTTTCTATTAAGCTACTTGTGGTATTTTTTTGTTGTACAAACTGAATATCGCCGTAAGGCACTTCAATACTAAAACGACTGCCTTTATTGGGTTTTGAATGAAGATGTAGTGGTAAGCTAAGTAAATCAGCCATTCTTTTAACTACGCCTAATCCTAAGCCAACTCCTTTGTTATCGCGTGATTCAACGCGGTAAAAGTCATTAAAGATTTTGGCTTGCTCAACTTCACTAATACCTGGGCCGGTATCCCACACTTCTATCAGTAAATTATGTTTACGGTTTCTACAGGCAATTAATACGCGGCCTTTATCGGTGTATTTAACGGCATTAGACACCAAATTTTGAATAATTCGGCGCAAATAAGTTATATCGCTGTGCACTACTTGCTGATTTGAACGCACACTCAGTTTTAGCCCTTTATCGCTCGACATAATAGCGTACTCACTTTGCAGTGGCGTTAAAATATCTTCAATATAAAAGTGGCGTGGAGTGGGGGTCATCGCTCCTTGTTCTAGTTTGGCTATTTCAAGCAAGGCTGACATTAAATGCACGGTTGAGTCGAGACTATCACCTAGTTTGTCAAAGTTATTTCGGTTGGAGCTATCGAGTTGTTTTTCGTTTATGGCTGCAAGGTATAAGCGTGCTGCATTTAATGGTTGCAAAATATCGTGACTAGCAAGAGCTAAAAAGCGTGTTTTACTGTCGTTAGCTTGCTCTGCTTCTCGTTTGGCTAAAGTAAGTGCTTGCTCTGTTTGCACGCGGCTATCTATTTGTGCTTGCAAGTCTTTATTAACTGTTTGCACTTCTTGAGTACGCGCTTCAATGCGGTTTTCAAGATCCATGTTTACTTCTTCAAGCGCATTTTGTGTACTTATGTGGGTTGTAATATCCGAAAAGCTGGTAACAAAACCGCCATCGGGCAGTGGATTACCAATCATCTCAAATACTTGGCCATTTCGGCGGTGACGAATAAAGTGATGGGAGCTGCCGTATCTCAAATGCTGTACACGTTTTTCTACTTGGCGTTCTATTTCACCAGGGCCACATTCACCGCGCTCTGCGTTATATCTAATAATATTTTCTATGGGTTGGCCTACTTCCAAAAAACCTTCTGGGTAGCCAAACATTTCGCTGTAACGCTTATTCCAAGCTACAAGATTTAAGTCTTTATCAACAACCGAAATACCATGACTTAAGTTTTCAAGTGAAGTAAATAACAGATTTTGGTTAAATTGCAGAGCTTGTGTGGTTTCGTCAAAAAAGTTTACAACCTCTTCAAATGCCATGCGTTTACCGGAGGAAACCGTGTGTATTAACGCTTGCGCCGACGATGCGCCCAGCACACCCGTCAATGCGCGTTCGCAGTAGGCAATAAACTCAGGCTCTGGGTGAGCGTTGTTATCACTTAGGTGATGAGCAAGTGCGTAATGCGCTAATATTTGCTGGCTACGTTGGATCCCTAAAAAGGTTTGCAGTAATATTTTAAAGTCGTAAACCGTGGCTTTTACGTCTTTATTTAGTCGTCTTGATAAAATTGCCTGATCTTTTGGATTAACAAAGGCAGCCGCCTGAATCTTATCAATTAAGCGCTCCTCTGCGCCTAATGAAAAGCTAATGTAACAGCCTATGTTAGCAAAAAGCGCGATGAGCGTACCTCGTGTAATAAGTGTTTGCTGAAGCTCACTGGTAAGTGTGTTACCGGCATCTAAAATTGGCAGCATTAAAAATAGTATCCAGCAAATAAAGCCTGCAACTAAACCTGCATAAACGCCATAGGCATGACCTTTTCGCCAATATAAACCGCCTACAATTGAAGGTAGTAATTGTGTAACAAGTGAAAATGCCACTAACCCCATACTCGCTAATGCACTGCTGTGGCCAAACCATTGTTGGTAAAAGTAGGCCAAGATTAAAATGCCAGCAATAGCGAAGCGTCTTACGAGTAAAATTTGCGATTTGTAGCTGGTGGTAATTAAATTACGTTTAAATTTTCGACGTAGTATTAGCGGCAGTACTACATCGTTTGAGATCATGGTGCTTAGCGTTAGTGTTGCGACCACTATCATTGCAGTGGCGGCCGACAATCCGCCTATAAATACAAAAGTGGTTAAAAAGGCATTGTCGTTAATTAATGGTAGGGCAAGTACAAAGCTGTCGGGGGAATAACCACTGCCAATTTCGGGATGGATAGCGGCAGTGGCAATAGGTAAAATCATTGCTGCCGTTAATAGCAAATACAGCGGAAAAGCCCAGCGAGCAGTCAGTAAATGACGCTTGTTTTGATTGTCGACAACGGTTACATGAAATTGGCGAGGCAAACATATAATAGCTGCCGCAGCCATGAGTGACTGGCCTATAAAGTTAAAACTAAAAAAGTTAAAATCGGCCCAATGATCCCAAATAGAATTTGTTACTTTATTTGTAGTTGCTTCAGGCAAATTAAATAAAGTAAATACTGCAAGCCCTGCAACAGCCATGAGTGCAATAAGCTTTATCATCGATTCAAACGCAACAGCAAGCATTAATCCCGAACGATATTCTGTTACATCAACCTTGCGGGTGCCAAAAAATATTGCAAATAAGGCCATGATTAATGTAGCCGATAGAGCAAGCATATCGCCCGATATTTTAGTGCTACTTTGCAGCAATAAAAAACTACTGCTGAGCGCTTTTAATTGCAGTGCAATATAAGGAATTGTAGCCAGTAGTGCGATAACAGTAACCATAATGGCAGTGGTTTGACGCTTGCCATAACGGGCTGAAATAAAGTCAGCAATAGTGGTTATATTTTGCTTTTTACTTACTAATACCAGTTTGCGTAAAAAACCTTGTCCGAAAAAAAATAATAATGCGGGACCAAGTAAAATGGGTAAATAACTCCAACTGCTTGTAGCCGCTGTGCCTACCGACCCATAGTAAGTCCATGAGGTACAATAAATCCCTAATGAAAAAGAATAGACAAAGGGGTGGTGACTGATGCGTTTTGCTAAAGGCGTTGTTTTATCGCCCCAGTTAGCCAGCCAAAACAGCACCCCTATATATCCTAAAGCAACAATAATGAGTACGGCAGTCATGTTGTTATTAAACCTTATTATTTTAAATAGTCCCTCAACCCTATGAGGGATTAACACAATACCAGAACTGAGGTTAAGTGTAAGGCTTGAATTTAAAATAAAACTTTCACTTTATTTCTATATTATTGAATATTAACAATAAAAATAAAATCATCTCACGCATTAGACTAATGTCGCATTAATAACCAACTTACCAATTTAATAGTAAAGCCAATTAAAAAAATTAAGCTAACCAATTGAAATAATATAAAAATATATAAAACACGTTTGAATGATAAATGCAGCTTACGTAAACGTTAATAAGCTGTTACGACTATGGTCTCAATTCAATATGTAACCAGCGTTGCTAAATTGATAGGTGAAGATAAAAAACCACTCATCGCGATATTGCGGTGCTTAAAGGGGAAAATAAAAATGGCTTTTAAAGATGAAGAACAAGCAAAAGCTTATTGGGCAGAAAACATTTCGCTGTTATTTAAACTATTAGCAGTGTGGTTTATTGTGTCTTTTGGCTTTGGCATATTATTGGTTGATGTACTTAATGAAGTGCATTTTTTTGGGTTTAAACTTGGCTTCTGGTTCGCCCAGCAAGGCGCGATTTATACCTTTGTTGCTTTGATTTTTGTGTACGTTTTCAAAATGAATACGTTAGATAAAAAATACGGCGTAGACGAATAGGAGCTAAGCAATGGATGTTCAAACACTCACGTTTTTAATTGTTGGTTTAAGCTTTGCACTTTATATCGGCATAGCAATTTGGGCCCGTGCGGGTTCAACTAAAGAATTTTATGTCGCGGGCGGCGGCGTACCTCCTCTTGCTAACGGTATGGCAACAGCAGCTGATTGGATGAGCGCCGCGTCGTTTATTTCAATGGCAGGTATTATTTCGTTTGCAGGTTATGATGGCAGCGTTTACTTAATGGGGTGGACCGGTGGTTATGTATTATTAGCCATGTGCTTAGCGCCTTACTTACGTAAATTTGGCAAGTTTACAGTGCCTGACTTTATTGGCGACCGTTACTATTCACGTACCGCACGTTTAGTGGCTATTTTTTGTGCCATATTCATTTGTTTTACCTATATTGCAGGGCAAATGCGTGGCGTAGGCGTGGTGTTTTCACGCTTTTTAGAAGTAGAAATTGAAACCGGTGTTTACATTGGTATGGTGATTGTATTTTTCTACGCCGTACTTGGCGGTATGAAAGGCATTACCTACACGCAAGTAGCGCAGTACTGTGTACTTGTATTTGCCTACCTTGTACCAGCCATTTTTATCTCGATGATGATGACAGGTCACTTCTTCCCACAAACTGGTTTTGGTGCCACATTAATAGGCAGCGATGGCGTGTACGTACTTGATAAACTAGACGGCTTAAGCGCTGAGCTTGGTTTTGCACAGTACACCGAAGGCTCTAAGAGCATGATTGACGTGTTTGCCATCACAGGTGCGTTAATGGTAGGTACTGCGGGTTTACCTCATGTAATTGTTCGCTTTTTCACTGTACCTCGCGTAAAAGACACGCGTATTTCTGCCGCATGGACCCTTGTGTTCATAGCGATTGTTTATACTACAGCACCTGCGGTTGCAGCCTTTGCGCGAGTAAACATGGTTGACACTATTAATGGTAAAGACGGTAGTGGGACAGCTTACGCAGAAGCACCTGCATGGATTAAAAACTGGGAACGTACGGGCTTAATCACGTTTGATGATAAAAATGGTGATGGCAAAATGTTCTACACGGCGGGTAAAATCACCGATCCGAACAGTGCTAACGAAGTAAACGTAGACCGCGACATTATGGTATTAGCTAATCCAGAGATTGCTAACTTACCAGCGTGGGTAATCGCACTTGTCGCCGCAGGTGGTATTGCCGCTGCACTGTCTACAACAGCAGGTTTACTACTGGTTATTTCGACCTCCGTTTCGCACGATTTACTCAAGCGAACCCTCAAGCCCGATATCACTGATAAGCAAGAGTTACTTGCAGCGAGGTTGGCAGCCATGGTTGCTATTGTTATCTCCGCGTACTTTGGTATTAACCCGCCTGGATTTGTGGCATCGGTAGTGGCATTTGCCTTTGGTTTGGCGGCAGCGAGTTTCTTTCCTGCAATTATTATGGGTATATTCTCTAAAACAATGAACCGAGAAGGCGCAATTGCAGGCATGGTAACAGGTATAGGCTTTACCGCTGCTTATATTATTTTCTTCAAGTTTGTTAGCCCTGAGCTTAACAATCCTGAACATTGGTTTTTAGGTATTTCGCCTGAAGGTATTGGCTTAATTGGTATGATTATTAACTTTGTAGTTGCTGCACTTGTTCTTAAATTTACTCAACCAACACCTGTTGAAATTCAAGAAATGGTAGAAAGTATTCGCAATCCTAAAGGATCTGCAGAAGCACACGATCACTAAGCTCACTTAAAAAATCATAAAAGCCCGACTTAAGTCGGGCTTTTTATTTGTACAAAAAATGAGTACATTGGTGTTGTGTATACTTTTTTATGAGTACAAAAATGAGCGTAGAACAACAAGAAATAGCCCAGTACGTGTGCTTGCAAGCGCCATTTAGCCTAATTGATAGCAGTGCATGTGAGTACTTTGTAAGTCATCTCGATATTATTTACCTCACTCGCGAAAACCAAGCGCAATGGCTACAAAGTGAAAGCCCACGGTTATTTTTAATTCGCTCAGGTTTATACGATCTAGTTGATGCTAAGGGCGATGTTGTAACGCGTTTAGCACAAGGAGATTATTTTGGTTTTCCATCGTTATTAACAGGTGAAGCGATTCAAAATAGGCTCGAAGTACAAAAAGAAGGCATAGTGTATATGCTCTCCCAAGTGCATTTCGATTTTTTGCGTCGAGAATACAAATCTTTTGAGCAATATTTTGTGCGTGCTCACGCCAATCGGTTATTGTCATCCCACTATAAAAGTAAAAACGATAGCTGGTCTGAGCGTAAAATATCGGAGTTGATGACGCGCACAGCCATTACACTTACGCCCGATGCTAGCATTAGACAAAGTGCTAAAAAAATGAAACAGCATGGCGTATCGTCAATTATGATAACGGATCACTTACATTTAGTTGGCGTGGTGACCGACCGCGATTTGCGTAATCGCGTACTCGCTGATGAGGTCGATCCGCAAGATGCAGTCAGCAGTATTATGACCGCCAAACCCAAATTTATATTTGAAAATAATCGGGTATTTTCGGCGCTACATTTAATGCTTAAATACAATATTCATCATTTACCCGTACTTGATGAAAACCATAATCCTATTGGTATGCTTACAAGTACCGACTTATTGCGCCAGCAAAAAAGCGACCCTGTACAACTTATAGGGCGTATCTATAAAGCGCACACAATTACCGATCTAAAACGCTATGCAAAAGAAATTCCCGAACTACTTCGCAGTTTTTCATACAATATTGACGACATATCGCTAATTGGTAAATTATTGAGCGGCTTAACCGATGCGCTTACATCTCGTCTGATTCATTTATTTCAAGAAGATCATGGCGCAGCGCCAACCAGCTTTAGTTTTATTTGTTTTGGCTCACAAGCACGCGAAGAGCAAACTCTACATTCAGATCAAGATAACGGCTTATTACTCCCTAACGACTTAACGAGCGAGCAGCAAGCTTACTTTAAAAGCATGGGAGAGTTTGTCTGCGAGCAACTTGTTGAATGCGGTATTAGACGTTGCCCTGGCAATATTATGGCAAGTAGCGATTTGTGCAGAATGAGTGTGAACGACTGGAGTGAGCGTTTTTTTAAATGGATAAAAAGCCCCACGCCTGATGCGATGCTTAACTGTAAGATATTTTTTGACTTACGATTTATTGAAGGTTCAAACGCCTTATATACCGCTTTTTGCGAGCAGCTAATTCGTATATCGCGTAACGACTTATTTTATGCTGCTATGGCAACTGACATTAGTAGTAACAGCGTACCTATTGGTTTATTTAATAAATTTAAAACCGAAAAAACCGATAAAAATAATAAATACATAGATTTAAAAAAACGCGGTGTCGTGATCATAAACGACATAGTGCGGTTATACGCTTTAAAAGCCGGTATTAGGCGTGCTAACACGCAAGAGCGGTTGGACGCGCTGTTAAAACATAAACTGATCAGCAAAGAAGATATATACAATCTAAAAGATTGCTGGCGATTTTTAACGCAGCTTCGCTTAAGTACGCAAATAAACGAAGAGGGCTTGCCGAGTAATTGCATTAATCCTAATAAATTAAACTCACTAGAGCGTCATCAGCTAAAAGAAGCGTTTTACCTTGTTAAACAAGTGCAGCAAGCTGCTGCGTTTAAGTTTGCTCGGGGCAGTTTATAATGATGGATTACTAACATGGTAAAAAAGCTGCTCACTCGGTACTTAAAGCGCCGTAAATTACTAGGCAAAAATGCCTTGCAACAGCGTTACTTAGTGATTGACTTAGAGCTCACTGGCCTTGATGCAAAACAGCACGAAATTGTATCACTAGCGTGGGTGGAAATAGATAACCAATGCATAAAAATGAGTGAGTCGCAGCATATTATCAATAAAGACGTTATAAGCCTCGAACAAAGCCCTGTTTATCACGGTATAAATGACGATGCGGTAGCAAAAGGGCAAAGTTTGCACAGTATACTAACGCAACTAAGCAGCCACTTTAGTGATTGTATTTTAGTGTTTCATAATGCCATGCTCGATTGGGGCTTTTTAAAAATAGCCTTAAAAAATGCTAATATAACAACGCGGCCTAAACTAATACTCGACACCCTCCACATCGAGAAAAAGCGCTTACTCAACCAATCAACTGAAATAAAACAAGATGATTTAACCCTTAATGCCTGTCGTATACGTTATAAGTTACCAAGTTATCATTGTCATCATGCGTTAACCGATGCACAAGCGACCGCCGAGTTACTGCTAGCCCAGTGCCATCAAATAAGTCGTGGTAAAGAGCTAAAAGTAGGTGAACTATTAACTTAAACGTATTTATTTATAATCTGGCGATATTTTATCAACAAATTTATAAAAATTGGTTCTTATGTCGTCTGAACTTTCATCAAACAAAAACCAGCTTTTTATTTCTTTTTTAGTTGTAAGTTTTTTATCTAGTAGAATTTTGAGTAACCCATAAAGAGTGCCTTTTATATTTAATTCTACAAAACGTATCTCCTTGCTAAGGTAAGTTTGATCATGGCCAAAATTAACAAACTTTCCTTGTGAAGTGTTTCCATCATATCTGAGTAAATTAGTTAATTTATGTGGGATAACAACAAATTGTTCTAATTGACACATCAATACAAGTAATCTTCGACAGTCTCTTAAATTATTAAATATGGCTCCACTTAGATTAGAACTGCTTATATCGACATTTTTAAACTTGCAATATGAAAAATTACACTTATAAAAATTACTGTATCTCATACTTAAACCTTCAAATTCCGAATAAGAGAAATCAATACCGCTGTAGTTTATATATGAACAGTTGAATCTATCGAAATCACTATTGTTAAATAATGTACCTATCAAATGTTCTTTTGCCCAATTTGGCGCTGCTATATTGTATGTTGAGTTATGATTTCTCATCATTTCGAATAGGTGAGTTTGATTTTTTATTTTTCCGTTAAAAAAGAGTTCTTTTTCTTGATCCGTAAATAGTAAGTTACCTACCAGCAGTGCAATCCATTTATCGTGATCAGCTGGTATGTTACGTGTTTTGCTATTGTTAAATACAGATAGCTCATTATTGAAAAGAGCTGTAACTGCTGTGAATTTAGCTAATAATATCTGATTTTTATTCTCAATTACCTTTATTGAAAAATCTATTATTTTATTTAGCTTTTCATTGTTTATAGGCCAATTATCTAATAAATATTTATTTATATCTCCGTCTACACTATTTGCAAACCAAGAGTAAAATAAATCATTAGAGTAAAGCGGGTTATTTTCTTCCTGAGCTAATGATGCTAAAAGTGGAAGTAATAGCTTTCTTTTTTCTTTCACTTTTTCTGAATTATTATCATTATTTACTGTTTCTTTGAGTAAAACGATAAGATCTTTTAGAAAATAAATAGATTGTTCTGTTGGATAACCAATGCTAAGTTTGCTTCGTGCTATATCAAGATCTGTGTTTTTGTCTAATGAGTATTTTATAAATACCTTTAAATAGTATTCAGCGAGTAATATTTCAGCAAATGATTGATGATGAAAGTGGAGTAAATTATCTTTTTCTCCAAAGTAAGAATGTGATAAGAACTTTATTTCTGTTACATTTTTGCTTTTATATCTATCTAATATATCAGTATCACTTTCAGTAGAGTATTTCCCTTCAATAACTCTGCAAATATCAGCCTTTTTCAATATACCTTGTTTACCATCTTGTCTCTGAAATCCCCATAGGGCTGCAATTGAATGCAAAATGTTTCTATACCTAATTTCATCCAAAAAGTTAACTTCGATGTCTGAATCTTCTATATGCTTCGCGTCTTTTGTCAGTAAATTTATAAAAGAGAGGTATATACCTATTTTACCAATATCTTCAAAGTTAATATCGTTTATCATTAATTGATAAATCATATAAGAAAATATAGGCCTTTTTAACTCTTCGATAGATAATGTGCCCTCATCAAATAGTTTCTTATGCATATCATCTGATATTAGTGGCGAAGTTTTACTTAATGAGTGCTTTAGCCAATGATTAAATTGTTTAGCTGTAAAGCCGTATAAATTAATATAGTGGGGGAGATCTTTGTTTAGCTTTTTTACTTTTCTTGTAAAAGGTTCATGTTTTTTAAGTTGCTCCTCTAAACCATCAGGGAAAGGTCTAGAGCTTATTATTATTTTATTTTTTCTACATATAGACTTATCTAAGTTTTGTATTGACTTTATTGAAGAAATAACTTTATCTATAGCTGTTTTTGTTAATTCCCCACTTTCGTCTAAAGAATCAATTAGGAATAGATACTTTTTACTTTTAAAGTATTTATCTTCAATTTTAATACCATAATCGGTTTGTAAAAAGTCATCAATTACTCCCAATTTACCTTCTGATTGGTAGTTTGAAAAGTTTCTGAGGTTAAAATATATGGGAAAGTAACCATCTTTAGTTTCTGAATATTTTTTTGCTAATTCAGCCGCGTGATATTTTAGAAATACTGACTTCCCTTTTCCAAAATCAGCTACTATAAAAGTTATTTTATTTATATCATTCGTTTCACAATCATAATTTTGATTAATAAGTTCAGTTATTGGTTTAAGTCTTTGTTCTTTTTTAATAGTTTCTTTATAACCTACATCACTGATTTTTGTGGAATTGTTTAGTTCTGTGATTGGCTGCCAATAAGCAAAAGTTTCTTCGTAAAGTAAGTCTTCATTATCTTGAAACCCAATGTCTTTTAATTTAAATGTGTCATATAAAATTTTAGCTTCATTTTCATGAACGCGAAGAACATTAATCTCCTCAATATGTTTTTCATATACATCACCGAATTCAAGTTCAACAGTTTTTTCTATATTATTATTAAAGTGGTGAATTACTTTATTTATAACCCTTGTTTCTTCCCCTAAATGACTTAATAGTACTTTTGTTTTTATTTTAGTTGCATCAATAGCTGGGTGATATTTTGGAGAAAATAAATTAATTAGGTTTTCAGTTTTGACATCACTATTATCGAATTCAAAAATACTATATAAGTTAGTTTCTTTAGTGATCGAATCATTTGTTAAATCACCTTGAAGCTCTTGCAAAGACTGGCTTAGTTGGTTCAAAGAGGCTTTTATATAAGTATTTATTCCAAAGTTGTTAAGTTTGTTGTCATCTAGCTTTTCGAAATAAAGGTCTATTTTTTCTTTAGCTAATAGCTTTATCACTACTGCGATTGTGCCATTTGCATTATTTATTATCTCTTGTCCTGATTCATCAAAATTATTTTTGAAATAACCTGTAATATTTTTAAGTGCCAGAGGAATACAACTAAATATCCTTTCAACTTTTTGTTTATCCATGTTTCTATCCATTGGTAATTAAGGTTTAATTGACTAAGTTACATATAATAACAGGTTATGTAATGACTATATCTTTAGCTTTTTAATATTAAAAGCGTTAATTTTACATTGTACTAGGGAGTAATATGAAACTCATTACCGCTATTTTTTTGATATTATTCCCACTCATCACTTTTGGTAATTCAAGCTTACCTGCCAATCGTCATATTGCAGTGCAAGGTACTGCTGAGATATTGGCAGTGCCTGATATGGCTAACATTTCTTTTGAAGTAATTAGCACTAAAGATACGTTGCTTGAGGCGAAACGTGATGTTGATAACCGAGTTAACTTGCTAACCAAAGGAGCAGGTAGATATGGTATTGAGCAAGGCGATATTTTTATCTCTGGTTTAACAAGTCATGTAAATAATATGATTGATACAGAAACAGGTACTTTTTCAGGCGATAAGTACCTAGCGCGAAAAAAAATTAAAGTAACGTTAAAAGATATTGAAAGAATAGATGATTTTATTGAATTTGCACAAAGCGTAAAAATAAATAATGTGATGGAAATTGAAAGCTTATCTTCAAAAGGATTTAAATTAGAGGCAAAAGCAACACAAGCAGCAATAGATAACGCCAAAGCTAAGGGAAGCATACTTGCTGAAGCATTTGGCGCTGAACTTGGAAAAGTTTATAGTATTAATTCAACTGCTAATCATCAAAGATACCCTACAAATAACGTTAAGAGTTTAATTTTTTCAGGTTCGGGTGCTAACTCAAATCCATTCGAACAGGTGCGGTATGTGGATGAAACAATAATTTTTACATCATCAATAAGTGTAGTGTTTGACCTAGAAATAAAATAACAATGAGGACACACAATGGAATTAAACTATTTATATATTGGATTTGGTGTTATTGCGTTACTGAATGTAATAGTGAGTGTGTTTTTGGTAAAGCGAGATGACTTAGAAGTGTTTCAAAAAGCCGCTCAAATACTATTAGTATGGTTAATTCCGTTGTTTGCAGCAATTGGTCTGTGGCTATTTTATCGTACGCAAGATAGGAGTGTAAACGTGCCTAAAAGCTTTGGTGGAGGTGCAGGAGATAGCACAAATATTGGCGGTGGCTTTTGAACAAGCGTTAATATGTTGCTTAAACAAAGGATTCTAATGGGCACTTTTTAAATGTTAATTCAAAGTTTCTAATGCTTCCCTCTTATAATCAGACCCAAGGTCGATTACAATACGGCCATCTAAAAGGTGTACTGCCTTTATCTGCACGTAACTAGAGTGGATTTTATATTTCATGGCAATCAAACTTGCAATTAATGGTTTTGGTCGTATTGGTCGAAATATTGTCCGCGCGTTATACGAGTCTGGTTTGAGCGACGCTATAAAAATTGTTGCGATTAACGAACTTGCTGATCCTGAAGCTATTGCTCATTTATTAAAATACGACACATCTCACGGTCGTTTCTCTTTCCCTGTAAAACTTGGTGAAGACACCATTAGTGTGGCAGGCGATACCATTGCACTTTTTTGTGAAGAAAACCCTATTGAATTGCCTTGGCAAACGCTCGATGTAGATATTGTACTTGAATGTACAGGGGTTTATCACTCGCGTGAACACGCGCAGTTACATATTACCGCAGGCGCTAAAAAGGTATTGTTTTCGCATCCGGCCGATAACGATGTTGATGCCACGATTGTGTACGGTATCAACGACGATGAGCTTAAAAACGAGCATACTATTGTGTCTAACGGCTCGTGCACAACTAACTGTGTTGTACCGGTTATTAAAGTATTAGATGATGCATTTGGTATTGAGTCGGGCGCTATTACAACCATTCATGCATCGATGAACGATCAACAAGTGATTGATGGTTATCATCATGATTTACGCCGTACACGCGCTGCAAGTCAGTCTATTATTCCAGTAGATACAAAGCTTGCCCGTGGTATAGACCGCATATTACCTAAATTTAAAGGTCGCTTTGAAGCCATTGCTGTACGTGTGCCAACGATAAATGTAACAGCCATGGATTTGAGTGTAACGGTTAATGCTGATGTGGATTTAAATGCGGTAAATAACGCACTTAAAGCACAAGCGAAAGACCGCCTTGAAGGTATTTTAAGTTACACCGAAGAGCCACTTGTATCAGTTGATTTTAATCACGATCCACATTCTTGTATTATTGATGGCACGCAAACACGTGTTAGTCATAAACGACTGATAAAATTATTGGTGTGGTGTGATAATGAGTGGGGCTTTGCTAATCGTATGCTCGATACCGCGCGTGCGATGATGGCAGTAAATAAGTAATTTGATGTATTAACATAATAACTTTAAACGTATTTTTCAGGTTCAGTATCGTTAACTAAGGAGATGTTCATGTCGGTCATAAAAATGGCAGATTTAGATTTAAACGGCAAACGCGTATTAATTCGTGAAGATTTAAATGTACCAGTTAAAGCAGGTAAAGTGACGTCAGATGCGCGTATTCGTGCAGCACTACCTACTATTAAATTAGCGCTTGAGAAAGGTGCTAAAGTAATGGTTATGTCACACCTTGGCCGTCCTACGGAAGGGGAATATGATGAAGCGTTTTCGCTAGCACCTGTAGCTGATTACTTAAACGATGCCCTTGAGCAAACTGTACGCTTAGAAAAAGATTACCTAAACGGCGTTGATGTTGCTGATAACGAAGTCGTTGTGTTTGAAAACGTGCGCTTTAATAAAGGCGAGAAGAAAAATGACGAAGCGTTATCAAAACAACTTGCAGCATTATGTGATGTATACGTAATGGATGCCTTTGGTACGGCTCATCGTGCACAAGCGTCTACTCATGGTGTTGGTTTATTTGCTGATGTTGCCTGTGCAGGTCCGTTATTATCAGCTGAGCTTGAAGCATTAGGCAAAGCACTTGATAATCCAGCTCGCCCGTTAGTAGCGATTGTAGGTGGCTCAAAGGTATCAACTAAGTTAACTGTTTTAGATTCTCTTTCTAAAATTGTTGATCAGCTTGTAACCGGTGGTGGTATTGCTAATACTTTTATTGCAGCCGCAGGTCATCCTGTTGGTAAATCGCTTTACGAACCTGATTTAATGGATGAAGCAAACCGTTTATGTGCAGCAGCTAAAGTAAACAATGGCGAAATTCCAGTACCTACAGATGTAGTGGTAGGTAATGAATTTTCTGACTCTGCAGTGGCTACGCTTAAAGATGTAAGCGAAGTAACAAACGACGATATGATTTTTGATATTGGTCCTGATACAGCCAGCAAACTTGCAAAAATTATTGCAAATGCGGGCACGGTTGTATGGAATGGCCCTGTTGGTGTGTTTGAGTTTGATCAGTTTGGTAATGGAACACGTGCTATTGCACAAGCGATTGCTAACTCAAATGCATTTTCAATTGCTGGTGGTGGTGATACCTTAGCTGCGATTGATAAATACGGCATTAGCGACAAAATATCTTATATTTCTACCGGTGGTGGTGCGTTCTTAGAGTTTTTAGAAGGCAAAAAGCTGCCAGCAGTTGAAATGCTAGAATCTCGCGCTAAGTAATTTTAGTTGCGTAAGGTGAGGGGATAACCCTCGCCGACAATTAATTATTAAATACCTCTCACCCTAATTTAATAGTTAATTTATACGGAATATTACTGCAAAGCAGTGGTTTTTCGTGGCGTTGTAATAACGCCAAACTAACAAATCCGTTCAAACTAGATAGTAGGGAACTACTATCGATAAATTGGAGAATACCCAATGGCTTTAATCAGTATGCGACAACTTTTAGATCATGCAGCAGAGCATGGTTACGGCGTACCTGCTTTTAACGTTAACAATCAAGAGCAAATGCGCGCAATAATGGAAGCGGCTGACAAAACAAACAGTCCAGTAATCGTGCAGGGATCAGCGGGCGCACGTGCTTATGCTGGTGCTCCATTTATTCGTCATATGATTTTAGCAGCCGTTGAAGAATGGCCACATATCCCAGTTGTTATGCACCAAGATCACGGCACATCGCCAGGTGTATGTCAGCGTTCAATTCAGCTTGGTTTTTCATCAGTAATGATGGATGGCTCGTTAATGAGCGACGGTAAAACCCCTTCAAGCTACGAATACAATGTAGAAGTAACGCGCGAAACTGTTGCTATGGCGCATGCCTGTGGTGTATCGGTTGAAGGCGAGCTAGGTGTGCTCGGTTCACTTGAAACGGGTGAAGCAGGCGAAGAAGATGGCGTTGGCGCAGAAGGTATTTTAACGACTGAGCAAATGCTAACAGATCCTGAAGAAGCGGCTGATTTTGTAAATAAAACACACGTTGATGCACTTGCAATTGCTTGTGGTACATCGCATGGTGCTTATAAATTTACGCGTCCACCAACCGATGATATTTTAGCAATTGATCGTATTAAAGCGATTCATGCACGTATTCCTAACACGCATTTAGTGATGCATGGTTCATCTTCTGTTCCACAAGAGTGGTTAGAAATTATTAATCAGTATGGTGGCGAAATTCCAGAAACGTATGGTGTGCCGGTTGAACAGATTGTTGAAGGTATTAAATTTGGTGTGCGTAAGGTCAATATTGATACCGACTTGCGTTTAGCATCTACCGGTGCAATCCGACGTCACCTAGCGTTAAACCCATCTAACTTTGATCCACGTAAATACCTAGCAGAAGCAACTAAAGCAATGACAGAGATTTGTATTGCACGCTATAACTCGTTTGGTACCTCTGGTCAGGCAAGTAAAATTAAACCAATTTCACTCGATGAGATGCATCTTAAATACTTAAGCGGCGAGCTAGATCCTAAGATTAGATAATCGATCCTTGTTTATAACCGTTTAATTAAAAAGCCAGTAACCTTGTTACTGGCTTTTTTAATATGTGATGATTACGGTGAATAGATCACAGTATTACTAATACCAATCTGCATAAATCTTTGATCAATTTAACGAATTAAATTGCACTATAACGTTGTTAAAATTTTTTATTTAGAACAACTAGATACAAAAATTTTTGCCTAGTTCTAGCGTAATTTTCTTAACGTTAAATAGACCCCATATATAAGCAGATTGGTATAACGTATTTATTTGGGATCACCGGTTTACTAACAAAGCTATTTTTGGATCATTGCTTTACTAAGCCAATAGCACTTTGATGGGGTTTTAGACTCAAAAATAATCTGATTGTTATTTATTTGTACAAACAATCAACAACTTATAAGTTTGACTAGGTACAACTCTGATCTGGAGGTGGATCTGCTTGGTAAAAATTTGATCCTTTACCTTTTACTTAGTAAAAATTAGATCTATTAATGTACATTGTGGTTGTTATATCGTCATGTTTATAGATTTTTAAATGACTATTTAACCTGAACTCTGGTTAAGAGGTTTACTAACGTATTGAATCATGGTTATATTTAAATTTATTTTCTCTAGTCAGAGATTTTCAGTGAAAGCAAGGCGAATTTACGCGTCAATAGCGGGCCTATTGCAAGTAAATTCAACGCAGTTAGCGCTGAAAATAGCTGCTTGAGATAGATTTATTATCCAGAGTTCAGGTTATTTAGCTATTTAAATACATCGATCTATAAAAACAGCTTTGTTAGTAAAACAATGATCCCAATAAATTGACTACCCAGATCAATAAATAAAATGATCTAAAAGTCTAAAACTACATTTTGTAAATTTATCGTAAATCACTTTTTTACTGACTCAAATATTAAAAAGATTTTAAGAATATGACGTTAATGAGTTTTTTTGTCACTATTTTGTGTTTTTTTTACCATCATTTTAATTTACACGTTACACTTTCATAAAAATGTCATACTTAGTCATAATAATGAAAACTAATTCGATAGCCTAAGAGATAAATTGGAATGTCACGTAAAGTACTAGTCGTAGATGACGAAGCTCCTATCAGGGAGATGTTAGTTTTTGTTTTAGAGCAAAATGGATTTCAAGCAATTGAAGCAGAAGATTACGACTCTGCTATTGCAGCCATGGTAGAGCCGTATCCAGATATGGTTTTACTTGATTGGATGCTACCTGGTGGTAGCGGTATTCAAATTGCTAAAAAGTTTAAGCAAAACGAACATACCCGCCAAATCCCAATTATTATGCTTACAGCCCGTGGCGAAGAAGAAGATAAAGTACGTGGCCTTGAAGTAGGTGCAGATGATTACGTTACCAAGCCGTTTTCGCCGAAAGAATTAATGGCGCGTATTAAAGCGGTTATCCGTCGTGTGTCACCAACCTCGCTAGAGGAAGCTATAGAAGTGCATGGCTTACGTTTAGACCCTATTTCGCATCGAGTTACCTCACAAGGGAATGAACTTGATATGGGGCCAACTGAGTTTAGATTACTGCACTTTTTTATGACTCACCCAGAGCGTGTTTATAGCCGTGAACAACTACTTGATCATGTATGGGGCACTAATGTTTATGTAGAAGATCGAACGGTTGATGTGCATATTCGTCGCCTGCGTAAAGCAATTGGCCCGTTAGGGCATGATCGCTTGGTGCAAACTGTACGTGGCGCGGGTTATCGTTTTTCGAGTAAACTATAATATATTGAAAAAAGAAACTTATTTGTAACGTACGTGTGTATTACTACTCTAAGGTAAAGTGAGTGTATGTATCGAGTTGTTAATAAGCAGGCGTTAGTAAAGCGTCTGTTTATCTATTTTTTACCCTTACTGTTAATTGGTGTGCTAGTTGGCGCACCATTTTTGCTTTTATTTTTAGGATCTTTTTCCCTCCTTATTTGGCATTACCATCAACTATACCGTTTGAGTGATTGGCTTTTAAATCAGCGCAGTTTTAATCCGCCTGAAGGTGAAGGTGCGTGGGAGCAAGTATTTGAAGGCATTTACCACCTGCAACATCGCAACCGTAAAAAACGTAATGAACTTGCCGATTTAATTCGTCGTTTTCGCGATGGAGCAGAAGCCGTACCCGATGCCGTTATCGTGTTACAAAATGATTTAAGTATTGTCTGGTGCAACCAATTAGCGCTTAAAGTACTTGGTCTGCAGTGGCCAACCGATCATGGTCAACGGCTTGATAATTTAATTCGTGAGCCTAAGTTTGCTAAATACATGCACAAAGGTGAGTTTGACGATGCTCTCGAACTTGATAACGGACATGCTGTAGAACAAATACTTGAGTTTAGGGTTATGCCGTACGCAAGCACACAGCTTATGGTTGTGGTGCGTGATGTAACGCGGTTGAAGCAGCTAGAACAAATGCGTAAAGACTTTGTTGCCAATGTATCACATGAGCTACGTACACCGCTTACAGTCGTTACAGGCTATCTTGAGATGATGGATAGCGACATGATGCCGCCACCGGCTATGTGGGGTAAAGCGCAAAAAACCATGCTTGAGCAATGTAAACGCATGGACAGTTTAGTGAGTCAGTTATTATCGCTTTCGCGTATTGAGGGCGCACGCCGTCAAGATAACGACAAAGCGATTAATGTCCCTCTGCTACTTAGTTATATTAAAACCGAAGCGCAATCAATCAATCAGGATAAAGGACACGAACTGATTTTTGATATAGATGACAGTTTAGATATTAAAGGTTCTGAGGATGAGCTGCGTAGTGCGTTTTCTAATTTAGTATTTAATGCAATTCATTACACAAAGCCTGGCGGTAAAGTAAACGTGTGCTGGAAACGTAAAAATGATCTGGCGTGTTTTACAGTAACCGATAATGGTGATGGCATTGCACCTGAGCATATTAACCGTTTAACTGAACGTTTTTATCGAGTAGATAAAGCACGCAGTAGAACAACGGGAGGGTCAGGCTTAGGCCTTGCAATTACAAAACACGTACTAACCCGCCACGATAGCCAGTTAAATATTACTAGCGAATTAGCTAAAGGATCGTGTTTTTCTTTTTGTTTTTCAATAGATAAGATAGTTCCATTAGCTAAAGAAATAGCTTGATAAGTAAAGTCATAAAAGTGTCACTTAAGAGTAATCTAACTGTCATGTACTCACTTTAGAGTGGGCAACAGTTAGAAAATGGAACGAACAAACCGGAGAATCCACCATGAGATTTAAAAACTTAGTTGCCGCAATGGGTGTGGCTGTTACAACTTTCGTATCTGCACAAGCAGTCGCACTAGACAAAGATATCCCTGAGTACCAAAAAATTAGTGGTGTTTCAGGTAACTTTTCATCGGTAGGCTCTGACACTTTAGCCAATATGATGACGTTTTGGGCTGAAGAATATAAACGTATTTACCCAAATGTAAATATTCAAATTCAAGCTGCAGGTTCATCTACTGCACCACCGGCACTGACCGAAGGTACTGCTAACCTCGGTCCTATGAGCCGTGCAATGAAATCAAAAGAAATCGAAGCGTTTGAAAAACGTTACGGTTACAAACCAACAGCAGTTCGCGTAGCTATTGATGCACTTGCTGTTTACGTACACAAAGATAATCCAATTGAAGGTCTTCGTATTGACCAAGTAGATGCTATTTTCTCATCTACTCGTAAGTGTGGTGCTTCTGAGCAAGTAAATCGTTGGAGTGAAGTTGGTTTAACAGGTAACTGGGCAGCACGCGATATTCAACTTTATGGACGTAACTCGGTATCAGGTACATACGGTTACTTTAAGAAAAAAGCATTGTGTAAAGGTGATTTCCGTAACAATGTAAATGAGCAACCAGGTTCTGCATCAGTAGTACAATCAATTTCATCGTCACTAAATGCAATTGGTTACTCTGGTATTGGCTATAAAACATCGGGCGTACGTACAGTGCCACTTGCTAAAAAAGGCGATAACTTTGTTGATGCAACACTAGATAACGTTGCTCAAGGTAAGTATCCACTGTCTCGCTTTTTATATGTTTACGTGAACAAACACCCAAATAAACCGCTATCACCTATGGAAGAACAATTCTTAAGAATGGTACTTTCAAAAGATGGTCAGCAAATTGTAGAAAAAGATGGGTATGTACCACTATCTGCAAAGTTAGTTAAAGTAGAACTTAAAAAGCTTGGTTTAAACTAATACCAATTGCATTAAATTAGTGAGCCATTATAGCGATAAGAAAATAGCGCAATAACAAGGCTAAAATTATGATACATAGTTGTTCTATGTATCATAATTTTTAACGTAGTGAGTGAGTTATTTAATACGCTAGAATGATCATGTTTTTAATAAAATTGGTATAATAAACCATAAGCAATAAAAAACCGCTCATTAAGCGGTTTTTTTGTGCCTAAAACTAAAAACTTTAGAGAATTAAATACTACCTAATTTTTCTGCCTGAGCTTTGCATTGGTTATAGCTTTCAACACATTTTCCTGAGCATACTTGCAGTTTTAAACCTTCGCCACTTGATTGCTGCTCGCAGGTGCTTTCGCACTGGTAGTTTTGTTGAGCACATTGATTAAGTTCTGGATTTTCTATCTTATTTTGGCAACCGGCTAAAAATACAAAAGTTAGGGCGACTGCGCTTGTTTTTATTAAAGTGTGCATGTTAATCCTTAAAAAGTGAGTCGCAATAATATTAAATTTCGACCTGTATGTTGTCGATCAATCTAACATTACCAAAATAGGCTGCGGCTAAAATAATAAACTTGGTATCTTTGAGTTTAGCAGTTTTTAATGTATCTCGTTGAGCTATCTCAAAATAATCTGGTTTTAAGCCAGCCTGTTCTAAGCTTTGTTTTGCTGCGTCTTCAAGCTGTGCAAAGTCTTTTTTGCCGTTTTTTAACTGCTCAGCGCAATGTTTTAATGTGTTAAATAAAACCGTTGCAGTTTGTTTTTGCTCATCTGATAAATAACCATTACGCGAACTCATGGCAAGGCCAGAAACTTCACGCATTGTAGGTACACCAATAATTTCTACCGGAATAGACAAGTCATGCGCCATCGTTTTAATTACTTGCAGTTGTTGAAAATCTTTTTCGCCAAAGCAGGCGTAATCAGGTTGAACTAAATTAAATAACTTAGTAACAACCGTTGCAACACCTCTAAAGTGGCCTGGGCGTGAGCCACCGCAATAACCTAATGAAATACCCGGCACATCTACAAAGCTTTGCGCACCCAATCCATTTGGGTAGATTGTGTTTACACTTGGGGTAAATACAATATCAGTGCCTAGCTCTGCAAGGCCATGTTTATCTTCGTTGAGCGTTCGAGGGTAGTTGTCTAAATCTTCATTCGCGCCAAACTGCATTGGATTTACAAAAATACTAACAACCACTTTATCGGCCAATGTTTTTGCTTTCTCTACTAGAGAATAATGCCCACGGTGCAAGTTACCCATAGTTGGCACAAGTGCCACGCTAAGACCAGCTTGGCGCCATGCCTTAATTTGACTACGTAACGATTTTATTTCAGTGATTGACTGCATTATTTAAACTCATGTTCAGCGCTAGGAAATGCGCCACTTTTAACGTCGGTACAATATTTTTGAACAGCTTGAGGCATATTGCCTGTTTCCAATAAAAAGTTTTTAGAAAATTTAGGAATATAGCCCGCTGAAATACCAACGAGATCATGCATTACCAATATTTGGCCATCAGTTAAGCTGCCTGCACCAATGCCAATAGTTGGGATGCTTAGTGCGTCTGTAATACGCTTTGCAAGGGCGCTTGGAATGCATTCAAGTACTAATAATTGTGCGCCTGCGGCTTCGAGTGCTTTTGCATCATCAATTATTTTTTGTGCTTGAGCTTCTTCACGACCTTGTATTTTAAAGCCACCAAATACATGAACAGACTGCGGTGTAAGGCCTAAATGGCCACACACAGGAATGCCTTGTTGCGTAAGCGTTTTAATACTCTCGTAAAGCCATTCTCCGCCTTCGAGCTTTATCATATTCGCGCCAGCACGCATTAGCTCAGCGGCATTTTTACACGTATCACTAACGCTTGAGTAGGTCATAAATGGCAAGTCTGCAATCACAAATAATTCACGACTACCCGCACGTACACAACGGGTGTGGTATGCAATATCTTGGTTGGTTACACCCAGGGTGTCATCGCCACCTTGCAGCACCATGCCTAGAGAGTCGCCTACTAAAATAACTTCAACGCCGTTATCATGAAATAACTTTGCAAAACTGGCGTCGTATGCCGTTAACGCAGTAATTTTGTTATTTTCTGCTTTCATTTTATTTAAAGTAGAAACAGTGATTTTAGACATAATATTCCTCGCAGGCATCAGCCTAAGTTAATTACAGAGGTAATTGCTGTAAGTCGTTGAGCGGTAAGTTATCTGCAATAGCTTGTAATGCAACACCGCTAGGTAAAATAAGTTCAGGTGCCAGCTCTAATAGTGGATACACTACAAACTCACGAACGTTTAAACCGTAATGTGGAACGGTTAAACGTTCGGTATTTATTACTCGATCGCCAAATAATAAGGTGTCTATATCAAGTGTGCGAGGGCCCCAACGCTCGGCTTTTCTAACACGGCCGTGCTCAAGTTCTATGCGTTGTGTTAAATCAAGGAGCTGTTCTGGTTCAAGGCTTGTTTTAATACACGCAACGGCATTTATGTAGTCGGGTTGATCTTGCGGGCCCATAGGTTTACTCGCATAGTAATGCGATACGCTCACAAACTCACAAAAAGACAATTGCTTGATTGCGGTTATCGCATTATCAAGTTGCTCTTTTGGTGAGTTTAAATTAGCACCTAAACCTAAATAAACACAGTGCATATTATTGCTCTGTTGGCTTTTTAGGTGCGCGGCGGCGAGGTCGTTTACGTGGTTTTGGACCCCCTTGATGACCTAGATTTTTAACCATGTCTTTTTGGCCATTTATATCTTGGCCCAGGTATTGTGTCCACCACTGTGCAAGCTCTGTATGCTGTGTTTCGCCTGCACTTACGCGTAATAATAAAAAGTCGTAAGCGGCTTTAAAGCGAGGTTGTTGCGTTAATCTGTAAGCACGTTGACCAGCTCGCTTATCTAAACGATGCTGAATGTGCCAAATATCGCGCGCACCAAGTGTAAAGCGCTTTGGTACTGCAATATGTTGCGCACTTTCGCTTAGTACTTTGTTCATTGCCTGTGCAAAAGCATCGTACTCAAGTACCTGCTCTCGTTCTTGAATTTGTTTAGTGTGTTTTAATAACGGGAACCAAAGTAATGCAGCAAAGATAAATGCAGGCGTTACTTTTTTATCAGCAATGATACGTTTGTCGGTATTTTGGAACATTTGCTGAACTAACATATGTTCAAGACCATTAGGGTTCTGGTCTAAAATTTGATCAAGTTCCGGAAATAACGCTTTGAACAAGCCATATTTACGTAGCATTAAAAAGTTTGCTTCAGCTTTGCCGTTTAAAAACAGTTTTAGTACTTCTTCAAACAAACGCGCTGGCGGAATATTATCAAGTAAACTTGCTAATTCAGCGATAGGCTTTTCACTTTTTGGCGCGATACTCATGTCAAGTTTGGTCGCAAAGCGAACCGCACGTAACATGCGTACAGGGTCTTCACGGTAACGTGTTTCAGGATCGCCAATCAGTTCAATTTGTTTTGCTTTAATTGCAGCTAAACCGTTAGCGTAATCGTGAATACTAAAATCGTTAATAGAGTAATAAAGGGCATTGATGGAAAAATCACGACGCTCGGCGTCTTCTTCAATACTGCCAAATACGTTATCACGTAGTAATTGACCTTGATCGCTTGACTGGCTTATTTGGTTTTTATCTTCTGGCGCTTCGTGGTGTCCACGCATTGTCGCCACTTCAATAATTTCACGGCCAAATACAATATGTGCTAAACGAAAACGGCGGCCTATTAAGCGACAATTTCTAAATAGTTTTTTTACTTGATCTGGGGTGGCATTGGTAACAACATCAAAATCTTTTGGCTGCTGGCCTAACAATATATCGCGAATACAACCACCAACTAAGTAGGCATCGTAACCACCGTCTTTTAAACGATAAAGTACTTTGATTGCATTTGGGCTAAATTGTTTGCGAGAAATACCATGCTCACCACGAGTGATCACTAAAGGTTCGCTGCTTACAGAGGCGTTTTCGGCACTGGTATTTGGGCCGATTATTTGTCTGCAAAATTGAAAAAGCTTGGAAATAATAATCTGTCTCCTAGAAGGTGTTGATTGGCTCGCCATCGCAATCAAAATTACAGCAAGTAGTTGGTGTTATAACGCATCACTTGCTGTTTAACGTAAATAGCATATATTTAGGCGGCTATCATATACCAGCAGGGTTTAAAAATTAAGTTGATGTGTTGAAATTAAGCTGTTTTTAGCAATTTTTATTTACTTAATAGAGTAAATTGGATGACTTGGCTAGTTGGATGTTGAGAAATTTGTATTTCAGGCACGCGTGGAACCTGTTTTAAGTTAAATGTATCGACTCCCCAAGCCATGAGTTGCTCAATAGATAAATCCATTAAATTGGCATGAGTGGGCAGCCCTAAAAACTCAAATGCACTTATTAAAGCTGGTTTTGGGTTGCTTTTACTGATAGCAGGGGCGAAGTTTTGTTTAGATAGTTTAAATCCAGGCTCTGCCACAGCTAATGGTAAATGGGCAAATTCAGGTATCGCTGCATTTAGCTGTTTAAACAAACTAATTTGCCGTGCTGTTGGCTCAATTAAATCGGCGCCTCTAACAATACGATTAATACCTTGCTCAATATCATCAACAACCACAACAAGTTGATATGCAAATAAGCCATCGCTACGTTTAATTAAATAATCCTCATGGGCGAGGGCGGTATTAACGGTTATATCGCCTTGAATTAAATCATTAAATTGAGTCGTTGCATGACACTGGGTTAAACGTGATGCGCTCGAATCAATAGTGTTATTGAGCGATTTGCAATGACCTTGGTAAATTCCCCCAAGTGCTTTTATTTGTTTGCGGGTACAGTTGCAGCCGTAAACAAGTTGCTGCTTTAGGAGAGAGTCAATAATTTCTTGATAGAGAGTAAGGCGCTGCGTTTGATACACAACGGGTTCATCCCAGTACAGGGCATAGGCTTGTAAAGTATTAAGGATGTCGGTATCCGCGTTTTTTATAACGCGGGTGGTGTCTATATCTTCGATACGGACCAACCACTTACCTTTGTTTGCTTTAGCATCAAGGTAACTACCCACAGCCGCTACAAGTGAGCCAAAATGTAATGGCCCAGAAGGAGACGGTGCAAAACGACCGCGATATTTACGCATAGGCGCAGTAACGGCTGTAGGAGACATAACTAATTAATAGAGGTTAATTAGCTGCGTCCAGATTGCTTTTCTTTGATTTCAGCAAGCGTTTTACAGTCTACGCATAAATCGGCAGTTGGGCGCGCTTCTAAGCGGCGAATGCCAATTTCAATACCACAAGACTCACAAAAGCCAAAATCATCTTCTTTAATCAAATTAATTGTTTTTTCAATTTTTTTGATTAATTTACGTTCGCGGTCACGCGTTCTAAGTTCTAAAGAGAACTCTTCTTCTTGCGCTGCGCGGTCAACTGGGTCAGGAAAGTTGGCTGCTTCATCTTGCATGTGCGACTTAGTGCGATCAACTTCATTGCGAAGATCGTTACGCCAAGTTTCTAAAATCGTTCTAAAATGAGCACGTTGTGCATCATTCATGTACTCTTCACCTGGTTTTTCTTGGTATGGTTCTAAACCGGCTTGAGCCAATAAACCATGTTTCTTTTGGTCTGGCATAATTCTCTCCTAAATCCTTAATTTAATGCCTCAGCATTAGCCGGCGGTATAAATAACAGAATCTTATACCCTAGGCAAATTTATTTTTAATTAATCGAATTAGCTTCAACCATGTTTACTGATCAAAAAGTGTATTAATCGTTTATTTACACTTTTATTCATTCATGTATTCGCTTTTTAAAACTTGCCTAGTTATGTGGGCAAAAACTTTAAAAACAAGTTAATTATTATAATTACTATGTTTAATCTTATCGATTATTCTACAAATGCGATTTTTTTATGAAGTAAAACATCATGAGCTGAAATTGCTGCTTTGTATGCTAGTACTTCAACACCAGCCGTTATTGCTTGGCTTAATAGCTTGGCATACTTTTCATCAATATGTGCGGCCGCACTTACTGTATTTATTCCTTCATGCAAAACGGCAAACAGTAATACGGCGCGATGACCTTGTTCGACCACCTCTATGAGCTCACGTAGGTGTTTTTGTCCGCGCAGTGTTTGTGCATCGGGAAAATAACCTTGCCCGCTGTTTGGGTTGTTTTGGCTCAGCAAGGTGACAGACTTCACTTCTACATAGCAGTTAGGTTTATTGTTGCTTGTAAGCAAAAAGTCGATACGGCTGTTTTCATTGCCATATTTTACTTCACTTTGTAATTGTTCGTAGTCGGTGAGCTCACTTATCACGTTATTGTTTATTGCTTCTTCGACTACTTTATTAGCCATTGCTGTGTTTACACAAATAAGTTGCGTTAAATTATTTTGCGTAAGCTCTAATGAATGTGGGTATTTTCGTTTAGCGTTGTCGCTTGTTGAATAAAAAGCCGTAAAACCTGGATCTGCACATCCGGTCATTTTACCTGTATTAGCGCAATGGGCGGTAAATTCTGAGCCGTCACTTAGTTGTAAATCAGCTAAAAAACGTTTGTAGCGCTTTAACAAGGTGGCAGGTTGCAGAGTTGGCGTGTACTTCATAATAATACCAATTTTATTAAAAACATGATCATTCTAGCGTATTAAATAACTCACTAACTACGTTAAAAATTATTTATATAGAGCAACTATATATCATAATTTTAGCCTTGTTATTGAACTATTTTCTTATCGCTATTATAGATCACTAATTTAATGCAATTGGTATAACTTCCAAAGTGTAAATACTGCACAGCAGTGTGGTTTATGTTATTTATCTCAAGCTGTTGGGAACTTAAGCGCTCTATAGTAAACTCGGTGGCACATTTAAGTGCAAAGGTATTCTAACATGAGTGAAAAATTTGTTGTTCAACTAAGCGAGCAGTCTGCACCAAGCCAATGGGGCGATAATGCATCGTTATCTTTTAACGAGCGCGGTGCAACGGTGCATTTGTCTGAACAAGAAACATTAAAAAATGTTCAAAAAGCAGGTCGTACTATTGCAAGCCAAGGCGTTAAAAACGTGGAATTAGCAGGCGATACTTGGTGTACAGAGAGCCAATGGGCTTTTTATCAAGGTTTTGTAACACCAAAATCATTAAACGGTGTTGAGTTTGTTGATAACACACAATCAGATATTAAAGAACTTGCTCATTTAAAAACGTCAGCAATTTGGGCGCGTGAAATGGTTAACGGCACTGCCGATGACATTTATCCAGAAAGCCTTGCAGAAAAAGCGGCTGAGTTTATTCAATCATTAGCGCCTGAACATGTAAGTTACCAAATTATTAAAGGCGATGCCTTACTAGAGCAACAATGGATTGGTATTCATGCTGTTGGCCGTGGCAGTGTACGCCCACCAGTATTGCTTGAGCTTGATTACAACCCAACAGGCGACGAAAATGCACCAGTAAGTGCAGCACTTGTTGGTAAAGGTATTACGTTTGACTCAGGTGGTTACTCAATTAAATCAAGCGAAGGTATGCTTGGTATGAAATGCGACATGGGCGGCGCAGCAACAGTAACTGCAGGTTTAGCATTGGCTATTAACCGTGGTATAGAAAAGCGTATTAAACTGTTTTTATGTTGTGCTGAGAACTTAATTTCAGGTAATGCATACAAATTAGGTGACATTCTTACTTATAAAAATGGCACGACTGTTGAAATTGTAAACACTGATGCAGAAGGGCGTTTAGTACTTGCTGATGGTCTAATGGCTGCTGGTGAGACTGGCGCTCCACTTATTATTGATGCAGCAACACTGACTGGTGCAGCGCTGGTTGCTGTTGGTCAAGAGTACAATGCATTATTTGCACTTGATAAAGAACTTGCACGCGAAGTTGAAGGTTTTGCATCTCAAGAAATGGAAGCGGCTTGGCCACTACCTCTTGAAAAGTGGCATCAACAAAACTGTCCATCTCCTTATGCTGACACGGCGAATAGCCGTGCACAAAAAGGTGGCGGTTACGGCGGCGCTTCAAATGCGGCAGGCTTTTTGTCACGCTTTGTGCCAAACGACGGCAAAGGCTGGGTACATATAGATTTAGCCGCTGCATTTAACATGGGCAGCACAAGTCAATGGGCAGCAGGGGCAACAACTCAAGGTATGCGTACGGTTGCGCGAACTTTACTAGAAAAAGCATAGTATTTATTAAATTATGCATTTTATACCTCAAATAGGCACTAACAGGTGCCTATTTTTTTGTGTGTGGAGCAAGCAATTTTATTTCATTTGCGGTAAAATCCGTCGCCAACACCTGTTTGAGTTTAATTTTTGCTTAACTCTAAGCTGCGCTCAAGCGTTATATCCACCACTGGGGTTTCTAATTATGTCAGATAAGTGCTACATCACAGCTCAACAGCTGCTTGAAGATTCGTTCCGCGTAGCGGCACAAGTATACCAAGATGGCTTTCGTCCTGATTTTATTATTGGTATTTGGCGAGGTGGTGCACCAATCGGTATTGCTGTTCAAGAATATTACGATTACAAAGGTATTGAGACTGACCATATTGCGGTACGTACATCGTCTTATTACGGTATTGGTAAGCAATCAAAAGAAATTAAAGTACACGGCTTACATTATATTGTAGAAAACGCGAATGCTGGCGATTCACTTTTAATTGTTGATGATGTATTTGATTCAGGTCGAAGTATTGTTGCATTAAAAGAAAAGCTTTCAGAACTTATGCGCTTGAACTTACCACGCGACATTCGTATTGCGTGCCCATACTACAAGCCAAAAAATTCAAAAGTAGACACTGTTCCAGATTATTATATTCATGAGTCTGAAGAGTGGTTAGTGTTTCCGCATGAGTTATCGGGTTTAACACCGGATGAAATTATTGAAGGTAAATCTGATCTTGCGAAAATTCATGACATTTTGCTAGAAAAGTAATTAGCAATTTGTATAAATAAAAAAAGGCCGTCAAGGCCTTTTTTTATGCATGAAATTTAGTTTATACCAACCTGCATAAATCTTTGGACAATTTAACGAATTAAATTGCACTATAACGTCGTTAAAAATTTTATATTTAGAACAACTAGATACAAAAATTTTTGCCTAATTCTAGCGTAATTTTCTTGACGTTAAATAGACCCCATATATAAGCAGATTGGTATTAAAGTTGAGCAAAACTGTCTACGTATTTACTGAGCCTAGGTATATCGACTGCTTGTAGTCCATCGGTACTTCTTAGCACGAGATCTTTTTCTACCAGTTCTGTTACAACGCGCCTGTAAGCTCGCTCCGTGGTGGCAAAGCGCTCAGCTTCAGCGTTTACAGTAGGGTAGGCTCTAAGTAGCGTAGGGTTATTGTTCTCGGCTCTTAATAAACAATCTTTTGCTATGTTGTAGCTCAGTGGTAGCAATAGCTTATCTAAATTGATTTTTTGATTCTCTTGAAATTTAGCCGCTATAGTTTGTGCTGTGTATAAGCTTAGTTCTGGTTTTTCAAGTAATAAAGCACGCCAATGCCTTAACTCAATAAGGTTATAAGTTACATCACTAAAACAGGTCACCGTATAAATACACGGATTATTGTTCAGCGCTTCTATTTCACCAATAAGTGTATTGTTACAATCCAATTGTCCTAATAGTAGGCGTCGTCCATTACCTACGTCGTAACTAAACGACACAGTGCCACTGCGTACAAGCACAAGCTTGCTTAAAGGCTGATCTTGGTGGATCAGGACTTCTTTTTTTGATTGTTGATAGCTACTACCTGCAAAGGTTAATAGCTGTTCAACAAGATAACTAGAAAAATGGTATTGAAACATCAATGCGCTCTTCGGACAAATGTCCTATTTATTACACCTTAATGACGTTAGCATTACGGCTCTAAGAATTTATGCTAACTTGCTACTATTATTAGTTTTGCTAATAATATTATTTACCTTCATTTCCCGTGTAATGATTTAGGAAGTTGTTGGCAGTTGCCGACAGTTTTTTTAAGGTTTTTTGAGCAAGTTGGCTTTTTTATTTCGTTGTAATTTTGCAATACTTATAAGTGCCATAAGTTAGCAGTAATGTAATGCTAACCTAAAGCCTAGGAGAGAACAATTGAGTTGGGAATATTTAGGTTATATTGCATCAGCTTTATTGGTTGCATCATTAACAATGACCGATGTAGTAAAGCTACGTTGGTACAACATGTTTGGTTGTATGGTATTTACGGCATATGGTGTTGCCATAGATGCAGCGCCAGTGATTTTTACTAATGGCTTGTTGTCGCTCGTAAATATTTATCACATCATAAAAATATATCGCCAGCCTAAAGTTGAAGCGCCTAAAAGCTAATACCAATTGCGAGGCTGCCCTTTGGGTTCTTTCTAGGGACGATTAACTCTTTGTTGCTCGATTTTTACTTAGCCCACTAGGTTACAAACCTCGCGCCGCGATTAAATCGTCCCTAGATTGAACAAATTTCAATCCACAAAGGTCAACACGCCCTAGCCCTTTTTAAGTTTTTATTTATCGATAGTCTGTTCGGTTGTATCTTTTTTATAACGAAGAGTACCTGCAATCCATGTTTGCAATACGTTTGTTTTATAAATTTCACTAACGGGTACTTTAAAGTAGTCTTTATCTATCAAAATAAAATCAGCCCATTTACTTTGCTCTAAGCTACCAATCTTGAATTCTTGATGTGCCGCATATGCGCCCCCTAAAGTAAATGCACGTAGCGCATCTTCCCTGCTTAGTATTTCGCTTGCACGCCAACCGCTGTCAGGAAGCTGGCTATGATCCATGCGCGTTATAGCAGAATAGAGCCCATCAAAAGGGTTTGCCAACTCGACGGGGTAATCAGATCCTGCTGCGACAACCGATCCTTGCTGTAAAAATGTTTGCCAAGCGTAAGCGCCGCTTAATTGTTTGTCGGTTAAGCGTTGCTCCGCCATGTGCATATCAGATGTTGCATGTACGGGTTGCATGGATGGAATTATTTTTAAAGCCTTAAAGCGAGGTATATCATCGGGTGTCACTATTTGTGCATGCTCTATTCGGTTTCGTAGCAATATACCCCCTGTTTTTTTGAATACATTTTGATAAGCATCAAGTACGATTTGGTTTGCCTTATCGCCGATTGCATGGGTATTTGCACTAAAACCTCGCTTAAAGCTTAGCGTAAATAATTCTTCAAGCTTTTCTTGAGTTTCGAGCATTAGGCCATGATGCCCGGCTCTGTCTGCATATTCTTCAATAAGTGCTGCACCACGAGAGCCAAGTGCGCCATCGGCATATACTTTCACACTGCGGATTGACATAAAGTCGTTCGCATCTTTGTATCTGCCAGCTTTTAACATTGCTTTTAGATCAGGGCTCGCGCCACTTAACATAGCAACAATACGCAGAGGTAAATTACCTAGTTCGCTGCGTTCTTTGTAAACCTCCCAAGTGGCTTTATCAATTCCAGCGTCATGGGTCGATGTAATTCCTAAACTGAGTAAATGCTCGCCTGCTGCATCAAGTGAATCGCTAATATTTTGTTTTGAAGGCGCAGGCATATGTTGAGTTATTAATGATTCCGCTTTATCGATAAATATGCCAGTGGGGTTTCCAAATTCATCTTTAATTATTTCGCCGCCATTTGGCGCAATGGTTTGCGCGGTAATACCGGCAAGTTCAAGTGCTTTTGAGTTAACCCATATTGCATGGCCATCCACTCTAGAAAGTACAACGGGTTGGTTATTTACTACATTATCTAAATCGGCAGCAGTAGGAAAACCAGTGTTGTGCCAAAGCTCTTGGTTCCAGCCCCGGCCAATGACCCAGCCTTGTTTATTGGCTGCAAACTTTTTTAATTTGTTGGTAATTTCATTAACAGACTTTGCGCCACGTAGATCTAGTTGCGATAAATTATTACCCAAGCCAATAACATGGCCATGTGCGTCAACTAAGCCAGGTAATAGTGTATTACCTTTTGCATCAATGAGTTCTGCATTGGGGAAGCTGCTTTTTAGTTTGTCGCCGCCTATTTTTACCACTTTGCCATCTTTAATAACTAAGGTCGAAAACTGCTGTATTTCACCTTTTTGCATTTTACTTTTATACAAAGGTGTATAGCCATTAGCGTTATAGATAACTTTTGTTTGTGCGATAGCATAATGTGAGCTTGCACAAAGGCTGGCGAGTATGAGTGGTTTGATTATTTTTATGAGTGGCATAGCTGCTTAATTTTTATTGTTAATTAACCTACATTAACAAACTCACTTTTGGAATACCAATGAATTGACTAGGCGTGCTTTTAAGGCTTATTTCTTTGTGTAACTTGTTTGTGTCATTATAAATATTCAGTAAAGATTATTGGTTAAGTAATTTTTGAATTCGATTAATGAAATTTGTCTATTTTGATCTTTATCCCAGATCACAAACATACTCAGTAGATGTGGTTGAGGCTCAAGTTCGTCATAAGTTAAGTAACCGCTTTTATTAATGTCGAGGTGATCAAAACGTTGTTTTACATCAAGTGCGGAGGCATTAAAGCTCAACAGTATTAAAATGCTCGTAATAAAGGGGAGTATCTTCATGGTATTCCTTCCAAAAGATTATTAGTAATTTAAAAAAGTAGGTAAAGCATTTGCCATAATTTAACTCCCAACAATAAATCCTTTTACACATTCCCTCAGGGATTATGGCAAATGCTTTAATTCACTTTACTTGATAAAACCTTAAGTAAAACTTAACCTGTTAAGGTTTAAAGCTTCCAAACTCACTTTTAGAGATCATGTCATCATCATTTTTGTCTAAATCAGCAAATTGTTTCATCACTACTTTATCTTGCGTTGCTTCACTAATTGATATTTTACCATCCATATTTTTATCTAAATGGGCAAAACGTACATTCGTTGGTGATGCCAAAGCAGTGGCACTCATTGCTAAAAAAATTAATGAAAAAGCAGCTATAAATTGTTTCATAATCACATTCCTTATTAAATGAGCTTATTGGATAAATTGTTTAAATTCGTTTAGTGACAATTGACCATCTTGATTTGTGTCTATTTGCGAAAAATTTTCATGCAATACGGCATCTTCACCTGCTTCAGCTTCGCTCAATGTACCGTTACTATCTTTATCAAGTTCGTTAAAAGTCGCGTGAACATCCATAGCGTACGCGTTAGCAGCCAATAGACTTAATGCTAGTAATGATGAAGTTACTAAAATACGGTTGTTCATAATTATTTCCTTATTGCATATAGTAATTACCCTTAATACAAAAAGGGTGCCAGTAATTATTTTAGCTAATTTTCAATTGGTTAGGTTTTAAAGGCACAATAGATAAGAAAAAATTACTGACTCTAATGTAATTTTTGTGTGCTTGTTATTGTACAATTTTATGAGTTCTAGCGTGGTTTTATTAACGTTAAATAGACACATATATAAATAACCTGAACTCTGGATAATAAATCTATCTCTAGCGGCTATTTTCAGCGCTAACTGCGTTGAATTTACTTGCAATAGGCCCGCTATTGACGCGTAAATTAGTCTTGTTTCCACTGAAAATCTCTAGCTAGAGAAAATAAATTTAAATATCACCATGATTTAATACGTTAAGTAAATCTCTTAACCAGACTTCAGGTTAAGCCGATTGGTATAACTCAGTAGATTACATTGCTGCTATTTGGCGATAAGCGGCTTTATTTTACGATTAGTCGCATTAAATTCAGCGAGTGTATAAGGTAGACGCTTAATAATACCCATTGCTTTAAATTAGTACGCTATTATAGCGATAAGAAAGCAGCTCAATAGCAAAGCTATCGTTATGATATCTTAAATAAAATTGGTAAAATCAGCAGCTTCACTCTAAAAGGGCTAGATGCAATGTCTGCAACCATATCTAAAAAATACCAAGCAATGCTTAACTGGCGACCTAATTTAATAGGGCAGTTTGCAATAAGTATGCTGCTTTCGTTACTCCCGCTTTCTATTGTGGTAATTGTTTTTTTAAATGCGCTTAACAAACAGTTGGCTGCTACTCAAAGTATTGTCAGTAATAACTACCAAGTAACCAAATCGTTCAATATTTTAAAACAAGAGCTCAATAGCCTTGAGCGTGCCACTAGGCAAAATTGGGTGTTAAAAAGTGAATCGCTCGATAAACTCATTGTCGATAAATGGCAATCATCCCTGCAAAGTATTGATGAACTGAAGCTGATTAATTCCGATCGTGATTACACTCAGCAGTGGCAGCACTTATTTACCGTTTTAAAAGCCGCACATGTTGAACTTATTGATGAAAAACAACAGCAAGCAGAATTGTTTTTGCCAGTAAGTGATCTTGTCGCCGAGCTGACCTTATGGCTGCGAGATAAAAACGAAGCGCAAATTACCAATAACCAAAACGAACTAACAAGCTTGCAAACGTCATTTATCAATTGGCTGGTGGCACTTATTCCACTGACTTTAATTGTTGGCGGAGGTTTTTTGTGGCGCATAAGTGGGCGGCTAAAAGGGTTAACTACGGTTATTGATAAGCTGGGGCAGGGACATTGGCAGCAAAAAATATCTGTTAAAGGTTCTGCTGAGCTAATTGAGCTAGGAGAAAAACTCCAGTGGGTGCAAGCGCAATTACACATGCTTGAGCAGCAAAAAGATACTTTTTTACGCCATGTAACTCATGAGCTAAAAACGCCGCTTGCTTCAATGGTCGAAGGCACTGATTTACTAACTGATGAAATAGTAGGCCCTGTTACCGATGAGCAAAAAGCGGTGCTTGAGCTCATTAGCCAATCTATGGTGCGCCTTCGCACAATGATTGATAGCTTGCTAAGTTATAATGCCATTCGCACCAGTAAAGATAGTCTAAGCGAGGTTGAATTTAGCCTCCTTATTAATAAAATTAGCAACCATTTTGAACATCGCTTGACTGCGCGTGAGCAGGCTCTGCAGTGGCAAAATACTCTACCTAATAAGCCACTTGCTTTGCCTAGTGAACTTATTGAGATGATTTTAATTCAGCTTATTTCAAATGGCTTAAAATTTTCACAAGATAAGCAAAGCGTCACTATTAATTTAGCGCTTGAGCAAAACCAACTTTGTATTACTGTGCTTGATAAAGGCTGCGGTATAAAGGAGCAAGAAAAAACTCATATTTTCAGTGCTTTTTATCAAGGCAAACACAGTAAAAGTGTTACGTTACAAGGCAGTGGATTGGGGTTAACTATTGTAAAAGAGTCAGTTGAACAATTAAGAGGAACACTCACCGTTGAACATAATGAGCCTCATGGTTGTCGGTTTTTAATTCAAATTCCCATTACAAAAAATCCAGGAGTTAGTTAACATGCGCTTGCGTTACATTGCTATTTTTTGTGTGCTCAGTGTCAGTATGGTTATATCGGGTTGTAAAATTAATAACGGGCAAAAAGATCGCGTGTTAATAACATCAGAGCCTGTAGTTGCCACTAACATAAAAAACGATAAAAAAAACAAACCAAATCCAAAGCCTAAGGCAAAAATTGAACCCGGTTATCCAACCACAGATCAAGTTATTGCATGGCATGCTAATCAATGTGGCGGATTTAAATTAGTGCCTAGCAAACATATTTTTACTGGCGAGAGCGAGCTTAAACGCTTTTTTAAGTTTATGTGTTTAAATATAAGTAACGACCCAAATACAGTGATGACTAAGTTGCTTAAGCTCGATCTTGCTTATTTTTGGCCTGATGATATAAAGCAATATTTATGGCTTCAAAAACAGCACATTACTATGCAAATAAATGCTAAAAAAGAGCAGCAAGCACTGAATAATAAAATGCAAGAAACCCTCTCATCGTTAGCAACTATCGAACAGCAGCTTTTACTACGTGAAGAAATTAAGGAGCAGTAATTATGGCCGCAACCAAACCGCAAGGTGCAAAAGTACTATTAGTTGACGACGACGCTAGCTTATTAAAACTGCTCGCTATTCGTATCGAATCAAAAGGATACGAAGTAACTACCTGTGAAAGTGGTTTAACCGCACTGCAAATACTAAAAGGCCAAGTATTTGATGCAGTAATAACCGACCTACGTATGGATGAAATGGACGGTATGGCTCTACATCGTCAGCTGCAAAGTCGCTATCCTGCATTGCCTGTAATTATGATGACAGCGCATGGTTCAATTCCTGATGCCATAGAGGCAACTAAACAGGGCATTTTTGCATTTATAACCAAACCAGTAGATAAAGACGAGTTATTCGACAGTCTCGCCAAAGCTATAGAGATTCATGGTGTTAACGCCGATGAAGCCGCGCCTAAAAGTAATATTGTAACGCGCAGTGGCGCTATGCTGCATTTACTAGAGCAAGTAAAGCTACTTGGTCCAACACAGGTTAATGTACTTATTTCGGGGGCCAGTGGTACAGGTAAAGAATTGCTCGCCCAAGCTATTCATCAACATAGTCATGTAAGCGATGGGCCCTTTGTCGCTATAAACTGTGGCGCGGTACCGAGTGAACTTTTAGAATCAGAATTATTTGGTCATAAAAAAGGCGCATTTACGGGGGCGATTAAAGATCACCAAGGTTTGTTTCAACAAGCGCAAGGTGGCACGTTATTTTTAGATGAAATCGGCGATATGCCACTTAACCTACAAGTTAAGTTACTGCGTGTATTACAAGAAAAAACTATTCGTCCAGTGGGCTTTCAAGAAGAAATAGCAATAGATGTGCGTATTGTATCGGCAACACACAAAAACCTCCCAGAAGCTATTTTAAACCAGCAATTTAGAGAAGATTTATACTATCGCTTAAACGTTGTTAATTTAAAACTACCGCCTCTTTGCGAGCGCCGTGAAGATGTAAGCCTGCTAGCCCAGTATTTTAGCGCCAGCATTGCTAAACGTATGAACCAAAGTGAAAAGCATTTTGCTAACGATGCTATGCACGCATTAGTACGTTACGATTGGCCTGGTAATATTCGCCAACTACAAAATGTAGTTGAACAGGTTGTTGCGCTGACCCCAAGTGAGGTAATATCAGAACAATTGGTGTTAGCTGCTCTAAATAGTAATGAAAAAAACCTAGCCCCGCTCTCGTTAAACGATGCTAAAAAAGAATTTGAGCGTGATTACGTGATTAACACTCTTAAAATGGCGGCAGGAAATGTAGCTGAAGGCGCTAAGCTTGCTAAGCGTAACCGTTCTGACTTTTATAAGTTAATTAAAAAGCATAACATTGACGTTGATAATTTAAATTGAATTTTTAAAGGAAGTAAACATGCAGTTATTTATGGTGTACTTAGGGGGGCGAATTCAGGGTTGCCATATAGAAATGCACGATATTCGATTTGTAGTGGGGCAAAACATTGAACAAACGTATTCAAAATTAAAAAGCCAATGGGTGGGCGACAAAAACAGCGTTCATATGGACAGTTACATGGCGATTAATCATATTGATGGCTTTAAAGTTGAGGTTGTTGATACGTACGTTGAGCAAAACAAGCAACTCTATTTTGTAAACTTAGGTGCTTACCGAAGCGATTCACTTGCTGAGCAGCACGATTTTGCACTATATGTTGCAAGCAGTGCAGATGAAGCCAAGCAGCGCGCAAAAGACGATTTACTTGCAGGGCTTAGTCATATTCATAAAGATGATTTACACGACGTAGATGACTGTTTTGCTATCGATTTACTCGACAGCCAATTGAATATAAAGTTAACCCCCAGTGGTGAAGCACAAGCTATAAAGCCAGATTGGTTTGGCTATCATATATTGTAATAATAATTTTACTTGGTTCAATAGGGATATTTGTGAAAAAGTATGGTTTCTTAGTGTTTATTCTATTATTGACCGGTTGCGAGTCAATATCGCACCTAGCGCCAGTAAGGGATCTCAATAAACTTGCGAAACAAGTAAAAAACAACCCCACCGATGTTAAAGCAATTGAAAAGCAAGTAAAAAAAACGCAGCGCTCAATTAAGCAGCAAGTGGGGAGCGTTAGTCAGCTATTAGCAACGTTAGAAAGTGTAGTTAGTCGTAAATGGGGTAAAAAAAATACTCAGCAACCAACACGCAGAAAGTATGTAAAATACAGCAATGATTACCAAGCACGCGCTGTTATTGATTTTGACCGTAATATGGTACAGGTCGAAACCATAGCCACTAAAAATACCAATTCGCTTCTAACTCAAGCAATTGTAATGACATTATTGACCTCAAGTGATCCACATAAAACAGACATTTTTACCAGTGAATCGCCTATTTTAGGGGATGAACCTTTTTTGTATCAACAAGTCCTTGATGAAGACGGGCTCCCCATAAAATATGAATGGCGGGCGAATCGTTTTGCTCATTACTTAGTAGACACTAAGGTACAAAAAAAACGTAGTGATGGTCATTCAATTACATCGGTATCTTTTCCTCTGGTAGAACAAAACGCTCACTTACGAAAGCAAAAATACAGTGATTATGTATTGGCTGCGGCAAAAAAATATCAGCTTCCCGCATCGCTTATCTACGGTATTATTGAAACAGAGAGTCACTTTAACCCTTACGCAGTAAGCTCTTCAAACGCGTATGGATTAATGCAAATAATTCCATCGCGCGCAGGAAGAGACGTTTATCAAAAAATAAAGAAAATACCAGGGGAGCCGAGTAAAGAAGTATTGTTTGATCCTAAAAGAAATATAGATATTGGCAGCGCGTATTTAAGTGTACTAAAAAATAGCTATTTAAATAAAATACAAACCAAACAAAACCAACATTACGCCATGATTTCTTCATATAACGGTGGCGCAGGCAATGTACTAAAAATATTTAATTCAAATAGAACAATCGCATTTTCAAAAATTAACCAACTAACGTCGAGCCAGTTTTATAAAATACTCACAACTAAGCACTCTAGAGCTGAATCGAGACATTACTTAGAAAAAGTGACCGTAGCAGAAAAAGCATATCAATAAGTTAGATGGGCCCTTACTTAACTAGTTACTTTTTATGATCGAGTTTGTAGTTTTTTAGGGCCAAAAGTAGATACTGGAAAGCTTATTCACTTGTTGTGCTAGGATGCTAAATAATGCGCTCACAACTATCTAGCATTTTTACTGGTAATTGATTTTTAACTAAAAAATTGTAAAAACGTAGATCTTCAATTAAGTCAGGTGAAGCTAATTCAAAGTCTTGATAGGTCTGATTTTTGAAACGAAACCTTACAGTATGTTCAAATCTTTTCGTTTGCGCGTACAGAATCTCGTTAATATCAGAGGTGTTTATGCTTGTGCCTAAAAACTGTAGGGTATTAGCGTTAAGAACGACTTCTAGTGACTGTTTCGGTTTGGATAATAAATATTCAGTAGCCATAGACGCCGCACAAAAAAATGCAATATATCCTAATTGTGTTAAAAATGGGGCTTTTGACACCTCTACTAAATAGTAAGCAAACATCCCACAAAATAATACTCGGGTCACAAAAATGTACATTAATTTAAAGTTAAGCAACTTATTTTGCTTCAATAAACTTTTCATAATTTCCTTCTCAACATAACGAGCCGATAGATTAACTCGTTTCAAATTTATTTGTTATTGATAAACAAACCATAGCTGAGTTCCTGTTTTGGTTCAATCGGCTACTTCAATTTCAGATGAAATATTAAAAGGAGTTTTGGTGCTGTTTTAATTGGCATTTTGGACTATATTACAGGTGTGTGAGTGGTTTGTGAGATTACTGAACCTCAGATTGTGGATTACCATATATTTTAAAGTATTGGGAAAAGATGTTTTTTCGAGAAACGCCTTTGGGTTGTGAAATAAATGGAAATAAAAACGCTTTTTTATCCAATATTTCTACTTTCCATTGAGTTTCACCAATAAAATAGAAGGTTAACGTATTGGGTTCTTGAATATTATAATCTCTAAAAAATCCTGTTGAATACATACTTCCAATTGTAGCTGAATCAATAATATCTAAATTTTCATCCAAAAGATGAATGTGAAGCATATCTTCATGAGGGGTGTCGTCCGTCATAAATACAAGGTACTTACAACCTGTTTTAATACAAAGTTCCAAATAACTCCCGTCAATACTTTTACCTGTATTCGTGTTGCCTAAAAATATACAGCTTTGCTGTGAGGAAGTAGGCTGTGTATTAAATTCTTGACTGTCGAGTGTAATCATATTTTTCACCAAGTCATACTCACGCCAAAAGCGGCTAATGTACCTCATCAGGTTTTACAATTTCAGAATAAACGATATTTTGCTTCGTTTTAGATAGCTCATCAAATATTTTTTAATCTTTTTGTAATTCATTTTGTATGCTATTTTCCCTTTCTTGATAATAATTAACTCTTATAAATCAGTTATTTCTCTTGCTCTTCTTTTTCACTTTTGGCGGCCATTTTAAATGCCACAATAACTAGCCCAAACATAGCAAACGGTAGTGCTGCTAACATGTATTCAACCACATTACTGTCTTGAAAGTTTGCTTGTAGTAAAAAGTGACCTGCTACGCACATTAAAATAACGACCAATAAAATAGGCAGTAACATAAGTTCTTTTTTTGATGAATGATTTTTCATTGAATACGAGGCTGTAGCTAAAAATAATGCGCCATTGTAATGAGCTTGTTTAGGCTTGGCAAACTCCGCAGAATTTATTAATTAATGATATGATTAACATCAAACAATTTTATTAATGTTTATGGGAATAAAGTGAAAAGTAACTTAAAACAAGTTTATCTCGTTGGTGGTGCAGTGCGCGATAAACTGCTAAATATAAAATCAAAAGATAACGACTATGTAGTGATTGGTGAAACACCAAAAACGATGGAGTCGCTTGGTTTTGTGCCAATAGGTAGCGACTTTCCAGTTTATTTGCACCCAAAAACAAAAGAAGAATATGCACTAGGGCGCACAGAGCGCAAAAGCGGCAAAGGCTATACCGGTTTTGTGGTTGATGCCAGCCCAACAGTAACGCTCGAAGAAGATTTAGCAAGGCGCGATTTAACCATAAATTCAATGGCGCTTGACGAAGACGGCAATATTATTGACCCGTTTAATGGTCAAACTGACTTACAAAATAAAACACTGCGCCACACCACAGCTGCATTTGTAGAAGACCCTGTACGAGTACTGCGTATTGCTCGCTTTTTAGCGCGCTATGGCAGCCAGTGGAGCATTCATCCAAGTACTACTGCATTAATGCGCGAGCTTAAAAATAAAGGTGAGTTAACACATTTAGTACCTGAGAGAGTATGGCTTGAAACAGAAAAAGCACTGGGTGAAAAACACCCTGAGCTTTATTTTGAAGCATTGCAAGGTTTGGGTATTTTTCCAGAGCTTGAGCGCATGGTTAATGTACCGCAACCAGCAAACCATCACCCTGAAGGGGATGTATTTGTACATACCATGTTAGTACTTAAACGCGCCGCCGGTTTAAATTTTAATTTGGAAACGCGTTTTGCTGCATTAACTCACGACTTTGGAAAAGCATTGAGTTTTAAAAAACACGGAAATTTACGAGGGCACGAACGCGAAGGCGTTGCTGTAGTCGAGGCATTTTGTGAGCGTTTAAAAGTGCCTAATCGCTTTCGAGACATTGGTGTACTCACCAGCGATAATCACACTCTTTGCCATACAATTGATCAGTTAAGGCCGCAAACCGTCCACAAGCTAATAGTGACTAACTTAAATGCGTTGGTACACCCAGAGCGTTTTATTGCTTTTACTCAAGCATGCCAATGTGATGCGCAGGGGCGAGGCGAAACCTTGGTTGATAAGCCATATCCGCAAGCAGCTAAACTGCGAGCAATTTTTAGTGAGTTACAAAAAATGGATAAAAAACAGGTAGTTCAAAATGCGCTTAAAAATGGCAAAAAAGGCCCCGAAATAGGCGAAGAAGTAAAACTTGCAGAAATAAGCTGCATTAAAACATTTTTACAAAATGAGAAGCTGTAAGGCCAATAACTTACAATTAAATTAAACTAGATAATGCGATACGCCTTGGTTTTTAGTCGTGTCGTGTTTTCTAAGTTCTTTGTAGTTTGCGCTTTTTGGTTTTACGTTTTCAGGTTTAGGCTTTTTAGAGGGCCTGTATAAATCAAAAATAAAATCCAGTTCTTCACGCTCAAGTGATGGCTTCATGGGTATTCCTTCAATCTGATACTTTAATATGGCTTTAGGGTATGGTTGTTCGACTGAATAAAAAGTGAATAGTTACATTTGCAGTGGTACTAAATTGTAATCGGCAGGTTTGAAGGGGTAAGCGGCGTGTTAAACCGCTCTATTAACTATTTTAGTTATGTAAAGGCAAGCTTACAGCAAACACTACACCATCGCCTTGCTCATTATTTTTCGCGGTTACACTGCCTTTATGGTAGTCGCATACCAGCCTTACAATATAAAGCCCTAAGCCTAAATGTGGTTGTTGCTGCATTTGCTGGCTACGCACCGACACCATAGAGTCAAAAATATGCTCAGTGAGTCCTTCGGGTAACGCTGGGCCTGTATTACTCACTGTTAATGTTGCTTTATTTTCAGTTTGCATAAGGCTCACATTAATCGCCGTATTGGCTTCACTAAACTCCATCGCATTATTAATAAGCTTATCAAGCAGCTGAGCTATAAACTCGGGTGCACCTTGCATAGGTAATTTGCTTTGGCATACATCAAGCGCAAATAAATGGTTTGGGTAAGTAAGCTGATAGCCTTGCATGCAGCCATTTATTACTTTTTGTAAATCAAAAGGCTCAGGCTCGTTACTTTGAATACTTTGTTCAAGGCGGGTGGCTTCGCTCATGGTGGTTATTATTTTACCTAAGCGTTTAACACCTTCACTGGCGCGATCGAGATATTTTTGGCTCAGCTCGTTTTGTGGCAAGCTTTGTAAGTTTTCGAGAGATGAGCGCACTACGGCAACCGGCGTGCGCAGCTCGTGGGATAACCGTGACGACATATTTTCTAAGTAATCGGTATAGCCACCAAGTCGACTAACAATATTTGAAAAACTACGAGACAGATCGCCAATTTCATCGTTAGCATCACTGTAATTAATACTGCCGGTAACACGCCCTTGTGCATCAATTGCTTGCTCAGCGGTATCGCGCAGACGCCTAATACGGCTTGATATACGTGAGGCAAAAAAGAACAGTGTGACAGTACCAATTAGCATCACAGCTAAAATAACGTTAAACAGTTTTTCGAGCGATTTATTACGTAGCGTACGTACGCCGTTAGTGGTTTCCTCTGCTATTACTGCACCAATTACTTGGTCTTGGATCCAAATAGGGTAAGCGGCCGATAAAATAACGGCTTTGCTGTCGGGTGTTAATCGCCAAGACGATGCTGGTTGTCCTTTTAATGCTTTCGCTAAATGTGTGCCTTGCATAGAAGCTACATCGTGCAGGGTATCTAAAAACTCATTTTCGGGGCGCGTTAATATTTTATAGTAAATTGGGTGCAAGTAATTTTGCTCAAAGCGCTGCCACCACGTTTCAGGTGCTTGGTTAGCAAGCCCATCAGCCCAAACGCCATCTGCATTTTGAATAGTACCCGATTGTGCAAGTACACGATGATGGTTATCAACCACCCAAATACGGCTACCACTGTGGCCCATGCCTTTTAAAATACGGCTAATTTCTGGGGAAGGTACGAGTACCGAGCCTAAATCGTTTGGGTTATTTAAGTTTGAGGTCGACATTATTTTAGGCTCTAACAACGCCTCTTTATTATCAACATCAACAATGGCAAAGCCAAGTTTGTTGCCCAGCATGTTAATAGGAAAACGCAGCTCTACGTTATAACCCGATTCGGTACTTTCAAAATAGCCCTGAATTTTTGTAAAAGGGGTTTTGGTATTTGCATCAAACGCATTAATCCAGCCATCTTGGCGTGGCGCAATAATGTAAGTATTAAACTGGCCGTCTGGCGTTTTTAGGCCAATTTGTAAATAATCGTTATTGGTAATGCTTAAGCTATTTTTAGCGCGATAAATAAGGGTATTGTCGGTTACTTTAAATACGGCGTATAAGTAGTTATCAAATTTTCCCACCATATGATCAAACGATAAGTCACTGGCTTGATGTTTGTTGTCTGTTTTTTGTAAGTAGCGTTTGTCGTAGTGCCAAAATAGTGGTTGGTAGCTATCCCAATCGTTAAGTTTACCGTCAAGCTGAATAGGATTTTTAAGATTGTAAGCGTATAAATCGCGACCTTTTACTACTTGGTCTAAAAAGTTAGTTTGCTTGTCAAATAATGCAGGTCGCTCATGTAATGCAGTAGCAAGTGCGCGAGTGGTGCCTACGAGGGTTTTTTCTTGGCCTTGGCGTAAAAACTTTTCCATTTCCCATACGTACTCGTAGCCAAGCCACGGCAGCAAAAACAAAAAACATGAAAGTAATATAAATTTACTGCGTAGACCAAATCGTAGCATTAGTGTTGTTCCCACCTGTAGCCCATGCCATACACGGTATCTATGCAATCAAAGGTGCTATCGAGTGCTATAAACTTTTTACGAATACGTTTTACGTGTGAAGTAATAGTGCTGTCGTCTACATAAATTTTTGCATCGCTCATTAAATCGTTACGGCTTTTAACATGGCCTGGCCGCTGGGCGAGTGAATGCAGCATCCAAAATTCGGTTACGGTTAAATCAACTAATTGTTGTTGCCAAAACACCTGCATTCGTTGCGTGTCAAGCGTTAACTGCCCGCGTGTTATGAGGGCATTTGCATCAGCAGGTTGTGCAAGTGCTTCCATGCGGCGAAACAGCGCACCAATACGTGCAGCCAAGTGAGCCAAGCTTATGTCTTTTGTTAGGTAGTCGTCGGCGCCCATGCGCAGGCCGCATACGGTATCTATTTCGCTATCGCGGGCGGTTAAAAAAATAATAGGCAGTGTTTTAGAAAGCGATCGCAATGTTTGGCACAGTAAAAAACCACCATCTATTTCATGACCTAAGCCAATATCAACAATGGCTAAATCGGGCAGGGCATTTTTAAATGCAACTTCTGCGCTGGCGCGATCTGCAAAGCCACTTACTTGGTAGCCCTGTAAGCTCAGCATTTCTATGTAGTTTTCGCGGATTGCGGGTTCATCTTCAATGATGGCTATTTTTTTCATCTTAATCATTATCCTATCGGCTCTGCTGTGCACTATAACTTAGGTTTTTAACCTAAGTAAGGTTAAAAAGGTAATTGCCATTTTTTTGCCACAATTGCTCAGCAGTTTGCCATTTTTGCTCCCCTTTGTTGCCACTTGAACTTGTTTTAATACACCCATCAAAACAAAACATCACAAATTAAAAAGTAATTTAAAGGATCACACCATGAAAAAGACATTAATTGCGTTAACACTGGTTGCTAGTTTTTGCACTCCAGTAATTGCCTCAACATCTAACACGCCATCAAAAGAAGCTCATAAAGAAACGGCTATTGGTTTAGGTGCAGGCGCTATTATTGGCGGTGTAGTGGGTGGGCCAATAGGTGCATTTATTGGGGCATTTGCCGGTGGCTTAATAGGCGATTCAAAAGTAGCTGATAACAAAATTGCAGAGCAAGAGCGCGCTATTACGGTCATGAAAGAAAAAACCAGCGATTACCAACATGTGCTTAACCACAACAATATGTTAGAGCAGCAGTTAGAAGTACTTGCCAATCAAAATGAACAATTAACTCAAGTTCAAATTAATAACTTATTAGCCATGACGGTGCAATTTAAAACAGGCTCAAGCGTTATTGCCCCGCATTTTGCACTGCAGCTAGACCAACTAGTTACCTTGTTAAACAACCAACCACAACTCGCGCTGGATTTAAGCGGCTTTGCCGATCAGCGCGGCGATGATCAAGCCAACCTTTTACTCTCTAAAGCACGTGTAAATGCCGTGCAAAGCTATTTAATAAAACACGGTGTGAGCCATAAGCGCTTAAGCACGCAGGCATTTGGCGAGCAGCAAACGTTGGCTAACAGCAACACGGTGGAAGATAACTTTTTTGATAGACGCGTAACGCTTACCACTCGCTCAATGAATAGTGTAAATGGCCAAACGGCGAGTAACTAAACCTAACTGAATCTAAGTAAAGCTAAGCGTTCGATGGAGTGATTTTATGTTGAGTAAACCAACCAAAATGCTTACTAAAGTAAGCATTTTTATATTCATAGCGATTGTGCTGTTAGCGAGCTTCAAAAGCCAAGCGCAATCACCCAAGTTAGAGCTTTTTGATAGCAATGGTGCGCCAGCAGGCCCAGCAATAATATTAAAAAGCGACGCCAATATGACCTTAACCGGCCTGATTAATCATGTTGTCGTAACGCAAACCTATCAAAACGAAAATCCGTTTGCAGTTAATGCGCGCTACGTTTTTCCATTGCCAGATGAAAGCGCCGTACATGCCATGACGATGCGTATAGGTGAGCGAGTTATTAAAGGCCAAATTGATAAAAAAGTGGAGGCTGAAAAAAAATACGAAGAGGCTAAAAAATCAGGCAAGCAAGCGGCACTCGTACGCCAGCAACGCGCCAATATGTTTATTACGAATGTGGCGAATATTGGCCCTGGTGAGCAGGTAATTATTGAGCTTGAGTATCAAGAAATAATTGATTACAACAGCGGTACATTCGCTATTAGATTTCCTACTACCATTACACCGCGTTATCACGCGATTAGTGGTGAGGTTGAGGTTAATACTCAACATCAAGCGCATACAAATCCACTCCCAACTGGGTGGTTAAGCCCTGTTTACAGCACTCAAAACATCACTCAAAATAGTACTCAAACTGATAACGCACCAAGTAGCCAATTTAGCTTAAACATTGATATAGACGTGGGCTTAGAACTGGTGGATATCAATTCTAAATTTCATAATGTTGATGTACAAAACACCGCATTTGGGCAATATAAAATAGCGTTAAATGAGAAGCATGCAGTTAATCGCGACTTTGTACTTGAGTTTAAACCGCTGCAAAAAGAGCAGGCCCAAGCTGCATTTTTTACTCAGCAGTTTGAAAATGGCGATCGATACGGGCTTGCTATGCTAATGCCACCGGGGGATCACTTTACACAAACTCAGCGATTACCTCGCGAAATGGTATTTGTAGTTGATACGTCGGGCTCTATGCACGGGCAATCTATGGAGCAAGCTAAAAAAGCGTTGTTTTATGCGCTTTCATTACTTGATAGCGACGACAGCTTTAATATTATTGGTTTTGATAACATAGTGACTCCAATGAGCGATAAACCACTTATAGCCAGCGATTTTAACTTACGCCGTGCAGAGCGATTTATTTATAGCCTAGAAGCCGACGGCGGCACAGAAATACAAGGTGCGCTTGATGCCGTACTTGATGGCAGCGAGTTTGATGGTTTTGTACGCCAAGTTGTATTTTTAACTGATGGCAGCGTAAGCAACGAAGACGTATTGTTTAAAAACATTCAAAGTAAATTAGGCGATAGCCGCTTATTTACAGTGGGTATTGGCAGTGCACCCAACAGCTTTTTTATGCGCCGAGCGGCAGATATAGGCAAAGGCTCATTTACGTTTATAGGTAGCACAAGCGAGGTGCAACCTAAAATGCAGCAGTTGTTTGATAAGCTTGCACATCCTGCGATTACTAATTTGGCGCTAAGCGATGAAAGCGGTAACAGCTTATATTTTTGGCCGTCACCACTACCTGATTTATATTTTGGCGAGCCTATCATGGTCGCTATAAAGCTTAATAATGCCAAAAGTGTGATACTTGCTGGGCAAACAGCACAAGGGCCTTTAAGTATTAAATTAAGCACAAAAAATAGCTCAAGCGCTCAAGGTATTGCAAAGCTATGGGCGCGCCAAAAAATTAAGTCATTACTTTTATACAACGAGCAAAGTACCGTTAAAGATGAAGTACAGGAGCTTGCACTTACTCATCAATTACTTAGCCCCTTTACTGCTTTTATAGCGATTGAACAAACTCAAACAAAAGAAGTGGCAGAGCAAACGGCGCAAGCTACTAATGCAGTACCGCAAGGTATGGCAATGCGTTTACCACAAACCGATGGGCAAAGTAGGCTCCACATATTGTTAGGCTGTATTTTATTATTGGGATTTGGCGCGCTTAAAATAAACCGAGGGCCTAAATTAAGTAGGGAACATAAATGAAAAAGTGGCTAAGCGCGGGCTTACTAATCGCTGGGCTTGGATTATTTGGGCACGGCGCTTATATGCAGGCAAAAGCGTGGCTTGCTCAAGTATTAATTGAGCAAGCATGGCAAGAGGCGCTTAAATCACCAGGCACCAAAGTAAAACCCTGGTATTACGCCGACAGCTACGTGACTGCAAAGCTTAATTGGTCAAGCCACAATACAACGTTGAGTGTGCTTGCTGGAGCGAGTGGTCGTAATTTAGCATTTGCGCCTAGCCAATTTTTACCCGCAGGGGAGCTTGGCGGAAAAGAATTTGGAAACGAAAAAGGGGCGCTAATAGCTGGGCATAACGACACCCACTTTGCATTTTTACAAAACGCAAAAGTGGGGGAAGCGTTTACTTTGCAACTGCAAAATGGGGTGATACAAAATTATAAGGTAACGGGAATTGAGGTTATTCATCAATCTCAATATGACTTTTTACAAACACCTGGGTTGTATTTACTTACCTGTTACCCTTTTGATTCGCTTGCCTCAGGTACTGATTTGAGATTGCTTGTATCTGCGCAAATGTCTTCGCCCGATTCACTAAGCGGTATATCAACCACAAGTTCTTGATGGCGCTGGCTTACCATTACACCAATAAATACCACAAATATGCTCAACCATTGCCAAACGTTGAGTACTTCGCCCAAAATAATCGCTGACAAAATAAGTGTAAAAATAGGAATTAAATTAGAGTATGCCGCAGCGGTTAATACCGATACCTTGCTAATAGCATAGTTGTACATGCCATAGCCGCCAAGGGTTACACACGAGCCCAAATATAAAATGCTCATTAGCGCGGTTAAGTCGTGTTGGTTTTCGCTTGGCAGGTCGATAAAAAATAAAAACGGCGCAAAAAATAAGCTTCCGCTAATACCTTGCAGTGCAATTAAAGTCAGGGGAGAATAGCGATTAGCTAAATGCTTAATACTTACGGTATAAAATGCCGCACACACCATAGCCATCAACTCTAAAAAGTTACCCAGTAACGGATTTGGTGCTTGCTCAGAATTTGGGGATAGAAGAGTAAGTAAAATACTGCCGCCAATACACAGCGTAAAACCGACCACAATGGATTTACTTATGTATTCTTTAAGTAATACAAAGGCAAGTAGGGCAATAATTATAGGTAAGCACGACACAATAACACCCGCCTGCGAGGCTGACGTGTATTCCATTGCATGACCTTCAAATAAAAAGTACAAGCAAGGCTCAGCAAGCGACATACCCACTAAATACTTCCAGTCACCTTTTAAATACTCAAACCGAATAACGTAGCGCCATAAACAAAGCGATAAAACTAATGTGGTGAGCATGCGTAAAAATATCACCAATGCAGGGTCGTAAATGGCAATGGCGTATTTGAGCGCAATAAAAGAGCTGCCCCATAAAAAGGTGGCAATAATTAAACATAAACTGGCAGGCATAAAGAGTAATTTACATAATTTAATAAAATCAGATCCTAGCATGAATATTTTTAACTTGTTCAAAAATACCGAGCTGGTATAAATTAATTCATCTTTAATTAATCAGTAGTAAAAAGCACATGCAAAGGGAACAGGTAATAGTTGTAAAGCTTGGTACAAGCGTACTTACCGGCGGCACTGATAAACTAGATAAAGCACACATGGTTGAATTAGTACGCCAATGCTGCGAGCTTAAAAAGCAGGGTCATCACGTTATTTTGGTATCGAGCGGCGCGGTAGCCGCTGGGCGCGAGCAACTATTAAAACCCTGTGGCAGAAGCTTAATTGATAAACAAATGCTTGCTGCAATTGGACAAGGTCAACTTATTCATATTTGGCAGAGCTTGTTTGCTTTATATGGTGTAAATGTAGGGCAAATGCTGCTTACGCGTGCTGATGTAGACGACAGAGAGCGCTACCTTAATGCCCGCGATACACTCACCGCACTGCTCAATTACGACGTTGTGCCCATCATTAACGAAAATGACGCAGTCGCTACCAGTGAAATAAAAGTTGGCGATAACGATAACTTATCGGCACTTGTCGCTATTTTGGCTAATGCTAATAAGTTACTGCTACTTACCGATCAAGAAGGCTTATTTACCAGCGATCCGCGCACAAACGCCGATGCAACCCTCATTGGTGAAGTAACACATATAAACGATGAACTGCGCCAACTTGCTGGTGGCAGTGGCACAAGTTTAGGCACTGGCGGCATGGCAACCAAATTACAAGCAGCCGATATTGCAAGGCGTGCAGGCGTTGAAGTTATTATTGCTAAAGGCGCAGGTAAAAACGTTATTTTAAGATGTATGAGTGACGAGTTACCAGGCACGCGTTTTATAAAGCTTGCCGCCCCAAAAGATGGTCGTAAAAAATGGCTACTAGCGGGGCCTAAAAGTACAGGGCAAATTGTTATTGATTCAGGTGCTATTACAGCGCTGCAAAATAAAGGCGCAAGCTTACTCGCAAAAGGTGTTACTAATGTATTTGGTCGCTTTGAGCGCGGTGATTTAATCGATTTAATTGATACAAAAAATCAAGTGATTGCAAGAGGCCTAACACGCTTTAGTAGTATTGAGGTCACAAAAATAAAAGGGGCGCACTCTAATCAAATAGGCCAGTTACTTGATTACGACAGCGGTGCAGAAGTATTACATCGCGATGACTTAGTGCTACTTTAGATATTAACCAAAAAAGATTAGCCTACAAGTATTGCCTCATAATTTAGTAAAATCGTAAATGTTGACTAAACTGGTTGCAGATTAACCAGTTTAGGCATGGAAATGCAAGCAAATAAATGTGGTCATGAGTGGATTATTTCACTTACCCAACAAGAGGAAGAAGGAGATTTAGACGCTGCACTTATCCAAGTAATTAGCGATTTACTGGAAGTCGATAATTTTGCTATTTATATAAATAAGTACTTTTGTGTGCCGGTCCCTCCTAAATTAATTAACACCCCAAGCGATATTGAGCATGTAAAACCGGCTAAAATACAGCAGTTACTAAGTAAAGCTACGCCAAATAAAGTTAGAGTCAGCCATGCAGGTGGGCGCACAATAAGCTATGTACCTGTTTATCATTTAGAAGATGTGATTGGTGTGTTGATCATAGAAACACCACAAAAATTACCAGAGCGCATCGGTGTTATGGCTCTACATATTTTAAATATTTATGCCAATCAGCTATGGCTTTTACACAAGTCTCGATTAGATCCGCTAACCGAGCTACTAAACAGGCAAACATTTGATAAAAAAGTAATGGAAATAGTGTCTGGCAATGGTTTTTTATTACCAAGGCAGAACGTTAACAAAGATCGAAGTTGGTATTTAGCGATTGCTGATATCGACTTATTTAAAAATGTGAATGATAATTTTGGCCATGTAGTGGGCGACGGTGTTATTGCCCAAGTGGCTAAATTATTAAAATATAATTTTAGAGTTGAGGACTATGTATTTAGGTATGGAGGAGAAGAGTTTGCTATTTTATTTCAATCAAGAAGCCAAGCAGCAGCTTACACTGCATTAAATAGACTTAGAGTTAATGTGGCCGATCATTCTTTTGCGCAAATTGAGCGGCTAACAATCAGCATTGGTTTTTTAGCATTACAAAGCATTGATACCGTATCGAGTATTGTTAATCAGGCTGATTTAGCGCTTTACCATTCTAAAAAAACAGGCCGAAACAAAGTAACAGCGTGCAGTGAATTAGCGCTTTATGACGAAGTGGCAACAACTCAATAGTATTGAGCTTTTTTGATTGTAAATTTGTGCTAAAATCTGGCTCCTTAAATTGTTGTAAACAGAGCGCAGAACATGAAATTAGTTCGTTGGTTTTTAGGTTGTATAATTTTATTCTTTAATTTTGTATTTACTCCCCGCAGTAAAAAGCGTGCAAGCGACGAGCAAGCAAAGCTTGATCAGCAAACCTCACAATTTAAACTATATCAATTTAAAGCATGCCCGTTTTGTGTAAAAGTACGTCGCGCTATTAAACGCGAAGGCTTAAACATAGAAACGCGTGATGCAAAAAATAATGAACAATATCGTCAAGAGCTACTAGAGCAAGGCGGCAAAGTTAAAGTGCCTTGCCTGCGTATAGAACAAAACGGCCAAGTACAATGGTTGTATGAATCAAACGATATTATTGCTTACTTAAACAAAGTAGCTGCATAAACCACTTTTACTATCTCACTTATTTAAAGAGAATATACCATGACAATTCGCACCCGTGTTGCCCCGTCGCCAACTGGTGACCCGCATCTTGGCACCGCTTATATCGCCTTATTTAACTACTGTTTTGCTAAACAACAAGGCGGTGAATTTGTACTTCGTATTGAAGATACAGACCAAGTACGTAGCACGCCAGAATCTGAACTTGCGATTATGGATAGCCTACGCTGGTTAGGGCTTGAGTGGGATCATGGTCCTGATGTGGGTGGCGAATTTGGTCCTTATCGTCAGTCTGAGCGAAGCGATTTATATAAGAAATACGCGCATCAGTTAGTTGACGATGGCAAAGCGTTTTACTGTTTTGCAACAAGCGAAGAGCTTGATAAAATGCGTGAAGAGCAAATGGCAGAAGGTTTGCGCCCTAAATACGACGGTCGTGGTTTAAACCACACAGATGAAGAAATTAAAGCAAACCTAGCTGAGGGTAAACCTTACGTTATACGTATGAAAATCCCAAGCGAAGGCACATTTAAGTTTAACGATTACCTACGTGACGAAATTGAGATCCCGTGGGAAAACGTAGACATGCAAGTGTTATTAAAAGCAGATGGTTTCCCAACATACTTTTTAGCAAACGTAGTTGACGACCACCACATGCAAATTAGCCATATTTTCCGTGGTGAAGAATGGATTAACTCAGCACCTAAGTTATTAAAACTGTATGAAGACTTTGGTTGGGAAGCGCCAGTGCTTGGTCACTTACCATTATTGCGTAACCCAGATAAATCAAAGCTGTCTAAGCGTAAAAACCCAACCTCTATTAATTACTATAAAGAAATGGGTTACCTGCCAGAAGCCGTGCTTAACTACTTAGGCCGCATGGGCTGGTCAATGCCAGATGAGCGCGAAAAGTTCACACTTAATGAAATGATTGAAAATTTTGACATGAAGCGCGTATCGCTTGGTGGCCCAGTATTCGACGTAGATAAATTAAGCTGGTTAAACGGTACTTGGATCCGTGAAAACCTAACCGATGAAGAGCTAATGCAGCGCTTCGTTGATTGGAAATTTAACGGTAAAATGCTTGCTAAAGTATTGCCAGAAGCTAAAGCTCGCATCAACACGCTTTCTGATATGGTTGAGCTAGCAGGGCATTTTGTAGGGGGCATTCCAACTTACGATCCAGCGTTACTAACTGCCGGTAAAGCAGACGAAAACGTGATTCGCCAAGCACTACAATTTTTTGTATGGCAGCTTGAAGGCTTACGTAGCTTTGACAAACCCGCTATTTTTGCAATAGCAAAAGAAGTTGCAACATTCCACGAGCTTAAGATTAAAGATTTTTTAGAGCCAATATTTGTCGCCATTACTGGCAAAACGTCAAGTACGTCAGTGCTTGATGCAATGGAAATATTAGGGTCTGACCTATCACGTGCTCGTTTACGTGTAGCACTTGCTCATTTAGGTATTTCTAAAAAGCAGGCTAAAAATATAGAGCGCGCGTACCGCGAATACCCAAGTGCATAATTGCTAAATAATGTATTTTTAAAAGCCGAGCTTAGTAAAATAAGTTCGGCTTTTTTAATCGGGTCACTTATAATTTTGAAAAAGGGCTAATAACACCATTAGCACCTTGTTGTAGTACGTGGGTATATATTTGTGTAGTTTTAACGTCAGAATGGCCAAGCTGAGCTTGAACGGTTCTTATATCGACGCCATTTTGCAGTAAATGAGTAGCAAAAGAGTGCCTTAATGTATGGGGTGTTATTATTTTTGTTAACCCTGATTTTTGAACGGCTTTTTTCACTTCTTTTCTAATGCAAGAGTGATGAAAATGATGTCGCCTTATTTCACCACTTTGAGGATCTGAACTTAATATATGAGAGGGAAATAATACCAATTGCATTAAATTAGTGAGCTATTATAGCGATAAGAAAATAGCTAAATAACAAGGCTAAAATTATGATACATAGTTGTTCTATATAAATAATTTTTAACGTAGTTAGTGAGTTATTTAATACGCTAGAATGATCATGTTTTTAATAAAGTTGGTATGAATACTGCCATGCTAGTGTTTTTGCGGCTGAAGGATATTTTTTAGTTAAGGCATATGGCATCCATACGCCAGAATATTCCGTATTATTTAAATCAAGTTTTAAATAGTCATCAACATTCAAAATTTGATTTCTCAGCATAGGAATTAGCTCGATGGCCAGCGTTACAATGCGGTGTTTATTACCTTTTCCATTCCATACTTGAATACATTTATAATCAAAATCAAAATCAATATCTTTCACCCTTAATTGCGCCGCTTCCATCACTCTTAAACCACTTACATACATAAGAGCTGCAATTAAATAATAGCGCTTATTTAAATGAGCCATCAACATTTTAACTTTCTCAGGGGTCATCACGACAGGGAGCTTTGCTTGTTTTTTACTACGGGCAAAATTTAAATTTAATGAAAGTTCGTTTTTTATTATGTGCTTGTATAAAAATGACAATGAATTGAGTGCAGTCGCTTGCGTACGTGGTGCAACGTTTTGCTTTAACACTAAATGTTCTAAGTAGCGCTCGACTTCATTGTCTCCCATTGAGGCGGGATGGCGTTTATTATGAAAATGGATATAAGATGCAATCCATCTTAGGTAAGTATCTACGGTGCGTAATGAATACTGACGTACCAACATATAATCGGCTATATAATTTAAAAATGGAGAACGTGTTTTCATATTATCACCAATAATAGTGCTGTTTTTATATACAGTATATTTGTACTGCTCCCATATTCAAGAAAATGAGCGACGAGCGCATTTTCTCTTTTATTAATAGTTTGAGTGCTAATAAAAAATTATATATAGCAATGTATTAAGTTATTTGTTAAAAAAGAATTATTGAATACATGAGCGTGACATTGGCAGATATATGCGCGATGAGCGCACTATAAAATTGTTAGGCTACATATTTCGACCACCGCACTCCGAGGATAAACATGACTGAAAAGCAGTTCGAAAAATTAAAATACTACGTGATTTCAATTACCATATTATTCGTCGTTGGACATCTGTTGTGGGAACATTTGAATGGTGGAATATTGAGCCACCACTTGATGCACCATCCTGATTATCCTTCAATATCAAACTGGTGGGGATTATTAATCCTCCCATTTTTGGCTTGGCTTTCTACAGTACGGATAGAGAAGCGTGTAACTCTCCAACCTAATGACGCGCCAGTAAGGGCAAAGACTTTACGAGTCGTGCGCGTTGGTTTTTTTGGCATGCTGATTTTAAGTTTTGTGCAGTCATTCAGCTTTAGTGTCGGCTACGAAAACGTTGCAATTTACTTGTCTTTAGGTTTGGTAGTAGTCGGTTTATTCCTGCCTATATACAGAGCAGAGTGTATTTTTGGTTATGTGTTTGGCTCAATAGTTTTTACTGGAGCAATAATACCGCTCATAGGTATATTGGTAATGACGGGGATTTCATGGTTTTCTCACGTATGTATAAAGCCATTAGTTTTTCGAGTTGTTAGGGCGCAACCGCAGTAGTCTAGCCTAACAATCCGCGTCATTCGGGGCCTTCGGCCCCTGCGACGCTCACAAGTTCGCGCGCATGCGCGGGGCGTTAGTTTCCTGTCGAGGTTTCGTGAAAAAATTTGCTCTTGCTATATCAATTTTGGCCTTAGTTGTTTTCTATTTTATTCCAAAAGAACATAGTGAAATTGAAAAGTTTAGCGATAAAAATGATAGAACACCAAGTCCTCTTTTTATATTTTTACGTGAAAGTCAGTTGACGATTGAATCAAAATAGGAACTCGGCTATGGTTAATGCATCAATAAAAATAAATTTAAAACGAGTTAATCTACAGGCTCGTTATATTTCATGGAGGATTTAGGTGGATTTCCCAGAGTTAGAAACATCTCGTTTAATGCTTACCAAGCTATCAGTGGATGATAGCCCTGCATTATTAAATATTTTTTCAGATAAAGACGTTATCAAATTTTATGATATAGACGTTTATGATTCTGAAGAGCAATCGTTAAAATTAATTGAATTCTTCAATTCTCGCTTCACTGAGGCTATTGGCATTCGGTGGGCTATTCGTATAAAAGACACTGGTCAGTTAATTGGCACCTGCGGCTTTAATTCATGGAACCAAAAGATGAAGAATGCTGGTATAGGTTACGAGTTATCTTCTAAGTATTGGGGGTACGGCTATGCCACAGAAGCTTTATACAAAATCATTGATTCAGCCTTTTTAAATCAACAAATAAACTAGACACCCACCCTAATTTTTGCTGTTTGGTGAACTAAGTACTAGGCTTTGTTTAGTGCAAAAAAAAGCAGGGTGTCTTATGGCAATCGCAAGAAAACGTCAAATAAGTTTGGTTGATACAAAGTACTACCACTGTATATCACGGTGCGTTCGGCGTGCTTTTTTGTGCGGTGAAGACCATTTTACTGGTCAATCTTACGAGCACCGCAGAGGCTGGGTTGAAGACAAACTGCTTGAGTTAGCCAAGGTGTTTTGTATTGACGTCTGTGCTTATGCTGTTATGAGCAATCATACGCACTTAGTACTGTACGTTGATGATAAAAAAGCGAATAGGCTGAATGATAAAGCGATTATTATTCGCTGGCATAAACTCTGCAAAGGCACTGTACTTACGCAAAAATACATACAAGGTGAAAAGCTAAGTAAAGTTGAACTTATCTTTTTTAATCAAACAGTAAAGAAATATCGAGAGCGTCTATCAAGTATTAGTTGGTTTATGCGGTTGTTAAATGAAGACATTGCGCGCAGGGCAAATAAAGAAGATAACTGCACTGGCAGGTTTTGGGAGGGACGTTTTAGTTCACAAGCATTATTGGATGAAGCTGCATTGGCGGCCTGCATGGCGTATGTAGATTTAAACCCCATCAGAGCCAAAATGGCAAAAACACCTGAAGAATCAGACCATACCAGTGCTCAAGTACGGCTAATATGCGCAAAAGAAGGCAAGCAACCAAAACAACTCCAGCGCTTTGCAGGCATGCCACGTCAAATCATGCCAAAAGGGCTACCGTTTGAGCTTAAATCGTACCTTGAACTTGTTGAGTTAACAGGGCGTTGTATACGAGAGGACAAACGAGGGTATATTGAAAGTACACACTTACCCTTACTCGAAAGAGTCAATATTTCCTCTGAAAACTGGTTAAAACTCACCACACAATTTACACGCGTATTTCACGGCGCAGTAGGCAGGCCGACCTCACAAGCAAGTTATTGTGAAAACTTAAGCAGAAAACGGCGAGCTAATATAAGTAATTGTGAAAAGCTATTAGCATAAACCTTAAATTACTCAGTAGAAAAGTTAAAACTGCATCATGCAGCGTATTTTCATGCGCCTAATTTAGGCTTAAGAGTACAAATAGCTTATTTACTGGATGAAATGAAAGTAACGCATTAGTAAAAGATAAATTTTTAGCTGAAAAAGTAAATTTAATAGCACAGTTTTATTTGTTTAATTAGAGTGGCTGTCTAGTTTAGTCGTCAGTCGCCCGACGTTCGCAAGCTCTCGCGGTTTATGTGAGCGTTAGTTTTCTTATGATGATTCGTTTTATATTTTTAAGTTTGTTTATGATTGCAGGGACAACTATGGCTTCTAATGAAATAGGAGCACCTGAAGGAGTTTCGGCTGAAGATTGGGAAGCCATGCTTCAGCAAAGGTTTGAAAGTGAACTCAAAGCGAATCCTCCTTTACCTCCTTGGGAAAAATTCCCTGAATATGAACCTAGCAATATATTTTGGCGAATGGGAGCAGGTGAAGAGTATCTAATCGATTATTTTGGCGTTTATTTAAAGTACGCAAGTAAAGACGATATTCAAGCATATAAATTGAAATACCCCGCTCCTAAAATTTGGGAAAATTGGTATAACGAAAACTAACAAGTTAATTAAACAGTGGACGCAAAACAGCAGGCTTGCGCTCATGCTTCGCTTAGTTTAGCCTGCTATTTTTCGCCGTTTATTAAGGCGTTATGTGTTTCAGGAGTATGGTGTTTTCAATGGATAATGGTGACGTAAAAATGGTAGAAGCTAAAATAGAGTTAGAACGTATTTCTGAGCTTCAAAAATATAAAGAAGAATTTGATAAGCTTGGTTCAAATGATTGGGGGCTTAAAGATTTTCTTTCTATTATTGCGCCATTTGGCTTGCTTCTACTTGCAAATAGTTTCTTTACAATCGAGAGTGAGTTATTTCAAATAATGTGCGTTATTTTCATTGCCTCATCTTTTGTTCAAGGCATGGTTACCGCTGAAAGTAAAAAGACAAACCGCAGAATTGATTTACTGCTTAAAATCATCAAACAAGAACAGAGTAAAAAAACATAACAAGCTAATTAATAAGGACAAAAAACAGTTGGCTGTTTTCGTTCCTCAACATTTTAGCCAACAATTTTTTGCCCATTATTAGGGCGTTATATGCCTAGGAGTTACATTGTCAGTTATCGCAGATACACCAAAACCTCCATACTTTGCTGTAATTTTCACTTCCACACGCACTGAAGGTGATAATGGGTACGGGAAGATGGCAAATAGAATGGTTGAATTAGCAGAACAACAGCCAGGTTTTTTGGGAGTGGAATCAGCAAGAGAAGATGTTGGTATAACAGTTTCTTATTGGGCAGATCTCGATTCAATTAAAAATTGGAAAGCTAACTCAGAGCACTTAGAAGCTCAAAAAACTGGACGTAAATTTTGGTACGAATCTTTCAAAGTTCGTATTTCAAAAGTAGAACGAGATTACGGCATATAACAACACGCCCTGAGGTGGACAGCAAGCGCTAAAGCTCACTTTCCACCGCAAATTTTAACAGCGGTGATCCCTTACTTTTCAAGAATTAGAATGACACCCATCCTAATTGTTACGAAAAAAGTCAACAAAAACAGTATGAAGAGTGCGTTGTTATAAATAATGCATCACGTAAAAAGCTGAGTAATGTAGACAAGATGGAAATTAAAATAGACGTCCAAATAGGACGACAACAGCTGTTTATTAAAGAATGGCAAACAACTTGGCTGTATAGAGCTTGCTTTCCTTTAAATAAAAAGCGCAATATTACCGGCAACAAGGGCATGAATAAATTGACCTTACGAGGTCAAACGAAAGTGAATACGCAATGGCAACTGTATTGCGTAGTTCATAATATAGAAAAACTGTAAAACGCGATGCATTAAAGAGAAGCAATCCCTTTTAAGCCAAAATAAAGCCACTGAAACACCCGTAACTCCTTCCAAAACGCGACTAAAACCCACACTAAACACTTTTTAATATTCTGCGTAAAAACACAGTAATCAATTGAACCAAAATAGGAACTTAGCTATGGTTTGTTTATCGATAAAAACAAATAAAAAAACGAGTTAATCTACAGGCTCGTTATATCAAAAAAAGGGTTTAGGTAATTTTAATCACTGTAAAAAAGGAAAGATAGGATGTCAAAACAACAAATGGAAAAAACTATATTAGGTATTCATAGTAATATAGCAGGAGATAATGAGGGATTTACTGGAGGTCATGCATGGATTTCAGTTACTAGAAGTGGAACCACTACTGTTTATGGACTGTAGCCTGATGAACACCCTAGGACTCTAGATAATGGCGATGGAACTGATATCAGAGTTGGATTGGAAGGAACTAAATTCCCAAGAGCCAGTAGATTTTATACTCTAAATATGGCTCAGAAGATTAAGCTTGATAAAGGCTTGAAGGCTATTGTTGTCTGGAGGTACACAAACACCTGTGCCTCATGGGCATCTGAACTATTAGATGATGTAACTGGTGTTGCCATTGATGCTGATGATTGGAGTGGATTTGAAACACCAAGGGAGTTAGGAAAACATATTCTAGAACTTGAAAAACGAAAAGGTCCATCTTCAAGAGTTTCTCCAGCTACACCAGAAATGAGAGGAACAAGTTGGTGAATAAATTTATACAAATTTTAATCGTATGTATTATATTTTCAATTTCAGGCTGTACAGAGGGAAAAACTAAAATGGATTATAAAATTTCTGATATTTCTGATATCACTTATAAGATTACTGATAAAGAAGTTGAGTTGAGCTACACACCTTTAATGGAAAGCTTATATTACTCTCCTGGTGTTGATCTTTTAGAAGATAATGGCGAAATAGTTATTCATATTAGAAGATGTAACATTAACTCTAAGTGTGAAGTTGATGCTCAGGCAGAGCAAGGAAGCTCTAACAAAGTTAAATTCGAGTTAAAGCAAAACTATTTAGCCTCACAAATATATTTAAATGAAAAAAACAATACTAACAGTTTAGCTGCATTAGCTCGGAATTAAGCTGTTTTGATATAATCGGGTAGCCGGAGGTCTCTAACCTCCAGCCCCCACACCACCCATCATGCGCTTTCTATTAGTAGTAAGTGCAATGGGCGGTTCATCTCCCGTAATGAATATTGATCCAAATATCTCTCAATGATACTAAACCTTGTGAAGCTAAATAGTCATTGCCTAGCGCAATGTTAATTCCTTTTGTTTTTGAGCTTCTACAAGGGCCTTTACAGTGGAATTAAATTAGACACCCACTCTAACTCGTTTACGTGTAGCACTTGCTCATTTAGGTCTTTCTAAAAAACAGGATAAAAATATAGAGCGCGCATACTGCGAATACCCAAGTGTAAAATATTTAATAATAACGGCTCAATAGTCAGTTTTTAAAGGTATTAAAAGCCGAGCTTAGTAAAATAAGCTCGGCTTTTTTGTGTCAGGTTGTTTGTGATTAGGGTGTGTTTATCTATATTTTTTCTATTTTTATCAGTGTTTAGGTTTTTCATAAGATTTATTTTACTTATTTTTTCATGATGGCACTTTCATTAAGAAGGAAAGGTAAATGAAACTAAACAAACTAATAATCCCCCTATTTTTATCAGTAAATAGCGCTGTGCTTTATGCTAATCAAAATGCCAGTGAGCTAATTGAACCCATTATGGTAACTATTCCTGCTGGTAGTTTTCAAATGGGTAACACCGAAGAAGAAGATGCTCAACCTATTCATAAAGTGACACTAACTGAGTTTAGTTTAGGGAAATATGAAGTAACCGTAAGAGAGTTTCGACAGTTTGTTGAAGAAACTGATTATGAAATGCCAACCAAGTGCATTCATCAGTTAAATGGTTGGTTTAATTATGGAGAAACCAATGGTTCATGGGAGAACAACTCCCTCAATACCAGTGATTTTCAACCAGTAAATTGCATTGGTTGGCTCGCAGCCAACGCGTATACTCAGTGGTTAGCAAAAAAAACTGGCCGTCCTTATCGTTTGCCGAGTGAAGCAGAGTGGGAATATGCGGCGAAGGCTGGTACAACTAGTAAGTATTACTTTGGTGACGATCTTGAACAAGCCTTAGTTTGTGAATACGAAAACACCGCCGACTTAACCGGTGAGAATATTTTACAACGGGACTCGAGTACGAGTTATGTCAATTTTTTTAATGGCAAATCGAACTGTGTTGATCACGCGGCTTATGCAAGTATCGTTGGAATGTACAAACCTAATCCCTTTGGATTACACGATATCGTTAGTAATGTGGTTGAGTTCATTACTGATTGTTATAAAGATAATTATAAAAACGCGCACAATGATGGTCAGGCTTGGATAGATAATGATTGTAAATATAGGGTAGCACGAGGAGGTAGTTGGCATTGGAATACTTTTCCCGTAAGCCAGAGGGGCGTTGTGGGTGAGGACTTTGTAGGGGCAGTAGAGGGGTTTCGAATTGCACTAGATGGAGCTGCTCCAGCTATATCTAGCAACACTGTAAAATTTATCAAAGCACTCAAAACAGCTCAACGCAGCGAACAATTAAGACGTGATGCTGTTTTACCTTACCCTGCCACTGTAACAAACTTAAAACTAGATAAAGAAGCGGGTATTATTACCTTAAAGTGGGATAAAAGTTCTCAAAGTGATATTGAAAGTTATCGAATCTATAGAAATGCAGCTACTGGCGGTGTGTTTAAACTATTGGCTGCAAATATAATTGAAACTACATTTAAAGATGCCAATATAGATAACCATCAATATGAATATACTGTTGTTGCGGTAAGGCATAATCAACAAGGTGATTACAGTAATGTCGTAAAAACGCCGACATCATGGGTGCATGCACCTGGCAGAGTGGAAGCAGAATCTGCCATTAAGTTTAGTAACGCTAGCATCGGAAGAACCTCTGATATTGATGGTAAATTTAATTTAACTGGAGGGGAGGGAATTAGTGATAATGCGATAATAAACTATCAGCTTAAAGTCGCACACTCAGGAAATTATAACCTTAGCTACCGTGTAGCGGCTCCTAGAGATACAAAAGGTTTTGCAGTTGTAATCAATGGTAAGGAATTAGCAGTAGAAAAAATAACGAGTACAGGTGGTTATAAAAAATGGCAAACACAAAGAGGATCCACTTATTTTTATCTGAAACAAGGTGAAAATAAGCTGACCCTAAAATCACTTGATAAAAACTGGAAATTAAATTGGGTAAGCTTTAACCCACATTAGTTTCTGTAAAGTATAAAATAAGAGACCGTGGTATTGCTGTCTCTTACTATTTTAAATCCAGTTTTGGATAACATTATAAATTTAATGCTAACAGTTTTTTTTCATTATTACGTCGCCAGTAGTCAGTCCCTTTTTTATCAATATATTGAGAATAAAAATCATAATTATCTTGCATACTTTGGGAGCTACAAATTAGTAACGCCATATCTAAGCTGAGATAAAGGTCACCCGCCAACTCAGCTTGCTCAAAAGTACGCTGTGCATGAGTTGTAAATGCATCATCATTTTTCAGTGCTTGAGCTAACAATGTTTTTAAGTAGGAGTTCTTGGCATTATCCGTAGTAATATCATTAATAAGATTTTGTGCTTCTGCCAGATTATTTTGATTTATATAATATTCCATCAATTGCTGACGACTGCTTTGTGCAGCCCAAAAATTAGGTGTTAATGTAGCAAGCTCTAGTACTTGTTTTAAATGAGGCTCTTTATCTTGTAGGCTTTTAGCAAAAATAGCATAGTGATACGGCACTATAGCAAAGTGATAGTTAGGCATTTGATAATCCTTCATTTTATTTTCTGCTTGTTGTAAATAAAGGTATTTATCATCCTCTTGCTGATGCTTATGGGCTAATACAGATAGATAAGTTAAGGCGCTTAGCTCTCGTCGTTTATCTTGTGCATCAAAAGCTAATTGCACTGAATTAAGTAGGCTTTGTTTAATTGCTTGGTAATTGCCTTGGTTATGGTCTATCCAAGATTGCGTAAACCACGCGTCTGCTTGTCTGTGCAAATCATTAATATTTTGATACTGCTTAATAGCATTACTGAGCTTATATTTACTTAAATCAAATAGCTCTTTACGGATTAATACCTCACTTTGAAAGAGCAAAGCATTGCCTACATGGTGTGTCTTATTTTGTGAAATAGCTATTTTTTCTAGTTTATTTGCCATCACCATCGCTTTATCAAGTTCTCCCATCATTATATAAGTATTAGCTAGATGGCCAAGGATAATGAGATCATGTGGTGCTTGCTGATGAGCAATGGATAAATTTGCTTGCTTGAGTTCGAGTGTTTGGGCTTTATTAAGCAATTCTAAAATAACTGGCTGCTGTAAATGTTGTTGTAACTGATTTAAAGCGGCTTGTTGACTTACTCCAGATAATTGCCCTTGCCAATCTGCAAATGGGCCTTTTAATATAAAATCAATATATGTCAAATTATGATGTGTGCGAATAGTGCCAGATAAAATCAATGGGTGTTCTTTTGCTAAAAGTGGGTATTCAAACTCCGCTGAAACCTGAAAATGCGCCGTATTTAGTTGAGGTAATTCGGTAAAGCTAAAGAGTTCAGTATCATTGAGCTTAAAGGTTTCCGTCCCTCGTTGATTGCTTATTGCTATATAAGAAATATTAATAACTGAGCTCTCATCTGTTTGAGGTTGGTCAGTATTGTTATTAATGATAGTAAATACAAGAAGGGCAATACCGCTAAGTGCAATGGTTATCCAATGGTTTCGGCTTTTTGGTTTTGATAAAGTATTTTCATGCTGCAGTGGTTTATTTTGACTGATGTTGCAGTGTGCCTCAACATCAGAATGTTTAGAATCAATTTGGAGTTGCCACTGATAACCTCGTTTTGAAAAGGTTTTAATTGCGTGGTTACCCAACAGCCTCCTTAGATTGCTAATACTTTGAAAAACGGCTTGTTCCGATACAACTTTATTTTTCCAGACATGAGATAAAATATCTTCTTTACTAAAGACATGATTCGAATGCTCTAGTAATAGTTTTAGTACTTTGGCTTCATTGTGTCGAATGGCTAAGTCATCACCATTTTTTTTTAGTACACAGCTTGTACTATCAAATTCAAAATTATTAAATTTATAACGCATTGTTTTTATAAGAATGGATCATTTGGTTATTTATTTCACTCATCTTAACTTATTAGCTGATAAAGAGTATAAGTTTGTTAATCATATATTAAAAATACTATGGCCCTGTATCCTGTGCAGCTAAAGGGGGCAATCCATGCTTGTCGCAAATAATTGTGGGTCCAGTGGGTGAGGGCAACGCAATCCCCGATTGAGGATTGGTTGCTATGAAACTATAAACTCCCCCTCACTTTTGTGCTTTTTGAAGTAATATCTAAAACCAAAATGTCTGCCGATTTATGTTTGCTTTTGAGTAAGATTATATTGTCACTTACTGCGGTTATTTGATCACAAAATTTCGCACAAAACTCTTCGGTTTTACTACTTAAATTTTGTACACCTAACTCGTAATCGTAATCGTAATAGTTTATTAATGGCTTGCCATTTTGTGTGTATTGATAATAAAAACCATTTTTTTCGGGATATATTTGAGTAAATAAATAGGGGCTTTTGAGTAAAGTGTTATCTGAATCATGGCGTATGACTTGACCTTTTACAAAGCTCAGTAGTTCGTCTTTATGGTTTAAAAAGAATGTATCATGCGCTCGTTTTATTTTTAATGTCGTTCTTTCATCAGTTGTAAGATTAAACTTTACTAGTTCATCATTGTGAGTTTTTTTATCAACATACAATATAGCGTCAGATTTGTTGTACCAAACTATAGGCTCACCAATAATCATGTTTAACCATTTTATCGAGAATCGGTTTGACTCCAACTCAATAATAAACGGTTTGTTATTTACACTGCTCGCTATACGCTTTCCTGACCAGTGCCAAACTGGTTTGGTTAAAGCAAATTCTTGCTTTGAATTTTCGAATAATATTCGTTCTTTGTCTGTCTCAATATGTTTGGCAAAAACCTGAGGATAGCCATTTTTTATTGATACATAGGCTATGTGTTTTTCATCGGGTGAAAGCGCTGCAGCTTTATCAATTGTATTTGAGTTTATTATTTTTTGGGGAGGTGAAAGCTGTTTTAATTTACTCAGTAAAATGTCTTGATCTGACTTGGCTTCAATAAAGTACATTTTATCTTTAATAATTTGCGGATAAACTAAAAAGTTATAGCTTTTGTAGTTAAGCGTTGTGAGGTCACCATTTAATGAGAGTTGCTTTAATTCACTGCCATTACTAAGTAATAAAGATTTATTGTTTTCAAACCAAGTTAAGAAGTACCAGTTATGATCTATTTGTCCGATTGAGACAACATCATTACTATCTAAGTTTAACAACTTTACTTCTGATAATGCTTGTTTATTAAAACCGACTAACGCTAATTGTGTTTGAGTCGGAGACAAAGCAAGTTTATAAGGTTTAAAGTAGTCATTTGGTTTAAGTAATTTTTCAGTTTGTCCTGACTCCAAATTATGCCGATATAAACTAACGTTTCGGCTATGCTCCGAACTGTTTTGATTGGCCAAATAATAAAGTTGTTGGCGCTTATCTATAAAAAATAAACTATTCCAAGTTATATCGCTACGCGAAAAAAGTAGCTCTTCACTTACTACTTTTAATTGTGCGTCGAGTAGCAAGCGATTAAATGAAATACCTTTCTCATCTTGGCATGAATACACCAAGGCATTTTTGTGAGAATCCCATGCAAGGTAGGTATATGCGTTTAAAGTATCCTTTAAGGGCCAGCTTGAGCCAGTTACTAGATCTTTAATTAATATTTTTCTCTTGTTTGGTTGATTGGTATTTTGAATATACGCCATAAATCGTCCATCAGGACTGATTTGCATATAGCGCTCTTGTTCATTGCTTGCCGTTATTGGTTTTAGGTTTAACAAAGAAACCTGTTTACTTGTATCTGATAAACTAAAAAACACGCTAATTAGGATGAAAACAGGAATGAGGAGTAAAGATAATTTTAAATACTTTATAAGGGGGCTTTTGTTTGATAATGCATTTGCTTTTTTTTCTGGAAAGCGAACTTCGGAGTCTAGGCTGTAGCCTCGTTTAGGATGTGTTTTGATAATGCGTTTGTCATCATCAGATAACGCTTGCCTTAACAAGGCTATATTTCTACGAACTGAGTTTGGACTGTAAATTGCTTGAGGCCAAACAATTTCAAAAAGCGTTTCAGCTGCAATAACTCTTTTGGGGTTTTGTGCCAACGTCTTCAAAAGCGCCATTACTTTTGGTTCAATTACCTGAGATTTCTCTTCATATATAACCTCACCGGTTTTGATATTAATTAAAAAATCATCAATATAAAATTTATTTGGTAGTTCGTTTACGCTCAAACCTTTCCCATCCCACTGTTATTAATAGATATATACCCCTTAAGCTTTTCTTAACGTTTTCTTAATTACTAATTCATCGCTTTCTCTTGGTAACAACAGTTAAAAAGGAATCGAAAGGTCAGCGCTATATTAATAAATAAACTACAAAAGGAATACATAATGAAGCGATATTTAGTAACACTATTATTTTTAATAACAATTATCTGCAATCAAGCGCTAGCAGCAGATAAGCTAAACTACAATAAGCTAGCTAATGAGTTTATATCTGTTTTAAACAGCAAAGATTTAAAACAGGTCGAAGATTTTATTGTAAAAAACTTTTCGCCTGATGCACTTTCTCGTTGGGATAATACAGGAAAAGATCGTTATGTTGGTTATTCGATGAACGTAGCACTTTTTCATGGATCATTAAGCCTACTTTCAACAGAGCTTGATACTTCCAATAACCGCATACAGCACATTAGTAAAGTGCATTCAAAAAATACCGACATGCAGTACGAAATGGTTATTGATTTTAACGAAGAACAAGCCGTTACGGGCTGGTTTGTTGGAGAAACCCCCAAAAGCCTTGATATAATTTCTTTAACTGAGCCACAATTAGTTAATGAGGTAAAAAATTATAGCAATCTACTTGCTAAAAATGGCATTTTTTCAGGAACAATATTGCTTGCCAAAGGTAACAAAGTTTTATTTACTAAAGCGCATGGCTTAGCCTCTCGACGCTATGACGTTAAAAATAATTTAGATACTAAATTTCAAATAGGTTCGATGAATAAGATGTTTACTAGCGTCGCTATTTTGCAACTTGTTGAAGCAGGAAAAGTATTGCTTGATGATCCGATTACTAAGTTCATTGATAAAACCCTGTTAGGTAAGGGAGACTTTGATAAAATCCATATTCACCACTTACTGAGTCATACATCAGGTATTAGTAATATAGCTGGGGTTGACGAAATACAGTATAAAGTACGTTCACTTGAAGATATTCAACATTTATACAGCTCCATTGAAACAACGTTTAAACCAGGCTCTCAATGGCGATATAGTAATACAGGTATGTTATTACTTGGTCAGGTGATTGAATCTGTTACTAAGGAAAGTTATTTTACATACATTGATAAAAACATCTATCAGAAAGCTAATATGCAACATAGTGGTAGTTTTGATTTGGATGTACCTATTAGGAATACTGCGCGTAACTATTGGTTTTCAGTTGAAACTGGAGAAATTACTGAAAACTTAATGTTTCAATCAGTTAAAGGGGGTCCTGCTGGAGGTGGGTATTCTACGGTAGGCGATTTACATAAGTTCGCTTTAGCAATGCAAAATGGAACTTTAATTAGTCGTAAACTTTCCCAAGAAGCTCTTACTTCGAAGCCCGAACTTGGTGCAGAAAACTGGGGGTATGGATTTTCAGTGAGAGGCGCTGATAATAACAAAATAGTGGGTCATAATGGTGCTCATTTAGGTATGACAGCCAGACTAAATATGTATCAAGACAAAGGCTACATTTTAGTAGTATTAGGTAACTTTCAATCTTCAGCATGGCCTGTTGTGGCAAAAGTAGATCAATTGATAGAGCGTTTGTAATAAATAGCTTCTAAGAAAATAAGTTGGCGGGATTGGCTCTTTCTCCAGTCCCTTTTTAAAATATTAGCAGGTGCCTGCTGCAAATTTAACCTCGAAAGATAAACAGGCCCTAGCGTGATTTTTTTAACGTTAAATAGACCCCATATATAAGCAGATTGGTATAATTGAACAGATTCGACCTCTCTGTATTTTTTTTCTGGTAGTATAGGCAGGTTATAAGCAGTTTAAGCAGTGAACACACTATGTTAAGTCCTTTTTTTCAGCAGCACGCTGATTACGTTTCTATTTCTCGTGAGCAAGGTTGTCGATTCGCTAAATGCGTAGCTGATGATTTTAATCCACTTCATGACAAAGATGCCAAAAAGTTTTGCGCGCCAGGAGACTTACTTTTTTCATTGGTACTAGATCGCTATGGTATTAGTGAACAAATGGAATTTACCTTTGCCGGTATGGTTGATGAAAACACCAAGCTACATTTTCCTGAGGGAGCAGATGAGTTTGATGTAACCAATGGCGAAAAAGTTATTTTAAAGGTAAAGCGCAAAGGTAAAACCAGCCAATGCCCAACATTGACTAATAGCCTAATAAAAAATTATGTAGAGTTTTCGGGTACTACCTTTCCGCATGTGATTATTCCGTTAATGGGCAAGCAAGAGGTAATGATTAACCCTGCACGTCCGATGATCATTTACGAATCGATGCTTATTAACCTTGATAATCTTGATATTACAGCGCCAGTACTTGAGTTTGCAGAGCCTAGTTTTGAGTACGCCGGTAAGCGCGGGAAAATTACACTACGTTTTAATCTGTTAGAAAACGGCGTTAAAGTAGGGTGTGGTGAAAAGCATATGGTGGTTTCGGGTATACGCGAATACTGCCAAGCAACGGTTGACAATTTAATAGCGTTTTACAACGAGCGAAAAACAACGCTAAAACCAGCTTAAAATTAAAGCAAATTATAGTAGGCGTTAAATACAGCTGTATTTAACGCCTTTTTTATTGGTTAATTTACGCAGTGCGTTAATATGCGTACAATAGCGCTCTTTGTTATTTTAAAGCTAAGCCTATGTCTGCCACTACGTTCTCATCACTTAATCTCGACCCGTTATTATTAACAGCGATTGAGCAAAATAATTACACTCAACCTACCGCAATTCAGATTAAAACTATTCCGCCTATTTTAGCGGGAAGTGATGTAATGGGCAGCGCGCAAACAGGTACGGGTAAAACCGCCGCGTTTGTTTTACCCTTGCTACATAAGCTTTTAAATACCCCCAAAAAAGATGAGTCAGGATTTGCCCGCGTTGTAATTTTAACGCCAACGCGAGAGCTTGCTCAGCAAGTATTTGCCAGCTTTGAAAAATACGCACAAGGCACTAATATCAATGGTGCTTTGGCGTATGGTGGCGTAAGTATTGGCCCACAAATAAAAGCGCTTAAAACAGCACAAGTTATCGTGGCCACACCAGGGCGTCTGCTCGATCATATAGTTAAAGGCAGCGTTGTACTTTCAAGTGTAGATTCGCTCGTATTTGATGAAGCAGACCGTATGCTTGATATGGGCTTTATTGATGAAATTAGACGTATATTGCGTCATATTCCAGGTGATCGCCAAACTTTACTCTTTTCAGCTACGTTTGATGACAGCGTATTTGAACTCAGTAAAAAACTACTTAAAAACCCAGAGCTAATTGAAGTTGATAAGCGCAACTCAGCAGCGGTTGAGGTAGAGCAAGTTATTTACGCTGTAGATGAAGATCGTAAGCGTGAACTTGTATCGCACATGATTGGCATGAAAAACTGGCGCCAAGTACTTATTTTTACTCGCACAAAACAAATGGCCGACCAACTCGCTAAAGAAATGTGTAAAGACGGTTTAAAAACCGAATCAATACATGGTGATAAATCGCAAGGCGCACGCGACCGCGCACTACAAAACTTTAAAGAAGGCGTTACTCGTGTACTTGTTGCTACTGATGTAGCTGCACGTGGTTTAGATATTTCTACACTTAGATACGTCATTAACTTTGAGCTGCCATACATAGCAGAAGACTATGTGCATCGTATTGGCCGTACCGGTCGAGCGGGCGAACAAGGCCTTGCTATGTCACTAGTAAGTCTTGATGAGCAATGGTTGCTAGAAGAAATTGAAGTGCTATTAGATACGCGTTTAACTCCACAGTGGTTAGAAGGCTACGAGCCTGATCCAAATAAAAAGCCAAAAGATAATCGTAAAAATACTAATAAGTCGCGAAAAGATCGTGATAAAAAACGCATTACAGGTAAAAGAGAGCCAAGTAGACGCCGTAAGTAATAGCTTTTGCTCTATTTTTTTGCCTATACTGGAGCTAATACATAGCCGAGGTAACGTAATGTTTGAAACTGATCAATGGGCATTTTCAGGTGTTGATGGCAAAATATCATTACACAAATGGCAAAAAATAATCGACCTTATCACGGGGCTTTTTTCAGCCCCGTCTGGTTATATAGTTCAGGCTACAAGTAAAGGCTATCGTGTTGTAATAAAAAGTAATGAAGGCGGCTCTCATTTTGAGACAAACCCTATACTCTCTCCTCATACCCCTCTTTTTTGTAAATACGTAGTCCAAAGTAATAATATTGTTTACGTCAATGCTGCAAGTAAGAGCGAAGCGTGGAACACCCTACCAGAAGTAGTTGAAGACGGTGTTGAATCCTACTTAGGTTTACCTATTCATTGGCCACAAGGCCAAATATTTGGCACCTTGTGTTTAAAAGATACTAAAAAAACAAGCTATACCGATGAATATTTTGAACTGATAGAGCAGCTACGTGACTTAATTGAAGACGATTTAGCACTTATAAATAGCTTTGAGCAAATGCGCGAAGTAGCCATGCTGGATGCACTGACTAATATTTATAATCGCCGGGCCCTGATTTTGCTAGCTCAGCAAAAACTTAATTTAGCATTTCGTTTAGGCTTTGATGTGTGTTGCTTATTTATTGATGTAAACGACTTTAAAAAATTAAACGACACATGCGGACATGAAGTGGGCGACAAAGCTTTAATTATATTAGCAGTTACATTAAAGGCACATTTACGAGATGCCGATATAGTTGGTCGTTTAGGTGGCGATGAATTTGTTGCTGTAATGCAAGTAAATGATAAAAATAAACTCAACGGTATTACTAATAAAATTTCGACTGAATATTCAAAAGCCTTGGTTAAAAGCGACATTTGTGATTTATCGCTAAGCATTGGTTATAGTTTTACCGAATCCAAAAAACAATCGTTTGAAACCTTACTTAATAGTGCTGATCAAGCAATGTATAAAAATAAACTTAGCAAAAAACGAGATAAGTGATGAAAAACGAAGGCAGTTGGAGTGTATTTTTTATTAAAAGAGACTCTTTGTTGATTGAGTAAATGTAAGTATATGGCATAAGTAGTTACCTAACTCTTTAGCTTGCCTAGCTCGCCCCTCGACTAATACGCCTTAGCCGGAGGACTTATAAACGTGAACTTTTACAGTTTAAAACTATACTTAATTCATCGCTAATAAAAAGGTAGTTTGATGAAAGGTATTATTTTCACTGAATTTCTAGAAATGGTTGAAAGTCACTTTTCTGTAGAAGTGGCCGACCAAATAATAGAGCAAAATGATCTCGACTCTAAAGGTGCTTATACGAGTGTTGGTAATTACGATAAACAAGAGCTTATAAAGCTAATCACATCACTTAGTGAATGCGTTAACCTGCCAGTTGGCGTACTGCTTAAAGAATATGGAAAATACCTTTTAAGCCATTTTTTAATTTACTACCCGCAGTTTTTTCAAGACCTAACTACAACATTTGATTTTTTAGATACCATCGACAGGCATGTGCATGTTGAGGTTAAAAAGTTATATCGTGATGCCGATTTACCAAGCTTTCAAACTAAGCGTTTGAGCAGTACTAAAATGCAAATGTTTTATCACTCAAGTAATCCATTTGCGCTTTTAGCTGAGGGGTTAATTGAAGGGGCTGCTAATTATTTTGGTGAAAATATACACGTAAACAGTGATATCAGTGAAAATCATCAAGTAGCTACTTTTAATTTAACGTTGGTAGATTAAGTATGGATGTAGCACTTTTACAAAGACGGTTTGAGAGAGAGCGGCTTGCGCGAAAAGAAGCTGAAAAGCTATTAGAAGCCAAATCATTACAACTTTACGAAGCCAATGAAGTGCTCAAAGGAGCGGCTGAAAACTTAGAGCAAGAGGTTGCTAATAGAACCCATGCCCTCAAACTTGCGAAACAAGATGCAGAAGCTGCAAATAATGCTAAATCAGACTTTTTGGCAAATATGAGTCATGAGATTCGTACCCCGATGAATGCAATAATTGGCATGGCTTATCTTGCTTTAGATACCGGGCTTTCTGATAAGCAACGCGACTATGTTGAAAAAATTCACTATTCGGCAGAGTCTTTATTAGGGATCATTAATGATATTTTAGACTTTTCAAAGGTCGAAGCGGGTAAAATAGAGCTAGAACAAAAAGAATTCAATTTTAATATCTTTCTAGAAAATCTTGTCAATATTATTAGCACGCTAGCATCACAAAGAAAAATTGAAGTGCTGTTTGATATTGACCCCTTACTGCCTGACTTTTTTATTGGTGATGCATTAAGGCTTAATCAAGTGCTGTTAAATTTGCTTAATAATGCACTGAAGTTCTCAACCCGCGGTAAAGTTGTATTAGCTGTAAAGTTAGCGCAAAAGGTAGACAATTTTTGCAGTGTCACTTTTTCTGTTTTAGATAATGGCATTGGAATGAGCCAAGCACAAGTAGATTCACTATTTAAACCTTTTACTCAGGCTGACGTGTCTACTACACGAAAGTTTGGTGGAACTGGGCTTGGCTTGGTAATAAGTAAAACATTGGTAGAACTAATGCAGGGAAATGTTTTAGTAAACAGTAAGCTGAATAAAGGAAGTTGTTTTAGTTTTACTATTCCACTTAGCTATTCGACTAAGAAAAGTGAGTTTGAAATATCACATGTTAGAGCTAAGCAGGCCCTTGTTATCGAAAGTTCAGACAGTACGTTAGCATCATTACAAACACTGCTTATTGGATTTGAAGTTAAGGTTGATATTGCAAATAATATCAACCAAGTGCTAGACCGGTTAAGCGCCTTACATGATTACGATTTTATTTTTATAGATTGGCGTACTTTAAATTTAAATAATGACGGGGCTGCGCAGTCTCTTCGTAATGAACTCAAATTAAATGCGAAAAAGCTAATCGTAGTAGCACCTTGTGAAAATAAAGCACTCAACGAAAGCCTACTAGGGTTTGCTGATAACACTTATAAAGTACTTATTAAACCAATTATTAAAAGCACATTATACAATGTACTTTTACAAATTATGCATATAAAAACACTTAATAAACCAGAATCACAAGAGAGCTCAGATACACAAAATGCATTACAAAAGCTTCAAGGTATTCATATTTTATTGGTTGAAGACAATCCGCTCAATCAGCAAGTAGCAACACAAATACTTCGCAAAAAAGGCTTAATCGTTGATGTTGCCAATGATGGTATTGAGGCATTAGAAGCGCTAAAAAATAAAACCTATGATGGGGTGTTAATGGATTGCCAGATGCCCCGAATGGATGGTTACACAGCAGCCAAAGAAATAAAAAAACAAGCAAAGTTTAAAAATTTACCCATTATTGCAATGACTGCTAATACAAGAGAAACCGATTTACTAAAGGCGAAAGATTGCGGTATGAATGGCTATATTTCAAAGCCTATTAAAGTTGAAAGTATGTTTGAAGTAATAGCAAAATGGGTGTGTATTTAATCTTTTGTGTAGTAGTGTGATTACCAAGGGATTCTGTCGGTCTAATTACCGAGCGACTTTGCCGTAGTGACCTTAGCAAGTAATACCTATTTGGGCAATCTGATCGAAACAAAAATAAACGAAACACAGATCAATAATTGTCTTATTCGAAGGTATCTACCACTGCTAAAGCACTCGTTCGTATGATTTAGGAATTTGTATCAAGAGCGCAACAAGCGTCCGTGTCAGAATTCGGAGCTGCTATTTTTTTCAACACCTTGATTGTTTCCATGTGACTAGACTCCATCTAAGCAATCCCTTATTCTTGAGTTTCTTTTACTAAACAAGCATTTAAATAAGGACATTGAATGACCAAGTATTTCTGCACGATTTTTTTTATTGTCACGGCTTTCTTTAGTGCGTATGCGGATTCATTTAAAGAAAATGCTGTTGAGCGGCATTTACCTTTTCAAAAAATACCAATTCCATCTTCTGTGTTAAATGAAACCGTTGATATCTATGTTCAATTGCCTTTCAAGTATGAAAGTGAATTCAATCAAAACTATCGTTATCCTGTTCTTTACACTTTAGATGCACCTGTAGGGTTGCCTCTTGTATCAGGCGTTCTTGCCCCGCTGAATGGATACAATAGCGCCCCTCAAATGATCATCGTTGGGATCTCTACTTCTAACAGAGGCAGAGATTTTACACCAACATCTGATCCAAATTACGAAGAGCATAGCGGCGGGGCAGATAAGTATTTAACGTTTATTGAACAAGACGTTATCCCATACATCGAGAAACATTATCGGACAGAAAAATTTAGAATACTCTCTGGGCATTCATACGGCGGGCTGCTTGTGTCACATAGTTTTCATAAAAGGCCAAACTTGTTCCAAGCGCACTTTGCCAATAGTCCCTCTGTGTTCTGGGAGAGCGGAAAAACCGTTAGCGATCTCATTAAGTTCGTAAAAACGAATCCCATGCACAAAAATTTTCTATACATGAATATAGGGAATGAAGGTAACCCAGAATCAGATTCCCCAGAAGGTGTTCAGATGCTCTCAGGGATTCAAAAGATAGAGAGAGAACTTGCGAATTTAAATACACCGAACCTGCGTTACAAATTTGAATACTTTCGAGAAGAGCCTCATCAGAATACACCGATTTACGGGACAATTGGGGCACTCAGAGGTTTGTACCCTCAGTGGTCTATTCCATATGAAACATCAGTTGAAGGCTACGAAAGTGTCCTAGCGCACTTCAAAAAGCTATCAACCCTATATGGGTATCAAATTGAACCAAAATCCTGGCAAATGTATGATGAAGGCATAGGACAACTCTCCTACTTAGAAAATCCTGCTGAAGCAATTAAGTATTTTAGCTACAACATCAGTCAGGAGCCATCTGAATATAGCTCTAGGCTTCATATCGTTGACGCCTTTGTAAAACTTGGTAAAAAACAAGAAGCGTTAAAACATTTAAACATTTTGTTGCGCAGAGATGATTTAAGTGATGAGGAACGTCAACAATTGACCGAGAAAAAGTCGAATGTAAATTTGATGTAAGTTTAACAACGAGCGAACTTGATCTACCAATTGGTGTAACTCGGAAGTAAAGTTGAAGCTAAACTTATTGGTACTCTTAATTTTCCACCGCTATCGCGCAGTGCCAAAGATATAGAAAGTTCCAAAACCCTATTTTACGGTTTTATTGAAAATGGATGTATTGCCGCAGTTATAGAGATTACTTTAAAAGATAAGTATTTAGAGATCGACAGTTTAACTGTTGACCCAAGTTATTTTAGGAAAGGCATTGCAAGCAAATTACTTAGTTACGTTCTTGGCTCATTCGAATATACAAAAGCCATTGTAGAAACGGCTGTAGCTAACGAGCCTGCAATAAAGTTGTACAAAAAGCATGGCTTTGTGGAGTTCAAACGGTGGACTCCATCTCATGGCATCGAAAAACTAGCTTTGTTCAAACCTAACAGATCAAGTTAGTACTTATTAAAATAAACGAAGCTAACTACTTGAACTGGCTTATTCTATGTCGCTTATTATTGTTGCCCGAACCCCGAGTCATGCTGTAGTGGTAATGGATGGTGCTAGTTGGCATCAAGAGTACTTGGATAAAGAATTTCCCAATATTAGTATTATTCATATTCCGCCTTATTCGCCAGAGTTAAATCCAATTGAGCAAGTATGGTCTTGGATGAGACAAAATGAAATTGCCAACCGTGCTTTCGTAAACTATGAAGATATTGAAGAAAAGTGCTCAATCGCTTGGAACAATTTTAGAAGTGATATTAATAGAGTCATTTCACTCTGTTCAAGATCATGGATTAATATGACCAACTAATAAATGGAATTGGTATTAGCCAATTTTTCTTCATAATGAGCTCTGCCATAACTTCACATTGATTTTTTAATTTAATCTTTTTCAACTTTTATAACAAAGTTAGCCGTAGTTAATCTTAGCGTGTTAAAATTTAGTTTTATGTTACTACTTTTTGAGGTGCCGATTGCCTACTGCTGATTATCAAGATGTATTGAATGAAATAACCCAAGAAGTAGCACCTTTACTATCACAAGGTAAAGTAGCTGATTATATACCAGCTCTTGCGGAGGTTGACCCTAAGCAATTTTCAATTGCTATATACACTACTGAAGGTGACACTATTTGTGCTGGTGATTGCACGCAACGTTTTACTATTCAATCGGTTTCTAAAGTGATGACTCTCACTATGGCGCTGCAACGCTATGGTGATGAGCTTTGGCACCGAGTAGGAAAAGAACCATCAGGCACCGCATTTAACTCGCTTACACAGCTTGAATTCGAAAAAGGGATACCACGTAACCCTTTCATTAATGCAGGCGCAATTGTAACGTGTGACGCGTTATATAGTCGTTTATCTGCCCCGATGCACTCTATGCTTGAAACGTTTAGATTGTTAGCAGATAACCGAGGTATTGTGATCGATAAAAAAGTAGCTAATTCAGAGTATGAGTTTAGGCATCGTAATGCGGCTATGGCGCATTTAATGAAATCGTTTGGTAACTTTGAAAATGAAGTTGATGATGTTTTATGGTCTTACTTTAATTTTTGTTCTATTGAGCTCAATTGTATTGAACTAGCTAAAGCTTATAATTTTTTAGCTAATAAAGGTGTAGATAATAGATCGGGTAATCGTGTTTTAAGTAGTCGTCAAAACAAGCAGTTAAACTCGCTTTTATTTACCAGCGGTTTATACGATGCAGCAGGTGATTTTGGTTACAGAGTGGGTATGCCTGGTAAATCAGGTGTATCGGGGACTATTTTAGCGGTATTACCAAATAAGTTTACTGTGGCGGTTTATTCTCCGGGGCTTAATTCATTTGGTAATTCAGTGGCAGGGATAGCAGCACTTGAGCTGCTATCCAAAAAGCTTGATATTTCTATTTTTTAGATCCTATCAGGGAGTAATAATTGCTCCCTCAGTGATTTACTGTTCCCAATAAACCTGCTCTAAACAATCCTCACGCTCAGGTAAGCCGCGAGATAAACGAGGTGAATGCTGAACTAATACTTCATAGCTTGCTCGGTTAGCATATTTACTAATTTGCGATAGTGATGAATAAGTAATAGCTTGTTGCTGATGTTTAGCTGAGTTTGCTACGTTAAGTTTATGATAAACATTCGCTGATAAATCATGCAATACAGCAGCTAGAGCGCAATCGCCTGCACCATTGGTGTTTTTGATTGAATCAGGTCCACCCATGAAGGGGGCTGTATGGCTGTATGCTCTGATTGGTTCAGCGCATTCATCTTTACGCATAGCTCGTGAGAATTCGTAACGGTTAAAGTCAGGGATTGCACCTGGTAATAACGGGTATTCGGTTTCACGTTTTAAACTGTCATCAACGTAGCCGGCCATAAACAAGCCTTTTTCGCCTGCCGTACAAATAACTAAGTCTACCCAATCAAGTGCTTTGTCAGCGGCTAAAAGAGGGTCTTCAAAGCCTGTAATTGCTAGGCCTTCTTCTTCGTTCATAGCAAGTATATCAACATGCTGTTCAACAAAGTTTGCCCACCAAGCAGGGTCTTGTTCAATTAAGAACTTGGTACCGAGTGTTAATACAACGGGCACGCCTGCATCATTAGCGTATTTAACCGCTTGCAGAGTGGCTTCAGTCATTGTTTCACTGCCTTGAGTACGCATCAGGTAAGCACTGATCACTAGCGCAGATGAGTTTTCAATAAGTTCTTTATCGATTGACTCAGGACGTAAGTGATTCATTAGACCTGCACTTATTGCGAAGGTACGTTCACCGGTTTCATCAATTAACGTAAAGCAGCGGCCAATAGGTCCGTCAACCGGTTGAAGGTAGTCTAAATCTACACGGCTTGAGGTGTTACATAAAAAACGATAGGCGTAGCTACCTATTTTTATGTTTTCGCTCATTACGCCTAACAGAACTGAGCGATCATCTGCAAGTACAGAGTAGTTGTGCATAGTGTTACCAATAGTGCCACCTGCAAACTCGTAATCAACCATGTCGTTTAATTTTAAACGATCGTATAAAGCGTTTGTTATATCGCTATCAATAACTTGCGACATACCTCTGCGCAATTGAAACTCGTCAAGGAAAGCCTGATCAACTTTAGCCTCTATATCAACAACGATTTGATCGATACCCGTAATATAACTACGTTGTAATCGCTCAGTTGCGTTAAGTTGATTGGTAAGTGGATCTTTGGCTTCCACTGGAAAATAATGTTTATGCCTGCGGCGTCCAGGAAATTTCATTTGCTACCCGTGTTGTGAGCTAAATAAAAAAAGCGTGAGATTATAGCGTAAATCAGCACGAGTGAGCCATTACAAACGGGTAAATATTGTTTTATTTTTGCAATAAACTAATCAATAACGCACTTTTAAGCGCTAACTAGGTATAATTACAGCATAAAAAGTTATTTAAGTAGAAATTATGAACGAGCCATTTGACGATTCTTATTGGATGGAACAAGCACTTTTGTATGCTAAACAAGCAGAACAGCTTAATGAAATACCAGTAGGTGCAATTGTAGTGAAAGATAACCAACTAGTTTCAGCTGGCTATAACCGTTCAATAACGGATAACGATCCCTCAGCGCATGCCGAAATGATTGCAATACGTGAAGCTGGAAAAGTATTAAATAATTACCGCTTGATTGATTGTACGTTGTACGTGACGCTAGAGCCTTGCTCCATGTGTGCGGGATTGTTAGTTCATAGTCGAATAAAGCGTTTAGTTTTTGGTGCTGCGGATGCAAAAACAGGATCTGCAGGCTCTATAATGAATTTGCTGCAAGAGCCTAGATTGAATCATCAAGTAGATGTGTGTGGTGGCGTTTTAAGTGAGCAGTGTGGGAATGCTATTTCGGATTTTTTTAAATCTAGAAGGGCACAAATTAAAGCAGCTAAAAAAGCTGCTCGTGATGCTGCTGACTTTAATTAGTCTCTGTCTTAATTTCTAGCTCTGCCATTTCTTGCACTGCAAACATACGTCTGCGCCAGATTATTTTCTTATGAAGTTTACGTAACATAACACGACGACGTGTGGCGGTAGAGTAAATTACATTACGTTTTAATTTTTGTGTGCGTCTACGTTTTAGCATGTGTTCTCCTAATGCAAGAGTGAGAAAGGCACAATATATACTCAAATCACCTTAAGATGCAGAATTCAGCATTTCACAGGGACTTAATATCAAGGCGTTACTTTGCAATAATGGCAGTCCCTTTTAAGAAGTCACAACGAAGAGAGTAAGCCCCTGTGAAATGCCCTTAGGGTTGGTTTAAAAGCAATTTATACGGCGTTATTGATTTTAACAAGGGAAAATGACCATCCTTTACAATCAATGCCTTGTCTAAATTGCTTTTAATTCCAACTGAAACTCGTATCTTGAGGTGGTTTTGGTATCTATCTTATAAAATAATGATATACGATAAACACACATTAGTGATCATTTGATGACAAGTAAACAGATATTTAATTTACTTAAATTCTACTTATTAATATGCTCAAAAAAACGGATGCCTGATTAATCTTGGTTATTATTTTCACTCGGCTGTTCAGGCTCAATTAAAGCTTGTTGTTTTTTCTGTTTGAGCTCCACTTGTCTCACTTTTTACGTCACTTTTTACGTCACTTGTTTCGTTTAGCTTTGGCTTGGTATCAGTATCAGTGCTCAGCTCTGTGATTGGTTCTGGCTCACGTTCTTCTGTAATGGCATTATTTTCATCTAACCAAACAAGTGCGTCGTAATAGCGACGGATATTATCAACGTATTTAACAGCGACATCGCCACGAGCATAACCGTAGCGGGTTTTACGGTAATAGCGCTTTTTAATTAAAAATGGCAGGCGTTTTTTAACGTCAGCCCATTTATCGGGGCTTGCACCTTGTTGTTCGGTAATTATGCGAGCATCGTTAACGTGGCCCCAACCTACATTGTAAGCTGCTAATGCAAGCCATGTTCTATCCGGTTGCGGGATTCTGTCTGGAATGCGTTTAATCAGCTTAGTTAAATATTTTGCACCACCGCGAATATTTTGTTCAGGTTCTAATCTGTTAGTGACACCAACCTGCTTTGCCGTGCTGCGAGTAAGCATCATTATACCGCGCACGCCAGTAGGAGATTTAGCGCGTGGATTCCACATTGATTCTTGATAACTAAGTGCTGCTAATAAACGCCAATCAAGACTCCCAGCATATTGTTCAAACCATGGCTGATAGGTGGGTAAAGTTTCTTTAATTGCTTCTATATAGGCGAGAGTGTTTACATAATTAAATTGGCGTACGTGACCAAAGTACTTTTCTTCAAGTACGTAAAGTTGGTTGCTTTGTTTTATATCACCAAAAAAAGGTACGAGTAAAGCATATAATGAATCGTCTTTTGTTTTTTGAAGTATCCATGCAATAGGGTCGTTATGACTCACTGAAAAACCAATACTTAAATTTGGGTGATAACGACGAAATAATGACAACGTATGTGTGTCGGCAAGTGTGTAATCTATCTCACCATCAATAACCGCTTGCAGAAGCTCTTCTTCGTCAAACTCTTCGCTTTCTGTCCAAGTTAGCTTGGGGTTGTTTTTCTTTATTTTTTGTAGAGTAAGCGAGTGACTACTTTTAGCTATAACGGTAAAGTTACCATCTAGGTCGTCAAAGTCACGTGGGCGAACACGCCCTTGTTTATAAACTAACTTTTGGCTAATTGTGCGATAAGTTGGGCCATAGCGATATTGCTCTGCCCGAGCTTTATTATAGGTAAGTCCTGAGGCAATTAAATCTAAGTCGCCGTTTTCAAGGCGTTCAAACATATCAGATAAGTTAAAAAATGGTACTATTTCAAGCTCTACACCTAAATATTCGGCAAAAGCTTGTGATAATTCATATTCAAAACCTTGCTCGCCTTGTACCGCTTGATAATAGTTACTAGCACTGGCAAGTGTGCCTACACGAATTTTATTTTGCTCTTTTATTTGGGCGAGTTGAGTTGGTTGTTCTTGCATATCACATGCACATAACAACATAACTAAAGTAATGATTATTATTAGTTTTTCTTTGAACATTGTGTGCCCCTTAATCTCGCTAGCCACCGTTATAGCAAAACTAAGCCATCGCGTCACTTTACGTTTTATTTTATTAACTAAAATAGACTATAAATAAAGCCAAAAAGTTAATTTTATGAAAAGCGTAATTTTGAGTTAAATCTGAATGCTAATTGGACTATAATGCGTGCCTAAAATATCGTTCAATCCCTAACCCCGGATGAAATTATCTATGTTGATCCTTCGTGGTGCACCAGCACTTTCAGAGTTCAGAGTTAATAAAATTTTAGCGCGTTGCCAACAATCGCAACTTCCTGTCACTAACGTATATGCCGAGTATACTCACTTTGCCGATTTAACATCGCCTTTGAGTGCTGCTGAGCAAACCAAGCTTGAAAAGCTATTAACTTACGGTCCAACTATTGCTGAGCATACCCCAGCAGGCAAACTTGTACTCGTTACACCTCGCCCTGGTACCATTTCACCTTGGGCATCTAAAGCAACTGACATTGCCCACAATTGTGGTTTAAAGCAAGTTCATCGCGTTGAACGCGGTATTGCTTATTATGTAGAAGGCGATTTAAACGCAGGGCAATTTGCACAAGTCACGGCGTTATTACACGACCGTATGACTGAAGCCACGCATAGTGAGTTTGAAAATGCAGCGCAGTTATTTCGCAGTGATGCACCGCGCCAAATGTCGTCTGTCGATATTCTAGGTGGTGGACGCGAAGCGTTAGCTAAAGCGAATGTTGAGCAAGGTTTTGCCCTTGCTGATGACGAAATAGACTACTTGGTAGAAAACTTTATAAAGTTAGGGCGTAACCCTAACGACATCGAATTATTTATGTTTGCACAAGCAAACTCAGAGCATTGTCGTCATAAAATATTTAATGCTGACTGGACAATCGATGGAAAAGAGCAGCCAAAATCGCTGTTTAAAATGATTAAAAATACGTTTGAGCTAAATCCTGAAAATGTATTGTCGGCGTATAAAGATAACGCGGCAGTAATGAAAGGCTCAAAAGCGGGTCGCTTCTTCCCCAATGCGCAAGGTGAATATGCGTATCATCAAGAAGACATTGAAATACTAATGAAGGTTGAAACTCATAACCACCCAACCGCTATTGCGCCATTCTCTGGTGCGGCTACAGGCTCTGGTGGTGAGATTCGCGATGAAGGCGCAACAGGTCGTGGCTCTAAGCCAAAAGCAGGTTTAGTTGGCTTTACTGTATCAAACTTACGTATTCCAGGTTACGAGCAACCATGGGAAAGCGATTTTGGTAAGCCGGGTCGTATTGTTAACGCACTTGATATAATGACAGAAGGTCCGCTAGGTGGCGCTGCATTTAATAATGAGTTTGGTCGTCCTAACTTATTAGGTTACTTTCGTACTTACGAAGAAAAAGTAACAAGCCATAATGGCGAAGAAGTACGTGGTTATCATAAACCAATTATGCTTGCCGGTGGTTTAGGTAATATTCGCTCTGATCATGTTCAAAAAGGCGATATTCCTGTTGGCGCTAAATTAATTGCGCTAGGTGGGCCTGCAATGAACATTGGTTTAGGTGGTGGTGCTGCATCAAGCATGGCTTCTGGTCAATCGAACGAAGATTTAGATTTTGCTTCAGTACAACGCGAAAATCCAGAAATGGAACGTCGTTGCCAAGAAGTTATCGATAAATGCTGGCAGCTAGGTGATGAAAACCCAATTGCATTCATCCACGATGTAGGTGCTGGCGGTTTATCAAATGCGTTTCCTGAGCTTGTTAATGATGGCGGACGTGGTGGTAAGTTCCAATTACGTAGCATTCCTAACGATGAGCCAGGCATGGCACCACACGAAATTTGGTGTAATGAATCACAAGAGCGTTATGTACTCGCTGTTGGCGTAGAAGACTTTGACCGCTTTGAAGCAATTTGTAAGCGTGAACGTGCCCAGTACGCTGTTATAGGTGAAGCAACCGCTGAACCTCACTTAACAGTGTCAGACAGCCATTTTGAAAATAACCCTGTTGATTTACCGCTGGACGTATTATTAGGTAAAGCACCTAAAATGCACCGCGATGTAACGTCAAAGCAAGTTGTTGGTAAAGCGCTTGATACTACATTAATAAATGCAGCAGATGCAGCGCAGCGCTTAATGCGTTTACCAGCCATTGCAGAAAAAACATTCCTAATAACAATCGGCGATCGCTCAGTTACGGGTTTAGTAGCGCGCGATCAAATGGTTGGTCCTTGGCAAGTACCTGTTGCTAACTGTGCCGTCACTGCAGCAACGTACGATACATACCACGGTGAAGCTATGTCACTTGGTGAACGTACTCCTGCAGCATTACTTAATTACGGTGCATCTGCTCGTTTAGCTGTAGCTGAGTCGTTAACTAATATTGCCTGTGCAAACATTGGTAGCCTTGAAAACATTAAGTTATCGGCAAACTGGATGGCAGCAGCGGGTCACCCAGGTGAAGATGCTGGTTTATATGAAGCTGTTAAAGCCGTTGGCGAAGAGCTTTGTCCTGCGCTTGGTTTAACAATTCCTGTAGGTAAAGATTCTATGTCAATGAAAACGACATGGAAAGATGAAGGTGACTCACAAGAGCAATCAGTAACATCACCGCTTTCACTGGTTATAACTGCGTTTGGTCGTGTTGACGACGTACGTAAAACAGTAACACCAGAGCTACGTACAAATAAAGGCGATACATCGCTTATATTAGTTGATTTAGGTGCGGGTAAAAACCGCATGGGCGCATCAAGCCTTGCACAGGTTTATAAGCAATTAGGTGATGTAACCCCTGATGTTGATAACCCAGAGTTATTAAAGGGCTTTTATAACGCAATGCAAGCGCTTGTGGCTGATAGTAAGTTACTTGCTTATCATGACCGCTCAGACGGTGGTTTATTTACCACGGTTGCTGAAATGGCGTTTACGGGTCACACCGGTGTAACGATTGATTTAGCAGCTTTAACAGGTTCAGACATTGAAGCGCTTTATAACGAAGAGCTAGGTGCAGTAATTCAAGTTGCAAATGCTGATTTAGATGCAGTAAATGCGGTGTTTGAACAACATGGTATAGCAGCCATTAGTCACAACATTGGTACGCTTAATAGTGATGATACGATTATATTTAACCGTGGCGAAAACACGGTACTTAATCATACGCGTACTGAGCTTCGTACTATTTGGGCTGAAACAACGTATCAAATGCAAGCCCGTCGTGATAACCCTGAGTGTGCTAAGCAAGAGTTTGATGCCAAATTTGATGCAAAAGATCCAGGCTTAAATGTAAAACTAAACTTTGATTTAAACGAAGACATAGCAGCGCCATACATTGCAACCGGTGCTAAACCGCAAATGGCTATTTTACGTGAGCAAGGTGTTAATTCTCATTTAGAAATGGCGGCAGCGTTTAACCGTGCAGGCTTTGCAGCCGTTGATGTACACATGAGCGACATTTTAGAAGGTCGTTTAACACTAGAGCAATTTAAAGGTTTAGTGGCATGTGGTGGTTTCTCATACGGTGACGTACTAGGTGCTGGTGAAGGTTGGGCTAAGTCTATTTTGTTTAACGACATGGCACGCGATCAGTTCCAAAACTTCTTCCATCGTGAAGATACCTTTAGCTTAGGTGTATGTAACGGTTGCCAAATGTTATCGACGTTGAAAGAGTTGATCCCTGGCACTGAGCACTGGCCGCGTTTTGTAACGAATAAATCAGAGCGTTTTGAAGCTCGCTTTAGTTTAGTAGAAATACAAGAGAACCCGTCTGTGTTCTTTAACGGAATGGCAGGTTCACGTATGCCTATAGCGGTTTCTCATGGTGAAGGTCATGCTGAGTTTGCAAACGATGCAGCCACTAAAGCGGCGCTTAATAGCGGCACTGTCGCGGTTAAGTTTGTAGATAACTACGGTAACCCTACAACGCAGTACCCAGCGAATCCTAATGGTTCCCCAGAAGGTATTACAGGTATTACGTCAACTGATGGCCGCGCCACTGTAATGATGCCGCATCCAGAACGTGTATTCAGAAGCGTTGCCAACTCTTGGCATCCTGATGAGTGGAGCGAGGATAGCCCGTGGATGCGTATGTTCCGTAATGCACGTAAAAATGTAGGTTAATTTAATTACTTTTATACAAGTTAGATTCATAATCTAGCTGTAAAATAAAAAAGGCTGCACTGTGCAGCCTTTTTTGATTAGTATAGTTTTAGCTAAAAGCACAAAGCATTTAAGGATAGTATGTTTAAGCGAGTTGGTTTAATTGTTGGCGTTGTGTTGCTAAGTACCTTGCTGCTTGGTTATGTATTTCGCTTGCCATTATTACAGTGGGTTATAGCGCCTGAACTTAAAAAAGTGGGTGTCACATTAAACTGCCTTGATTTTTCAATCACGTCTAGCTTAAATATTCATGCTGATAGAGTGTGTTTAAATTATCAAAATCAACAATTGCAACTTACTGGTATTACTGCAAATACAAAGCGTGTAGATATTGAAAATGCAGTGCTAACAGTTAATCCACTCCCTAAAAGTAAAAATGCCAATCAGCTTGCTAAAAACCTCGATTTAGCACTTCCCCTAAATCGCCCATTAATCAATATTAAACAGCTTGTAGTAAAAAGCGAAGAATTCAATAAGCCACTTAAAATAAGCATATTAGAACCCGAGCTAAATAAATTTAATGTCACGGGTGATATAAACGCGAGCGCAATTTTGACTGCTAATAAAGTAAGTGGTCAGTTTGCAGTAAATGACACTCTTTTAAAGCAGGTTATAAACACTAAAAATACATTAATAGAAGATTTTAACTTTAATACTCAGCAAGCATTTAGCTTTGATGGTATAGAGCTTGAGTTAAATGGCGATATTAGCTCCCAGTTTGCTCACACGTATAAGCAGTGCAAAGTTAACGTATTAACCACTGGTAAATTGGCGGCGCGTTTTAATTTAAATAGCCAAGCGTTAATGTTTAATACCGATTTGCTTAATAACAAAATTAATTTAACACCAAGCTGTACTGAGTTAATTCCACCGAGTGAATATGCAGGCTTTATTAGCAAACAAGTTCCTTTAAATTGGCAACTTAACTTTCCTAAATCAATTGGCTTAGAGGGTAGTGAGCTCAGTGTACCTGTAATTAATTTGATGAGTGAAAGCGATAAGCAATTTGATATTTTAATAACAGATACAACACTTAATATTAAATCTCCACTTGAAAACTTACAGACAAATTTATCAGCTCAAATAAATACACCCGATATAAATAACATTAATGTTAACGCTCGTTTGGCTGAAACTGCGATTAAAGGCGATTACGCTATTGCGCTTGAAAGTTTACCTGAGTTTGCTCCTGCAACAGCGAATGGGCTTAGCCTCAATGGTCACTTTGATATAAGTGGGTTTATAGACTCAAAACCAATTGGGTTTATAAATGCTAAATTAACGCTTAATAGTGTAGATGCGTTTGATATAAGTGCAGTGCAATACCAAGGTGATTTAACAGCAAAAATGGATAAACAGTTAAACGCAGAGGTAGCGTTAACCCAGCAATTAAAAAGCGCAGAATATAAAGAATTTAAAGTCACAGATATAAGTAACACATTAACAGCAAAGGCTAATTTAGGAGTAGGTGAGTTATTTGCTGATCTAACAGCAAAAACGAATATAAAAGCTGTTAATAGCCCTGACATAAAACTTAATAATATAAAAGTAGAGTCTACTGGGCTGCAAAGCCGTGCACTTAAAGCCACGCATCACGCATTTATAAACGATGTTGAGTTAGTGGTAAATCATCATGTATCGTCGCAAGCTCATCCGTTTGAAGTGATTATTCCTGAGCAAAGTGTACTGCCATTAAATACTGTTATTAATCAATTTGAGCCACTTGCACAGCTAACTGAAGGTGAATTTAATGGTTATATTAGTGGCGATGTAAACTTGCAAAATGCATCGTTCAATATGGATGTTAGTCACGCAAGTGCACTGTATAACGACTACCTTGCAAATGATTTAAACAGTGTATTTAGTGGGGAATATAATTCAGGCAAGCTTAATGTAAAACCAACTACCTTTAATTTAAATGAGTTTAGAGCCGGTGCCGTAGTTAAAAAGATTAAAGGGCTATGGCAAGTGAGTGGCAATACCGCGCTTATAAATGATGTAAAAGGAAGTGTGTTTGGTGGCGAGTTTTCATTAGATACCTACACAGTAGGGAAGCCAAATCAAGTTGCTAATGTTAAGTTTGAAAACATTGATGCCAGTAAACTCGTTACACTCGACGATAAGTCGGGCATTGTATTAACGGGGCGCTTGGCGGGGTCTTTACCTATCCATTTTGATAGTGGAAAAATTGAAATAATTGACGGTAGCTTATTTAGCCAAGGCACCGGTAATTTAAAAATTACCAATAATGCCGCGTTTGATTCGGTGATGCAGCAACAGCAAGAGTTGCAACCTGTGTTAGGGTTATTAGCAAATCTAGATATTCAAAAGCTAAATAGTAGTGTTGAACTAAAAAACGATGGCTGGTTAAAACTAGGGGTTAATTTACAAGGCTATAATAAAGCAGAGCAGCAGCAAGTTAACTTTAACTATAACCACGAAGAAAACGTGTTTACACTTTTACGCGCACTGCGTTTAAGTGACGAAATTACACAAAAAGTTGAGCAACAATACTCACAAAAAGGAAACTAATAATGAGACAGTCGTTATTGATAAAAGTACTGCTCGCGCTAGGTGCTATTAGTGCACTAAGTGCCTGTACGCACCGAGTTGAGGTGTCTGCTAAAGAGCCCATTACGATTAATTTAAATGTGAAGGTCGATCACGAAATTCGCGTAAAAGTAGATAAAGAACTCGACAATTTATTTAGTGACGACAGTGAGTTATTTTAAGGAGCTAGAACATGAATACGAAGAAAAAATTAAACATTATTACGTTAGTTAGTGCAGTATGTATGTCGTTCTCTGCGTGGGCTATTAGCCTTGATGACGCTAAAAACCAAGGTTTAGTAGGTGAAGACAGCTCCGGTTATTTAGGACTTGTTGTACAAAACGCAGAAGCAAAAGCCGTTGTTGATGATATAAATGCAAAGCGTAAAGCGCAGTACTTAAAGTTGGCTAAAAAGAATAACTTGTCGCTTTCACAAGTAGAAGCGCTTGCTGCCGCTAAAACAATTGAAAAAACCCAAAGTGGTCATTACGTTGAAGTAAATGGTAACTGGGTTAAAAAATAAGCGTTTGTTATTGTCTTGTTTTGCACAAGGTTTTGCACAAAGCTTGTACAAGCCAAAATAAAACCGAGCGTTTAAGCGCTCGGTTTTTTACAGCCTTCAAGTAACTGCTGCCAAAAATCAATACCCTTACGCCTTGCTAGGTTTATATTATGCTCAGGAATCGATTCAGGTTCGTTATAACTATCAAGTGCTTCGCTCATGCTTGCTTCGCGAATTAAATGCAAAGTAGGAAAAGGTGCTCTATTTGTATAGTTTGCGGCATCGGTTTCATCACTGTCGGCAAATACGTAATCAGGATGAAAGTTCGCAATTTGATACTTTCCTTCAAACCCTTGCGCGACTAAAAGTGCATTAGCTAAATCGACCAAGTCTAAAAAATCTTCAAAGTCACTAAAGCCGTTGTCAAACATGATAAGGGTGGTTTCGCGCTCTGGTTCGCGGTCAAGCTCAACACATTGCTCAAGCATATCCATTACAGCATCATCCATACTTGCTGCTGGACTTACGATGTAATGAATACAGTTGTTTTCTACTTCTTTACGAGCAAACGGGCAAAAGTTATATTTAACAATAACAGATGACACCCATTCGCGGGTTTGGCTTATAGCTATGTTAGTCACGGTTTTGGCTCTAAATATTGATTAATAATGGTAAGTGTTTTTTGTATTGCACCTTGGTTTTTAGCTACGCATTGCGCAGCTTTAATGCCTAAGGTTTGGCACGCTTTGGTGTTTTGGCTAAACGTTATGAGCTGCTTTGCTAGTTCGTCGTTACTATCAACCATTACAGCGCCTTTAAGTTTTATTAGCTCGGGATAAACATGATCAAAATTGTATGTGTGCGGACCGGTTATTACACCTACTGAAAACGCAGCTGATTCGAGTGGGTTATGCCCACCTCTGCGAATTAAGCTGCCGCCAATAAAACTCACATTTGCAGCGCCATATAAACACAGTAACTCACCAAGCGTATCTGCAAGGACTACTTGCTCATTGCTATAGTTATTTTGGCTGCGACGGCTAAAACTAAGTGGGCTTTGTGTTAAAAGCTCTGCCACTTTATCAAATTGCTCTGGATGGCGCGGGGCAATTATAAGTAATGCATTGGGTTGCTTTTTTAGTAACTGTTGATGGGCTGCAAGTATCAACTCATGTTCTACAGGGTGTGTTGAGCCTGCTACCCATACAAAGCGTTCATCATTGTTGTGTTTATTACTGTTATAAAGCTGTTTAAGATTAAGTACTTTGGCTAATTGCTCGTCACTTGGTGTTATATCAAATTTTATTGAGCCTGTTACATGGCTTTTTGAAGTTTCGAGACCAAGCTGTATAAAACGCTCCGCATCCGCCTTGTTATGACTCGCAAGTACTGTAATTGAGCGCATGATAATATGCGTTAATTTAGCGACCTTTTGATAGCCTTGCTGCGACTTTTCAGAGAGTCTTGCATTGATAACAAGTACCGGTATATTTTTTTTGTGACTTATCGCCATTAAATTTGGCCATAGCTCGGTTTCTAAAATACATAATGCTTGTGGCTTAATACGCTTTAAAAATCGGGCTGTCGCAAACGGAAAATCGATTGGTAAGTAGCTACACGCCACAGTATTTTTAAACAGGCTAAGTATTTGCTCTCTGCCTGTTGGGGTATTACAGGTTATAAGTATATTTAGATTTGGATGCGCTTTTTGAAGAGCTTTAATGAGCGGCGTTGCGGCAAGTACCTCACCAACAGAAGCACAATGAAAAACTAAAGGTTTGGTTTTAGTCGTAAATAAAGACTTACTGACAAACCCAAAGCGCTCTTTAAAGTGTGCACGATAGCCTTGGTTTTTTTTACCTCGTAATATATAGAGATAAAATACAATCAGTGGGCTAATAAAAATTAATGCGGATGAGTAAAAAATGCGTGCCATACTGATCTTTCTTAAAGGGAGATGGCGTTAGTTTACCGTGAAATAGCCGTTTTCTAAACATACTCACAATAAAATATGGTCTGGGTTCAGTTATTACCCGATAAAATGCACACAATTAAATAAAATTATGGAATAATGGATTTAATTTTCCCTGCTATTTCAGTTCCTAGAGGAATTTTTCATGTCAATTATCGATTCAGTGGCAACTAGCTACGTTGAAACATTAAACCGTCATCAAGCATTATTTGAAACGATGGAAGCTTATCATCAAGAATCTATGCAACTGTTAGAAGCATGCCACAGTGCATTACAAGCTGGTGGCAAGATTGTATGGTTTGGTAACGGCGGTAGTGCAGCCGATGCACAGCATTTAGCAGCAGAATTTGTAGTGCGTTATAAATTAGAGCGTGGTCCGCTTGCCTCTATGGCATTGACTACAGATACATCAATTTTAACAGCACACAGCAACGATTATCACTTTGATACGGTGTTTGAACGCCAAGTTCAAGCGCTATGTAAGCCAGAAGATTTAGTTATTGGTTTAACCACATCAGGTACTAGTAATAATATTAACTTAGCATTAGAAGCTGCAAATAAACTAGGCGCTTTTACAGTGGCACTAACTGGGCGAGATGGCGGTAAAGTAAAAGATATTGCTAAGTTACCTATCATTATAAAAAATGACGAAACAGCACGTATTCAAGAAGCTCACATGTTTATAGGTCACTGGTTATGTGAAGCCATGGATATGGTTGTTGCGGAGCAGCAGTAATGGATTTATCGTTATTAAAAAACTTATCAGCGGCACGCATATTAGTTGTTGGCGATGTAATGCTAGACCGTTACTGGTATGGCGACACAGGTCGAATTTCGCCAGAAGCGCCAGTCCCTGTTGTTAAAGTAAGTAAGTTTGAAGACAAAGCGGGTGGTGCAGCTAACGTTGCAAAAAATATAGCGCGTTTAGATGCAAAAGTTGGCTTACTGGGCTTAATTGGTGAAGACGAAAGCGGGCAGATTTTAGAGACTATTCTAAAAGGTGAAAAAATAAGTTCACAATTAGTCAGTGTATGTGATTTACCGACTATTTCAAAAATGCGTGTTATTAGCCGTCATCAACAACTCGTTCGTCTTGATTTAGAAGAAACGTTTACTGAGCAACACAGCCAGCTTTTATTAAACCGTTTAGAGTTGGTACTTGATGAATACGACTTTATTGTGTTTTCTGATTACAGCAAAGGATCTTTAAGCTTAATTAAGGAGATGGTAAGCCTTGCTAAGGGCGCCGGAAAAACGGTTTTAATCGATCCTAAATCGCCAGATTTACATTTATATGAAGGTGCTGATTACATTACGCCTAATTTACATGAGTTTAAGTTAGCGGGTGGTCAAACCAATTCAGAAGAAGCTTTAGCTGCAAGTGCGCGTGATTTAATTAGCAAAAATGGCATTAAAGCCATGTTGCTTACGCGTTCTGAGCAAGGTATGTCGTTAATTAATGCAGATGAAAAGTTTGATTTTGCAGCACAAGAGCTTGAAGTAAGCGATGTAACTGGGGCCGGTGATACGGTTATAGCTACACTCGCGGTTATGCTTGGTGCGGGAATGGAACCTAAAGATGCTGTCGAAATTGCCAATTTAGCGGCAGGTATAGCGGTTAGTAAATTTGGTGCAGCAACTGTCTCGCCAGAAGAATTAAGTCGTAAGCTTGGTCAGTATTTACATACTAGTGGTGAGCATTACCAAACACCATTTGATGATGTACTTCAGCATATTGAATTTGCAAAACAAAACGGTGAAACCATTGTATTCACTAATGGCTGTTTTGATATTTTACATGCTGGGCATGTGCGTTATTTAGCACAAGCTAAAGCGCGAGGCGATAGGCTCGTTGTTGGATTAAATAATGATGAATCTATTACGCGCTTAAAAGGGGCGGATCGTCCTATTAACCCACTAGATGAGCGTGCAATGGTACTTAGCGCACTTTCATCTGTTGATTGGGTTATTCCGTTTGGTAGCTTAGATGAAAACGATACTCCCGCTAAATTAATTGAGCAAATAAGCCCTGATATTTTAGTTAAAGGTGGCGACTATACCGTAGAGCAAATAGCGGGTGCTGAGCATGTACTTCGCCATGGCGGAAAAGTTGAAGTGCTTGAATTTTTAGATGGGTGCTCAACATCAAAGGTAATTAGTAAAATTAAGCAGTAATACCAATTTTATCAAAAACATGATCATTCTAGCGTATTAAATAACTCACTAACGACGTTAAAAATTATTTATATAGAACAACTATGTATCATAATTTTAGCCTTGTTATTGAGCTGCTTTTTTATCGCTATAATAGATCACTAATTTAATGCAATTGGTATAATTAACCTGAGCTCTGGATAATAAATCTATCTCGAGCAGCTATTTTCAGCGCTAACTGCGTTGAATTTACTTGCAATAGGCCAGCTATTGACGCGTAAATTCGCCTTGTTTTCACTGAAAATCTCTTGCTAGAGAAAATAAATTTAAATATCACCATTATTCAATGCGTTAGTAAATATCTTAACCAAAGTTCAGGTTAATTACTGATTTAAGTTACTAAAAATACAAAAAAGGGATGAAAACACGGTTTTCATCCCTTTTGCTTTTAATACCTTACTTTATTTAAAATAACGTATTAAAAGTTATATTCGTACTTGGCAAATGCTGATGTATCGTTTTCAGCGCCGTCATTGTTAGAAGCAAAAGCACCTAGCGTTAAGCGTCCGCCCATAGAAAGCATTCTGTAACGTAATTCTAACTGCTTACTATTAAATCCTGTTTTGGTAATTGTATTACCTAAGTTAGGGTTGTTAGGGTAACGGTCGCGATTATCACTGTTGTAATCAACATTGCGCAATTTAACCTGCCAATCATCGCCATTAGATAGTTGGCCTAATAAAGTTAAAACAACGGATTGTGCATCGTTATCATAGGTTGAACCAATAGTGCGACCATGGTAGCGATAACCTGATTTATATTCAGTGTGTTCGTAATAGCAATTTTCAGTGGAAGACTCAGAACTACAAGATACGCCCGTATCTATGTATTCAACATTCACCAATATATTTTGATCGTATATGCGCTGTGTTGTTTGTACACCAAATAAATAGGCTCTATCAGCAGGTTTAAATTGCGAACTTGCATCTTCACCAATTGTGCTCGCATATAATGCATAAGGTTGCTCAAAGAGTGTGTCAGACCAGCGAATGTCGACACCGGCAAGTTGGTTGCCAATTTTTGAATCCAGTGCGCTGTCACAGCTTTCACTGCCATTAGCACACGTCGTTTGCCCGGTGATAACATCAATAAAATCACCCGCTGAACTTGGCTGACCGTCACCAGCCCATTGTGCTGACCAGCTAAGTGCAATTTCTAACTGTTGGAGTGGGCGAAAATTAACACGGCTACTCCAAAGTAACGCATCAGGAATTACACGAGTTGATTCAAGCTTTGCCATTTGGGCGGTAAAGCCCCATTGGCCGATCCAACTTAACCAAGGGGTTTCAAAGGCAGTACTTTGCTCTCGCGTTACGCTTACTGCTGGGAGTGGCTTGGCATTGCCAGACATTATTAAACTGTTATCAACACCAGGTCCCCAAAACTGTTCAACAGCACCTGCTCTAAAAATCCAGTTACCTAAGCGATACGCTAAATAACTATCGTCGAACGAGGTATCTTTACAGTCTATAAGTGCTTGTTCATTAGTAACAATATCATCTGTTTTTTTGTCTTTGGCTAAACACTTCTTTCCATCACTTCTTGAGTTAACGGCGATTTTAGCTGCAAAGTTATTGCCTAAATAAGTGTAAGCTGCTGAAAGTTCAGACTCTTGCGTGTTAGTAGCACCAAAACTGGTTGCAATAATAGAATCTGTGGCTGCAAAAGCGGCAAGTTGAACGTTATGCGAACTACTGTTTTCTGATTTATAGCGATGCTTTACGCGCAGTAACGCATCTTGCAAGCTTGGCGTTAATTGCTCCAGTGGCGTGCTGTCAACATCATTTATAAAGCTCTTCCACATCAGCGGGTAAGTGGTTACAGGGGCTAAAATAACACCAGCATCAGCTAATTGTTGAATATCAGCTCTTAAGCCATAATCATCTGGTTTTACCCATGGTTCAGCATTAACTGATACGCTTATTGCACAAAAGAGAGTAGAAAGAAGAAAAATTCTGTTTCGCAAAGTTCAGATCCTTATGATTGAAATTGCCGCCAAGTTTATCAACCTAAGCTAGCTATTGCAGCAAATAATAAAATAAAGAGGGTTAATTTTTTGTATAAAAATGTAAGCTATCTATCGTAATAAGTATGCGATTGATATACTGGATGCAAAATAGGAAATAAGGAATGTAATGAGCAACAAACGACTTTTATTTATTCCGGTATCATCACCACAAGGCATTGGTGAATATATGCGTTCGTTGCTATTGGCGCAAAGTTTACAAATCGAATTTGCGAACTCTATTGATATCCACTTCATATTAAATAAGCATACGGCGTATGCAAAAGATTGCCCTTTTGAAACCACATTACTTGAACATTCAGCCACTAAAGAACTTGATTATGTTTGCGAATTTATAGAGCAATTTAGACCTGATGTTGTGGTTTTTGATTGTGCGGGACGCGCAGGGCATATGAAAGCAGCTAAAAAAGTAGGGGCTAAAGTCGTTTTTATTTCCCAGCATGCTAAAAAACGAGCAAAAGGCTTAAAGCTTAATCGAGTTAATTTAATTGATGTACATTGGGTTGTGCAGCCCGATTATTGCATAGAGCCACTAACTTGGGCTGAAAGCACTAAGTTAGCAATGTTTTCTCTGGCATACCCAAATAATGTAGGTCCTTTTGTTGCTTTTGCATCTAGTGAGCAAAAACGGGATGTGTTGAATCGATATCATTTAGAGCCAAATAGCTACTTTATTGTTAATGCGGGCTCCGGTGGGCACAGTGTAAATAACTTAAATTGTGCGGATGTTTATTTTAATGCTGCTCTTAAAATTACTAAACGTACAGGGTTAACAGGTGTTGTGGTTTTTGGTCCAAATTATCCTGGCGTTATCCCAAACTCTAATGAACTTATTTGCTTATCAAGCTTACAAAATACTGATTTTTTGGCGCTAATGAGCCAAGCTAAAGTCGCGCTGCTTAGTGGTGGCGATACTTTACTGCAAGCTATTGCAGTTCAAACTCCTGTTGCTGCATGCGCTATATCTAAAGACCAAGCAGCACGTTTAGCGCACTGCGTTGGTACAGGCGTTGTGCTAAAAGCGAATTTTGATACTGATGATATATCGGCTAAAGTTGAGCATATTATTGAAACGTCTTTTTATAATGGGCTTGTTAATAAATATGCTCAGCTTGAAAATATACACAGCTATGATGTTATTACTGAAGGTGTAAAAAATATGCTCATAGGAGAACATTCATGAACGTTGTAATTGTTATTGATTCATTGGTTGGCGGTGGCGCTGAAAAAGTGATGCTTACGCTTGCCGAGGAATTGGTAAAACTACAGCATAATGTCACTATTTTATCTCTTGCTAGCAGTGTTGAATACGATATTCCAGACATGGTAAATGTTGATAGTTTATTTTCAGATAGAGCATCTAAAGTTGATAGATTTTGGCAGCGTAAAGACAGTGTTTTGAAACTCGAAGCATGGTTTGAAAAAAAACAGAGCGAGATTGGCAGTATTGATTTAGTTCTTTCTAACCTTGATAGAAGTAATAACTTACTCGCACGCAGTAATATTAAAAATGTTCATTTTGTTATTCATAACTCCGTTAATGCTGAACTTGCTCGTCAAAAAAAGTTAGGTCCATTTTCTTACTTATACCTTAAAAAAAGTAAACAAAATTTAAATGGTAAATCACTGATTTGTGTATCAAAGGGGGTTGAAAAAGAAATAACACAAGGGGATTTAATTCGCCCAAGTGCAATTACGACTATTTATAACCCGTTTGATTTTGAAAAAATAAATCAGCAAGCGAACGAGCAAAATAACAATATCCCAAGTGAGTCTTATTTAATTCACGTCGGGAGGCTTGCTAAACAAAAACGCCACGATATATTATTTGCAGCATTTGCAAAGCTTGATAAAAAATACAAGTTAGTACTTTTATGTAATAAACCTGCAAAAGCGATAAAGCTTGCACAGGCGTACGGCATAGAAAAGCAGTTAGTAGTGCCAGGGTTTCAACAAAACCCGTACAACTGGATTAAGCATGCCAAAGCATTGATCCTTAGCTCTGATTTTGAAGGGTTTGGAAATGTAATCGTTGAGGCATTATCGGTGGGTACTCCGGTAGTTAGCACTAATTGTACATTTGGGCCAAACGAAATATTAACAGGCGAGCTAAGTAAATATTTAGTACCCGCTGGACAAAGTGAGGCATTAGCCAATGCCGTTAAGCAGGTGCTAGCAGATAAGCCAAATGTAGAAAACGCAGAAATTTTAAAACAAGTACAGGCAGAGCAGGTTGCTCTGCAGTATTTAGCGCTAGTTAACTAGCGCCTGATAAAGCTTTAAGGTAGTTGCTGTGTAGAGTTTGAAAGTCACTTGCTTGCCAATTAAATGTATTATTTCGGCCTTGTTCTTTTAAAAATGAACGTTCAAGGCGCGTTATATTACTTTGTTGCCACTGTGCATTAGTTTTTTTTATTTCACCTCTATCAAAGTCGATAATATACACATCACCAATGTCATTAAATAAAATGTTATTAATGTTCAAATCGGCGTGGTACACACCTTTTGCATGAAATAGCGCGATTGTTTTCGCAATGCGCTCTAACTCATCTTGAGTCAATGAGCGTTTAATTAATATATCGAGTACGCTTTTAGCGCCTGTAACAGCCTCGGTAATAATATCACCACGATAAATTAATCCGCTGCGGGTTACTTTAGCTGCAATAGGGATTGGCACGTTTAAACCAAGCTCTATAAGTTTACTCATTAAGCTAAACTCTTTATACACGCGGGTTTGTTCAAGCCCTGGGTATAAATATTGATCGCTTAGTAATTTACCCACTAAACCACCACGCCAATAATGCCTCAGCACGGCTGTTAATTTGTCTTGTTTAAAAAACCATGCTGTTGCTCTGCCTTTTTTAGCACCCACAATTTTATTTTGTTTTTGCCAAAAATTGGCATCAAACCAATCAAGAGTAATTTGGCTTGTGTATTTAGGGTGGCTTAATACAGTGTGATTGCCTTGCACGTGTTGTTTAAACATAGCTCTGTGTAATTGCTAAATAATGGGCCTATATTAGCGCGTTTTAAAGCGCAGGATAAGTGCTTGCAATAGCGTGATTATAATTTAAGATCGGCTTTTGTATTTAATACCTAAGGGAATGTGTGACTCAAGCTCCTAATTATTCATCTATTTGTATATTAAGACTCTCAGCCATTGGTGACGTATGTCATGGTGTGAGTGCAGTACAAGCTATTCAAAAAGCACATCCTAATGCAAAAATCACCTGGATTATTGGCAAAGTAGAAGCCATGTTACTTGCTGACTTACCGGGCGTTGAGCTGGTGGTATTTGATAAAAAGCAAGGAAAAGCTGCACTTAAAAGCTTAAAACAACGCTTTAAAGGTCAAAAATTTGATGTACTGCTTAATATGCAAGTTGCATTAAGGGCTGGGTTTGTAGCGCGTTGTATTCCGGCAAAAGTTAAAATAGGGTTCGATTGGGCGCGTTCAAAAGAATTACACAGCTTATTTATTAATAAACGAATAGAGCCACAAGCCCAAGCGCATGTGCTTGAAGGTTTTAAAGGTTTTGCTAAAGTCATTGGTGTAGCTGATTATAAGCCGAGCTGGAACATGCCCTATACCGAGCAAGACCAAGCGGTTGCCGATGAGTTACTAACACCAGAGTACCTAACTAATAAACTATTAGTAATATCGCCAGCAGCAAGTAAAGCACAGCGTAATTGGCTCGCTGATCGTTATGCCACATTGGCTGATTATGCAAGCGAGCAAGGCTTTAAGGTGGTATTGACGGGTGGTCCAACAGAGCTTGAAATTAACCTAGCAAATAGCATTATTGAGCACAGCAACACGCCGATTTTAAACTTGGTGGGTAAAACAAAACTCAAAGAGTTGTTGTGCGTGTTAAAGCGTGGCAGCTTAGTGCTTGCGCCCGATACTGGCCCTGCGCATATGGCGGTGACAGTTGGTACGCCCGTTATAGGTTTGTATGCACATTCAAATCCAGCACGCACAGGTCCTTACTTATATCAAGACTACGTGGTAGAGGTTTATCATCAAAACTTGCTTAAGCAAACAGGTAAAACGGCAAAACAAGTCTCGTGGGGGACGCGCGTTAAAGGCGATGATTTAATGAGCCAAATTACGGTTAATGATGTAAAAGCGATGTTTGACCATGTTGTACAAAAAGAGTCTTTGTAATGAATAAGCAACAAAAAAATAAAGCGCTTTTTTTAGACCGCGATGGCGTGGTAAATGTTGATCATGGTTATGTGTATCAAAGCGATAAATTTGAATTTATTGACGGTGTTTTTAGCACTTGTAAAACATTTTATGATGCAGGCTATAAAATCATAATCGTCACTAATCAATCTGGAATCGGACGAGGTTATTACAGCGAAGCTGATTTTTTAGCACTAACACAATGGATGAAAGATCAATTTAGTGCCCACAGCATTGAAGTTACCGATGTGTATTTTTGCCCGCATCACCCTAAAAAAGCGCACCCTGAGTATTTGAAAGAGTGCAGTTGCAGAAAGCCTGCGCCAGGTATGTTATTGCAAGGTATAGAAGATCATCACATTGATCCTGCTTGCAGTATTATGGTGGGCGATAAACTCAGTGATATGCAGGCTGCGAAAAAAGCGGGCATTACGACTCGTGTTTTAGTGCGTTCGGGTCAAAGCTTTGACGAGAACGCCAAGCAAGAAGCTGATTTAATTATCGATTCTATAAGTAGTTTATCTGCACTTTTAAACACATAAATAAACAGCCTGTAAACTGGCAGGAATTCCTTCCAATTTATAGCGTTTGCGACGAACTGCAAACCGTGCATTTTACCCATTAAACTTTTACAATACCCCGCATAATAAACAGCCGCGTAAGTGCGGTTGTTTACCCGTTCAAATAGATGGAGAACCTAGATGAGAGCATCTGCTTTTTTTAGCCAGTTACAACAGCAAATTGAAGACGTAAAAACCGAAGGTTTGTATAAAAGCGAACGTATTATTAAGTCCCAGCAGCAAGCTCAAATCGAAGTTGCATCAGGTAAAGTAATCAACTTTTGTGCTAATAACTACTTAGGTTTAGCTAATAGCCCAGAGCTAATTGAAGCGGCGCAAAATGGTTTAAATAATCATGGTTTTGGTGTGGCTTCAGTGCGTTTTATTTGTGGCACGCAAGACATCCATAAAACACTAGAGCAAAAAATCAGTGAGTTTTTAGAAACAGAAGATACTATTTTATATTCTTCATGTTTTGACGCAAATACAGGTTTATTTGAAACCATTTTAGGCGCAGAAGATGCCATTATCTCTGATTCATTAAACCATGCATCAATTATCGATGGTGTACGTTTATGTAAAGCTAAGCGTTTTCGTTATGCAAATAACGACATGGCTGATCTTGAAAAGCAATTAATTGCAGCAGATGAAGCCGGTGCTAAAACTAAACTAATTGCTACCGATGGCGTGTTTTCTATGGACGGCGTTATTTGTAATTTAGAAGCTGTGTGCGACTTAGCCGATAAATATGATGCGCTTGTAATGGTAGATGACTCTCACGCAGTTGGTTTTGTTGGCGAAAACGGTAAGGGTACACCTGAGTACTGTAACGTATTAGATCGTGTAGATATTATTACCGGCACTTTAGGTAAAGCGCTAGGTGGCGCATCAGGCGGCTATACATCAGGTAAAAAAGAAATTGTTGAATGGTTACGTCAGCGTTCACGCCCATACTTGTTCTCAAATTCATTAGCGCCTTCAATTGTTACTGCATCAATTAAAGTACTTGAAATGCTTGAAAATGGCGGCGAGCTGCGCGCTAAACTTTGGTCAAATGCTAAATATTTCCGTGAGCAAATGGAAGCTGCTGGTTTTACGTGTGCAGGTAAAGACCATGCAATTATCCCAGTCATGCTAGGAGATGCCAAAGTAGCCTCGTTAATGGCTGATAAGCTACTTGCTGAAGGCATTTATGTAACCGGTTTTTCATTCCCAGTAGTACCAAAAGGGCAGGCTCGTATTCGTACACAAATCTCAGCGGCGCATAGCATTGAACAACTTGATATTGCGATTGATGCATTTACCCGTATCGGTAAAGAAATGGGCGTTATTTAATTTTATTTTAAACCGACGCCTCGCTTCGGTTTTTTAGTTGAGTGTGAATTATGAAAGCATTATCTAAATTAAAAGCAGAACCTGGTATTTGGATGACAGATGCACCAAAGCCAGAAGTGGGTCATAACGACTTACTAATTAAAATTCGTAAAACAGCTATTTGTGGTACCGATGTACATATTTACAAGTGGGACGAATGGGCAAGTAAAACCATTCCTACTCCAATGGTTGTTGGTCACGAATATGTGGGTGAAGTCGTCGATATGGGCCAAGAAGTTCGAGGCTTTAAAGTTGGCGACCGTGTATCAGGCGAAGGGCATATTACCTGTGGGCACTGTCGAAATTGCCGTGCAGGGCGTGTGCATTTATGCCGTAATACAACGGGAGTTGGCGTAAATCGTGAAGGTGCATTTGCTGAGTACTTAGTTATTCCTGCATTTAACGCATTTAAAATTCCAGATAATATATCTGACGAACTGGCTTCTATTTTCGACCCATTTGGTAACGCAGTTCATACCGCGCTATCGTTCGACTTAGTTGGCGAAGATGTGCTTATCACTGGTGCAGGCCCAATTGGTATTATGGCTGCAGCTGTTGCAAAACATGTTGGTGCTCGCCATGTTGTTATTACCGACGTAAACGAATACCGTCTAGATTTAGCACGTAAAATGGGCGCATCACGCGCTGTAAACGTGGCAAACGAAAAGCTTGAAGATGTAACAAAAGAGCTTGGCATGACAGAGGGCTTTGATATTGGCCTTGAAATGTCAGGTGTGCCAAGCGCGTTTAATGCAATGCTTAATAACATGAACCATGGCGGTAAAATTGCCATGCTAGGTATTCCACCATCAGATATGGCAGTTGATTGGAACCAAGTTATTTTTAAAGGCTTAGTGATTAAAGGTATTTACGGTCGCGAAATGTTTGAAACGTGGTACAAAATGGCAAGTTTGATTCAATCGGGTCTCGATTTGAATCCAATCATCACACATCAGTATTCTGTGGATGACTTCCAAGCTGGCTTTGATATGATGATTTCAGGCCAGTCAGGCAAAGTAATTTTAAACTGGGATTAGTTTTAAAAATTCTAGATAGGGCGGCTTAGGCCGCCTTTTTTATACTATTAATTAAAGAGACTCCAATGGCATTTAAACATATTTCTATAGCGCAAACGTTAGAGCTTTTAGATAAAGAAGACGTTGTAATTGCAGATATTCGCGATCCTAATTCGTATCAGACTGGTCATATTCCAGGCTCTGAAGCGCTGTCTAACGGTAATATTGCGCAATTTATGATGGAAAAAGAGTTCGATCAGCCAATTATTATCGTGTGTTATCACGGGATGAGCTCTCAAGGTGCCGCTAGCTATTTAGTTGAGCAAGGTTTTGAAGACGTTTACAGTATGGATGGTGGTTTTACTGCTTGGGAAGCGGCTTATAGCGAGAAAGTAGAGCGATGATAGAGCTTGGTAGTTTAAATAACCCGCGCGCCGCACAGGGCTTTATAGATTATTTAAAAAGCCAAGGCCTAGATGCAAAGATACACTCAGCTGATGGCAGTAATGTTATTATTAGTGTGCTTGAGGAAGATTTTCATCAAGTGCAGCCGCTATGGGCGGAATTTACACAAAATCCTAATCATGAAAAATACCAGCAAGCGTCATGGGATGTAGGCAGCACACAATCGCCGCTTAAATACCAAGGGCAGTCGCTTAATTTAATGGCGCGATTTAAAGCGCTTAGCTGGCTTAATCAAACGGTTAGCATATTGAGTATTGTTATTTATGTTGCTTTTTTATTGGGGGGATTTAATGAAATTTATACTGTGCTGCAATTTAATCCATCGCAACCGCTTAGCTGGTTAACTCCCGCTCTTGTTCACTTTAGCGCGATGCATATTGTGTTTAACTTAATTTGGTGGATGTCGCTTGGTGATAATATCGAAAAGCAATGTGGGAAATTAAGCTTAATCGGCTTATTTTTGGTGACTGCGCTTATTAGTAATTGGGCACAATATTTAATGGTTGGCCCCAATTTTGGCGGGCTAAGTGGCGTGGTGTATGGATTACTTGGTTTTTGTTGGATACATAGTTTTTTAAACCCTAACAAGCCTGCGTTAGTAAGTACGGCAATAGTTGGTTTTATGTTAGTTTGGTTAGTGCTTGGCTTTGCAGATGTATTGTTTGTAGGTATGGCTAATTGGGCGCACTTAGGTGGGTTAATAAGCGGTATTGCTTATGCCTACACCGCAAAAATATTTAACAAAAACAGTTAGCGTTAAAACCAATCCGCTTAATTATGGCCATTATTTAACTATTTATAAGAATTTACTCTGTTAAATTAAGCAATGCTTACGCGGATTGGTATCAATTACTAATGATATAAATACTTTGTAAACAACACTTCACGGATAATTTCGTGGCCAGTTTCTTCTTTTAACAAGCTTTTAAGTCTTTCGAAACATTTAGCGCGTATTTCTTCGCGGCCAATAAGTGATTTTATTTTTTCTTCAGGTTCTTTTGATAATATTTCAACCAATGCGTCACGAAGTAAAGGCGTATGGTGTTCTACAATCGCTATGTCTGATGTATCGGTCAGCATTAAATCCACAGTGACACGCACATAGCCCATTTTTTTACTCGAAACGCCAATGTAGTTAGTAATAATGTCAGGCTCAAAACCAAAATAACCAACGGTCGATTTTGCGTTTGCCGTTAAGCTTATAGCGCTCATTATTAGTGCAAAAAGACTTATGTATACTATTTTTTTCATATTTAAAGCGTTTCCGTAAATCTGTTACAAATAGTTTATACTTAATAAGTCCTAATAAACAGCGCCAAGCAGTTATTTGTATTAGTTATTTTAGGCTGCCGAATCATCACTTTTTCAAATGCATCGGCAATGTTATCATTACCTTGGATTTTATTTTATTGAGCTAATGTGACTACTTTCCCTATTTCTTTATCTGTTGATTGGTTTCCTGCTTCACAAGTAAGTGATTTATCTAATTCTGAGCACGATTGGCTGTTTGAGTCGCATTCTTTAACGGCTAAATTAAAAAGTCATTCGCAATCCTTTAGCGTGAAAGTGCTTAGTGAGCAGGTTTTTGACTTATCAATACAGCAACAAAAATTACTTAATTGCACTTCAACATCAGCATTGAATCGGGAAGTGCTATTATTGTGTGACGATAAACCTATGGTATACGCGCAAAGTTGGCTGCCAGATAATCTATTACTAAAGCAATCAAAAAACCCTTTGCATAATATGGGAGAAAGGCCATTAGGCGATGTGATTTTTCAAGATCCAGAACTTGTTCGTAAAAATATAGAAATTGCGCGCTTTAATTCCATCCATCCATTACAGCAACTCGTGTCACAATTAAATTTGCCTAAGCAAACCTTACTAGGCAGACGCAGTGTATTTTCATTGCAAAGTTATAACTTTTTAGTCTGTGAAGTTTTTTTACCCGGAGCGTATTTGTACTCATGAAGCTAGCCCTTTTAAAAGCCAACCATATTCCTTATTACATACAGCTGATGCGTGTAGATAAGCCTATTGGTACGTTATTATTGCTTTGGCCTACATATTGGGCATTATGGTTTGCTAATAATGGCATGCCAAGCTTGGTTAATTTTGTTGTATTTACACTTGGCGTTATTGTAATGCGAAGTGCTGGATGTGTAATAAACGACTTTGCTGACAGAAAAATAGACGGCTCAGTAAAGCGCACAGCTCAGCGCCCACTGGCTTCAGGGGTCGTTAGTAGTGGTGAAGCGCTTAGTTTATTTTTGCTGCTTATTGTACTCGCGTTTATTTTGGTATTAATGTTAAGTATTAATACTATTTTACTTTCTTTCGCAGCGCTGGCATTGGCATTTTGTTACCCGTTTATGAAACGCTACACACAGTTACCCCAAGTTGTACTCGGTGCAGCTTTTGGTTGGGCAATACCTATGGCTTACATGGCTTCAATAAATCAATTACCTATACAAGCTTGGTTGTTGTTTTTTGCAAATGTTTGTTGGACGGTGGCTTACGACACTATGTATGCCATGGTTGATAGAGACGATGATTTAAAAATAGGGGTTAAATCAACAGCTATCTTATTTGGTAGGTATGACCGCCATCTCATTTTTTTACTTAATGCGGTGTTTATTACGTTAGTTGCTTTTATAGGTTTAGTTAATGGGTTGTCTGTCCCCTTTGGAATTGGTTTGGGGATAGCAGCGGGTTTATTAGTTTATCAACAAGTGCTTATCCATCATCGTGAACGAGATGCCTGCTTTAAAGCATTTTTAAATAACCACTATGTAGGCTTAGCTATTTTTATTGGTTTGTTGTTTTCATATCCAATAGTATTTTAAAGCCTCAATAAAGGTTGTTAAAATACGCTATTTTGAGCTATCGGGGTGGATCAATAATACCGCTAATAGATGCATTTTTTCTAAACCAACCAGCTATTGAGTAACGCTTGTCTATGGCTGGGAGTACCTCGTGAACAAAGCGCTCACTTTCAAATAGCACTAAGGTGCCAGCTGTGGGCTTAATAATGATTTCGATTTCTTTACTTTTATGTTTATAAATAACAAGTTCGCCGCCTTGAGCTGGCGTGTTTAAGTAGAGCACACTCGTTATAACCCTATTGGAGCGGCCTTTAAAAGCATCAACATGTTTTTTATAAAAATCACCCGACGTATATTTGGCATAATGGCATTCATAATCAAATAAGCCGATAAAAAACGTGCGATTGAGTGTCGTTTTAATGTTTTCCATTATAGCTTGATAAGCTACTTGAGCTTGTGAAGTGCCATCAAACCAATAGGTTTTATCTTTGCGAATACTATCGTCTACTTGTAAATTATTTAAACGACCAATACCAGCAAGTGTAAAATGCGGGTTTATACGATAACAATCTGCCATTAAATCACTAATAAGTCGTTCATCAATAGCTTGATGAATAACACTGTAACCTTGTACTTCTATTTCAGTTAAATAATTGTCGTAGGCTAAGAGGTTGAGCATTTATGTCAGCTGTTTTTTTAAGGTGCGACAGTGTAGCCGAAAAGATATCAAAAGCTACCACTTTTATGTCGTACATATCTCAAAAATAGCGTTGAATTTACTTGCAATAAGCCCGCTATTGACACGTAAATTCGCCTTGTTTTCACTGATAATCACTGGTTAGAGAAAGATAAGCTTACATGTTTTACATTTCAATATGTTAATGAATCTCTTAACCAGAGTTCAGGTTATGTAATCGCTGTTGCTGCCTTTTTGATCAGCGATAACAAGTGCTCTACATGTTCGCCAACAGCTGTTTTTTGGCTTGTTTGCACAACCAATTGTTCATGGCTTACATCTTTATTAGTTTTTAATTGAACCAGTTCAGAGTGTTCGGCGACTGTGTTTGCATGCTCAATACTTGCAATAGCAAAATGATCAGACTTAGCAAGGCCAACCATCACCTGATCAATATTACCCACTTTAATACTTGACGATTTATTCAAAGAATCAATCGCTTCATTTAACATAGTTTGCACTTGCTTTGATTGGGAAAAGCAGCCAAACATAGGGTATTTATCTAAGTCGCGCTTACTAATATCATTTTGATGAGCAAGTGGGTGATTATTAGAAACGAATAAAATGAGTTGATCTGGTAAATGTATATCACTGCCTATACTATTAACTGCTTGGGAGTAAACACTAATGTCTATTTCACCTTGCTGCAGTTTACGGCTAAGTTCGTGCTGCTCTTGCAGTTGCATCTCTATTTTTACGTGAGGGTATTGTGCTAAAAATTGCCCACAAGAAATAGGAACTATACTACTTGCTGTATTGGTGTAGCCAATCACGAGTTTTTCATCAGGGCTGCCATTAGCTGATTGAAAAATACGTTTTTTGGTTAGCTCTAGTTCACAGAGGGTGTTTTGGGCGTATTCAAGAAAAAGTTCACCCTCAGGAGTTAGTTTTACTGAACGAGTAGAGCGCTTTACTAATTTATATCCAATTTCATCTTCAAGAGTTTGAATGCTGCGGGTCAGTGCTGAAGTACTTATTTTAGTTTGCTCTGCTGCTTGTCTAAAATGACGTAATACGCCAAGCGCTAAAAATTGCTCTAATTGTTCAAATCTCACTCTATAGTCCCTTTTTATAAGTAAGCTGTAAATTGTGCACACATCAATTATATTAAGTTTAGCTGCGTGGCTAAAAAATTAATATTTGATGTATTTACAATTTTTGGGAATCCCTTTTATATCTCAATATCTAACCGTTCAAAGTTTACTTTTTATTCATCCAATATAAGTAAATAATAAAAAATATTTTTAAAATTAGATTAATAGTCATCTTACATTAAGTTAACCATTCGATTTAATGAAAAAGTATGCCACAAATAAGGGTACTGATTAAAGCACAATTTATAAATAATTGAGTGAAAAATGACTTGTATCAGTTTTTACTTAACAAAATTACGGTTAATACGATTACTAAGAGGTTTATTCTCAATGCTTTGTAATTCTATTTCGATCGCATCGCATGAAATATAGATCTCAAACAAGGAAGTTAAGAGTGACAAGCTTAGGCAGGTCAAACTAATACCAAACAAAATAATACCGGTTGTATTAAATTCTATAAACAAAGCGAACATAGACAGTGTGCACAATAAAAATGCAGCTACGCCATATACCTGCATTGTTCTTATTAGGTTTATCCGCTTTCTCAAATTAGTAATTTGAGCAACTACAACAGGGCGAATTGATTCGCCTTCACGGGCATTTAACTCCCTAATTAATTGCGCTAGCACTAAAAATCGGTTTGTATAGGCTAGTAATAATAGTGATATCGCTGGAAAAAGTAGGCCTGGGGTTGTGAGTGTCATGTTTATTCCTTAGAAAGTGCAGCATGCAAGTAGCGCAGATATTGTTAACATAAAATAAATGAGGTGGATATTGCAAAATATTAATAATAGCAGTTCAACAGATAGTGCTTTTCAATGGGTTACAATATACAAAGCTGAAAATACCCTTGAAGCTAATATTATTAAAGGTTTAATACTCGCAAGTGGGATTGAATGTAAAATTGCAGGTGAAATGCTACAAGGAGCTATCGGTGAGATACCATTTGAACAGACACAGGTTAGTGTGCAGGTTTATGTGATAAAAGAGCGCCATGCGCGGCAAATATTGGTAAACTATCAACAAGTAAAACAATCAGCTCCAGACTGGGTATGCCCTAACTGCAATGAGCATAATGGATCAACATTTGATTTTTGTTGGTCGTGTGAGACGTTAAAAAATGACTAAAGCAAATAATTTTCAGCGCATTAGAGAGCTAAACTATTTACAAAAAGCCGTTTTAGCGAGTGCTTTAATAGAGCGCATGCTACCAAATTACGGTTTATTTAGCGAGGCAACTGGGTTTGGTGATGAAACCTTGTTACGTAGTTCGCTTAATGTTTGTTGGGAAAAAATATTACTGCCTAAAAGTAAAATAGATCTCGAAAAACAAGTTGAAAAAATAGAACCAAATGTTCCTGAACTTGCTGATTTTGATATGTTTGGTACTTACCCTGCAATTGATGCTGCTACCTCTTTACTTAGTTTAATGCATGGTTTAATGGCGCAAGATGAGCAAGAGTTCATTAGTGTGAGTAAAATATCGCAAGCTACCGTTGCGCGCTTTATTGAATATCAAATGACCGTTGAAGGTGAAGTTGCAGATAATAAAGCAGTGAGAGAGCATCCACTAATGCAATACGAAATTGAAGTATTGGGTGAGCTAATTGATTTTGTAGAAAACATGGGGCGTATTACCTCTGAAAGCGTAAAGGCGCTTAAAAAGTTTGCCCTAGAAGATGGCCAAACCAATATTGGCCTAGCGTTATAAAAACAGCGAAGTGAAATTTTAAAGGCAGGAGAAGTACAGTGCGAATTTTAGGCATTGAGTCGTCGTGTGATGAAACAGGTATTGCGATATATGATGACGAAAAAGGCTTATTAGCTCATCAGCTATACAGTCAAGTAAAAGTACATGCCGATTATGGGGGCGTAGTACCTGAGCTCGCATCGCGCGATCATGTTCGAAAAACGCTACCGCTTATAGACGCAGCTTTTGCGCAAGCGGGTTGTGGTCCCGAAGACTTAGATGGCATCGCCTATACAGCGGGGCCTGGCCTAGTAGGGGCATTATTAGTTGGCACCTCTATTGGTCGCTCGCTTGCATACGGTTGGGATATTCCAGCTGTTGCAGTGCATCATATGGAAGGGCATTTACTCGCCCCAATGCTTGAAGAAAATGTACCAGAGTTCCCGTTTATTGCATTGCTTGTATCGGGCGGTCATACCATGATGGTAAAAGTGGCTGGTATTGGTCAATACGAAGTACTCGGTGAGTCAGTTGATGATGCCGCAGGCGAGGCCTTTGATAAAACGGCTAAGTTACTTGGTCTGGACTATCCAGGTGGTCCGCGCTTAGCTAAAATGGCTGAGCAAGGTGTTGCTAAACGCTTTGTATTTCCTCGGCCAATGACCGATAAACCCGGTCTTGATTTTAGTTTTAGTGGTCTAAAAACGGCCGCCTCTATTACTATTCGTGAAAGTGACGATGACGAGCAGACCAAAGCCGATATAGCGCATGCATTTCAAACCGCAGTTATTGATACCCTTGTTATTAAATGTAAGCGTGCGCTCAAACAAACGGGCATTAAACGTTTAGTAATTGCAGGTGGAGTGAGCGCCAATACGCAGCTTCGACTGCAGCTTGAGCGTGTTATGAAAGGTATGAAAGGTGAGGTGTTTTATCCTCGCACTGAATTTTGTACCGACAATGGTGCTATGATTGCTTATGCAGGTATGCAGCGTTTAAAGGCTGGCCAATTTGCAAGTCTTGATATGAAAACAAAGCCACGTTGGCCAATAGACAGTCTTGAGCCGATTTAATGACTCATATTTTAGATATTTTTGTTTTCATCAGTGGGTGCTTTTTTAGCGCCCACCTTTGGTTCATCACCACTAAATAAACGAACAATATTAGTGCGATGACGAAAAATAATTAATAGCGTTATAAATACAACTGGAAGCGTATAAAGAGGTTTTATTAACCAAGTGTAAAGAGGGGCTAGCGATACGGTAACTAATGCGGCAAGTGATGAATAACGTGTTATTGCAACAATAACAAGCCAAGTACATACCAGCAAACCAGCTAGTGATAAGCCAATAGGCAATAATGAACCGAACGCAGTTGCTACAGCTTTACCGCCCTTAAAGCTAAAAAATACAGGGTACATATGTCCTAAACAAGCGCCTACGGCGACTAACCCAAGCGCTAAAGGTTCCAGCTCTAAAAAGTAAGCCCCCCAAACCGGAATAGTGCCTTTTAAAATATCAAAAACCAAAACAAGGCATGCGGGCAATGTTCCGCCTAGTCGGTAAACATTTGTAGCGCCGGGGTTGTTAGAACCGTTAGTACGAGGATCAGAAAGTTTGAATAGCCGTGACACTAATATAGCCGATGAAATCGACCCGAGTAAATAAGCTAAAACAAACATCAAAATGGCTAACACACGCTTCCTTACTTTTTTATCATTATACTAATCACATTTAATGCAATTAGCATTGCTTTTGGGCTATTATTGGCGGCAAAATTTATCGTAAAAAATTATTATGCTTCTTTAATTATTAGCTAATCTAGCTATTTCGTTATTGTAGAAGGATTTTTTACATATTTAAACACTGATTAAAGCATAGGCAGTATTAATTTTATTAATGCTTAATATCGCTATTCAGTCGTTTTTGTCATTTGGAGTATCAATGGACAAGGTATTTATATCTCAATTGCACGTCGACACCATTATTGGAGTGTACGACTTTGAAAAAGAAAGTAAACAGAGCCTTTATTTTGATATTGAAATGCTTAGTGATATTAAGCCCGCAGCAGCCAATGATGACATTAATTTAGCACTTGATTATTCAAAGGTGAGTGAACGAGTTATTGAACACAGCACCGCTAAGCCTGTTGAATTACTTGAAACGCTAGTGGAGCAGCTAGCAGATATTATTTTGACTGAATTTAATACCCCGCAAGTAACTATTAGAGTGAGTAAGCCCGCAGCTGTAGCACAAGCACGAACGGTTGGTGTTGAAATTACACGCGCTAAGGTAAGTAACTAAATGGCGCAGATTTATATCAGCCTTGGGTCAAATATAAATAAAGCGCATTATATTCAATGTGCATTAATCGCACTTAAGCAGCATTTTAAAAACCTCGTGCATTCGTCTGTTTTTGAAAGTGAAGCGGTGGGGTTTGCTGGCAATAATTTTTATAACTCAGTGGTTGCTGCTACAACTGATATGCCCTTGGCCGACGTATGTACTTTACTAAAAAAAATAGAACGAGATAATGGCCGTACCGCAAACGATAAAAAGTTTAGCCCACGAACACTCGATTTAGATTTACTGTTTTATGATGACGTAATTAGCGACTCCCCTGCGCAATTACCTCGTGATGAAATAACTAAAAATGCATTTGTATTGCAGCCACTAAGTGAAGTGGCCCCAAATTTTTACCATCCAGTGGCCAAGCAAACAATTGCCCAGTTATGGAATGCGTATAATAACCCTCAACAAAAACTATGGAAGGTGGAGTTTTCTAACCCATGAGTATTATCGAAATAATTATTTTAGCCCTTATTCAAGGATTCACTGAATTTTTACCTATATCGAGTTCAGCGCATTTAATTCTACCATCACAAATTTTAGGCTGGGAAGATCAAGGACTCGCGTTTGATGTGGCGGTACATGTTGGTACTTTAATCGCAGTGGTTATTTATTTTCGTAAAGAGGTGGCCGATATACTCAGTGCGTGGTTTAAATCATTTGGCGCGCAAGGTACTAGTGATGACAGTAAATTAGGCTGGTGGATAATTTTAGGGACTGTCCCCGCTGCTGTTTTAGGTTTGTTGTTAAAAGACTTAATCGAGTTGTACTTACGCAGCGCATGGATTATTGCTGCAACAACCATCGTATTTGGTTTACTACTTTGGTACGCCGATGCAAAAGGTAAACAAATTAAAACTATTTACCAACTTAATTGGAAAACAGCGCTCATTATTGGTTTTGCACAAGCTGTTGCAATGATCCCAGGTACTTCACGTTCAGGTATAACAATGACTGCAGGTTTAATGCTGGGCATGAATAAACAAAGCGCTGCACGTTTCTCATTTTTATTAGCTATTCCTATCATCTCTATGATGGGGCTATATTACACAGCAGAGCTTGCGTTAGGCGATCATATTGTTGATTGGAATACGTTATTGCTAGGTGTGGTGCTATCGTTCTTGTCGGCTTATGCATGTATATTTATGTTTTTAAAAGTCATAGAGCGAATGGGGATGCTGCCATTTGTAATATATCGCTTATTACTGGGTGTAGGCTTGATTATATTTTTAACGATGTAGTAAATTATCGAATAACAAAAAAGCCTTCTGACTAAGAAGGCTTTTTTGTTATTAAGTGGTCATTTTGGCACGAGTGAAATGCTTACTCGCAATGGTAACTAAGCGCGAATTTTGGCATCATAGCGCCATTAAACTTTGCACCGCAGTAAAGTAGTCACACGATTTAAGGAAAGTATATGCATATACATATTTTGGGCATTTGTGGCACGTTTATGGGGGGGATTGCTGCCATTGCTAAATCACTTGGGCATAAAGTAACAGGTTCTGATCAAAACGTTTATCCACCAATGAGCACGCAGCTGCAAGAACTTGGCATTGAATTAACTCAAGGCTATGACGTATCTCAATTAGATCCAAAGCCTGATATGGTGGTTATTGGTAATGCAATGAGCCGTGGTAACCCATGTGTAGAATATGTACTTGATAAAAGCCTGCCTTATACTTCAGGACCTGAGTGGCTAAAGCATAATTTATTACAAGACTCATGGGTGCTTGCTGTCGCCGGTACGCATGGTAAAACAACCACAGCAAGTATGTTAGCGTGGGTATTAGAATATGCGGGCTTAAAGCCTGGGTTTTTAATTGGTGGCATAGTGCAAAACTTTGGTGTGTCAGCGAAAGTGGGCGAAACGCCATTTTTCGTTATCGAAGCGGATGAATACGATACCGCTTTTTTTGATAAACGCAGTAAGTTTGTACACTACCTTCCGCGTACGCTTATTTTAAACAATCTTGAATTTGATCATGCTGATATTTTTGAAGATTTAAACGCAATAAAAAAACAATTTCATCACTTAATGCGTACATTACCTCAAAGTGGCAAAGTAATTTGGCCAAAGCAAGACGTAGCGCTTAATGATGTAATAACACAAGGGCTTTGGAGTGAAAGCGAAACCCTAGGGGATGACTGGGGCTATGAATTAATAAAAGCAGATGGTAGTGAGTTTAATGTACTTTTAAACAATGAAAAGCAAGGCACTGTTTGCTGGCAAGCAATAGGCGAGCATAACGTTAAAAATGCGATTATGAGCATTGCTGCTGCGCGTCATGTGGGTATTGCGATTGACCATAGTATTGATGCGTTAGGGGAGTTTATTAGCCCGAAAAGGCGCATGGAGCTAAAGGCTGATATAAATAATATTAAAGTGTATGACGACTTTGCGCATCACCCAACGGCAATTAAAACAACGCTAGCAGGACTGCGCGCTAAAGTAGGCGATGAAAAAATTATCGCTATTTTAGAGCCACGCTCAAACACCATGAAAATGGGCGTGCACCAATATACATTATTAGATTCACTACGTGATGCTGACGACGTGCTACTTTTTGAGCCAGAGAATCTAAATTGGTCGCTAAAAGAGCAAGCAGATAAAGCCGATATGCAGTGCTTTAGCAGTACACAAACAATTATTGATACAGTGCTCGAAAATATTGAGCCTAATCAACATATTTTAATTATGAGCAATGGCGGTTTTAATGGTCTTCATCAACACCTTGTTGATGGTTTAGCTGCTAAATACAGCGGAGAATAACGTGCAATTTAAAGATAAAATTACGCTCGCTTTTAGTGGCGCATCGGGTGCGCCTTATGGTTTAAGGCTGCTTGAAGTGTTGCTTGAGCAGCAATTTCAAGTTTACGTACTTATCTCAAGTGCTGCGCGAGTGGTGCTTGATACAGAATCAAACATCAAGCTCTCTGGTAATGAAGATAAAGCAACTGAACAGTTAAGTGCGCTGTTTAATGCCAAACCCGAGCAGTTAAAGGTATATGGTAAAGATAACTGGTTTAGCCCAGTAGCCTCGGGCTCTGCGGCGCCTAAAAAAATGGTAGTATGCCCGTGTAGTGCAGGTTCTGTATCAGCAATTGCGGTAGGCGCATCAGATAACCTATTAGAGCGCGCCGCTGATGTGGTTATTAAAGAACGCGGGCAGCTTATTTTAGTACCACGCGAAACACCATTTAACGAAATTCATTTAGAAAACATGCTAAAGCTTTCTCGTTTAGGGGTAACTATTATGCCTGCGGCACCTGGCTTTTATCATAAACCGCAAAGTATTGAAGACTTAGTTGATTTTATGGTGGCGAGAATTTTAGATCATTTAAACATTGAACATAACCTAACAAAACGTTGGGGTTATGGTGAGGGTAAGTAATGAATAAGCAAACTATTGCTTTAAATATTGAAGGCCTTACCAAGGTTTATAAAAATGGTGTTGAGGCTATAAAAGGCGTTGATTTACAAGTGCGAGAGGGCGACTTTTTTGCGCTGCTTGGTCCAAATGGAGCGGGTAAATCAACCACTATTGGTGTTATTTCGTCTTTGGTGAATAAAACAAAAGGTAAAGTAGAGGTATTCGGTTGTGATATTGATGCTGACTTAGAAGCAGCTAAAGCGCATTTGGGCTTAGTGCCGCAAGAGTTTAACTTCAGCCAATTTGAAACGCTTAGCCAAATACTCGTTAATCAAGCTGGTTATTATGGTGTGCCACGCGGTGAAGCCCACAAGCGCGCCGACAAATACCTAGCGCAGCTTGGCTTACTTGAGAAAAAAGACAAACAAGCGCGTACGCTTTCAGGTGGTATGAAACGCCGCTTAATGATTGCTCGCGCACTCATGCACGAACCAAAACTGCTTATACTTGATGAGCCAACAGCAGGGGTCGATATAGAATTACGCCGTTCAATGTGGGATTTTTTACGCCAAATTAATGAGCAAGGCGTGACCATTATTTTAACTACCCATTACCTTGAAGAAGCCGAATTACTGTGTAAAAACATTGCTATTATCGACAGTGGCCGAATTGTTGAAAACACCACAATTAAAGCACTGCTTGCAAAGCTTGATAAAGAAACCTTTATTTTAGATTTAAAAATGCCAGCAAGCCCAGTCACACTTGATGGTTATAAATTTACCATGACGGATGATCATACTGTTGAAGTCGAAGTCGCTAAATCACAGGGCTTAAATGCGGTATTTAGCGCATTAACAAACCAAGGTAATACAGTGTTAAGTATGCGAAATAAAGCAAACAGACTCGAAGAGTTATTTGTCGGATTACTAGAGCAAGGGCGGGGCGAATAAATGTTTAAATATGGCGTAGCCTTAAAAAGTTTATGGATCAAAGAATGTATTCGTTTTTTACGTATTTGGGTGCAAACCTTAGTACCGCCTGCAATTACAATGAGTTTATATTTTGTTATTTTTGGTAACTTAATTGGCTCACGCATTGGCGACATGGGTGGCTTTAGCTACATGGAGTTTATTGTACCTGGCCTTATAATGATGTCGGTTATTACTAATTCCTATTCTAATGTAGCCTCTAGTTTTTATTCAACAAAATTTCAAAAAAGTATTGAAGAGCTATTAGTAGCACCAGTTCCTAACTACATTATTGTACTGGGTTATATGGGCGGTGGTATGACGCGCGGTATAATGGTGGGCTTTATAGTTACCTGTGTGTCGTTATTATTTGTTGATATTCAAATCCATAATATTTTTGTAATTATGGCGACCGTTATTTTAACCTCGGCTGTATTTGCACTAGGTGGTTTAATTAATGCGATTTACGCAAATAGTTTTGACGATATAAGCATTATCCCTACCTTTATTTTAACGCCATTAACTTACTTAGGTGGTGTATTTTATTCAATTACGCTATTGCCAGAATTTTGGCAAAACGTATCGCAAATAAACCCTATAATTTATATGGTTAACGCGTTTCGTTACGGCTTTTTGGGTGTATCAGATGTTGATTTAAGCGTGGCGCTTGGGGTTATTTTAGTATTTATAACAGCGTTATTTACATTAGCGCTTACGTTAATTAAAAAAGGTGTGGGGCTAAGACACTAATGAGTGATGCAAATTCACGTAGTATTGTATCTAATCAAGCGGGTATTCACGAAAAGCTTGATGAAATAGTAAATAAGCACTTAGAGGCTGAGTTTAAAAAACCGATTGCAGCGCATACTCAAGCCGCATTTGATGAAGTAAACGCTAAAGTACACGCCTTTGATGGCCCGCTTATTTTAGACTCATGTTGCGGGGTCGGGGAAAGTACAGCTAATTTAGCTAAGCGCCACCCTGATGCACTTGTGGTAGGCATTGATAAATCATCGCACCGCCTTGATAAACATGATGTTGAATATAAACAAACCGACAGCGGGCAATATATTTTAGTGCAAGCAGACTTAAATGACTTTTGGCGTTTAGCGGTTGCAGCTAATTGGCAACCTACACACCATTATTTGTTGTATCCAAACCCATGGCCTAAGTCTAAGCATATTCGAAGACGTTGGCATGGCGCGGCTATTTTTCCGTTTATAGTTAAATTAGGCGGTTTGCTAGAAGTACGTAGTAATTGGGATATTTACGTTAAAGAGTTTGCAAGAGCGCTTGAACTCACTGGTAACTCTTGCGATGTAGCGCTTTATGAATCTGATGATGCGATTACGCCTTTTGAGCGAAAATACTGGGGCAGTGGCCAGCAAAGCCACCGACTTATTATTAATTTAACTTAATTTGATGACCAATTTAGGTTGTTAATTCTTCATCAATTTGTGAATTAACATGTGGCGCTGGGTGAGCAAAGTAAACACCTTGCATCAGCGTCACATTCGCTTTTTTCAGCGCGGTCACTATGGTTGCATTTTCCACCGATCCAGCCATTAACTGTAACCCCAACTGATTTGCAAAGCTAGCAATGTGCTCAATAAATAGATAGATATCTTTATCGTTTACTATTTGCTTTATTAAAGCGCCATCTAGTTTAATACCATCGACTTCAAGTTTAAGCACGTTAGAAATATTCGAATAACCGCTACCAAAATCATCAATAATTACTTTTACGCCTTTGGTTTTAACCATTCCTATAAATGCTTTGACCTCTGAAAAATTAGCAATTGCCTGTGTTTCCAAAAGTTCCAAAGTGATGTTGCTCGGGTGTGGATAACGTTTTAATTCGTCGGCTATAAACTCACTCAAACTAGGATCAAGCATATCTTGCGCGGTTATATTTAAGCTCCAGCAAATATCTGTTTTTCTAAAGCGGCTAATACATTGTGAAAATAGTGTGCGGGTCAATAAGCCATCCATTCTTGAACGGGTAACTACATTTAAAAAAGCCTCAGGCTTGAGTATTTCACCGCTTGCTGTAACCATGCGTGCTAAACATTCATACTGCACTACGCGTTTAGTGTTTATATCAATAATAGGCTGAAAATAAGGGACAATGCGATTGTTATCAAACGCTTCGCGAACCTCTTTAGCCATTTCGACATTGTATTGATATTGTACTTTTACATCGTGAAGTGCTTTTGAGTAATTAACGACGGTATGGCGACCTTGTTTGGCTTGCAATGCCGCTATGTGGGCATTTTCGAGTAGCAGCGATTTATTGCCACTGGCTATTCCTGCGCACAGAGTAATATAAATAAATGGGTCGGTGAGTAGTGGAGTATTAAAGTTATAGGTTTCAATAAGATCAGTAAATTCATCGTAGGGGATTTCCTTAGGCGCAAGTAACACTAGCTTATTCGTCGCTAAGCGGTACACACGACAACGAGAAGAGCTGCGGCGTTTAAAATGAATAAGTAAGTTTTTCATTACTTTATCGCCGACCTCAGTACCATAGAAGCTATTTATATCTTCAATTTCGTTGATCCAAATAACTGCAAGTTGCATATGGTGTGCATTACTTTGTTTAATAAAATACTCAAGAGCAATATGATTTTCAAAGCCTGTACTTGAGTCTGTTGCTAAAGAACGCTTGAGCAAATAGATATAAATAGCTGCAACAAGTAATGCGATAAAAAAGAAGAAACTCGCCATTGCCGCTGCTTTAGATACACTTTCCTTAAGCTTTTGGTTTAAATTATAAATTGTAATGTCGGCACCGGTTAGGTAGGTGTGCCCACTCGCTGTATCAACATAAGGAATAAAAATGCTTTTAAAATGACCCCATTGATCGCTCGATATTTCAAATACGGGTTCGGTTGAATAAAAAGCGCTAATATTTGCATCTGTTGCTTCAGGGTAAATATCTAAAAACTGAGTTACTTTGCCATTGCTTAGATCGTCTTGTGTATAGCTAGAACCACTAAAGTAAATTTTGTCGTTCTTTAATATCATAGAGTAAACATAAGCGATGTCGAGCGCTTGGGCAAACTCAGAAAGCTGTTTACTCTTAGTTTGATATTCAGAAAAATCAATGGCTTCACCTCGATTAACTCTGCTTAGGTACTCCTCGCCCAAAATATGCTTTACGCTAGTTGCAGCATTTAGTAGGCGGGTGTCGACCGATTGCATTATTTCAGCGCGGGTCGTTTGATAGGTGTAGTAAACGTAAGTAAGTAAACTGATTAAAAATAATGAAAAGCCAGCCATTAACCAACTTACTTTCACTCTTCCTTTAAGCATAGATATTCCTTTTTTATTATCGTTTTATTATACGCAAAATATGTAAATGCCCAATAAATAATTGGTATTTATTGGGTTGATTAAAATATTAATTAAATTATCATTTTTTTGTCATGGATTTGAGCGCTTTTATGGCTTTAAACGAGACATTTTAGTTATATTGCAGTAAAGTTAGCGCAATTATTCAAAAACACTGTTGCTTAAAAAATGCCTAAATTGAGCATTTTCCTCTGATAAACACGTGTTTTAGCTACACACTAGGTATTAAGATGGATCAAAAGCGTTGTGCCGTCGCCTCTAAAGAAAGCCTTAAGCGTATATTTACTGTACCTGAAGCGCCAGACTCAACTTTAAGCAAAATCGAGCTTGAAATTTCGAGTAATTTAGCAGGTTTCTTAAACGAAAATATTGCGGCAATTGAAAAACCATTGCATGAAATTGAAAAAGACTTTCAATCGGCTGTTATCCCTGAGGATCCAACGTTTGTATCTGCTTATGCACAGGACATAATGGAGCAGCTCGTTGCGCATTCAGTGCATACCGCAGCCCCCAGTTTTATAGGTCACATGACTTCGGCTTTGCCACATTTTTTATTACCGCTGTCAAAATTGATGGTGGGGCTAAACCAAAACCTAGTAAAAATAGAAACGTCTAAAGCATTTACACCTCTTGAGCGCCAAGTGCTTGGAATGATGCATCATTTAGCTTATGGGCAAGAAGACTCATTTTATTCTAAATGGATGCACAGCGCTAAGACCTCTCTCGGTGCTTTTTGCTCAGGTGGTACGGTTGCTAATATTACTGCGCTTTGGATTGCACGAAATCGCTTATTCAAGCCTGATGGTGATTTTAGAGGGATAGGCGCACAAGGCTTAATTGCTGGTATGCTGCATTACGGATACAAAGGTTTAGCGGTATTAATATCAGAACGTGGACATTACTCGTTAGGTAAATCGGTAGATTTATTAGGTATCGGTCGCGAAAATTTAATCGGCATTAAAACCAGCGAAGATAATAAAGTCGATGTAGGAGCGATGCGTGAAAAGGCACTTGAGCTAGAATCGCAAGGCATTAAAGTAATGGCAATTATTGGGGTCGCTGGTACGACCGAAACAGGGAATATAGATCCCCTTAATGAAATGGCCGATTTAGCAGAGCAAATTAATTGTCATTTTCATGTCGATGCAGCATGGGGAGGAGCAACACTTTTATCAACGACTCATCGCCCTTTATTAAAAGGCATTGAACGCGCTGATTCAATCACCATTGATGCACACAAACAAATGTATGTACCAATGGGAGCAGGTTTGGTTTTATTTAAAGACCCTGCGGCAACTGATGCAATAGAACACCACGCAGAGTATATTTTGCGTAAAGGCTCTAAAGACTTAGGTAGTCACACGCTTGAAGGTAGTCGTCCTGGAATGGCGATGTTAGTGCATGCTTGCTTACGTGTTATTGGTCGTAAAGGCTACGAAATGTTGATCGATAGAAGCATTAAAAAGGCGTACTATTTTGCTGATTTAATTAAAGCCGACGAGGATTTCGAACTTATTTCAGAGCCCGAGTTGTGTTTATTAACATACCGCTACGTACCTAAAAAAATAAAACAAGCAATAGCTGAAGCGGATGCCGCAACGCGTTTAGATATTTTTGCATCATTGAATCGCTTTACTGCCAGCATGCAAAAAAGGCAGCGTGAATCAGGTCGCTCGTTTGTATCACGTACGCGTTTAACACCTTCTAAATATGATAACCAGCCAACCGTTGTATTTAGGGTTGTACTTGCAAACCCACTTACATCGGGGGCTATTTTAAAAGATATTTTAGCTGAGCAAAAAGAATTGGCTAAAACCGATCCCGTGTTCAAAAAGTATTTAAGAAAGTACATGTAGTTTAAAAGGGTCCATAAGGACCCTTTTAAATATTAATGTAAAATACGCGCTCTAATTGTTCCCTCAACGGCACTGAGTTCTTTTAGTGCAACTTCTGAATGATCTGTATCCACATCAATAACAACATAACCAATTGCTTCATCAGTTTGCAAATACTGCGCGGCAATATTAATACCGTGCTGGGCAAAAGCTTGGTTAATTTGTGTTAATACGCCAGGGCGATTGTGGTGTACGTGTAATAAGCGGCTACGATTAGCAAGCTCTGGCAGTGATACTTCAGGGAAATTGACGGCGGTGATGGTAGAGCCATTATCTGAGTATTTAGCTAGTTTACCGGCAACTTCAATGCCAATATTTTCTTGTGCCTCTTGTGTTGAACCACCAATGTGTGGCGTTAAAATAACGTTGTCGAACTCACGCAATGGCGATATAAATTCTTCATCGTTAGATTTAGGCTCAACTGGGAATACATCGATTGCTGCACCACTGAGTTTTTTCTCTGTTAGTGCCTCTGCAAGTGCGTCAATATCAACCACAGTTCCGCGAGAAGCATTAATCAAAATAGCCCCATGCTTCATAACCGCAAGCTCAGCGGTGCCAATTAGGTTTTTAGTTTGAGGTGTTTCTGGTACGTGCAAGCTAATAATATCAGAGCGTTGTAATAACTGAGTTAAATTATGTACTTGAGTGGCGTTCCCAAGTGATAATTTATCTTCAATGTCGTAAAAATCAACGTTCATACCAATGTTTTCGGCCATGATACCTAGTTGCGTACCAATATGACCATAGCCAATAATACCTAATGTTTTGCCACGCGCTTCAAACGAACCATTGGCCGTTTTTAACCAACCGCCACGGTGAGCTGCTGCATTACGTTGTGGAATACCACGTAATAATAATAAAATCTCACCAAGCACCAGCTCTGCAACTGAGCGAGTGTTAGAAAATGGCGCATTAAATACGGCAATACCACGTTCGCGTGCGCTGTTTAAGTCAACTTGGTTTGTACCAATACAAAAACAGCCAATTGCGATGAGCTTTTCAGCCGCATCTAATACGGCTTCATTTATATGAGTGCGAGAACGAAGCCCTACAAAGTGTGCATCTTTAATACGTTCTTTGAGCTCGTCCTCAGGTAGGGATGTTTTAACGTAGTCGATATTGCTATAACCATTGCGCTTTAGCGTTTCAACTGCGCTTTGGTGCACACCCTCAAGCAAGAGAATTTTAATTTTGTCTTTTGCTAATGATACCTTACTCATAACCTCATCCTATTTAATTTGAGGCCCATTTTTAGTGCCAATAATTACTTTATCAGCACCACGCTCTGCGAATAGGCCATTGGTAACTACGCCAACAATTGAATTTATTTGTGCTTCAAGTTGTTTAGCATTGGTAATATTTAAATTGTACACATCTAAAATAACGTTACCGTTATCTGTCACTACGCCTTGGCGGTAAACAGGATCGCCCCCCAACTTTAACAACTCACGTGCTACGTAGCTGCGCGCCATTGGAATAATTTCTACCGGAAGTGGGAAATCTCCTAATGTCTCTACTAACTTAGTGTCATCAACAATACATACAAATTGTTTAGCAACAGCCGCGACTATTTTTTCGCGAGTAAGAGCCGCACCACCGCCTTTGATCATTTCATTTTGGGCGTTAATTTCATCTGCGCCATCAACGTATACATCTAAAACATCGATGTTGTTAAGCTCAAACACTTCAATACCGAACTCTTTTAAACGAGCAGTAGAGGCTTCTGAGCTTGATACCGCGCCTACAATCGTGTCTTTTACTGAGCCTAATGCATCAATAAAATGATTAACTGTTGAGCCTGTGCCTACACCCACTATGGTGTTTTCTTTTACAAACTCGAGTGCAGCCCATGCTGCAGCTTTTTTTAATTCGTCTTGTGTCATTGCTCTGTGCTCATTTAGTCATAAATATGTCGCTAGTATACAAGTTAACGTGTTACCAGCAGTAGGTTTTATCTGGAGTGATAATAGTTTTAAGTGGTACGTCCCACGATTCAATAGGTAGCTCATCAACTTTTTGGCATTCATGCGCTAAGCCAATTAGTTGTGGTTTTTGCCAGTGTTGATCATGTAAACGTGCCAACGTTCTATCGTAAAATCCACCCCCCATTCCCAAACGATTACCTTGTTCATCAAATGCAACAAGTGGCATAAGTAAGTAATCAAGCGTTGGTAACGGGCATATTTGAGTGCAGTTGAGCTTAGGTTCCAAGATACCATAGCGATTTGCTCTCATGGGTGAGTTTTTTTCATAACGCTGAAATAGTAAATTAGCGCCATTGAAGGGGTGTATTATGGGAAGGTAAATGTAGTGATTTAAATCCCATAAACTATTAATTAACAAAGAGGTGTCTAACTCTCCGTCATTAGTTAAATAAATTGCAATATGCTCTTTTTTAGTCGTTTTTTTATCTTTTAAATGTTGAGTAAAATTCATGTTTAATTGCTGGGCCGCTATACCCTGTTGACTTTTTGATAAGTTATTACGGGTTTTACGGATATATTCTCTTATCTGTGAACGTTTATTGCTCATTTTCGTTTCCAGAACATAATTAAAAAGAGAATAAATTAGGAAATGCTAAATATGCAGCTAACACTATGAGCAGTGTGATTACTGTTGCTATAAGTGAGTATAAAACGATATTACTGCGTCCATTAGGCGGGCTAATAAGCTCTTCATCAAGCATGAGATCGTCATCCTGCCATTCTTCACTATTTGAAACGGGTGTTTTTGATTCAATTTCAGGAAGACGTTGCTCTAGCTCTTCTAGTTTTTCTTCAAGGCGAATTAAGCTACTTGTGATGTAATCTAACGCATCAAAAATTCGTTCATCACGTCGATCATTATTTGCTAGAGCAGAAGTGCTTTGGGTGTTACTCGAAACGGCTTGTAGTTTGCTTTGGATCCCTAAACTAGCAAGTAATTTAGCCTGTTTTAAGGCTTTATCTTTATTGCTCGGTGCGAAGAGTGATTTACCCTTAAAAAAAGCAGTTACTTTTTCTTCAGAGGTTTTTAATTTTTCTGCTAGGTTTGTACATGCTGTTTTAGCGTTAGTACCATCAGCTAACCCTGCAAATATAACGCGAAAATTGTCGGCCATCTAACTACCCTTAAAGCTTTTATTATTTAACGAGTATAAACCTAACTCATTTAGAAATGCAGTCCTACCTATAAATTAAAGTCATTTAAATAATGGCTATCGAATCATGTTGTATTTGGGAGGTAGAGTTATGGCAATTATTTAAAAGCCAGTTTTTACAATAGCAAGAATAATTACAAATCATTACATTTGTTTTGTTGTTGGCTTTTGTTTATTCAGTAAAATTGCGCGCCCAAGGATATTCCATTTAAGGACACACCTTTGTTTGATTCTCACACGGCTCCTGCGAGTCGTTGGCTACAGTTTGTAAAAGAAAGTGGGCGTATTGCAACACTATGGTTTGCCGGCGTTTTACTTTTTATGAGTTTTCGCGTTTTCTTTTTGATCTATTTTAAAGACAGAATAACAGCACAGTTAGATGCAGATGCTATTTTTGCAACGTTAAAAGCAGGTTTTGCATTTGATTCAGCAGCTACCGGCGTATGCTTTAGCATCGCATTTCTTTTAAACTGTATTTTACAACCTATGCGTTTAGGGCACTGGGTAAGTAAGGCTCGCCTGTATACGGGAAGAATATTTTTTATAGTAACCATATTACTATGTATTGTGAGTGTTACTTATATAACAGAGTATGGCTGCCAATTTAACTACTTCATGCTAGAAGGGTTGAAAGACGATCAACAGGCTATTGCTTTAACAGTTGTTGAGCAATATAAACCATGGGGTAGTCTTCTTAGTTTAGTTATTTTATTAGCGCTAACGTTTAAAATAAATAAAGTGGTTGATCAAAAACATTATAAATTTGTTAATCGCCTTTTCACTACTTGTATTTATAAGCGCACAATACTAATTATTTTAATAGTTGTGTTATTTGTATGCGCAATACGAGGGTCTTTTGAAACACGTCCAGCGTCCAGAAAATGGTCAGCAGTCACAGCCGATGCATTTGTAAATAACCTAGTCATAAACCCGTTTAGAAGCTTTATTTATGCGATTAAAGACTATAACGACTTACAGAGCTTTGGTTTAAATGGCCACAATCCTTATCTAGAAAAAAACTTACCAACGATAGAAAACCCTCTAGCCGCTTTTGGGCAAAAAACAAATGCTCCATTACTAGCGGCTCCATCACAGGTATTTTTTATCGTAATGGAAAGTTACGATGCTTGGCCGTTACAACAAAAATATGCATCACTTAATTTAACTAACAAACTAAGTAACTTAGCGAGTAAAGGCATCTATTTAGATAATGTTTTACCTGCCGCAAGTAGCACAATGAATTCGTTATCAAGCCTTATGTCGGGCATTGCGTATGCTGGTGTGAATATGAGCCGTATTGGACCTCAAAAGCCAACCAGTAAAATGTCAATATTTAGCCAAGTAGAGCAGCTAGGTTACAAAAGCCGATTTTACTATGGTGGCTTATTATCATGGCAAAATGTCGGAGAATATGCACTTTCACAAGGTGTCGATAAAGTATTTTCAGCAGTTGATGCTGGAGGAAAAGGCAGTGCTGGTGTGTGGGGAATTGACGATGGGCAATTATTTGATTTAGTTGATAAGACAACAAACGATAAAAGTTTTAATCTCATTATGAGCGGCAGCTACCATGGTCCATTTAACCTAGATTTAGATCAATATGGTTACCCTTTTAAATCTTTGGCAGATTACCCAAAAGAAATCCAAGCCTTAGGTGATGACTTGCTAGACCCTTATGTGTTGGGGCACCTTTGGTACTCAGACAAAATGTTAGGTCAGTTTGTTCGTAAAATGGAGCAGCGATACCCAGATGCTTTATTTATAATAACGGGGGATCATTATGGTCGTCGTTACCTTCATCACCAGCCTGATCTGTACGAACTAACTCATGTCCCGATTGTAATTTATGGTAAAGGGGTTAATTCAAATTGGGTCGCTAAAGATCAACTAGCAAGCCACATGGATATTGCACCGACTTTATTAAACCTAATCGCGCCAAAAAATACTGAGTTTTATAGTATGGGGCAATCATTACTAAATGCACCACAAAAAGAGCGCACTGTATTTGGCTTTCAAACAATACGAACTGAAGCAGAGCTTTGGCGTGGTGATTTATCTTCGATCTATGAATACCAAAAAATAGATCCGCTTGATAAAACACGTTTATCACCAAACCATAAACCTGAATTTAAGGCCGTCGATAGTCAAACAGAGCAAGCATATAATCAATATATGGCTACAGCGTGGCATTTACTTACCAGAGAGATGGATTAAACAAGCAGTTATTACAGGCTGATTTTATTTAATTTTTTGATACTTTAATTACGCATAAAAAAAGCGCCAATTGGCGCTTTTTTTATATTTAAACTGAACACTGGTTAAGAGATTTACTAACTTATTATCCAGGGTTCAGTTATTTAGATAGTTACTTAACCAATTAAAGGCCAGCTGCTGCGCGAAGTGCGTCAGCTTTATCTGTACGTTCCCAAGGAAATTCGTCACGACCAAAGTGGCCGTAAGCCGCTGTAGGAAGGTAGATAGGGCGCTCTAAATCAAGCATTTGAATTAAGCCGTAAGGACGTAAGTCAAAGTGTTCACGAATAAGCTCGATTAAACGGCTTTCTTCTAGCTTGCTTGTACCAAACGTTTCAACGCTGATAGAAGTAGGCTCTGCAACACCAATTGCGTAAGAAACTTGTAGCTCACACTTGTCAGCAAGACCAGCAGCAACAATATTTTTAGCAACATAACGTGCAGCGTATGCCGCGCTACGGTCAACTTTTGATGGATCTTTACCTGAGAAAGCACCACCACCGTGACGAGCCATACCACCGTATGTATCTACAATGATTTTACGACCAGTTAAACCACAATCGCCCATTGGTCCGCCAATCACAAAACGACCTGTTGGGTTAATAAAGAACTTAGTCGCACTTGTAATAAGTTCTGCAGGAAGTACTGGCTTGATGATTGTTTCCATCACAGCTTCAACTAAATCAGCTTGAGAAATATCTTCGCTGTGCTGAGTAGACAGGACAACAGCATCAATACCTACTGGTTTGCCGTTTTCGTATGCAAACGTCACTTGAGATTTTGCATCAGGACGTAACCAGTTAAGCTCGCCGCTTTTACGAACCTCAGCTTGGCGTTGTACTAAGCGGTGTGAGTAAGTAATTGGAGCTGGCATCAGTACTTCTGTTTCGTTACATGCGTAACCAAACATTAAGCCTTGGTCGCCCGCGCCTTGTTCTTCTGGGCTAGTACGGTCAACACCTTGGTTAATGTCTGGAGACTGTTTACCAATAGTGTTTAAAATTGCACATGAGTCTGCATCAAAACCCATGTCTGAATTTGTGTAGCCAATGTCACGGATTGTTTTACGTGTAATTTCTTCGATATCAACCCATGCGCTAGTCGTGATTTCACCACCAACCATAACCATACCGGTTTTCACGTAAGTTTCACACGCTACGCGGGCATGAGAGTCTTGCTCTAGGATCGCATCAAGTACCGCATCAGAGATTTGATCGGCGATTTTATCCGGATGACCTTCAGAAACAGATTCAGAAGTAAATAAATGTTTTGCCATTGTATTTCTGCTCACAAATATTGCGCTTCACAAACGTCGGTATTAGCGCTAAAAAATTAAGGGGCGTATTTTATCGAAAACAAAACACCTTGCATAGTGTTTTTACGCCTAGACGTCTAAATAAAATAACTAATATCATTATGGTCTTAAAAAATATTCATAATAGCTCCTTTTATAGGGTTTTTAATTGCACACAGCCCCCACAATAAGTAAGAATAGATGTATTACAGTGTCCAAGTTACTTGGATGTATAAACGAATACATTAATACCCGTGCAAATACACATAAAGGTAGGAGAATTCATGCCATCTCGCAAAGAACTTGCAAATGCTATTCGCGTCTTGTCAATGGACGCAGTACAAAAGGCCAAATCTGGTCACCCTGGAGCCCCAATGGGCATGGCCGATATCGCAGAAGTATTATGGCGCGATTATTTAAAACATAACCCAACCAATCCAGAGTGGGCTGACCGAGATCGATTTATATTATCGAACGGCCACGGTTCAATGCTTATCTATTCTCTATTGCACCTAAGTGGTTACGACTTACCACTGGACGAAATTAAAAACTTCCGTCAAATGCACTCAAAAACACCAGGTCACCCTGAATATGGTTATGCACCAGGAATCGAAACTACTACGGGTCCATTAGGTCAAGGGATCACAAATGCTGTAGGCATGGCAATTGCTGAAAAAGCACTCGCTGCACAGTTTAACCGTGAAGGTCACGATATAGTTGATCATTTTACCTATGCATTTATGGGCGATGGTTGCCTAATGGAAGGTATTTCTCATGAAGCGGGTTCACTTGCAGGCACATTAGGCCTAGGTAAACTTGTTGCATTTTGGGATGATAACGGCATTTCAATCGATGGCGAAGTAGAAGGTTGGTTTACTGATGATACGCCAGCTCGTTTTAAAGCCTACGGTTGGCATGTAATTAGTGGTGTTGATGGTCACGACAGTGATGCAGTAAGTGCTGCAATTACAGAAGCAAAAAGCGTTACCGATAAGCCATCACTAATTTGTTGTAAAACAATTATTGGTTACGGTTCACCTAATAAATCAGGCAGCCACGATTGTCACGGTGCGCCACTAGGTGATGACGAAATTAAAGCGTCTCGCGAATTTTTAGGTTGGACTGGCGATGCGTTCGAAATTCCTGATGATATTTACGCACAATGGGATAGCAAAGAAAAAGGTCAACAGCTTGAATCAAGCTGGGACGAAAAATTTGCAGCATACGCAAAAGCATACCCAGAGCTTGCAGCACAATACAAGCGTCGTATTAACAACGAACTGCCTGGCGATTGGGCTGAAAAATCTCAAGCGTATATTGAGCAATTACAAGCAAACCCAGCAAACCCAGCGTCTCGTAAAGCATCGCAAAATGCTTTAAACGCATTTGGTCCACTATTACCAGAATTTATGGGTGGCTCAGCCGATTTAGCTGGCTCAAACTTAACAATTTGGGATGGCTCTAAAGGTTTAACGGCAGATGATGCAAGCGGTAACTACATTTACTACGGTGTACGTGAGTTTGGTATGTCAGCAATTATGAATGGTATTGCCCTTCATAAAGGTTTTATTCCTTACGGTGCTACGTTCTTAATGTTTGTTGAATATGCAAAAAATGCCGTACGTATGGCTGCATTAATGAAGCAACCAAGTATTTTTGTATACACGCACGATTCAATTGGTTTAGGTGAAGATGGTCCAACTCACCAACCAGTAGAGCAAATTGCAAGCATGCGTTTAACACCTAACTTATACAACTGGCGTCCATGTGACCAAGTTGAGTCGGCAATTGCATGGCAACAAGCTATTGAGCGTAAAGCCGGCCCTACATCGTTAATCTTTACTCGCCAAGGCCTTGAGCAACAAGCACGTGATGCGCAGCAATTAGCGGATGTTAAGAAGGGTGGTTACATCCTTAGCTGTGACGGTAATCCAGAGATTATTTTCATTGCAACAGGTTCTGAAGTGCAATTAGCACAAGATTCAGCAAGCGAACTACGCAGCCAAGGTAAAAAGGTACGTGTTGTATCTATGCCATGTACTGATGCCTTTGAAGATCAAAGCGCAGCATACAAAGAAAGCGTATTACCGGCATCTGTTTCACGCCGCGTAGCAGTAGAAGCAGGTATTGCTGACTACTGGTACAAGTACGTTGGCCTAAACGGCGCAGTAGTCGGTATGACTACCTTTGGTGAGTCAGCGCCTGCAGGCGAGCTGTTTGAGCACTTTGGTTTCACTGTAGAAAACATCGTTAATAAAGCAAACGAGCTTTTTTAATCGCTTTGATTAAATAAAGTAAGCAATTGAAAAGCCCGTACTGTGAAAAACAGCGCGGGCTTTTTTGATTGGATAACTGTAAAAACGTTGTTTTAAAACGCCAGCAAGCTGGGCGTCTACAGGGAGTTTAACTCTGAGCGGTAGACGAAGAACTTGCTCACGTGGGAAGGCAGCTTTTAATTTATTTAATACTACTCAAAAAGCTGCTTGGAATATCTTAAATGAGTAACTTTCAATACGCTTCTCTTGCAAGCTATTTACCTATCAGGCAAGGTAGTGCGATAAAATTTAAAAATAAAAATCTTAAATTAATAGCAGGAGCTAAAAATGCCAAAGTTCGATAACGTGAGTGTAGTAAAAAAAGCCAATGTATATTTTGATGGCAAGGTGTCGAGCCGTACCGTTATTTTAGGTGATGGCGAAGCGAAAACTTTAGGCTTTATGCAACCAGGTGAGTTTGTTTTTGATACTAATCAAAAAGAGTGTATGGAGCTTTTAGCTGGCCAATGGGAGATTTTATTACCAGCGGCAAGTGAGTGGAAAACATTTAACGCAGGTGAATCGTTTAATGTTGATGCAAATGTAAGCTTTAAAGTAAAAGTATCTGATTTTGCTGATTACTGCTGTTCGTACACAGATTAATTAATCTGTGTTTAAGTTAAGTAGACGTCTGAAAGCCCGTGCACTATGGGCTTTGCATAAACTTTGCGCAACGTATGATTTAAATCAGCAAAAGATGCAAATAAACCGCAACTATCTCTCTTTTTTCCTTGTGTTAATCTAAATAGCCCCCAATACTATTTATGAGGTAACAAATAAAAGGATACCCTATGAAAATTAATCTTTCTGGTCACCATGTTGAAGTTACTGACTCTATTAGAGAGCACATCAACGAAAAATTTTCTAAAATCGAGAGCCATTTCCCATCGCTTATTGCACTCGAAATTATTTTGTCTAAAGAGCATCATAAAATCCAAGCAGAAATTAGCACTAATTACGAAGGTGCGCGTATATCAGTAAAAGGGGAAAGCGAAGTTATGTACCCTGCTATTGCAAGCGCAGCTAAAAAACTCGATGCGGCACTAAAGCATCGTAAAGGGCAAATAAAAGCAAATCTACACGAAAAGCCTATAAGTACAACGCCAGAGATTGCGCACGAGATCATCCAAGAGATGGATCTTAAATAAAAGCAATCACAAAGCACTACAAAAAAGAGCCTGACGGCTCTTTTTTATTGTCTGTAATTTCTGTAAGTTAGGGATCACACAGACAATTTTTGAGCAGTAAATGAAGCAAACAGTATCGAAATGGAAATCACGGCTAAACGCGCTTGGGCCTGGAATACTTATGGCAACGGCCGCTATCGGCGGATCTCACTTAGTTGCCTCTACGCAAGCGGGAGCAATATTTGGCTGGCAATTATTTTGGCTAATACTTGTTGTTAACGTTTTAAAATATCCGTTTTTTCGTTTTGGTATGGAATACACGCTTGCCACCAAACATAGCTTAGTAGAGGGTTACAAAAACAAAGGGCCGTTTTATTTTTACAGCTTTATTGGTTTAAACATTGTAGCCGCCGTAGTTAATACCGCCGGCGTATTACTGCTTACCGCAAGCTTACTGCATTATGCTCTACCTGTGGTTATTGAAGTAACCTTACTTTGTTGGATGCTGCTGGGAATATGTTTAGTTATATTGCTACTTGGGCACTTTAAAGCGCTTGATAACGTTGCTAAAGGCATTATGGGACTGCTTACACTCGCTACTTTGATTGCCCTTACCATTGCATTTGGTAACGGACCAATGGCACCTGCTGACTACGTAGGGCCTTCACCGTACGAGCTTGCCATGCTTAGCTTTATGGTGGCTTTAATGGGCTGGATGCCAGCGCCTATCGAAATATCAGCTCTTAGCTCTTTATGGCTAAAAGAAAAACAAGCGCAGCAAACAGTGACTAAAAGCCAAGGCCTGTTCGACTTTAACGTAGGCTACTGGCTTACAGCTGGCTTAGCACTGGTGTTTTTTAGCTTAGGTGTATTAGTGCAATATGGGCAAACCAGCAGCATAGAACTCGGTGGTGTTGCCTTTGCCAAGCAGCTGATTGATATGTACGCATTAACAATAGGCGAGTGGGCAAGGCCGCTTGTATCAGCAATCGCTTTTTTATGCATGTTTGGCACCACACTCACCGTGCTTGATGGCTACGCCCGCACGCTTAACGAATCTCATAAACTACTTGGCTTTGGGCAATCAAAACACAGCTTAAGTGCTTGGTTAATACTACAAGCACTTGCCGGCATGGCGGTTATTTTATTTTTTAAATCAGCCCTTGGCCCCATGCTTACGTTTGCAATGACACTTTCATTTGTTACAACGCCTGTATTTGCATGGCTCAACTTTAGCCTTGTACGATCAGAGCCTGATATTAAACACAGCGTGTTATTGCGCAGTTTAAGTTGGTTAGGTTTAGTGTACTTAGTGGGCTTTGCTGTTGCGTTTGTAGTGTGGAAACTAGCTGCTTGAGATAGATTTACTATCCAGAACTCGGGTTATTAGCAAACTTTATCTTTAGTTTACAAGGAAGAAACCATGAAATTTGATATGGCAATTACAGACAACTTCGCATCATTTTATGATGAACAAGAAGGAAGTCATATTTTCATAGGTAGTTTTGATAATGAAAATTTTGAAGTGAGAATAGGAAGTTTAGAAGATTCGAAGCCCGTTGGTAATATAGTTGCTTTTACTGATGATGAGTTAAACATAGGGTTATTAGAGTTATGTAATGAGCAAAAATAATATTAGCTTCACTTGGCTAGGGCGTGTTGACCTTTTTGGATTGAAATTTGTTCAATCTAGGGACGATTTAATCGCGGCGTGAGGTTTGCAACCTAGTGGGCTAAGTAAAAACCGAGCAACAAAGAGTCAATCGTCCCTAGAAAGAACCCAAAGGGCAGCGCATGTTTGGTATTTATGCTGCGTTATCGCCTATTTATGGGGAATAACCACACTACATAGGCTCTGCCTTGCCTAAAAACCAAACAGTCAGTTGCAAAATCAATCACGAAATGTCAACACGCCCTAGTATTATGTAATGCTCATTGAAAAGTTAAAAACTTGATTTCATTGTTTTGTTTAATCAACGGTAAATTGTTCAACCTGTTTTTAGGTTACCAATAATCGCGTTTATCACAAAAAAAGTCTAAAAATGCGCGCACTTTGCTCTGAATAGGATTTGATGGGTGATAATAGGCGTATACTTGAGCGTCTTCCCACCAATGATCTTTAAGTATTGGGACTAGGCGACCTTCATTGAGTGATTTTTGAATTCGACTTGAGTCTACAGGGGCATTAATTAACCCTAAACCAGCTTCCGCTAGTTCCACGATACCGCTTACAGTTTTAACTTGGCAGTGCGGGGTTGCATAAATAGGCTCACCATTTTCACTTTGCAACACTAAAACATTACTGGGTTGATTATACAAATAACCTACTACGTTATGATGTTCCAATGCCTTAATATCTGTCGGATCCCCGTGGCGCTGGATGTATTCAGGGGATGCAAAAACACCATATTTAGAGCGCCACAAAGGTTTACATTTTAACCCTGGATATCGCTCTCCCAGATAGGAGCTAATAGCCCAAAAAACATCAAACTCGCTTTCATTAATATTAATAAGGGATTCTTTAACGTCCATTGTTATATTGAGTTCAGGATAAAGTGCTGTAAATTCTGCCATCCAAGGGACTAGGGTTTCTTTAATAATATCGTTCGCTTGGCAAATAACCCGTAGCTCTCCATTAATCACGCTATCACTATTGTGGCTCCACAATATCAACTCTTGATGTTGTTGAAGAAGCTGGGCTGCTTTGTGTTTAAAAGCACTACCAAATTCAGTAAGAATTAGTTTTCGTCTAGATCGAACAAATAAAGCTTGGTTCAGTTGAGTTTCTAAACGAGCAATTTGTTTGCTAATAGCCATAACTGTTTTGGCTTCGGCCTCTGCAACCCTAGACATGTTGCCTATTTCTGCAACCTTACAAAAGGTCGTTAAATCTCTTGGATGAAACATAGTAAACTTTTTGTTTAATTATTATCTATTTTTAATATATTTATTTAATTAAGTCTAGCAATTAATCTTGTCTCATCAACCAACATAAATTCGACAGGAAAGATGATGGCCTTACATATAGGTGAATGGATTGTATTATTAATGATTATGTCAATGCCAATATACAGTTTCTGGGAGTCCGACAAAACAAAGCGAGCGGTCATTGCTGGACATAAAACTAAATTGCGCATGTATCAAGAAACGATGGTTTATCTATGGTTACCAACAGTTACGCTGCTTGCTTTAGTATTAATGCAAGTAGTCAGAATCAGTGATATTGGCCTTTATTGGCGCTCTAGTATGGCCAATTGGATTGGCGCTTGTTTGGTAATATGTTTATTCGTTTGCTTGGTGTTGGGAGTCTATAAAACTAAAAGTAACTCTCCAAATAACGAAGAACTACGTAACGTAATGAAAACTCATAATTGGATGATGCCCGCATCTCGTCGCGAATTAACTTGGTTTACATTCGGCGTGTCCATGTCCGCAGGGATCTGCGAAGAATTATTGTTTCGTGGTTTTTTACTTTCTGTTTTTAGTGATTATATTGGTTTATTTGCCAGCTTAATATTAAGTAGCTTTTTATTTGGACTTTGTCATATTTACCAAGGTTGGTTAAATGCTTTTCGAACCGGTATTTATGGATTAGTTTTCGGTGGTATTTATATTATTACAGACTCTCTGCTAATCGCTATTATTCTTCACGCCATGATTGATATTTATGGCGGAATTATTGGCTACTTAGTAAATCAAAGCTCTATTGATAACGCTAAGTTACATATTACGAAAAGCGATACAAAAGCCACTGTGCCATAATATTGTGCCCTCAAAGCTTATTTTAGAGCAAAGTATTTTAAGTTAAATTAAAAAGCACCTCTTGTTCTTTAGCCAAAATTTTTGATTAAATTTGTACGCTATCTTCGTATATTTTAATGCATGAAAAGTTTATCTACTCACTATTTACAGTAAAATGAAGTAACCGATTTAACAACGGATCAGAAAAAGCAATTAAAAGAGCTTTTAGAGGTATGGCGTAATGAGCAAACGTGATTTATTTTCAGAATTAACTACAGCCCTTGTTGATGTTAAAGCGCATTCACAAGGAAAGCTTACGTTACGTTCTCATGCAGTAAAGGATATCAACGTCCTTGTTATCTCACCCGATGAAATAGTAAATATTCGAGAAACATTTAATATGTCGCGCGGTGTATTTGCAAGCATTCTACATACTTCAGCAAGAACACTCGAAAACTGGGAGCAAGGGCGCAGCACTCCTAATGGGCAAGCGATAACATTGCTAAAGCTTGTGCAGCGTCATCCTGAGACGCTAAATCACATAGCTGAGCTGTAAATTTTATAAAGCTCATCTAAATATGTAATTCAGGTTTCTTCTGAATTACATATTTCAAAAGGCAAAAAGAAAGACGCGATCCTATCGCAAGTAAATTTAACGCAGTTAGCGCTGAAAATAGCTATTTGAGATAGATTTATTATCCAGAGTTCAGGCTACTTAATATTTTAGAGTACTTACTGTTTCACGAAAGTAATCGACTTTGCCATTTAGTTCATGAGAAATAATATAGGTACGGCTATTAACATCTTGCTTTGCTTCACCATACCAAAACGATTGATCAAAGGTTGTTATATGCCAGTCATCGCCTAGAGATTGAGATTCTAGGCCCGTAATAAGAGTTCCTTTGGGGAATATATCAGTGCCCAGACGAGTCAATAAAGTAATAAAGCCTGCTTTGTCATTACATTGCTGCCAATCGATATCTGTATCATCTTTGTAGTGCTCTATACGCAGATCAATATCATCAGCAATTAAGTCTAGGAGTGACATATCTCCTTTTTCAAATAAATTTAATACTTTATGAATTGTAATACCACTATAACGCTCAAGCATTTTCTAGTCCTTTTAATTGATTTTATTATCTTCAAGTTTGAAATTAGCAAATCCAATAATATAGGTATAATATTGTTTATATTATCAACCTATAGGTAAATTATGTGATAGAGATTAAGCCATTAAATTACTTTATTGCAGCATATGAAGAAGGGTCTATTACTGCAGCTGCATCGCGATGTTTTATTGCTCAGCCCTCTGTTACTCATGCGATTAAAACATTGGAAATAAATTTAGGAGTTAAGTTATTTGAACGCAGTAAACGAGGCATAAAGCCAACAGCGGATGGTCATAAGCTCTACAAACTTGCAAGTGATTTACTATTACAAAATCAGCAGTTACAAGCCGCTTTCATCCCTAATAATACGCATGTTCTGCACCTTTATGTACAGCCTGATATAAATATTGAGCGCTACGTTAGTATTCTCGAATCGATAAAAAATACGCCGATGGATATTGATTTATCTATAGTCGATGCTATTGAGCAAGCGCAAATAGCGATTATTGATGAGCAGCTTTTACCATCCCAGTTTAAATTTAAAAGGCTTAATCAAGAAAGTTATAGGCTGATTGTGCGTGGGGACCATCCATTAGCAAAAAATAAAACAGTGGGTCTTGGGGAGTTGGAGGGTTTAGCTTTTATCGAAAGACCATATTGTACTAATCGAAAAGCATTTGAGAGACTTATTAATGATGAGAATATATCAATTACTTACCAAGGCAAAGCTATTCATGATTTACAGCTTCAAGGCCTTGTTAAGTTAGGTTTTGGTGTTGCTGTTATACCTGAATCATACATTCAAAAAGAGTGTGACTTAAAGTATATACCTATTACTTTAAGTAACGCTATAACGCGCTCGATTGTATTAGCTTATCGTAAGTTACCAAATACAATAATGAAAGCTATTGAGGATATCACTGCAACTAAATCTTAAGGCTAGTTGCAGTTAATATCTGTACCTAATATGTTCTAACTCAGCTCTTTTATCGCTCTACTTATTCCATCTAAACTCAGCGCATACATGCGGTTGTTCATTAACTCTTTTATAAAACCAATTGATTGATAGTACGGCCAGTGTTCAATGGGCTGTGGGTTGAGCCAGGCGACTTTATCAAAGTGATTGGTGATTCGTGATAACCATGCACTGCCAGGTTCTTCGTTGTAATGTTCTACCGAGCCACCGGGGTAGGCTATTTCGTAAGGGCCCATAGTGGCATCGCCAACAAATATGACTTTGTAGTCACTGGTAAATTTATTAATCAGCGTCATGGTGTCGATGATGTTTGAGTGGCGGCGGACGTTGTCTTGCCAAACATGCTCGTACAGGCAGTTATGAAAGTAGTAAAATTCTAAATGCTTAAATTCGCTATGAGCCGCGCTAAATAACTCTTCGCAGGTGTGAATGTAGTCATCCATTGAGCCGCCAATATCAAACAGCATCAATACTTTTACGGCATTGTGGCGTTCGGGTGCCATTTTTACATCAAGCATGCCGCCTTGTTTTGCAGTAGCGCGAATGGTTTCGTTTAAATCCAGCGTGTCGCTTGCACCAGTGCGGGCAAACTTACGCAGTTTTTTAAGGGCGAGTTTAATAGTACGTGAGCCAATTTCTCTGTCGGTGTCGAGGTTTTTGTATTCTCGTTTATCCCACACTTTTACTGCTTGGCGGTTACGGTTGCCGTCTTGCCCTATACGCACACCTTCTGGGTTATAGCCGTATGCACCAAAAGGTGATGTACCGCCAGTGCCCACCCATTTATTGCCGCCAGCGTGACGTTTTTGTTGTTCTTCTAAACGCTCTTTTAGAGTTTTCATAAGCTCGTCGAGTCCGCCCATCGCTTTAAGTTGGGCTTTTTCTTCATCGCTTAGGTTTTTTTCAAACTCTTTACGTAGCCAATCTTCAGGTAAGTTGTGTTGCTGCTTTAAACTATCGAGTAAATCAAGGTCGGCAATACCGCTAAAGTAGTCGCTAAAGGCTTTGTCGAAACGGTCAAAGTGCGTTTCGTCTTTTACCATTATGGTGCGAGCTAAATGGTAAAAGGCGTCTACGTCGGCAAATATAACGCCTTTTTTTAAGGCGTTAATTAAATCGAGTAACTCTCGCAGGCTTACCGGTAAGCGGTATTTGCGCAGCGTGAAAAAAAACTGTACTAGCATGTTTGGGCCTGTTTATCTTTCGAGGTTAAATTTGCAGCAGTGTGTTTGGTATTTAGGCAAGGCAGAGCCTATGTAGTGTGGTTATTCCCCATAAATAGGCGATAACACAGCATAAATACCAAACACGCGCTGCCTGAAGGTTCGTCCTAGGGACGATTAACTCTTTGTTGCTCGGCTTTTACTTAGCCCACTAGGTTACAAACCTCGCGCCACGATTAAATCGTCCCTAGTTAGAACAAATTTTAATCCTGAAAGGTCAACAGGCCCTAGCGGCTCATAAAGGCAAGCTTTTCGATTAGGCTTATGTCTTGCTCATTTTTAAGTAATGCGCCAAACATCGGCATTAAACCACCTTTTTTTGCTTTATCGTGCAGTGTTTTAGCGTCTATGTCTTCAGCCATTAAAAGCTTTAACCAGTCGAGTAATTCGCTAGTGGAAGGTTTCTTTTTAAGGCCGTTAGCTTCACGCAGGTTAAAAAACACTTCGAGTGCTTGGCGTACTAAATCTTGTTTAACGTTAGGGTAGTGTACGTCAATAATTTGCTGCATTTCATCGCTGCTAGGAAAATCAATGTAATGAAAAAAGCAGCGGCGTAAAAAGGCGTCCGGCAATTCTTTTTCATTATTTGATGTGATGATCACAATAGGGCGCTCTTTTGCGACAATGCGCTCATTAGTTTCGTAAACATGAAACTCCATTTTATCAAGCTCAAGTAGTAAGTCGTTTGGGAACTCTATGTCGGCTTTGTCTATTTCATCAATTAATAATACAGGGCGTTTACCGTTAAGCTCTGCATACGTAAATGCTTGCCAAAGCTTACCTTTAACGATGTAGTTACCAATATTATGTACGCGCTCGTCACCTAATTGGCTATCGCGCAGACGCGACACTGCATCGTACTCGTATAAGCCTTGCTGCGCTTTAGTGGTCGACTTTATGTGCCATTGAATAAGCTCGGTATCTAAGCTTTTAGCTAACTCTTCGGCCAGCATGGTTTTACCTGTGCCGGGTTCGCCTTTAATTAAAAGTGGTTTTTCGAGCATAATGGCAGCATTTACAGCTTGTTTAAGCGCGCTACTCGCTATGTAATTGTCAGTTGAATTAAATTGCACGGTGTACCCTTGTCTGGTCTGAGCAGTAAGTTATTTTGTTATAATGCCATAGTTAAACGGCAGGTCCAAGGTATGCAAAACGCGGTATGGTTTTACCGTCTTTTTCGATTGTTTCGTTAAACATACTCAATGGGCGCGCCCATATGCCAAATTCACCATAGAGTGCTTGGTAAATTACAAGTTGCTCTTGCGTTTCGCTATGAGTGGCTTGGTATAAAATTTTGTACTGTGGACCTTTATAGTGTTGGTATATGCCTGGTTTGAGGGAAAGTGGTTTTATTGCTGTAGTCATGTTTTGATCTCTTGTATAATTTGGCTTTGCACTTTTAATGCTAACTAATTTGCCAACACTATGAACTATATTTCTTTAGATGATTACAAAAAGGCGTGGGTTTTTCGCCATAAAGACTTACCTGTATCTGATGATGACGCAGCAAAAATTAAACCTATGAGCGACGAGCGCGCGGCTGTACTTTGGACAACGATGGTGAGCCGTGAGTTTGATCATCCTGACTTTTTTGAGGACACCGACTGGTGTGGTCAAGAAAAGAGCTTTAGCCAAGAAGTAGATTGGCAAGATGCATGGGAAAATGGCGATGCACTTCCACCAGAGAGTATTTTAACTTTTTTAGATTGGGAAGCTAATACCACGGTTTATTTTTGTATGGCGCGCGATAATATTATCGAAACAACCTTTGATGTATTTAAACGCAATTGGCAAAACTTTATGTTTTTAGCCGATGGCAGTTTGTTAATTGGTAAAAAACGCAATACGGTTGTGCAATTTTTAGAATCAGGTAAAGCTAAATTAGGTGAAAAGCCAAGCGCTTAAATTAGTATGTAATGCTTAAAAAGCATTCAGTACTGTGCTATAAAACACTTATCTATTTGTTTTGAGTACAGCTTTTGGTCGCGAAAAATCAGTCACTTGGTGCTCAGCAACAAGTTGAAATTTGGCAAACTGATGCACAAAAAGTGTTGTATGCGCAATTGTGCAATGCGTTTTATCAGCGTGAGGTTCAGCGTTTAGTTGCAGAGCCGAATGCTGATAAACTGCGTCGGCAGTTAAAAAGCCTACCTTATTATATTGAGCGAGCAGCGACGTTAGTTGCCAATGGAGATTCTCCTTTTACGCTGGACTCACAAAATGGCTCTTGGCTTGAAAAGCAAAAACCAACACCGCCCGATGTGAATGCTCAAGCTAATGAACTTTTTTATCAAACACATGCCAAAGTGGGGCTTATAGTGCCCGTTGTGTTACATGACTTTGAGCAGGTGCGTCTTAGAATAGACAGTATTGATCAGTTAGGTGACAATAAACTGCATTGCAATGAGCTTGGCTGGTTTGATTTTTTAGGTAACGGGCTCGAACAGCAAAGTGCGCAACTATTAAAGCCAAGTAAGGTGAGCTTAACCGCTGCATGTTGTGGGCATCAATGGCAATTTTCGAAGCGTTGTTTGCCTCGCGTTTTATCACTACGCGAAATGCTTTTAGCGGGTAGTATTAATTGGCGTAATTTAAAGCGCCCCCTAGCTTAAATAAAGCGAGGTTTTTAGGGTTTTAAAATAAGGAGTGTTAAATGCGTATTTTTCAAGTTGGCTTACTGTGCTTAGCACTGTTTGTACAATATAGACTTTGGTTTGGGCATAATGGCGTACAAGACTACACACGACTAAAAAGTGCCGTAGCGTCGCACCAACAAAGCAACGAAAAGCTTATCAAGCGTAATAAAGTACTTACCGCTGATATAGAAGATTTAAAGCTCGGCCAAGAAGGTATTGAAGAGCGTGCACGTAACGAATTAGGAATGATTAAACCGGACGAAACATTTATTCGTGTTTTACCGGGCAAACAATATGACAAATAAACAGACTATTGCAGCAATTGTACCTGCTGCGGGTGTTGGCAGTAGAATGCAGCATAATGCGCCTAAGCAATATATACACTTAGCGGGCAAAACTATTTTAGAACACACCTTAGCTAAACTTTCTCAATTACCTCAATTAAGCACTATTGTTGTTGCTCTGAGCGACAGTGACCCCTATTTTGATGAACTCCCACTTGTTGATAATCGCATTGTTCGTGCCAGTGGTGGGAAAGAGCGAGCCGACTCAGTGCTCAATAGCTTACTTTTTTTAGCGCCTAACCCACCTACATGGGTGTTGGTGCACGACGCTGCCCGTCCGCTAGTTAATATTAGTGATATAGAACGTTTAATTGATGAATGCATAAGCGCTAATGAAGGTGGCATTTTAGCTAGCAAAGTTAAAGACACCATAAAACGTGGCGATACTCATGCTTTGCAAACCGTACCACGAGATGATTTATGGCAAGCACTTACCCCGCAGTTTTTTAAATATGACGAGCTTAAAAATGCACTTCAAAACGCATTAGCAAGTGGGGCAACTATTACCGATGAAGCCAGTGCAATTGAATGGGCCGGTAAACCGGTAAGGCTTGTAATAGGGCGTAGCGATAATATTAAAATAACCATGCCAGAGGATTTAGACTTGGCTGGGTTTTTATTACATAAACAACAAAACGAGAGTGCATTATGATACGAATTGGCCATGGTTTTGACGTACATAAATTTGGCGGCGAAGGCCCGTTAACTATTTGTGGTGAAAAAATTGATTACCCACAGGGCTTTTTAGCGCACTCCGATGGCGATGTTGCTATTCATGCATTATGCGATGCTATTTTGGGCTCGCTTGCAATGGGCGATATTGGCAAGCACTTTCCCGATACGGCAAGCGAATATGAAAATATCGACAGCCGTATTTTACTTCGTCATGTGGTGAGCTTAGCTAAAGAGCAAGGTTATGTACTTGGCAATGGCGATGTAACTATTGTTGCACAGGCGCCAAAAATGCTGCCGCACATACAAGCTATGCGCGCTAATCTAGCCAGTGACTTAAATTGCGACCTTTGCCAAATTAATGTTAAGGCTACAACCACAGAAAAGCTTGGCTTTGAAGGGCGCAGGGAAGGTATTTCGAGCCATGCAGTGGTAATTATGAACAAAGAATCAATGAGTACAAAATCCGCATGAGCGATTTAAATTATTTATACGGTGCGCCGCTTTCTAAAGCTGACTTTAAAACCACTGCTGAAGACTTTATGGTGGATGAAGACCTAGGTATAGAATTTACCGGAAGTGGCGAACACGTGTGTTTACAAGTCGTTAAAAAAGGCGAAAACACGCAATATGTCGCAAAGTTAATTGCACAGCGTGCGGGTGTTTCACCGCGAGACGTGAGTTACGCAGGCATGAAAGATCGCCACGGTGTGTGCTCACAGTGGTTTAGTGTAAAAGTACCGATTAAAAAGCCTATCGATTTTAGCGATTTAAATAGCGAAAGTATTTTTATTGTGTCGCAACAGCGCCACGATCGTAAATTGCGCACGGGTTGCCACAAAGGTAATAAATTTACTATTACGCTTCGTAATGTTACTCAGCCGCTTGATATTTTATGTCGTATTAACGCAGTGCGCGCAGGTGTGCCAAATTACTTTGGCGAGCAGCGTTTTGGGCATGGCGGTCATAACTTAGTAATGGCAGAAAAAATGTTTGCTGGTGAGCGAATTCGCGATAAAAAACTGCGCGGTATTATTATTTCAGCAGCGCGGTCGCATGTATTTAATCAATTAGTGAGTTTGCGTGTAAAAGAGCATGGTTTAGCTAAAACAATGCACCGTGAAGTATTTATGCTTAGCGGCAGTAATGCATTTTTTGAAGATGCAATTAACGATGAAAACATTGAACGATTAGCCACTGGCGATATTGTGATGTCGGCACCCATGGTCGGTAAAAGCGAAAAAGGCCTAACTGAACAAGAAAAAATATGGCTTGAACCTTTCCAAACATGGTGTGATGGTTTAGGTGAGCTAGGCCTTAAAAATGAGCGCAGAATGCTGCGCTTAATCCCACAAGACTTAGCGGTAGAAACATTAGACGAAACCACTTTAAAACTAAGCTTTGGTTTACCAAAAGGGTGTTTTGCAACCGCATTATTACGTGAGCTGGTGGATTATAAAGATGCAAGCCCGCGAGAGCGTAAAGAAAAGGATAATGACATAAATGAAGATACTGTTAAGTAACGATGATGGCGTAAATGCCAAAGGTATTGCGGTTTTATATCAAGCGCTCACTCAAATTGCAGATGTAACGCTTGTTGCGCCAGATCGCAATTGTAGTGGCGCAAGTAATTCTTTAACACTAATGAACCCGCTACGAGCAACTAAGCTCGAAAACGGGTTTATGTCGGTTAATGGTACCCCTACTGATTGTGTACATTTAGGTGTAAATCAGTTGGTTGATGAAAAACCAGATTTAGTTGTTGCGGGTATTAACCATGGTGCCAACTTAGGTGACGACACGCTGTACTCTGGCACCGTTGCAGCTGCAACAGAAGGACGTCATTTGGGCTTACCAGCCATCGCGGTATCACTTTGCTCACATAATGGTGAACACTTTGAAACAGCCGCTTCGGTTACCGTTAATATTATTAAAGGCTTGGCTTCGCATCCGCTGCCTAAAGATCAAATTATAAATATTAACGTGCCAGATATTCCATTAAGTGAATTAAAAGGGGTGCAAGTAACGCGCCTCGGTGCGCGCCATAAAGCCGAAACGATGACCAAACAAACCGATCCCTGGGGTCGTGATATTTTTTGGTACGGATCGCTTGGCATAGAAAGTGATGCAGGTGAAGGCACCGACTTTTATGCAATTAATAATGGTTATGCATCGGTGACACCACTAAGTGTTGATATGACGGCTAAAGAGAGCTTAAAAGCGGTAGGAGACTGGTTGGCTGATTTGGAGATTAATCGTGCTCGCTAATTACACGCGCAGTGCTCAAGCGTTATCTGATTTACTTAAGCGTGAAGGTGTGGAAGATGCGCAAGTGCTCAATGCGATTGCCCAAATTCCGCGCCATATTTTTATTGATGACGTTTTAAAACATAAAGCGTATGAGAATACTGCACTGCCCATTGGACAAGGGCAGACTATTTCTCAGCCTTATATTGTAGCGCGTATGACTGAATTACTTCGCCTTGCGGGTGCTTGTAATAAGATACTGGAAATTGGTACCGGCTCTGGATATCAAACGGCGATATTAGCTAAAACCTTTACAAAGGTATATTCAGTTGAGCGTATAAAGGCGCTTCAATGGCAAGCTAAAAGGCGTTTACAGCAGCTCGACCTATATAATGTCACGATGAAACATGGTGATGGGTGGCAAGGCTGGCAATCACAAGCGCCTTTTGATGGCATTATAGTGACAGCTGCAGCGTCTAAAGTTCCACAGGATTTACTCGCTCAGTTAGCCGATGGAGGCGTGTTATTAGCGCCCATTGGTGAGAGCGATCAAAAATTAATAATGGTTATTCGCAAAGGCGATAGCTTTACAGAGCATGTGATTGCTCCCGTTAGATTTGTGCCGTTAGTGCCAGGCGATATTGAATAGGAATTTATTTTGAAGTTGTTTACTAAGTTATACGATATGGCCCTTGTATGGGCAAAGCATCGCCATGCCGAACGCTATTTAGCGGCAATGAGCTTTGCCGAGTCTGTTTTTTTCCCGATTCCACCCGATGTAATGCTAGCGCCTATGTCGCTTGCGCAACCTAAAAAAGCATGGCGTTTTGCAAGCTTTGCCACTATCGCCTCAGTTGTTGGCGGTATAGTTGGTTATTTGCTTGGTTTTTGGTTATTTGAACCCGTTGTTGAGCCACTTATTGCACATATGCACTGGCAAGAAAAATTTGACATTGCGCTAAATTGGTTTAAAGACTACGGAGTGTGGGTTGTATTTTTAGCCGGTTTTTCACCTATTCCTTATAAGGTTTTCACTATTGGCGCTGGCGTTTTACAAATGGCATTTTTGCCTTTTTTAATCGCATCAGCAGTAGGGCGCGGTGCGCGATTCTTTTTAGTTTCAGCTTTAATGAAATGGGGCGGAGTTAAAATGGAGCAAAAATTACGTCAATATGTAGAGATACTTGGCTGGGGATTAGTTGCATTAATCGCTATAGCGTACTTTTTATTGCGCTAAGCTTTATAAAATAACTTTTTTAACACAAGGAGCTTAATACGATGAATAAACAAATTAAATGTTATGTTGCTTTATTTATTAGTATTTTGCTCTTTGGTTGCTCATCTCGTCATGTTCCCGCACCCGTTAGCAGTCTAAATAATAATGTTAATAAATATAACCATAAAATTAACATTGCTGGTGGTTATTATAAAGTGCAAAAAGGAGACACTTTATATTCTATTGCTTTTAGTGCTGGAAAAGATATTAGGGAAATAGCGAAAAACAATTCAATATCATCACCTTACATCATTTTTCCTGGGCAAAGAATATCGCTGAAACCGGCACCGGCAGAAAAGAAAAAGCGTAAAAAATATACGTATTCAACTAAAAAGTCTACAAAAAAAGCACAAAAAAATAACAATAAATTAAAAAAAGAGCTTGATCGTCCAAAACAACGAGAGTATGTTCAGAAACAAGCCAGTAACAAAGTTAGCAATAATAAGTATTTGTCGAACGGTAAAGTGCAGTGGTTTTGGCCAGCGAAGGGTAAAATTACGAAACGCTTTTCTAATAAGGAAAACGGCTATAAAGGCTTGCAGATTGCTAATAAAAAAGGGGCTTCAGTTTTAGCTGCGGCACAAGGAACGGTGGTGTACGCGGGTAACGCTCTTAGAGGTTATGGTAGTTTAATCATATTGAAACATAATGATGATTATCTAAGCGCTTATGCACATAACTCAAAATTACTTGTTAAAGAAAAGCAGAAAATTAAGGCAGGTCAAAAAATAGCAGAAATTGGTAATTCAGAATCTCCGGTCACCGCACTTCGCTTTGAAATTCGCTACCGAGGGCAAGCTGTCAATCCTGCTAAATACCTTCCCTAATTTTTAGGTATTGATAATTGCTCTGGAGAAGGCTTATGGCTAACACTGCAAAACTTGACACAAACAATACGAATGACGAAAAGTTTGATGACACCGCCGTTGAAGAAACCACATCACTACTTGAAAAGGTAGACGAAGAAGATATTTTTGCCAAAGAAGAAGTCACTAAAAATTTAGATGCCACACAACTTTATTTAGGTGAAATTGGTTTCTCTCCACTATTAAGCGCAGAAGAAGAAGTATTCTTTGCCCGTAAATCTTTAAAAGGCTGTGAAGCCTCACGTAAACGCATGATTGAAAGTAACCTGCGTTTAGTTGTTAAAATTGCACGCCGTTATAATAACCGTGGCCTTGCCTTACTCGATTTAATTGAAGAAGGGAATTTAGGTTTAATTCGCGCTGTTGAAAAGTTTGATCCAGAGCGTGGTTTTAGATTTTCTACTTACGCTACGTGGTGGATACGTCAAACAATTGAACGTGCCATCATGAACCAAACACGTACCATTCGCTTACCTATTCATGTGGTTAAAGAACTTAACGTATATTTACGTACGGCACGAGAATTAACGCAAAAACTTGATCATGAACCAACCGCCGAAGAAATCGCAGAGAGCTTAGACCGACCTGTTGAAGACGTGACTAAAATGCTACGTTTAAATGAAAAAATAGCCTCTGTTGATATGCCTATTGGCGGTGAAAACGACAGTGTGCTGCTTGATATTATTCCGGATGAAAAAAGTTTTGGTCCTGAAGGCGAAGTACAAAATAACGATATTAATAAACATATTATTGATTGGTTAGGGGAGCTAAACCCAAAACAGCGTGAAGTATTAGCGCGTCGATTTGGATTACTTGGTTATGAACCTTCGACACTTGAAGATGTAGGTCGCGAAATTGGTTTAACGCGTGAACGAGTAAGACAAATACAAGTTGAGGCATTGCGTCGTTTAAAAGACATTTTGCAACAAGAAGGGTTAAGTACAGATAGTTTGTTTAATCAATTCTCGTAACTATAAAAGCGGTACAAACTAGAAAAGATTATGTGTGTTAAAAAGCCGAAGGATTTATTCTTCGGCTTTTTTATGTTTTATATAAAGTAAATTTAAAGCAATGCTTTTAGTTTATATAATAAATCGTGCGCTTGGCGCGGCGATAAATTATCAGGGTCGATAGCACTTAACTGCTCTTCTATTTCAGAAGGCGTACTTTGTACGGCCTCGTTGTTAAAAGTAAAGGCTTGTTGCTCTGTATTTGGCGCCGTTACGCTTTGATGGTTTTCAAGTAATTTAAGTTTTTGTTTTGCTTGCGCAATGACTGCTTTTGGCACCCCTGCGAGAGCTGCTACTTGTAAGCCAAAACTTTTACTTGCTGCGCCATCAAGTACGGTGTGCATAAAGGCAATTGTATCGTTATGCTCTATGGCATCAAGGTGCACGTTTACAAGACCCGTGGTTTGCTCTGCAAGTTCTGTTAGTTCAAAGTAGTGTGTTGCAAATAATGTTTTTGCAGATATTTTTGATGCTAGATGATCGGCTGTTGCGTACGCAAGCGAGAGCCCGTCGTAGGTACTTGTACCGCGACCAATTTCATCCATTAATACCAAAGACTGCGCCGTGGCATTATTTAAAATGGTTGCTGTTTCGGTCATTTCTACCATGAAGGTTGAGCGCCCAGAGGCTAAATCATCGCTTGCACCAATACGTGTAAATATGCGGTCGATATTGCCAATTTTAGCGCTATCTGCGGGTACATAACTGCCAATGTGAGCCATTAGTACAATAAGTGCAGTTTGGCGCATATAGGTTGATTTACCGCCCATATTTGGGCCGGTAATAATCAACATTTTACGTTGGCTATTTAATTCAACAGGGTTAGCAATAAACGGTTCTTTCATTACTTGTTCAACAACAGGGTGGCGACCTTGCTTGATGCTAATGTTGTCGTTATCGCACAGTTCTGGTTTTGCGTAATTTAGCGCAAATGCACGCTCAGCTAAATTATTTAATACGTCTAAATCAGCCAGTGCGGCGGCCATCATTTGCAACTGTTCAATATGTGGAGCAATAAACCTAAATAGCTCTTCGTATAGTTGTTTTTCAAGCGCTAGGGCTTTTGATTGGCTACCAAGTACTTTATCTTCGTGCTCTTTAAGCTCTGGGATTATATAACGCTCGTTATTTTTAAGCGTTTGGCGACGAATGTAGTCGGCGGGTACTAAATGCGCATTGGCACGGCTTACTTCAATAAAGAAACCATGCACGCGGTTATAACCAATTTTAAGCGTACTAATACCCGTACGTTCGCGTTCACGCAGTTCTAGTTGATCAAGAACATCAGTAGCGCCTTTGCTTAAGTTGCGCCATTCATCAAGTTCACTGTTATAACCTGAGGCAATAACGCCACCATCACGAATAAGTACAGGCGGATTTTCTATTACAGCTTGCTCTAACAATGCTCGTAAATCAGGGAGTTCAGGCGAGTGCTTGATAATACCCGCTATACGAGGGTCGTTAGCGTCAGCTAATAAAGTATGTAGCGGCGCAAGCGCTTGTAATGCACTGCGCAGGCGAGTTAAATCGCGTGGGCGAGCTGTGCATAACGCTAAGCGCGCAATAACACGCTCTACATCACCAATCTCTTTTAGTGATTCGTGTAATTCGCCGCACAATTGTGCATCTAAAATAGCGCTAATTGCATTTAAGCGAGAATTTAGCTCATCTTTATTACGAATAGGTGTATGTATACGGCGCTTAAGTAAACGGGAGCCCATTGGGGTTGCTGTTTTATCAAGTACTTGGGCAAGTGTATTTTCAAACCCGCCAGATAAATTAACGGTCAGTTCTAAGTTTTTACGCGTTGCTGCATCTAAAATAACAGCGTGTTCGTTGTGCTCAAGTGTAATAGCACGAATATGTGGCAGTGCAATACGCTGCGTATCTTTTACGTATTGCATTAAACAACCGGCAGCAACAAGTGCGCTGTGGGCTTTATCAACACCAAATCCTACTAAATCTTTAGTACCAAACTGATCGCATAATAAGTGCTCGGCCGTATCTAAGTCGAATTCCCACTCTGGGCGACGACGAGCCCCTTTTATATGCTCAATTAAATGAAAATTTTCAAAGCTTTCGCTATATAGCAATTCTGCTGGTGATAGGCGCTGAACCGTTGAGCTAAATGCTTCGTCGGTATTAACCTCTACAACGTTAAAGCGACCAGAGTTAATATCTAAGTACGCAATACCGTACAGGCCTTTTTTACTTTGCCAAACACTGGTAAGCAAATTGTCTTGTCGTTCTTGTAAAAGCGCTTCGTCAGAAATTGTACCAGGGGTAACTATACGAACAACTTTGCGATCAACGGGGCCTTTACTGGTAGCTGGATCGCCAACTTGTTCGCAAATAGCAACAGATTCACCCATTTGAACCAGGCGTGCTAAGTAGTTCTCTACTGCATGATAAGGCACGCCCGCCATAGGGATAGGATCGCCACCGGCTTTGCCGCGATGGGTTTGCGAAATATCGAGTAATTGAGCGGCGCGTTTAGCGTCGTCAAAAAAGAGTTCGTAAAAATCGCCCATACGATAAAACAATAAAATATCGCGATGCTCTGATTTTATTTTTAGATACTGCTGCATCATAGGGGTTTGTTGTTTTATAGTGTGTGGTGCATAAAGATCAAACGACATGTATTTACCCAAAGGCTGAATATGGAATTACATCAAGAGATTAAAACACTTGCTGCGCAATTAGGCGCTATTTTAACGGATAAATGCTTATGGATCACTAGTGCTGAGTCATGTACTGGTGGCGGAGTAAGTTATGCGCTTACAGATACGCCAGGAAGCTCTGCTTATATTGACCGTGCATTTGTCACTTACAGTAATCAAGCAAAGCAGGATTTACTGAATGTAAATAGTAGTACATTAATGCAATACGGTGCTGTGAGCGAGCAAACAGTACAAGAAATGGCATTAGGTGCAATTAAAGCAGCAAACGCTGATATTGCGATAGCTATATCGGGTATTGCAGGACCAGGTGGAGCTAGCAAAGATAAACCTGTTGGGCTTGTGTGGTTTGGCCTGCAGATTAATGGTAAAGCGTTTACATTTAAACGAGTATTTACCGGTGATAGAGCTCAGGTTCGTCTGCAGGCTATTGTATTTTCTTTAAAAATTATAATAGATGAGATAAAATAAAAAAATTAGCTTGATACTGTGATTTCATACAGTATACTTGGTTCCATTAGCTGGATTTGGAGAACAAAATGAACGATAACAAACAAAAAGCGTTGGACGCAGCACTATCACAAATTGAACGTCAATTTGGTAAAGGCTCAATCATGAAATTGGGTGATAACAAAGCGTTAAACATTGAATCTGTATCTACAGGATCATTAGGCATTGATATTGCTTTAGGCATAGGTGGTTTACCTATGGGACGTATTGTTGAAGTGTATGGCCCTGAATCATCTGGTAAAACAACGCTTACTTTACAAGTTATCGCAGAGGCACAAAAAGAAGGCAAAACATGTGCCTTTATTGATGCTGAGCATGCTTTAGATCCAGTTTATGCACAAAAGTTAGGTGTGAATATTGATGACCTTTTTGTATCGCAACCAGATACCGGTGAGCAAGCATTAGAAATTTGTGACATGTTAGTGCGCTCAAGCGCGGTAGATGTTGTTATTATTGACTCGGTTGCTGCACTTACACCAAAAGCTGAAATTGAAGGCGACATGGGCGACTCGCACATGGGCTTACAAGCACGTTTAATGTCACAAGCATTACGTAAGCTTACTGGTAACATTAAACGCTCTAACACGTTATGTATTTTCATTAACCAAATCCGTATGAAAATTGGTGTTATGTTTGGTAACCCAGAAACAACAACAGGTGGTAATGCACTTAAGTTTTACGCATCTGTTCGTATTGATATTCGTCGTATTGGTTCTGTTAAAGAAGGCGACGAAGTTGTTGGTAACGAAACACGCGTTAAAGTTGTTAAAAACAAAGTTGCGCCGCCGTTTAAACAAGCTGAATTTATCATCATGTATGGTGAGGGTATTTCTAAGCAAGGTGAGTTAATTGACCTAGGTGTTAAGCACAAAATTGTTGAAAAAGCAGGTGCTTGGTATAGCTACTGTGGTAACAAAGTTGGCCAAGGTAAATCTAACTCGATTAAATTCTTGAAAGAAAATCCAGAAATTGCAGATGAGATTGAAGGTAAATTACGCGAAATGCTTTTATTAAAAGCAACTATTGAGCCAGAAGATGGTGAAGATAAGTTAGGCGATGATCCAGACCTTTAAACAGTCTTAAATGAGTTTTTAAGCTTGATTTGACCCGAGCTTTAAAAAGCGCTGATCAGTAATGATTAGCGCTTTTTTGTTGTTCAAAACTCGAAGCGGATAAAAATAAAAACGACACATTAAAAATGTGTCGTTTTTTAATTTAACCGCAAAAATCTACAGCCTTAAATAAATCAAATATATTTATAACTGCCAGTTTACAGATAGGCCGTAGTTACGTGGTGCACCGTAGTAACCTTGTGCCCAGTATAGGCTGTGCAAATATTTTTCACCGGTGGTGTTATTAACGTTGAAAGTGACTCCTACGTTATCTGTAATTTTGTAAGTGGCCATTAAATCAAGTAATCCGTATGCATCTTGATTTGTGGTAACAGCCGCCATACCGTTAGCATCTTTAACTTGAACGCGGCTAGTTGAATCCTGCCAGCGGTAATTTGCGCCAAACGATAAACCATCAACTAGCGGAACTTGGTAAGTTGCTGCCACTTTAAGTTGGTTTTCTGGTGTGTAGTCTTTTACTAGGTCATCACCATCAATACTTAAATTACTGAAGCTAATACTTGCACTTAAATCGTCTGTAAACTTACCACTTAGTTCGACTTCAAAGCCGTTACTGTTAATCCCATCGGCTGCATAATAACGTGTATCACCAGGTACGGAATTAGGAAGAGCAACAGCAAGGCCATCTTGTTTTGCATCAAAATAAGCAAAGGTTACAAACAATTGATCGTCAAGAAGCTGCGCTTTAACACCTACCTCACTACTTTTACCAGTAATAGCCGGAAGTTGATTCGCATTTATATCAAGCTCTTTTTGCGGTACAAATGTTTCTGTGTAGCTCGCATATGCAGATAACGTATCACTGAAGTCATACACGGTACCTATGTATGGTATTAACTCTGAGTCACTGCGTGTTTGAGACACGCTATAAGCTGTACCTTTTGTTTCCCAATCAGTATAACGAACGCCAGCAAGTAGGCTTAGCGGTTCATTTAATTTAAGGCGTGTAGATATATAAGCTGATTTTTGTTCGTTAGTTATATCACTCCCATTTTCTCTATCAGCAAGGGTTGCCTCTGGCATTACGCCATCCCATGTTTTAAGAGATGGCATTGCTGGAAAGCCATTACCTGTTGTGTAATCGTAAAGCGACAGGTCTTTGTAATCCATTTTTGCTTGGCTAACACCAAACGATAGGTCGTGCTCTTGGCCAAATAAATCAAATTTACCACTGGCATATAAATCAAATAAATCGTGTTTATCGCTATAATCATAGCGGCTAGCATAACCTGTTAAACCGAGCTCTGTTTCTTTGTTTGGCGTGCCATATACGAAAAACAATTCCGATTTTTGATCATTTTTAACATGAGCATAACGCGCTCTAGCCACCCATGTTGCTGATAAGTTTTGCTCAAGTGTTACATATACTTGCTCTGCACTGTTATCCCAGTAAGACCAATCGGCAGCAGTGCTGGTTGATTCGTCATAGTCAGTAGGTGTGCCATCTGTGTAATAAAGAGGAAGTGCGCCCCAAAGCGGGCTGTCGGCATCTTTTTGTTGATTCACGTAATTAACGCTAAGCGATGTACTGTCTGTTAATTTGCCTTCGTAGGCTAAATATACAATCGTTTTATCTGTCTCATAACGATCGAGGTAAGAGTCAGCTTTTTGTTTTGTAAATACCGCACGTACAGCATGTTCGTCATTTATTGGTGTAGATACATCTAAATCTAAACGTTTTTTATTCCACGAACCATAAGAAGCAGATGCATTAGCTTGCGTTGTATATGTTGGTTTTTTTAACACCATGTTGACGGTCGCTGAAGGATTACCTGCACCTGTCATTAAACCGTTTGCTCCACGCACAATTTCAACGCGGTCATAAATTGATGTATCAAGACTGCCTTGAATAGAGCCTGAACTTTGCGGAATGCCTAAGCCATCAACTTGGAAATTGGTGATTTCAAAACCACGAGCTTTAAAATAAGTACGGTCAGTTTCTATTTGTTCTACCGTTACACCTGGTGTGCTTTCTAATACAGAATTAATATCGTCTAGTGAAAAGTCGTCCATTAGGGCACGTGAAACAACTGAGATTGACTGCGGCGTTTCTTTTATTGTTAAGCCTAATTTTGTAGCCGATTGTGCTTCTTCTGTGATGTAGTTTTTATGATGCTGGCCATAGACTGCAATTTTTTCGAGAGGTTCATCTTTTGCTTTCACTTCATCTGCAAAAGCATAACCAGATAGAATTAAAGAAGTAGCAAAGCTTAGTTTAGATAAACGCAAAACTTGAGGGGACGACATGAGTTTTTCCAATTAGTTCAAAAGAAGTGCGTAATTTAATCTAAATGATATTGATTTGCAATTGCATTTTATTGTTTTTATCCATAATTTTTAGTGTCATATATAAAAGCTAACTCTAACTTTAATCATGATCATAAAAAAACGGCCGAAGCCGCTTAAAGGAAGTAAACTGTTTTTACTTAACCTGAGCTCTGTTTAAGAGATTTACTAACGTATTGAATCATGTTGATATTTAAATTTATTTTCTAGCGCTGAAAATAGCTGCTCGAGATAGATTTATTATCCAGAGTTCAGGTTATTTATTAAAAAGAGTATTTTACAGAGAACTGCAGGCGCTCTAAATCGCCATCAACGCCGCTTTCTGTTTCTCGCTCAGCATGTTTAAATTCAGCACCAAACGTTAAGCGTTTAACTGGAGAGTATAAAATATTGGCACTATAGCTTTGGCTTGATTCAGTTGGATCGCCAGAAATAGCAAGTAAGTCTGCGTTGTTATCTGCTGAAAAGAACGAATAAAGGAATGTTGAACGCCATTGGCTGTTCCACTTGTGCTGATAAGCAACAAAACCAGACGTAGAATCTATTGCATCGAGATCATCGCCATTAAGAACAGCACCGTGCGCTACGTTTAAGCCTACGTATCGGCCTAAGCCTTTACCTTGAGTAAGCATAAATTTAAGGTTGTCATCGCCTAGATTTATTTTACCGGATGCGCTTATACCAAACGATGTTTCATCAGCATCTACAGCGCCTACTTTATAAGTTAGTTGGCGTGCAAGTGCTGCTACAACTATATTACCCCAGTCAGCTTTGTGCGTATAACGCGCTGTAAAATCTGGTAATGATGCATCATCAGTAACAGCCATTCCGCTAGCTGTAGAAATTGTACTTTCTGGATTTTCTAATGAAAAAGACCATGCGCCAGTTGTGTATTTAATTTGAGATTGACGAACAAAAACAGTGCCTTCAGCTGGACCTACGAAATCAAGCGTTTCTGCAAGGGCACCCACATTTTGAAAATTTGACCATGTTTGACCAAATAACCAGCCGTCATAGGTTACAAAGGCATGGCGAATACGTGGAGCATATGAATTTGAAACGCGTTCGTTACCGCCGGTAGCTGATGCTAAAAAATCAATTTCAATTTTAGTTTTTATCGTTTTACCGTTATCCATAACGGTGGCAGTACCAAAATTAAAACGAGATTCACGGGCATGCATATCAAACACCGCATCAGAGTTGCTATCGTTACCAACAGTCAGTGTGCTTGGAACGTAAAAATCACGTCCTACATTTGAACCTGCTGGTGCACCCGCTGAATAATCACTCCACATAGAGTCGAGTTTAATATATCCACCGTAGTTAAATTCTGTATCACCAATTTTTGCTGCTGTTGCCGCATAAGCTGTGCTCGAAAGTGCACAGATAACAGTGCTTGCAGCCAATGTTTTTAATGGAGTAAATTTCATTGTAGTGTCCTTTATTTAGACTACTTGTTGTTTGTTGCTTTTTTATTCACAATTTTTTTATAACACTTGCTACGAGTATTACTTGCTAATAAAAAGAGGTTTAGTAAGTTCTTATAGTCAATAACCAGAACTCTTGATAACAATGCCAATCTGCATAAATCTTTGAACAATTTAACGAATTAAATTGCACTATAACGTCGTTAAAAATTTTTTATTTAGAACAACTAAATACAAAGATTTTTGCCTAGTTCTAGCGTAATTTTCTTAACGTTAAATAGACCCCATATATAAGCAGGTTGGTATAAATCTATCTCAAGCCACTATTTTTAGTGCTAACTGCGTTGAATTTACTGACAATCAGCCCGCTATTAACATGTAAATCCGTTATGTTTTCACTGAAAACTTCTGGCTAGAGAAAAATATATTTAACTTTTGTGTTTGCTACTGTTGAGTATGTGTAATATTTACTCAATAACCTATTGGTCTATAAGACTAAGGTTTAAGGCCAAGCGAGTATGTATTCACTTATATTTAACGTCTTGTATTTTTTATGTAAAAAATTGAAATCAGTAAGATTATAAACTACATATTAGCAATTTGAAGGGATGTACAACTAAGGTCTAATACTTAATAAAGCACTGCTGAGTAATCCTTGATAAGAGCCAAAGGCAAGTAATTTAATGGAGACGAAGATGTCACAAAGTATCTATCCTGTTCCTGCGCACATTAAAGACGCAACACTCATCGATAAAAATAAATACGATACGCTTTACAAGCAATCAATTGACGATCCTCAAAGCTTTTGGGCTGAGCATGGTAAACGTCTTGACTGGTCGACTCCTTATTCAATCGTTAAAAACACATCATTCGACAAAGGCCACATTAGTATTAAGTGGTATGAAGACGGTTATCTTAATGCCTCTTATAACTGCATTGATCGCCATCTAAAAACCAAAGCAAATAAAACAGCGCTTATTTGGGAAGGTGATGACCCATCTCAAAGTGAGAATATTACTTATCAGCAATTACACGATGAAGTCGCTAAATTTGCGAATGGGTTAAAAAAACTAGGTGTACAAAAAGGTGACCGTGTAGCTATTTACATGCCAATGACACCTCAGGCAATTTACGCAATGCAGGCATGCGCACGCATTGGCGCTATTCATTCTGTTGTATTTGGTGGTTTTTCGCCATCAGCGATTGCAGACCGTATTAGAGATTCGGGCGCTAAAGTTGTTATTACTTCCGATGAAGGGCGACGCGCGGGCAACTGTGTGCCATTAAAAGCAAACGTTGATGAAGCAGTAGCGCAAGATTCAGTTACAACGATTGAGCACGTTATTGTGCATCAATTAACGGGTGGCGAAGTTGATTGGCACGACCATGATATTTGGTGGCATGATTTAGTGGCTGATTTACCAGCGCAATGCGCGCCTGAGCCAATGAACGCAGAAGATCCATTATTTATACTCTATACATCGGGCTCAACGGGCCAGCCAAAAGGTGTTGTACACACAACCGGTGGTTATCTAGTTTACGCATCAATGACTCACGAATACGTGTTTGATTTACAAGAAGATGATGTTTATTGGTGTAGTGCTGATGTGGGCTGGATCACAGGTCACAGCTATATCGCATACGGGCCACTTGTAAATGGCTGTACACAAGTTGTTTTTGAAGGTGTGCCTACCTACCCAACCGCAGGACGAATGGGTGAAGTAGTTGATAAACATGGCGTTACTATTTTATATACCGCACCGACTGCAATTCGTGCCTTAATGGCTAAAGGTGACGAACCAATCGCTTCATCAAGTCGCGACAGCTTACGTATTTTAGGATCGGTCGGTGAGCCAATTAATCCAGAAGCGTGGACTTGGTATTTTGAGAGTATTGGTAAATCGAATTGCCCAATTGTTGATACATGGTGGCAAACAGAAACGGGCGGTATTATGATAACCCCGCTGCCAGGTGCAACCGATACGAAGCCGGGCTCTGCAACACATCCATTTTTTGGTATTGCGCCAGCATTATTTGATGCCGAAGGGAATACACTAGAAGGCGCAGTTGACGGTAATTTAGTTATTTTAGATAGCTGGCCATCGCAAGCACGCACTGTGTATGGCGATCACGAACGCTTTGAACAAACTTACTTTAGTGCATACCCAGGCGTGTACTTTACTGGTGACGGTTGTCGCCGTGATGAGGATGGTTATTACTGGATAACAGGACGCGTTGATGACGTATTAAATGTATCGGGACATCGCTTAGGAACAGCTGAAATTGAAAGTGCATTGGTATCACACGAAGCGGTCGCTGAAGCTGCTGTAGTGGGCTATCCACACGATATTAAAGGCCAAGGGATTTATGTTTATATTACGCCTAATGAAGGTGTAATAGTGAGTGAAGAACTGACAAAAGAGGTACGTAATTGGGTGCGCAAAGAGCTCAGTCCTATTGCGTCTCCAGATATGATTCAGTGGTCACCTGGTTTACCAAAAACACGTTCAGGTAAGATTATGCGTCGTATTTTACGTAAAATTGCAGCAAATGAGCACCAACAGCTTGGTGACACATCAACACTTGCTGATCCATCAGTCGTGGATGAGCTTATCGAAAATCGATTAAATCGTTAAATATGCGTTAAAAACTTGATTACAAGTTGATTCTAAACGTAGTATATCGGCTGTTGCTTAGTAATAAGTAACAGCCGAATTTTTTAGGAGTGAACCATGAGTCAGTTTTTAATAGCGGACGATCACCCGTTATTTCGTGAAGCACTAAAGGGCGCACTGAGCGCAAAATTTGCAGATTTAGACGTTTTCGAATCATCAGATTTTGACAGCACATTGCAGGTGTTAAGCGAACAAGAAGATCTTGATATATTACTGCTAGACCTTCATATGCCAGGAAATGGCGATTTGTATGGCCTAATCCGTATTCGCGAAGAATATCCAAGCTTACCTATTGCTGTTGTTTCAGGTAGCGAAGATGCCAATATCGTCTCTAAAGTAATGGGTTATGGTGCAATGGGGTTTATTCCTAAATCATCTTCCTCAGATGATATTGCCAGCGCAATTAATCAAATACTTGAAGGCGATACATGGTTGCCGGTAGAGCTAAAAAATAAAGTAGCCGAGATTGAAGGTGAAGACCGAGAAATTGCTGCGCAAGTCGCCTCGCTTACACCACAGCAGTATCGTGTTTTACAGTATTTACACGAAGGCTTACTTAATAAGCAAATTGCTTACGAGCTTCACATCTCTGAAGCAACCATCAAAGCGCACATCACTGCTATATTTAGAAAACTTGGCGTATACAACCGCACACAAGCTGTACTTATTGCCGCTAAATTGCAATTAGAGCCTATTGAGCAGTCATAAAAAATCGGAAACTAAAGAGAGCTTTTGTGCCAATTGCATTCAAAATATGATTATTTTAGCCAACTGTTTCTTTGGCGCTACAATAAGGTATTAACAATTGGTATTACGGCTCTGTTTACCTTTGGCTATTTTAACCTTCCTCACAAGCTATTCACCTTTTATACATGATCTAATTTACAAAAAATGCTAGGTTACGACAATTTTGTAACTTTAAGAGCAGAGTATGACAGACTCCACACACTCATCTAGTAATAACCCAAATAACAAGGGCCTATTTAATCGATTTTTAGCCACTGTTGAATTTTTAGGAAACATGCTGCCACACCCCATTACTTTATTTGCAATATTTGCAGTCGCAATTGTTGTATTTAGCGGTATTGCTGATTGGTATGGCCTAAGTGCAATAGATCCTCGCCCAGAAGGTGCATCAGGGCGCGCTCCTGATGGCGTTATTGAAGTGGTTAGTTTATTGAGTGCTGAGGGATTACAGCGGATCATGACAGGACTTGTCACTAACTTTACTGGCTTTGCACCACTTGGCACAGTGCTTGTTGCATTGCTAGGTGTGAGTGTTGCAGAGCATTCAGGTTTACTTTCTGCTGCGATGCGAGGCATGGTGATGGGCGCATCTAAGCGTTTAGTGACGTTTATGGTGGTATTTGCCGCTATTATGTCTAACACCGCCGCTGAGCTTGGTTATGTTGTACTGATCCCGCTTGCAGCAATGATATTTCATAGTTTAGGACGTCATCCTCTCGCTGGATTGGCAGCTGCATTTGCTGGTGTGTCGGGCGGATATAGCGCTAACTTATTATTGGGTACTATCGATCCATTATTGGCAGGTATTACAACACCCGCTGCGCAAATGATTGACCCTACGTATGTGGTAGGCGCTGAGGCAAACTGGTATTTCATGATGATATCGGTATTTTTAATTGCCATTTTGGGTACTCTTGTAACCGAAAAAATAGTAGAGCCACGCTTAGGTAAATACAACCCAGATGAAGCGAGTATCGATTTATCACAAAACAGCATTGATAGACTGACAAAACAAGAAAAGTCAGGTTTAAAATGGGCAGGTGTATCGTTATTAGTTGTTTCATTATTACTTGCGTGGACTATTATTCCAAGCGACGGCATTTTACGAAACCCAGATACGGGAGAGGTTGCTGGTTCGCCTTTTTTAAAAGGTATTGTGGTTATTATTTTTGTGACATTTAGTATTCCTGGTTTTGTATATGGGCGTGTTGTAGGCACCATGAAAAACGATAAGGATGTAATAAATGCCATGAGCAAAAGTATGAGTTCCATGGGACTTTATATTGTACTGGTATTTTTTGCAGCGCAGTTTGTTGCCTTTTTCAAGTGGACTAATTTAGGTACTATTTTAGCTATCAATGGTGCTGCGTTATTACAAGCACTTAACCTAACAGGCCCAGAAGTATTTATACTGTTTATTTTAATGTGTGCCTTAGTTAATTTAAGTTTAGGCTCATCTTCAGCGCAATGGGCGATTACCGCGCCTATATTTGTGCCTATGTTAATGTTAATTGGCTATGCGCCAGAGACGATTCAAGCGGCTTATCGTATTGGTGATTCAGTGACCAATTTAATAACACCAATGATGAGTTATTTTGGTTTGATATTAGCCGTTGCAGTTAAATATAAAAAAGATATGGGTATAGGAACGTTGGTTGCCACAATGTTACCGTACAGCATGGTGTTTTTTGTAGGCTGGGTTATTCTATTTTATGTTTGGGTGTTCTTATTGGGAATGCCTGTAGGGCCAGAATCACCTACATATTACACGCCTTAAAAAATTAGCGTGTACGTTAGTTAATCTGTAATAATTAAAAAGCCAGCTAAGCTGGCTTTTTTATGCGTACTAACTTTTAGCTAAATACGACGGTTTTATTGCCATTAATAAATAGTTTATGTTCAGAGGCTAATTGTAGCGCTTTACAAAAAACGGTTTTTTCGACGTCTTTACCTATTTTAGCCATCATTTCTGCGGTGTTAGCATGTGTAACATGGGTAACGTCTTGCAAAATAATAGGCCCTTCATCAAGCTCATTATTTACAAAGTGGGCCGTTGCACCAATAATTTTTACACCACGTTCAAATGCTTGGTGGTAAGGTTTAGCACCAATAAATGCAGGTAAAAACGAGTGATGAATATTAATGATTTTACCATCAAATCGACCCACAAATTCAGGGCTTAAAATACGCATGTATTTGGCAAGACCAATAATGTCAGGGTTGTAGCTGGCAATTAAATCAGCTACTTTTTTATCGTGCTCGCTGCGGGTGAGCCCTTCATGCGATATAACATGAAACGGCACGTTAAACCCTTTTACGAGCGGTTCTAAATCAGCGTAGTTAGCAATGACAGCGAGTACTTCAATATTAAGTGTTTGCTCAAACTGCTTTAATAACATGCCACCTAAACAATGTGCTTCTTTGGTGGCAAGTAATACCACTTTAGTTTTTGCATCATTGTGCAGTGCAAGTTTAGCGCCTTGAGGTAATAGCGAACGTAGCTGCTCTAAAAAGTCACTTTGCGGCTCACCTGTAAGCTCTGTACGCATAAAAAATCGTTGTGCGTCTTTATCTACAAATTCGTTATTGCGTGTAATATTTAAATTATTTTTATGACAAAGTCCTGTGATTTTAGCGATTAAGCCTACATCATCAGCACATTGGGTGGTTAGTATATAGCTCATTTTCCTCATTCTTACCCAGTGATTAATATTTCATTATTTGTGTTTTAGCGTATAAAGCAAGGGCTTTGTGCACTAATACAGTATTAATCATGTTGTTGAGTATAAAAGAGGTAATAAAGTTAATTGGGGCATAAAAAAATGCCACCTTATTTACAAGGTGGCAATTATCAATAACGTCTAATTAGGCTTTCGGTTCGCCAGATAGATTTTCTTCTTGTCTGAGGTAACCTGCAGCTTCCTCGTCGTCTTTAGCGATCGCTTGCTGAGTTGGCATAGCGCGCGTTTGCTGATTTAACTGATGTATTTGTGACGCGTTCCCTAAATCACGCTCACTGGTAATTGACGCAATAGACTCGCGGTCTTTTAAGAATGCAATAACATCTTTTTTGATTGCTTGTAATTGCCCTTCGTCTTTATGCATTTCCATAATATGGCGAGGATGCTCAAGGTTTTTCATCCCTGTTGCAGCAAACGTTGTTGAAATAACACGAGAAACAATAATCCAAGGCGTTATGCTACTGCGTACTAAGGTGTTTTCTGAGCGGGTACTATCGTGAATACCAGTACCCGTTGATATTTTAGACTCGGTGAATGTACCTTCACATTTAAAATACACAAGCAGCGATTCAAATTGCATTTCGGCAAAAAATAGATGAGCCGTGTTTGTTAGTAATTGCGCGAATGCTTTAATAAGCATACCAATTAACAATAAGTGAAAGCTTGTCATTAATAGCTCACTAAATTGAATAATATGTTGGTTATTAAATGCTTGTTTAAAGCTACTGATATTCGCAGCGTCAATGTACTGATAAACATTAATAAATGAATACGCTAAAAATACAGTAAACACCAATGCAATAATATAAAGTAAGTTACCACTTACTAGAGCAAGTAATCTTGCTAGAGTGAAGTTTTTACCTAAGTCCGTAGAGTAAAGTTTAGGCTGAATTTCTTGGAGCATTTCACCTTTAAAGCCACCTTTACCTTCTATTTGCTCTTGCAACTTAGGGTCTAATTCTCGGTAAACTCTGTTTGGTACTTCTTTATAACGACGATTAGCCATGACCAAGTTATCAAGGTTTATAAAAATCTCGTCAGGATGAACAGACTCTTGCCAGTTTTCACGCAACTCAGATACTTCAGCAGACGGCGTAACTGAATTTAAACGTGCTTTAATCATGATAAAAACAAGGGCGCAGCTTAATGTAGCTAAAACAATAATGGCAATTAAATACATTCCTGCATGAAGGCTTGGTAATTGTTCAAGCCAGTTATCTATTTGTTGCTTACTAATACGCTGCTCTTTCATTAGCCACGACATAGAAAGGCCAATAGCGATTGGTAAAATAAAAGATAAAGAAATAATTTTTGCGAGAGCACCAGTACCTAAAGCTTCAATGTTCTTTTCAGCATCGCGAGAAATAGGTTTGCCAGAAGAACGCCATGAAAAAAGTACATAAAACATCAATATGGCACTGTAAACAGGAAATGCTAATTCGCCAGCTTCACCGGTAAAACCAGATAAAGAAACAAACGCCACAAGTCCGTATGCAATAAGTGCAACAAAGGTGCTGACCCACGAGCCAAATAAACGCTGGGCAACATTACGAATAGGGTAAGGTAAAAATAATAGCTTAGGAATTAAGCTGTGAAGTAAACGAGATAAAAATCCATTCGGCTCTTTAAATGTACTATTTTTACGACCAACAAGCATTTCTTCGAGTGACTGTGCGGTATACGCAACGTCTTTTTGTTCTTCTTGGGCGGTCGATGTTTGTGATTTACTATAATTGTAAGCCAGTGATGTGGGGTGATTTCTGCCTACAAAATACTTAAGCGTTGCATAAATCCCAGATGATAGAGAGCGAATGCCCAGTGCTAAAATAAGCATGCCAAATATCATTAAAATCCAACCTGCGGTTGTATCTTCTTTTACAGAACCTGCTGCAATAACGAGTAAGCTAATACCGGCTACAGATTCGATAAGCCCTCTAACTGCGGTTATTTTACCTTCAAGTTTGAAGGGGTTTTTTAGTCCAAGATCAATCGATCCATAATCAAAAGCCATTGAATGCTCCTTTTAAATAGCGTGTATGGGTGTAAATAAGCTTACTGGGTGAACTTGCTTTGCCGAACTTTTATAGTATATCAATAACCTGCACGTTATAAGTCTTTTAAAGGCCGGTTTTATCATCTTCTTTATTTATGCTTTTGAATTTAATTTATGAATTATGAGACTAAGGTCTAAATAGCAAATGTATCTATACGGCTATACAACAACTACACTGCGTGCAAATAAATTTGGGCGTATTTATCTTTACTTATCAGCAATATTTATATTTTAAAGTCACTATTACAGCTTAAGTAACTATACTTTTATAACTATTGGGCTTTTAGAAAAGCTGATGAGCTTATTCAGCCATTGTTTAAATTGGCCGTCGTTATATTTTGGAGAAGTTATGAGTAATTTAAGCTTAAAAAACAAATTAATACTACTTGCTATTGTACCGCTTATGCTGCTGTTAATTAGCTTAATGCTGAGCTCTTACTACTTAGAGTCTAAAAATCAGCAGCAAAATTTTGATTCGTTTAAAGTTAAGCTTATTGAAGATAAAAAAAATCTATTAAAAACTGAGGTTGAAATTGCCAGTAAAATTGTCAACTATCAGCTATCACAAGGTACTGAGCAGGATGCTAAAAAGGCATTACGAGATATCACATTTGGGCAGGGTGGCTATTTTTTTATTTACGACACTGATGGCGTTAGTGTATTTCATGCGTTACTTGGCAGTGCTATTGAAGGGCAAAATAAAATAGCAATGACAGATCCAAATGGCAAAAAAATTATTGTTGGTTTGCTCGAGCAAGCAAATAAAGGAGGTGGTGCATTCAATTACCACTTTCAAAAACCAAACACCACTGGCTTGGTGGAAAAAATGGGTTATGCCGATATGATACCAAATACCAATTGGATGATTGGTACAGGTGCCTACATGGATGATATAGATGCTGAATTAGAAAAATACCAAACGGCAATGCAAACGCATATAAATGACAAGATAAAAACCTTATTATTAATTGCATTATTTTGGGTGGTATTAACGGTTGTGTGCGCACTTATTGCGGCAAACACTATGATTAAGCCAATCGAAAGTATGGTGCAAAATCTTGATGATATAGCTAAAGGCGAAGGCGATTTAACCAAGCGTTTAGAAGTACAAACACATGATGAAATTGGTCTGTTGGGTGAAGCGTTTAATGTATTTGTGAGTAAGCTGCATGGCATTATTGCAAACGTTGTGGATGTAACGCACGATGTTAAAACAGCCTCTGGCGATATTAATACGCAAACCCAGTTAATTGAAAGCAAACTACTTAATCATAATCATGAAACAGATCAAGTCGCGACAGCTATTACAGAAATGTCGGCAACATCACATGAGGTAGCACAAAATACCACTCAAGTTGCCCAATCAACTCAAGCTGCAACCCAAGAAGTGGCAGCTTGAGTTGATATTTCGCTTAGTGAGGTATCAACATTAATGAGTGAAATAAATACAGCCGCTCAGCAGGTGGACTCACTAAGCGAACAATCTAAAAAAATTAATAGTGTATTGAGTGTAATAGGCTCAATTGCAGAGCAAACTAATTTGTTAGCACTTAATGCTGCGATTGAAGCAGCTCGAGCAGGCGAACAAGGCCGAGGCTTTGCCGTCGTAGCAGATGAAGTGAGAAGCTTAGCAAGTCGTACACAAGCAAGTGCGTTAGAAATTAGTGAAATGCTTAGCGAATTACATAATTTAGTAACGGCTGCGGTTAATGGAATGCAAGCAAGCCAACAGAGCTGTAATCGTTCGGTTGAATCATCTCGAGCTATTTCAGACAGTTTAGGTGCAGTGACCATCTCGGTAACTTCAATTAACGATATGAGTACACAAATTGCGACAGCTGCTACACAGCAAAGCAGTGTAACAGAAGAGATAAATCGTAATGTATCTGCCATTCAAGAAATAGTGAATGAGCTTACACTATCGAGCAAAACAACCTCTTCAATAAGTGAGCATTTAGCTGGACGCGGTGAAAATTTAGAAAGTTTAGTTGGACAATTTAAAATTTAACGCTTTTTGTATATCCGTGTTTTTACTTTAGCCGTAACAGAAAATGTTACGGCTTTTATTTGCTCTATTAGTCATGGGCAGTATCTTGTTTATGACGTATTAATTTCACCTTGAATCCCCCGTTTTTGTTACTTTTTAGTACTATAACTTTTGAGAATATAAGCCATTATTCTGCTTTTTTATAAATTTAAAATAAACATTAGTGCTCTTGAATTTTTACACATACAATGCGCAAAAATTAGGTGCCAACTTTTATCAATCGCATCAAATATATAAGACATGTAGCTCGCTAAAATGCTCAACATTTTAATGAACGGGTATTACGCCCGTAAATTTAATCAGCATTTATTTACAGCTAAGGTACACTCTTTACATAACATAATGATTTTTTAAGGCTTTAACATGATTGAGTATCCGGTAGACCAGCTTCCACAACTCATTAATGATTTGTTGCAGTGTGATACAACAGAGCGCAAAAATAAATTATTGGCTGATGCCCAGCTAACGCTTTCGATCGAGCATTTATCTTTGCTTTTTGAAGCAATTCCAAAAGAACAGCGCCTTGAAATTTGGCAATTATTAGATGAAGACACACAACACGAAATTTTTGTTAACTTAAGTGAAGACAGCTGTTTATGGTTACTGCAAACACTTGATGATAGTTACGCATTTAAGCTCCTTGATGAAGTGAATGTAGAAGAGCTACTTGAGCTTGAAGAAGTTATTCCTGAACGCTTTGTTGAATACGCTAAAAGGCAACTCGATGAAGCTCAAACTAAGCAGTATGATTTGGCGCAGCAATACCCGCCAGAGCAATTGGGTCACTGGTTGGGTTTTGACTTTTTAAAAGTGTCAGAAAAGTTAACTGCAGGGGGGGCGAAAAAGCTGCTACATAAAGGCTTACCGCAGTACAGCGAAGTTATTTATTTAGTAAGCCGTAAAGGCAGCTTAATAGGTGAAGTAGCGGTTAATGATTTAATTAAAGCAAATGATGGCGACAGCCTAATGGCACTGGCAAATCATGACTTTTCATCGTTACATGCCGATGATGACTTATATGAAGCGGCAGAAGTGGTGATCCACAGTGAAAAAATGGCACTGCCGGTAGTTAATGCCGACAATAAATTGCTCGGGCGATTAACCATTGCCTCGGCGTATGAGTTACGCCAAGAAATAGCCGACGAAGCGGCGGCAAAAGCTGGTGGTCTTCGCGAAGACGAAGATTTGTTTGCCAGCGTACGAAAAAGTGCTAAAAACCGAGGTATTTGGTTAGGTATCAACTTAGCAACTGCATTTTTAGCATCGTGGTTTATTGGTTTATTTGGCGCAACAATCGAGCAAGTTGTTGCGCTAGCTGTGTTAATGCCTGTGGTGGCTTCGATGGGAGGGATTGCAGGTAGCCAAACATTGACCGTTATTGTGCGCGGCTTAGCACTGGGTCAGGTTACAGACTCCAACCGCAAAGCGTTACTTAAAAAAGAGCTGCGAGTGGGGGCTGTAAACGGGTTGGTGTGGGCATTTGTTATTGGCGCACTTACTTATTTATGGTTTAGCGACATTATGCTCAGTATTACGATTACGGTCGCAATATTATTAAACCTAGTTGCAGCGTCGCTAGCGGGTGTTGTTATTCCGTCTATTTTAGACAAAATGAAAATAGATCCTGCTTTATCTGGCTCGGTTATATTAACGACCGTGACCGATATTGTTGGATTTGTTACCTTTTTAGGTTTAGGTAGTTTATTACTGCTATAACCTTTTTTACAGGAAACTATAATGACCTTTGAAGTCATGATTTGGTGTGCAATAGCGCTGTGTATTTCACAGTCGGCTATATTTTCAGGCTTAAACTTAGCGTTTTTTTCGTTAAGTAGATTGCAGCTTGAAATGGAAAGTACAAAAGGCAATGCCGCAGCAATTAAAGTGATGGCGCTGCGAAACGATTCAAACTTTTTATTATCGACTATTTTATGGGGTAACGTGGGTATTAACGTACTGCTTACGCTACTGTCTGACTCGGTATTAATGGGGGCAAGTTCGTTTTTATTCTCAACTATAGCCATCACTATTATTGGTGAAATAACACCACAAGCTTACTTTTCGCGTAACGCACTTAAAATGGCGAGCTTGCTTTCGCCACTTATAAAGTTTTATCAAATATTATTTTATGTTGTGGCAAAACCAACGGCTTTAATTTTGGATGCATGGCTGGGTAAAGAAGGTATTACCTACTTTGCAGAAAGCGAGCTTAGAGGCATTATTCGTAAACATATTGAAGCAGAAGAGGCCGATGTTCAGCATGTTGAGGGCATAGGCGCACTTAACTTTTTTAGTTTAGATGAAATAAGTGTCACTAAAGAAGGGGAAGTGATTGATCCCGACTCCATCATAGCGTTGCCAACAAAGCTGGATTTACCAATATTTCCTGAGCTTACATTAACGGCCGATAACGAGTTTTTACGTAAATTACATAAATCGGGTTATAACTGGGTGATCATCACCAATGAAGATGGTTGGCCTTTATTGGTTGTTGATGCGGATGGCTTTTTACGTTCAGCCTTGTTTGAACCAGATACGTTCGATCCGTATCATTACTGCCATAGACCTATTATTGTTGCCGACGAAACAATGCGTTTAAGTGAAGTGATTTTAAAAATACGTGCCAACCATTCACTCGATAAGTCGTTTGATGGTGCAATTGATCACGACGTTGTATTAGTGTGGAGCGATGAAAAACGAATTATCACTGGCGCTGATATATTTGGCCGATTACTCAAAGGAATGAGTGCACCTAAACTCGCCGCAAGCAATGTGGTTGAACCTACAAAACAGAGTTAGCGAACGTAAAACTAATTAACCTGAATTCTGGATAATAAATCTATCTCGAGCAGCTATTTTCAGCGCTAACTGCGTTGAATTTACTTGCAATCGGCCCGCTATTGACGCGTAAATTCGCTTTGTTTTCACTAAAAATCTCTTAACCAGAGTTCAGGTTAATTAACTAAAGAGCTAAAGAGCTAAACATCTATGTATTATATAAGTGTTTATATAATACATAGTTTATTTCGCCCCTCAGATTTAGCTCTGTATAGAGCGGTATCCGCTGCACAAATTAATGCTTCCGATGTTCTGTACTGCACGCCGTATTCGCATGCGAGCCCTTGGCTCACGCTTATTTTTACGTTAGCGGGCAAACCTATGTCTCTAAAGTTAATGTTGAGTATTTTTTCTTGAATACGTTTCGCAATCATTTCGGCATTTGAAATGTGAGCGCGAGGAAGTACAACAGCAAACTCCTCTCCACCATAGCGGGCAACTAAGCACTCATTTGATGGTAAACAGTTTTCAATTGTTCTTGCGACCATCTGCAAACATTTATCGCCTTTTACATGACCAAAGCTGTCATTAAATTGTTTGAAAAAATCAATATCTATTAATATAAAGCTCAAAGGCTGCTTATTAGTTAAGCACTCTTGCCAGTTTTTAATCATTGTTTTTTCAAGAGTACAGCGATTAGCCACCCCCGTTAAATGATCGAGCTTAGCTAACGCTTCAAGTTCTTTGTACTTTTTTACGTGTTTGGAAATGTCGTGCATGATGCAAATAAACAAAGGGGTATTGCCAGTAATGGCTGTTGGTAGGCAGGAGATTGAAAGCTCTACATCTAAAAAGTTTCCATTTGCTTTAATTACTTTTACTTCTTTTGGGCCATGATTAAGTGGCGTTTGGTAGTTGTTGTTCCAACTGTTAAACATATACTCATAATCGTCGCGATACTGTTCTTGTAAAAAGTATTGCCACTTTTTACCTATTAGGGAGTCAGCGGGTACATTAAAATATTTAGCAGCAATTGGGTTTACCGATTCAAAAACACCTTGTGCGTTAACAATAAAAATAGCATCGGCCATAACATTGGTGACATTAATAACAGCGCTTATTTTTTCATTGTTAAATGTATTAGAAATGCGATTCATTAATGCCGACACACCTGTGTCTGCATTTTGTTGGCTATGGTTTTCATTATTATTAGACATTGTGCTTGCTCATTTTTATTTTAATGAAATTTGATGTCTAGTAGTTTATTGAATTTAAGTGTTTTAAACCTTTCGATAACCTTCTTGTTTAACTGATTGATTTTTTTTGATTTTCTAGCGGTGCCTTTACTCGGTTTTCATAATGTTTAAAAGAGTGATTTGCAAAAAGTGGTTAGCTTATAAAAAGTTGCACAGGAATAAACCAGCCCTGTGCAATTTAGAAATTAATTGTTGTTAATTAATTTTTTTCTTTATTTATAACTTGAGGGTCAGCGCTTAACCCTAGCTCACGCAGGTCAAAGCTTGCTTGTTTTATTGTCGGTTCTTGCGTTAATTGTTGCACTAGCTGCTGAATATTATTAGTGGCAGTGGTTACAACAACAATGTCGCCTACGCGGTGTTTTAGCTGTAAGTTATAACGGGTTGCCAGTTGGCTAAAGTTGGCTTGGGTTGTTAATTGCAATAACACTTCGCCGGTGAGCTGTAGGCTATTACCGCTTTGGCTATCAGTTATACTATCCCCAAGCTGTAAGCTATTTGCGTTATTGGTTTGGCTCGTTAAGCTGGCGATAATTGCAGCGCCTGGTTTTACAGCTGTGTTTTTAGTTTGTGCTTGCGCCAATGAAAGAGTACTTACAATAAAAGTGAGTACTAACATAACAATCGTTGTTTTCATAAAAATTCCTTTATTAGTGGCCGTAAAAACGCAAAGACCAAGATAGCAGCGTGCCATCTACATTATTATTAGTGTCGTTCATGCTGAGTAAGCCTGCCTGCTCATTGTAAAGTAGGGTTTGGCTAGTGCCATTGTCGGTATCAATTAAGCGAATTTGCCATTGTCCAGCCGCCGATTCGCCATAAAAATGTTGGCTTAATAATAGAGCGTTTTGTACGGGGGTGCCGGTTGCATTTATTAACCCTGTGCGTGGGCTTAATAGCACACTGCGAGTACCTGATGGTGAAATAAGCTCAACGGCTAGGTCACGCATACGTGAATGATCAATCGATAGTTTTAACTGTACAGCTTCAATGGTTAGATTATCAGTGATGGCTAGCGTATCTTGCACACCGTTTACGTTAGCATGGGGTATTGTTAGCTCTGTGTTAGCGGTATGCCAATCAGATACCTGTAATGTGGGTAATAACGCAGTAGTTTGTTGAGCCACTGCAACAGCAGCGTCAACATCAATTGCACCTAAGCCATAAAAAGTATGAACGTTGTATCCTGCCGCATTTTGTTGCCAACCAGGAATGGCGTTGTAGCCGACTGCATCACCATTTGCATTTGTAAAATTAATATCAACACCGGCATTGTTGCCATCGAGTTTACGTGCTGTTGTGGCGAGAATATGCTTAATGGTTCTGGCATCAAGTTGCGGGTTAGCCGACATAACAAGCGCTATTGCACCCGATGTATTGGCAGCTGCTGCAGAAGTGCCATACATGGCAGCGGTGGCATCGCAGTGGCTATCTAACCCGGTGTTTTGCAGGGGGATGTCTATTGTGCTGTTAATGGTATTAAAACCGGCAGCGCAGCCACTCATATCTGTGGTAACAATACCTGCTTGGCTTTGAGCGTTTTCACCACCGGGTGCGGTTAAAAATACATTAGCGCCAACAGAAGAATACGATGCTAATTTACCGTTTGCGTTGTAGGCCGACACCAGCATATTCCAAAAACTAGCGTTATCGGTACTTAAATTAGCGTTATGAAATGGCAAGCCCGCGTTATTAAATGGTTGTTGCTGCTCATACGGAAATACTTGAAATGGCGTATCGCCAAAAAAAGTAGTGTATTGATAAAACGCGTTACCCGCTGACTTTACAAATAATGCACCTAAGCCGTTGTTACTGTTTAAGCTTACTTGCTGCATTACGCGCTCTTTTAATTGCAGGCTAAGAGTATGCTCTTCTGCATCAACGTTTTTAAATAATGCCGGCTTACTGCTGTAGCTTTGATTGTAAACGCGAGAGTTTGCAGAGCCCGTTAATGGCATACCATGCGATTGTAGCCAGTTATTCATTGTTTGCGCATCAAGGTAATTAAACCCAACAAGGTCTGCATTAGGTGCAACACCACGACCGCCAATATTATTATTTGCTTGTGCGGCGATAATGCCAGCCACTGCCGTACCATGACCGGTGTTATCGGTTGGTATTGCAGTGCCGGTTAACAAATTAAGTGAGCCTGTAATGGCATTATTGACTAAATCAGGGTGACTTAGTTCGATGCCGCTGTCTATTACGGTAACGGTAACGCCATCTCCTTTAATACCTTGCATATCGGTATTGAGTAAATTTAAATCTTCGCCAGCAACCGTGTTTGTAGTAAGGCCATTGTGGCCGCTGTTATTTAAATGCCATTGGTAAGGTGTAAGAGGGTCGCTATTCGTTAAGTGATCCGCAGCGAGGCTGCTAAATGCACCAAGTAGGCAGCAACTTAGCAGGGTTTTTTTAATATACATTAATAATACAATCCTTATTTTTATGTTTTTGATATATAAATCAATTTGTTATTAGATTGTTTCGTATATAAAATTATTAAGCAATTGAAAGTTGTGGTTTTTATAATAGACTAGTAATAAAGGGTTGGTTATTAATAATGCTGCTTGGTATATATTAGCATTAAGGTGTTTTGGCTTATAAAAATTGCACAGGGCTAAATCAGTCCTGTGCAATTTAAAAATTAATAATTAAACGTTGTTAATTACTTTTCTTCTTTATTTTCAATTTGTGGATCGGCACTTTCATACGCTTTGCCGTCGTGCTCAACGTTAAATACTAAACAGGCTGTGCCTGGGTTTTTATCGGTATCGATAATAGTAATTGTGTGACCGTTATCGCTTACTTTAAAACTGAAATCTTGGGCGCAAGGTGTTTCTTTCTCGACATCAGTAATAGTAGCGCCGGTGAATAAAAAACCTTTAGCAAGCGTGGCTTCATCTAAACTATAAATGCCCGCGGTTTCGGTTCTTACAACTCCGCCGCCAGTCACTTTTTTGCCATCTATAGAGTATGTAAAGTTAGCCTCGTTGTCACTGCCCAGTACAATGTTAACTGTAAAGTGAATTTGCTCTTGAGTGTTATTCATATTATTTCCTTTGTATTCATAGTTATAGTTTAAAGTCAGTAATACCTAGCTTTACTAGGCTTGCTCTTATTTTTGGGATTTCGTTAGCTCGGTTTAAGCAGGTGTAAGCCTGTACTAGCGGGTACGTAATGCGAACACTTTGATTTGTTTCTGCTGTTTTAGCAATGGCTTGAAGCGCATTTAAGCAAAATTGTTCTCGCTGTTTGCTGGTTGAAGTTAACTTAGCTTTAAGTAAATTTATTCGTGTGGGCGCTAAATTATCGCCACTTGCTATTAGATTGCCTCTATGCTGCTTATAGTTTTTATCACTTTCAAGTGCCGTCAATAACTCCTGTGCTTTAAGTGGTGACTGTTTATCAATAAAGTACTGTATAAGGCTCAATTGTGTATTAACAGTAAGGTTATTTATAAAGCCTTGATCTTTCATAAATTTGATAATTTTGGTAATTCGCTTATCAATTTTTTTATTAGGTGAAAGCACTAACTGGTGGGCCAAAAAACGATAATAAGAATGTTGAATTTCTTTACTTTTTGGATCTTGCAATCGTGCGCTATTAACTGTTTTTGTAGCTTGCTGTGCTTTTTTGTAGGCTAGCTTTTTATTAGGTAAGTAGCTTAATAGGTAGCTTTGTTGAATATAAGTATAAGCTAAACTGCTTGCTAAACTTGCATCATCTGGGTATTCAATTAATAAACTTTTTAACTCATTAGAAGCATTTGCATACATGGTTAATGCTGCGTTAAAAACACCCAATCTTTCTTCTGTTTTAGCAAGCCAGCTGATGGTATCGGCTTTATCGCGTAATAGGTTTTTATTATTGGGTTTAAGCTCAAGCGCTTCATTTTTAAGGGCGAGCGACTCTGCAAAGCGCTGTTTAGCGCCAGTGTAGTTAAATCGCTGTAAATATAAAGACCCCAGCGAATTGTGTGAATATGATAACTCCATAATGGCATTAAAATCATTCGGTGCTAATGAATACATTTTTTTACTGTAGATATGATATTTTTTTAAGAAAGGCTCAGTGGCAGCGTAATCGCTTTTATCGTAATGAAGCTGGCCGAGCCAAAAGGCATTGGCACCGGCGAGTGTGAGTAGCTCTAAGTTGTTTGGCTGTATTTTTAAGAGTGCTTCAAGGCGAATGCGGGCGTTTTCAAAGGCAGTGAAGGCCTCAATGGTTTTACTGCGGGAATAGGCCACTTCTCCCATGGCTTCCAGAGTTTGCGCGTACTGAAAGCGACTTTTAAACTCGCCTTGTTGACTGCTAAAGTTAAATAACGAGCTTGGTTCCTCAACTTGATTAGTAAAATACTCAAGTGCTTTATTACTAATGCCATCAAGTAAGTCCATACGCTTTACGCTGCGTAATTTATCGGCAAAATCACCTACCATAAACCCTAGTAAGCTTTCGGCCTCTTGGCGCTTTTGCTGTGCAAGTTGCTGCGCTTGAAAGCTAGTAACACTCATAAATAGGGCAACACAGGTAAGTAAACAAAGCAGAGCGACGGTGCCGCGTTTTATGGTTGTTTTTGTTTTACTGTGTTTAAGAGAGCTGGTTATAAGCGCGCGTTCGTTATCGTCTAGTTCGAATATGTTGTCGTTTAATAAGGTAACGGCCTCTTGCAGCGGTTTACCCGGCGCTAACAGGTAGGCGTTACTTTTTTGCTCATTAAGCCATTGTTGCGTGTGGTGGTGTAAGCGGCTTTTTATAGCAAGGGCATCTTTATGGTCATTAATCCACTGTTTGGCACGTGGCCATTGGCGTAATAGTGCCTCGTGGGCAAGGCTAAAGTAAGCTTCTTGGTTTTGTAAATGCGATACAAATAAGCGGCTATCGACCATAGCTTGAACCAGTTCTTTTTGGCTGGTGTTGGTTAATGCTTGCAAGCGGGCTGCGCGGCTCGTAATGGTTTTACCATCTGGGTTTAGCGTGACTAATTGCGATAACACGCTTTTTAGTTGCTGTTGTTGCGCTTGAGAAAGCCCTATAAATACTTCTTCGGCTTTTTTACCAATAGCACCCTCAATACCGCCGAGCTTTTCATACACACTGTGCAATAACTCATTATTATCACTGCGCTGTAAATACAGCTCTTGCAGTGTGTATTGCAGCATGGGCAGTGCATCTGGATTATTGGCGGTATCGGCGCAAAGTATTTCATCCAGCGGGGTTTTAGTGTGTGGGTCTTGCGAAAACGTTAAATTAGCGGTTAACGCTGGCAAGCGAATAATTTGTTGTAGTTCATGGCGATTTGGCGGGGTTAAATCGTAATGCGCGCCATGAGCCTTGCCCACCATAAGACTTGGTTGCTCAACCACTAAAGGGTAAAAATCGTTACGACAGGCACTAAATACAATCACCGCTTTAGAGGTCGCTAAACGCTCAATAACAGATAAAAAATGACTTCGGGTGTCGTTACTAAATAGCGGTGAGGAAAGTAGCACTTCTAAGCGGTCTATAAACAAAAACAATTGCGGCGTTTTAAGTTGCGTAGCGGCTTTGTTAAGCGCTGCTTGTATAGTGTTAATTACGTCATCGATTGCGTACTGTAGCTGCTCTGCCAGTGTTTGTGCGCTTAATCCTTCAAATACGGGGTGAGTGTTTATATCCCAATCGAGTAGAGCACAGGCTAAATCTAAAAAAAGCCTATTTTGATGTACATCTGCAAAGTCGAGCTGGGTGTAGGAAACAACCCCAATGCCGTTATAGCCTCGCTCATCAAGTAGTTTTGGTAAAATACCGGCATTCACAAGTGATGATTTACCTGTACCGCTTGGGCCGAGTATTAAACAAAAAGCGCGACCAAAGTTAATTTGGCTCGATACTCTATCGAGTAACGTTTCTATGGATTGATTGCGGCCAAAAAATAAATGTGTATCGCTTGGGTTATAAGCGCTTAATCCTAAAAAGGGAGAGCCACCTTGCCAAGTTTTATTAGCGCTTGGTATGTCATCGGTGAGTGGAAAATCAAGTTTTGCAATAACGCGATAACCACGTTTACGGATAGTTTCTATGTAATGAGGCTCACTGGCTTTATCGCCGAGTGCTTTTCTGAGTTGAGTAATAGTTTTATGAAGTGGGTTATCGCCAACGTCGATATTTTTCCAGCAATGATCAAGTAATTCATCACTTGTAACGATATCACCTTGTTGCTGACAAAGCCGTAGCAACACATCCATTGCTTTTGGCTCAAGTTGCTTTGTTTTACCTAGTCGCTGAATAGAGTTGGCTAAGGGCGTTATCTGCCAATCGCCTAAGTAAAATGGACTACGATTCATAATTACTCATTGTTGTTATTATATGGTGAAACTTAATGGTGTCGGTTTGTACTACTTAACTCCTATATAATAAACAAAAAAATAAATAATGTATGCAATTTATAAAGCGTGTGACAATAAAATATAAAGCTAACGGGTAAGTTAGCCTTTAAAGATTATAAAAGTGATAGTGCGTTAAAAATCACTTTTATTAATTGTGATTACGCGCTGCGGAAACGGAATTTCTATATTAGCGCTATTAATCGCTTTATAAACTCCGCCATTAATAGCGAGTTTAGTTTCAATAATTTTAGTTGTTGGCACCCAATAGCGATAACTAATGGTAACGCCACTGTCTGCAAAACGTTCAATACCGACTTGAGAGTCAGGATTTTTAGCGACTAACTCATTTGCATTTAAAACATTTTCAATGAGATTAATTGCGGTGTCGGAGCACGCGTTATACGCAATGTCGATTTCACCTTTTACTAATGAATAGCTAAACGAGTTATGCAGTATTTCGCCTACAATGTGTTTATTTGGAATGGTAATTTCTACTTTTTCTTCGTTAATTAAAATGGTGTAACCCAGTTCAATGGTTTTAACTTGGCCACTTACATTTTTAACTTCAATTGTGTCGCCCACTACAAAGGGGCGTGTGGCAATAATTGCAAGCCCAGCACCATAGTTAGATAACATCCCTTGCAGCGCCAAACCAGCCCCTAAAGATGCAGCACCAATAGCCGCTACAAAGGGAGTAACACTTATACCGATTTTGCCAAGTGCGATAATTATAACCATCACAATTAGCAGTACTTTTACAACGCTACTGACAAAATTGGTGAGGGTGATGTCAACATTGTGACGCGTCATTATGCTTGCAACCACTTTGGCAAGTTTTTGTGCTAGCCACAAACCAATCAGTACTATAAAAACAGCGCCAACAATTTGCATACTGTAGGTCACTAAGTATTCGGTAAGCATGGTGTAGTATTTTTCAAACTGCTCTATTTCGGTGCTGATCATAGTGGGCTCTTTACACGGCAATATTATATTTGCCAACTATAGCAAAATGTTAACAAGAAAAGGATACAGCAAGGGAACTATTACAGCGGTTAGTAGTGCACTTAATGCCATTGCGACAGATGAAAAAGCCCCAATTTTTGGGTGCTCTGCAAGTGCTGCAGCGGTGCCTATTGCATGACAAGCGGTTCCCATTGCTACGCCTTGTGCTTCATGATTATATATTCCTATGAACTTTAGCAACATCATGGCAAATAAAGCCCCTAGTAAGCCAATAAAAATAACTAAAGCAGCAGCAAGCGAACTAATGCCCCCCAATGAGTCTGTAACAACAAGAGAAATTGGTGTTGTAACGCTTAGCGCGGCAACCGAGGCGCTCAATTGATCCGAAGCGTCAAATAATAAGCTAAGAACAAACGCCACACAGGTTGCGTTAATAATACCTAAGCTGCATGTAAGCACTATTAATAATAAGTTTTTACGTATATGAATAAACTGTTGATATAAAGGCAGGGCTAAAGCAACAATCGCGGGCTCTAGTAACCAATTTAGTAATTTACTGTGAGAGGCAAACTGCGAGTAAGGTAGATTTAGATTAACTAATAGCAAAGCGATAATAGCAATGCTTAAAAAAACCGGATTAGTGAGTGACTTTAGTACGCTGTGCTTTATGCCCTGATTTATAGCTCTTAACGTTAAAAATAGTGCGATGATAAAAGGCACACTCAACCACCATAAATCGGGTGCTAGCATTTGGGCTTGCTTTGCTTGTTCAATCATTATTTTCTCGACCTTTAAAGTAAGCGATGACACTGCTTATTAAAAGTAACGACGAGAGAGGAATAAAAATAATAATAGACACTAAAAAAGGCCATTGTGATTTTATTAGCCCAAGGTGTTCAATAAAGCCAACACCAGCTGGAATAAAAAATATAGGCATAATGTTTAGAATTGGCGTTGCACAGGGCTTTATGTGCTGCTCTTTTACGAGGCCTGATAAAAGTAAAACTAATAAAATAACCATCGCTAATAATGGGGCGGGGAAGCTTCCGCCCATAATATGCATTATTAACTTAGCAACGGCTAAACATAGCAAAATAATGGCGCTACTAAGCAGAAATTTCATCAAAGTGGCTCGCAGAAAAGATAAGAGCTTAACTTTAACAAATCAAACTCTTTTGTGCATTAGGGCGTGTTGATCTTTGTGGATTGAAATTTGTTCAATCTAGGGGCGATTAAATCGCGGCGCGAGGTTTGTAACCTAGTGGGCTAAGTAAAAACCGAGCAACAAAGAGTTAATCGTCCCTAGAAAGAACCCAAAGGGCAGCGCATGTTTGGTATTTATGCTGCGTTATCGCCTATTTATGGGGAATAACCACACTACTTAGGCTCTGTCTTGCCCAAAAACCAAACAGTCTGCTGCAAACTCACCCACCAAAGATCAACACGCCCTAGTCTTACCAGCGCTTTGTGTTTGCATAAGTTATATCTGTTTTTCCTTTTGCTTTAGCAATCGCTTTTTTAGTATTGGGATTAAGCAATAAACGGATTTGGCTGAATGTTTCTTTTGCGAGTATTTTACGTTGTTGTGGCTTATAGCTTTGTTGAGTTACTCGCTTTATTGCGGCGAGTGTATCAGGGGAGCGTTCAAGCAATGTAGTAATCATGTTTTGCGTGGCTTGCTGAGTGTCATCAGTAAGCTGAGTAACTAAACCTAGCTCATTTGCTTGCTCTGCGGTGATAGGATTTGCATGACTTGCAAGCCAAAGGGCTTGGTCGCGCTTAACTAATCCGCTCATCATTACGTTAGCCCCCATGTCAGGGCACAATCCCCAACGGGCTTCCATTATGGCAAGTTTGGCATCAACATGGACTATTCTGTAATCCGCGCCCAATGCTATTTGTAATCCCCCACCTAAACAGTTGCCATTTATTTGTGCAATAACGGGCACGCTCAAAGACTGCCAGCCTAGTACAACTTTTTGTGCCAAATTTTGATTACCAGGCAGCCATTTCATTAATAACTTTATTATATTAAATGGCGATGCCATTACCGCAGCTACATCAAGTCCGGCACAAAAGTGATCACCTTCACCAGTAATTACAACGGCGCGAACACTGCGATCTTTTTTTATGTTTTTAATTACCTTGCTCAAGTCTATGAACATTTCAAAACTCAATGCATTTTGTTTTTTTTCTCTGCAAAGCGTAACCGTAGCAATACCATTTTTTTTTTCTAGCTTTATCATTACATACTCCTCCGACCTGTTGCTTTGAGCTTATGTTGTTATGTGTGTTAAGTAAAGTGAGAGACTTTATTGGTAGGCAAAAGTCTTAACTTTTACTTCGATAAATAAAATATATTTAAGAATGTATGAAGTAGGCACAAAAAAATCGAACATTTGAATGTTTTATTATCAAAATGGTGTATAGATTTGATAATATAGTTTTACTTAAAAGCTCATAGGCTAAGCAAATATGTCAGGTCCTCGTTTATATACAGTAGAAGAAGTAACTCATCAGGCTTACGATATTTTTTTAGAGTTAGCGCCAAATAACTTAAGTGAAAAAGATGTCGAAGACTTTAATGAATTTAGAGAAGACCTTGGCTTTATTGAAGAAGATGAGCCCGATGAGCAGTGGCATGATTTTGTTGCCCTAGAAATAGAACCCGAAAGTTTTGTGCAAGTTTTAGTGGGTCTAGAGTTCGAAAACGATGACGTTTTATTTGCTAAGATACTAATAAGCCGCGATAAAGATGCGCCTTTTTGTCATATTCTATGGAAAGAAAGTGAATAAACCAGCCGGTTTATTCATTTATAATGATGTGTAAGAGAGAACATAGTGCTTAAATATTTATTTTTGATTTTTTTAATTATTAGCACCCCAAGTTGGGCTGTTGATCCTTTTGAAGATTTTCATAAATACGGGCAGCTCTCAGATGAAGAAATTCATGATTTGCACAAAGGTGAAATGCTCTACGGCGATACTGAATTTGGCTTTATTTTAAGTAAAGGTAATACCAATTCGACTAGCTTTAAGCTCAAAGGGAATTTATACCAAGACTTTGAGAACTGGCGCAATCAATTCAAAATAGACTCCCTTTATAAGCGTGACGAAAATGATGAGACGGGCGACAGTGACGTAACTGCCAACCGTGTGTTTATATCGGCGCAAGGTAACTATAAAGTGGGTGTAAAGAACTCATCCTTTTTTATTTACGGCGACTATGAGGAAGATGAGTTTAGTGGGCTTGATTTTAAAAGTACGATTGCAACAGGTTATGGTGCGCGTGTATATCAAGGTTCAAAAAACAAAGTAGATATTGATATAGGGCCAGGTTTGTACCGCTCAGTAGCTGATGATGACTCGGATGTGAGTGACGATGAAATTAATAAAACCGGCTACTTAGTACGTGTTGCTATGCAATGGGAGCGATTAGTGTCAAAGCGAACTCGTTTTAATCAAGATTTAAGCATTGAGCAGTCACTTTCAGGTCTTAATTCTCGCCTAAAGTCAGAAACAGCATTGATAAGCCAAGTGATTGGTGCGGTATCGCTTAAGTTTGCGTATATGTACCGTTATAATTCAAAACCCGAAGATGACAAACTTAAGTTTGATTCAGAGCTGAGTGCCACCTTAGTGTATAACTTTTAAGTATTTATTTAATTTTAGAGAGTAGTATGTACCAACATAAACAGTATGCCGTGTTTATCTTTTTTGTACTGGCGTGGATTGGTGGCTTTGTTGCGCTAGCATGGAACTTGTTAGGCGCTGATGGACCTTTAATCATATTTTCCGGTATTTTAGTGCTGGTGGGTTTTTTGTTTCACGGGTTAACAGTAAAGGTAGACGATAAAAAAATCAGTTGGGCTTTTGGCCCAGGTGTTGCTGGGCAAAGTATTTTGCTTAGCGAAGTTACTGAAGCAAAAGCAGTTCAAAATTCATATCGACATGGTATCGGCATACGTATAACTCATGATGGTTGGGTATATACAGTGTCTGGCTTTAGTGCAATTGAACTTACGCTTAAAGATGGCACTATGTATCGAGTCGGCACTAATGATCAAAAAGGGTTATTAGCAGCCTTAAAAGAGAATAAAGTGTCTGTGGCGTTACCAAGCTCTTCAAAAAGCGAACCTAAAGCGGTTAAGCGCAATAATATGATATAAAAAAAGCGCCTTAGGCGCTTTTTTACATGCTTTGCACAATTTTAGTGATCGTGACCACATCCACCTTCGCCGTGTACATGGCCGTGAGTTAATTCGTCTTGTGTTGCATCGCGCACTTCAAGTATTTCTACGTCAAAGTTAAGTGTAATGCCTGCAAGCGGATTATTGCCATCTACAATCACTTCTTCATCTTGAATATCGATGATCATTACAGACTGATCGCCGTCATCTGTTGATGCACGAAATTGCATACCGACTTCAATTTCCATATCTTCAAACATGGATTTAGGCACAGCTTGCATAAGGTTGTCGTGGCGTTCGCCGTAACCGTCTTCAGGTTCAACTTTCACACTAAGCGTGTCGCCAGCTTGTTTTCCTTGTAAAGCATTTTCTAAGCCTGAAATTAAGTAGCCTGTGCCAATAATAAAATGCAGTGGCTCACCACCAAACGAATTATCAATGCTATTGCCATCATTATCCATTACCGAATAGTGCATTTTTACTACTTTATTTGCCGCAACGATCATAGTCATTCCTATTTATTCATCTTCAAGAGAGTAGGGTAGAGGCAGAATGCTTAGCTCCACCTGAGGTGTGTGTTTTGCACGAAGTACTTGAGTTACATCAGTATCGTTTGGCAACACAACGAGGCCAGTTAATATATTTTTTTGGTCATCAAAACTTTGCGCGATGAGCTTGCCCGCACGACGCCAGTTTTCGCCTAATTGGGTTTCTATGTCTGGCTCTAAAAGTACGCCTTCACTTTGACCTGAAACGATATACATGGCGCGTTTATTTTTACCAAGGTATTTCATCCGGGCCACTGTTTCTTGACCTGTGTAACAGCCTTTTTTAAAGCTAATACCTTCGATTGCTTGTAAATTAACCATTTGTGGGACGTACTCACCTATAGCATCGCTGCTTAATTGCGGCTCACCTGCTAAAATTGCCGCTTGTTGCCATGGTGCGTCCGTATCAAGAGTCGATATATTGTCAGGAATACTAAACTGATTATCAACCATAAGTAATACGCGATTATCAGCCAATTTTAATGCTTTACCATGGTAAAAGTCGCATGCTGTAGAATCGTTTTCAAACGTTATATTTAGTTGTGTTAATACGTCAGTTAAATCATCGCCAATTAAGCCAATTAACCGTTGCGAAGCTGCACTGAACTCTACTTTTGCAAACACGGCGTATTTTTTAAGTTCTGCTAGCGATTTTTCTATTTCACCTTCACTGCCTGTAAGGTAGTAGGTATCTTGATGTGAGAATAATTTAAATACACCCCAAAGCTTACCTTTGGCACTGCAATGACCAGCCCATAAATAATTGCTGCTGGTTAATTTATTAAGATCTTGAGTAATTTGTCCGTGCAGATAAGATAATTTATCAACGCCGTTAAGGCTAATAAGTTGATGAGATAATGGACATGCATAAACGCTCGACATAAAAACCTTCTTTGCAATATAAATGAAGTGACATAATAACGCAGTTGTTACGTATGGTACAGACAAGCGCCTACTGCTGTGGGTTTATTATTTAATGAGAGATTAATAGCTGCTAAATTGCTGTGTATTTGTTAAACTCGAGTCAATTAAGTATGAGGTTTAAAATGGTTGAAATTCATAGTAAAGCACGTATTCGTTGGGCTTGTCGTCGTGGTATGTTAGAGCTAGACGTTTTGTTTATGCCGTTTGTTGAAGACGCGTACGATTCTTTAAATGCAGAGCAGCAAGCTATTTTTCAGCGTTTGCTAACTGAAGAAGACCCTGATTTATTCGCATGGTTTATGGGCCATCAAGAATGTAAAGATGAGCAGTTAAATGCCATGGTTCAACTTATTCTAGATAGAGTTCGTGTATAGATTTACTGTTACAAATAACAAAATAGACCACAAACCGATTGTGGTCTTTTTTTGTATACTCACTTTAGTTTTGTGTTTGTTTTTAAACTCTATATTAGCCATGTTTTTTTGTGTGGTTGTTTGTTCGGTGGCAGGGCTATTTGTTTGGCGTAAAACTGTCGCTTCGCATCCGGTGCAGGGGGTTGTCATTTTAGAGTCAAATTTATTTAGATTTGAAAGTGACTCACTTAAGATTCAAGGCGAAATAAGTTCTAAAAGCCGTATTATTGGCAACAGTGTGTGGCTATATATTAAAGGTTTTAGTAATAACCGTTGGCTAATTATTTCAGCCAACAGCGTTAATGAGCAAAGTTATACCCGCTTAAAGCGGGCTACGCTAAGCGCGATTAATCGCGCTGCGGATTCAAAATAGTCGGTGTTGGGTTTTCATTTTGCTCTGGGTAGTCAATCGTGTAATGCAAACCACGGCTTTCTTTTCGCTCCATCGCACTTCTTATTATTAATTCAGCAACTTGCACTAAGTTACGTAGCTCTAATAAGTTATTACTTACTCTAAAATTAGCGTAATAGTCGTGTATTTCTTGCTGTAATAATTCGACACGATGCAGCGCCCGTTCTAAGCGCTTAGTTGAGCGTACAATACCGACGTAATCCCACATAAATAATCGCAGTTCATGCCAGTTGTGAGTAATTACAATTTCTTCATCGGAGTTACTAACACGGCTTTCATCCCAATTTGGTAATACCATCGGCTCTGGTGCATGCTCTAATTTACTTAAAATGTCTTTTGCAGCGGCATGGGCAAAAACAATGCACTCTAGTAATGAATTACTCGCCATCCGATTTGCGCCATGTAGGCCCGTATAAGCAACTTCACCTACAGCGTATAAGTTATCTAAATCGGTTTTGCCATTAAAGTCGGTCATTACACCGCCACACGTGTAATGTGCGGCCGGTACAACCGGAATTGCTTCTTTGGTTATATCAAGCCCTACACTTAAGCATTTTGCGTAAATAGTCGGAAAGTGCTCAATAATAAATTCTTTGTCTTTGTGGCTAATGTCTAGGTATACGCAGTTTGCACCAAGGCGTTTCATTTCAAAGTCGATTGCCCGCGCGACTATATCTCGAGGTGCTAGTTCTTCACGGCTGTCAAAGTCTTTCATAAAGCGGGTGCCATCAGGGCGTTTTAGGTAGGCACCTTCGCCACGCATCGCTTCAGTAATTAAAAAGTTTTGCAGTTCAGGGTGATACAGGCTTGTTGGATGAAATTGATTAAACTCCATATTAGCTACTTTACAGCCTGCCCGCCACGCCATTGCAATGCCATCACCGCTTGATACATCTGGGTTTGATGTATAAAGGTACACTTTACTAGCACCGCCAGTTGCAAGGGCTACAAATTTAGCTGAAATAGTTTCTACTTTTTTCGCTTTTTTGTTCCACACATACATGCCTTCAATGTGTGAGCCCGCTTTACACGCGCTTTTATCTGAAATCAAATCAATTGCGTTATACTGCTCAAGTAGAGTGATGTTTTTATGTAACTTTACTTGGCTTATCAGTGTCGTTTGCACAGCTTTACCAGTCGCGTCAGCGGCATGCAAAATACGACGATGGCTGTGGCCGCCTTCTCGTGTTAAATGAAAACGCTCTTTACCTTTGCTGTCAAACTCCATATCAAAAGGCACGCCCTGGTCAATCAACCATTGTAAGCAGTCATGTGCATTACTTGCAGTATAATGAACAGCTTCCCTGTCACACAAACCACCGCCAGCATCTAATGTATCTTCAACATGCGATTCAATACTGTCATTTTGTTTATCAAATACAGCCGCTATACCGCCTTGCGCATAAAGAGTGGAGCCTTCAGTGAGAGCGCCTTTGCTGATCACGGTAACGTTACAATAGTTAGCTAAAGACAAGGCAAGTGATAATCCAGCTGCGCCGCTACCGATAATAGCGACATCTGCAATGTGATGTTTATTTTGGTTCATGTCAGGGGTACTTTGCGGTTACAATGCCCTAATAGAGCAATATTTGTTTTCAATATCTGTAGTTGTATCATATTTGTCATATTACTACGTAGTGATTTTAATAGCTTAGTGCTGTTATTTATCAACTATTTTATATAAAAATAATATTAAGCAGAACTTTTTATTCATGTCGGGGTCAGAGTATTTGTGAACAATGGCGATAATATGAATAACAAGCAAAAATCAGACATAGGAGTACCGGCTCGAATGAGCGAGCAGGAATTAGATTTAGTGCTGGTAAAAAGGGTTCAGCAAGGCGATAAAAATGCCTTTAACCTATTGGTAAAGAAGTATCAAAACAAAATTGCAGGTTTGATCTCACGTTATGTATCGAATCAAGGTGATGTTGCTGATGTAGCACAAGAAGCATTTATTAAAGCTTATCGTGCGCTTCCTAACTTTAGAGGTGATAGCGCCTTTTATACTTGGTTATACCGTATTGCCGTTAATTGTGCTAAAAATTACTTAGTAGCGCAGGGCCGTAAACCGCCAGCAAATGATATAGATGCTGAAGAAGCTGAATTTTATGATTGTGCGGATTCGATGCGTTCAAATGCATCCCCTGAAAACCTTCTTTTAAGCGAAGAGGTGCGCGCTGTTATTTTTAATACGATTGATAGTTTGCCTGAAGATCTTAAAACCGCAATTACCCTCAGAGAAATCGAAGGGATGAGCTATGAAGAAATAGCCGTGGTAATGGATTGCCCAGTCGGGACGGTACGTTCGCGTATATTTCGTGCCCGTGAAGCAATTGATAACAAATTAAACCCATTAATAGGCGAGTCTTAGTATGACAAAAGCACACCTCAACAAGTTAGATAACGAAACGTTATCGGCACTACTTGATGGCGAGCAACATCTAACAGATGCAAAAGTTGCAGATCACGATGTCGCTACGTTTGGTCGTTATGCGTTAATTGGTGATGCAATGCGTGCTCAAAAAAATAATCAGGACATACATATTGATATTAGCGATCGCGTTGCATTAGCATTAGAAAACGAGCCTGTTTATGCTGACTTCAACCAGCCAAATACAGAGCCTCAAGCAATTACTGAAACAATGCAAGGTAACAATGTTGTTGCGTTTAATTGGCGTAAGCCGGTGGCTCAGTTAGCAATTGCAGCAAGTGTCGCGATGTTTGCTATTGTGGGAGTTAATACACTTCCTCAAAATAACGAGCAGCAAAATGAAATCCCGTTATTGCAAACCACACCTTTAACAGGAATGGCGTCTCCAGTGAGTTATTCATCTGAACCTGCGCTTGAAAATGCTGAACAAGGTTTACGCGAATTACAACAGCAACGTATTGGTGCATTAGTTTTAGAACATCAACGCCAAGCACGTGTTGCTAACTCGCTCCAAACAGCGCAAAATGATACGAAAGCGCAAGACGGAAAAAACTAATTAAATGAAAGTAATCACTTTTGTTCTGTCGTTAGCACTAAGTTTTAATGTACTTGCTAGCGACACAAACCCTGCAAAAAACCTATTACTCGAAATGGCTAATGCCGTTCATAATCGTAACTTTGATGCTTCGTTTGTTGTTGTGAAAGGTAAAACGATGGAGCCGTATCGCTGGGTCCATGCCAAACAAGGCAATACAGAACTTGAGCATTTAAGCTTACTCAATGGCGCTGGCCTTGAAATGGTTCGCGTTAATGATCAGGTGACTTATTTCGAGCCACAATCAGAACCCTATTCCCTTAAAACAGACTCGATTGCGGGTCCAATTCCTGAAGTACTATTTAAAAATATTGAACGATTAAGTGCACATTATGACTTTGTACTTGGTGGAAAAGGTCGTATTGCAGGTCGAGCGGCTCAATTAGTGCGTATTGAATCCAAAGATGAGTACAAATATAACTACTGGATTTGGCTTGATATGGAGTCGTCGTTATTATTAAAAGCGGCGTATGTTAATCATAAAGGTGAAGCGTTGGAGCAACTGCAGTTAACACATATTAGTGTTACAGAGCAGCCTGCACCTATGTTACTTGAGGTGCTTAATCGCGATTTTCCGACTCCTTTACCTGAAAGTGCTATCGAAAATACAGATAGTGCAGTAACAAACTGGAAAATCAGTTGGTTACCTGATGGTTTTAAGCTATTAAAATCTGATAGACATAAATTAGATTTAAATAATGAGTTAACAGATTACTACTTGTTTTCAGATGGTTTTGTTGATGTATCGGTATTTATACAGCGCCCGTTACCAGGTAAGCGCTTAAGCGGTGCATTAACGTCTGGCGCAACGACTGTATACGTGCATAATGGTGGTAATTTTGATGTATCGGTTGTTGGTAATGTCCCGAGCATGACTGCAAAAGCAATTGCTGAGTCAGTGACTCGCGCATTATAAGCGATTCGTAAGGATTGTTATGATTGAACAAACTCTCACCATTGTGGCCTTAAATGGCCACACTGCACATTTAGAAGCGCAGCAAAAACAAGCTTGCGAAGGGTGTAATGGTCGTTGTGGCTCACAAGTATTTAGCAAATTGTTTGGTACAGAAAAAAAAACACTTCCCTATAAATTTGACTCACCTGTTGAGGTCGGTCAAAAGATTACCCTTTCCCTAGATGATAGCCATGTTGTAAAGCACGCTTTTGCTGTGTACATGCTTCCACTATTTCTTAGCCTCATTTTTGCATTGATTACATCAGAGTTGTTTTTACTATCTGAAGGCTGGCAAATACTTGCTGCGATTATTGGTGGAATGTTTGGCTTTTTTATAGCTAAAACACGCGTTAAATCACTTAAACACGATATAAAAGTAATAAAAATTCACCCAATTAGTATCCCTTTAACTCAAATAGATGGTGATTGACGCCAATTAAATGTAAAATTGTCGTTTTACACCAAAGTAACTTGGAAATACAGGGGACAGTGGTTTTTAAAATTAATTTTATCTGGTGAAATATTTAATTTAGCTAAGCCTAAGTTATTGTTATTAAAGAAATGAATTATTTTAAACCCATCTGAAAAAACATGAGTAAAGTCTGTTACACACACGCTGAATTCATCGCATCCTAAAGTAAGTATTTTCAAGTCACTTAGGTATTCATAGTTAGTCCATTAAAATAGAAGTATAGAATCCAGTTTATGAAGCATATCCGTAATTTTTCGATCATCGCCCATATTGACCATGGTAAATCGACCCTTTCAGATCGTTTGATCCAAGTTTGTGGCGGTTTAACCGACCGTGAAATGCAAAAACAGGTTTTGGATTCAATGGATATTGAGCGCGAACGTGGTATTACCATTAAAGCGCAAAGTGTAACGTTGAATTACAAAGCGAATGATGGTGAAACTTACCAACTTAATTTCATCGATACTCCAGGGCATGTTGATTTTACTTATGAAGTATCGCGTTCTTTAGCAGCTTGTGAAGGTGCACTGCTTGTTGTTGATGCCGGCCAAGGTGTTGAAGCACAAACATTAGCTAACTGCTACACGGCTATTGAAATGGAATTAGAGGTAATCCCTGTACTGAATAAAATCGATTTACCGCAGGCGGATCCACTTCGAGTAGCAGAAGAAATTGAAGAAATAATTGGTATTGATGCCCTTGATGCAGTGCAATGTAGCGCTAAAACTGGTGTTGGTATTGCCGAAGTGCTCGAAATGATTGTTAGAGATGTTCCACCGCCAGTAGGTGACAAAGATGCACCTCTACAAGCACTTATTATTGATTCGTGGTTTGACCCATACCAAGGCGTTGTATCACTAGTGCGTATTAAGCATGGCGAATTACGCACTGGCGATAAAATTAAAATCATGTCTAATGAGCATGTTCACACAGCCGACCAAGTAGGTATATTTACACCTAAGCAAACTAACACCGGTCTTTTACGTACGGGTGAAGTAGGCTTCGTCATTGCTGGCATTAAAGAAATTCACGGCGCGCCAGTGGGCGACACGATAACACATCAAAAAAATGCGGCACCACTTCGCTTACCTGGCTTTCAAAAAATAAAACCACAGGTTTATGCGGGTATGTTTCCAATTGCATCAGATGAGTATGAATCATTCCGTGATGCACTTAACAAATTAAGCTTAAACGATGCGTCGTTATTCTTTGAACCAGAGAATTCAACGGCACTTGGTTTTGGTTTCCGCTGTGGCTTTTTAGGCATGCTGCACATGGAAATCATTCAAGAGCGTTTAGAGCGCGAATACGATATTGATTTAATTACCACAGCACCAACAGTAATTTATGAAATCGTAACTAAGGACGAACGTACTTTCCAAATCGATAATCCTTCTGATTTACCCGCAGTAAATGACATCGTAGAAATACGTGAGCCGATTGTTGAAGCTAATATTTTGGTACCACAGGAATACCTAGGTAATGTAATTACTTTGTGTATCGAAAAGCGTGGTAGCCAAACCAAAATGACCTATCACGGTAAGCAAGTAGCTGTTACGTACGAGCTACCTATGGCTGAAGTGGTCATGGACTTTTTTGATAAATTAAAATCAACTAGCCGTGGTTTTGCCTCGCTAGATTATAACTTTAAGCACTTCCAAACGTCAGACATGGTACGGGTTGATATTTTAATTAATGGTGAGCGTGTTGATGCGCTTGCAATTATTGCACACAGAGATGGTGCACAATCTCGTGGTCGTCAGTTAGCTGATGCATTAAAAGAGCTTATTCCTCGTCAGATGTTTGATATTGCGATTCAAGCAGCGATAGGGCAGCATGTTATCGCACGTACCACGGTAAAACAGTTGCGTAAAAACGTAATTGCAAAGTGTTACGGTGGTGATGTAAGTCGTAAGAAAAAACTACTTAAAAAGCAAAAAGATGGTAAAAAACGCATGAAGCAAGTGGGCAATGTAGAAGTGCCTCAAGAAGCGTTTTTAGCTATTTTAAAAGTTGGTAAATAAAAACAAAGGATTATAAATGGCCGGTTACTTTTCAGTTTTATTGGTGCTATTAACCCTAGGCTCAGGTTTGATATGGTTAATAGATCACTTAATGTTTGCACCTAAAAGACAAGCGCGTCTAGCAATAGCGCAAACGTCTGCCGGTGCTCCGTTAGATGAAGAAACAGCGGCATTAATAGCGCCAGAGCCAGTAATAACAGAAACTGCAAAGTCGATATTTCCGATGATTGCTGCTATTACTATTTTTAGATCATTCATTTTTGAACCGTTTCAAATTCCATCCGGTTCGATGATGCCTACTTTGCTTGTAGGTGATTTTATTTTAGTACAAAAATATTCATACGGTATAAAAGACCCTGTCTGGCGTACTCAGTTGGTTGAAATGGACGAACCTGAGCGTGGTGACATTGTTGTATTTAAATACCCGCTAGATGATAAAGTTGACTATATTAAACGTACAATAGGCTTGCCTGGAGATAAAGTTGTTTATCGTGATAAACGCTTATATATCCAGCCAAACTGCAGTGAAGGTGAAACCCGAAAAGGTGAGCTTTTATGTAATGAATTTAACAAAATTGATTTTAAATTAATTAATGATGACGAATTTAAGCAAGGCCCGATGCCTCTTGCACGTGTAAGTGAAAATTTGACCACGGTTACGCATGATATTTTAATTAACCCACAAACACCTGAAAGAAAAGGGCGTTATTATCAGCAACCAGGTACGCCTGCTGATGAATGGGTTGTTCCTGCTGATCATTATTTTATGATGGGTGATAACCGCGACAACAGCCAAGATGGTCGCTTTTGGGGCTTTGTACCAAAAGAAAACTTGGTGGGTAAAGCTGTCTTTATATGGATGAGTTTTGAATTTGAGAATGGCCCAGATGATATTTTACCAGGATGGGTTCCAACTGGTGTTCGTTTTGAACGCCTAGGTAATATTCAGTAACAATGAAAAAAAATGTAACCGAACTATACAATAAAATTGGCTATGAATTTGCTGATCAAGGTTTACTTGAACAGGCAATGACGCATCGCAGTCATAAAGGTCAACATAATGAACGACTAGAGTTTTTAGGCGATTCTATTTTGAGCTTTGTAATAGCGAATGCGCTTTATGCTAAATTTCCTAAAGCGCGTGAAGGCGATTTAAGTCGCATGCGCTCAACGCTTGTACGTGGTCAAACACTCGCTGAATTTGGACTTGAATTTGGTCTTGGTGATTACCTGCGCCTAGGTCCAGGTGAGCTTAAAAGTGGTGGATTCCGCCGTGAGTCAACCCTTGCTGATGCTGTAGAGGCTATTATTGGCGCTGCATTTTTAGATTCAGGTATTGAGCGCTGTGGCGAACTAATATTGGCGTGGTATGAATCACGCTTGGATGCTATTTCACCAGGGCTTAATCAAAAAGATCCGAAGACCTTGCTGCAAGAGCATCTACAGGGCCGTAAGTTACCTTTGCCAGGCTATACTGTGGTTGATACACAAGGCCAAGCACACAATCAAACATTCACGGTTGAATGTATTGTTGATGGAATGGATAGCATAATTTCTGTTGGTAGCTCGCGCCGTAAAGCCGAACAAAAAGCTGCTGAAAAAGCATTGAAGATAATTAAAAATGAATCTTGATACTCTAATACAACCTCATGACGGCGATGTAGATACGTTTTGTGGCATGGTCGCTATTGTAGGACGTCCAAACGTTGGTAAATCAACTTTACTTAATGAAATCATTGAGCAAAAGGTGAGCATTACCTCTCGCAAACCGCAAACCACCCGCCATCGTATTATGGGTATTCATACCGAAGGTAAATACCAAGCAATTTATATCGATACGCCAGGGTTACATGTTGAAGAAAAGCGTGCCATTAACCGTTTAATGAACCGTGCAGCATCAAGTTCAATTGGTGACGTAGAGCTTATTATATTTGTTGTCGAAGGCACTCACTGGAATGCTGATGACGATATGGTACTTAACAAAGTATCACAAAGTGGTAAGCCGGTATTATTAGTTATTAATAAAATTGACCAAGTTAAAGACCGCGATCTTGTGTTACCGCACATGAAGTGGCTAGGTGATAAGTTTGATTTTGTAGGCATCATGCCGGTATCTGCAAAGCAAGGTAAGAACATAGACTTGATTAAGGCTGAAGTAACTAAACGTTTACAGCCATGTGAATTTTACTTCCCTGATGATTATGTAACCGATCGTTCAATGCGCTTTATGGCGGCTGAAGTTATTCGTGAAAAGCTAATGCGCTTCATGGGTGAAGAGCTTCCATATTCAGTTACTGTTGAAATAGAACAGTTTAAATGGCAAGAAAATGGTATTTGGCACATCAACGGATTAATATTAGTCGAACGTGAAACTCAAAAGCGCATGGTTATTGGTAATAAGGGCGAAAAGCTTAAAGTTATTGGCCGTGAAGCGCGTAAAGATCTCGAAGAAATGCTTGATAATAAAGTGTTTTTAGAGCTTTGGGTAAAAGTTAAATCAGGTTGGGCTGATGACGAGCGAGCACTTCGAAGCTTAGGTTACGGTGAAGACTAAACTAAAAAGCTACCTAGTATATGGATAGCGATTTCTACACTGCCTATTTATTACATCGACGTCCTTATAGTGACTCGCAAGTAATGCTTGATATGTTAGTAGAAGGTGTTGGTCAGCTTAGAATGATTGCACGAATTAGTGGCCGCCAGGCCACTAAACACAAAGCCCAGTTACAACCTTTTCAACCCCTGCTTGTTCATTACAGTGGCAAGTACGATCTAAAGTACATCAATAAATTTGAGCTACACGGCGCACCACTTTTTTTAAAAGGTGATGAACTTTATTGCGGCTTTTATTTAAATGAGTTAACTAACCGGATTGTGCCTATAAACGAGCCTATAGAGCAGGTTTTTGAACTTTATAAAACACATTTAGAAAATTTAAACAGTGGTGCTAATTTACAAGCAGTGCTTCGTTCGTACGAATTTCAATTATTAGAACTACTTGGTTATGGAGTCGATTTTAGTTTTGACGCCAGTGGTGAGCCAATAGATGAAAAGCAAACGTATAGCTATTTCCCTGAGTTTGGATTTTTAGTGCAAGATGATAATCGCTCTGGTTTTAGTGGTTTACAATTAAATGCAATAGCAAATCATGACTTTAGCCAAACTGATGTGTTATATATGGCAAAACAATTAAGTCGATATTTGTTAAAGCCTTTATTAGGTAACAAGCCATTAAAAAGTCGTGAGCTATTTGCGGCTACTCAATAAACGTAATTTTACAGGTAAAATAATGAAAGATATTCTTTTGGGTGTAAACGTTGACCATATTGCAACGCTTCGCCAAGCGCGTGGAACGACTTATCCTGATCCTGCTCATGCGGCAAGTGTTGCTGAGCATGCTGGTGCTGATGGCATCACTATTCATTTACGTGAAGATCGTCGCCACATTCAAGATCGCGATGTTTATGTAATGGCTAAAACGATTCAAACACGGATGAATTTTGAAATTGCTGTTACTGATGAAATGATTGCAATAGCACTTGATATAAAACCTGAATATGTTTGCCTAGTCCCTGAAAAACGTGAAGAGTTAACCACAGAAGGTGGTTTAGACGTCGCGGGTAATATGGGAAAAATAAAAGCAGCAACTAAAACATTAACCCAAGCTGGGATTAAAGTATCACTGTTTATTGATGCGGATATTGCACAATTAGATGCGGCAAAAGTATGCGGTGCGCCTTATGTAGAAATACACACTGGCGCATATGCTGATGCAACAAATGATACTGATTTAAATAAAGAGCTTGAACATATTCGTGAAGGCGTGAAATATGCAGCCAGTATTGGCTTAATTGTAAATGCAGGACATGGCCTTCATTATCACAATGTAAAACCAATTGCCGCTATGCCAGAGATTTATGAGCTAAACATTGGCCACGCTATTATTGCCCGCGCAGCCATTGATGGTTTAGATAAAGCGGTTCGTGATATGAAACGCTTAATGCTTGAAGCACGTACTTAATTAACCTGAACTCTGGATAATAAATCTATCTTAAGCAGCTATTTTCAGCGCTAACTACGTTGAATTTACTTGCAATAGGCCAGCTATTGATGCGTAAGTTCGCCATGTTTTCACTGAAAATCTCTGGCTAGAGAAAAATAAATTTAAATATCATTATGATTCAATATATTAGTAAATATCTTAACCAGAGTTCAGGTTAATTATTTTTTAAAAGACGCGCTTACTTATAGTGCGTCTTTTTTGCTTTTGTCATTAATTTTTGCATCAATCAATAAATTTTCAAGCTCATCTTGCAGTTCAAAAAGCTCAGGCTCAATATTATCTAAAGTACATTCACTTTTAAGTGATGTTTCTATTGTTTCAGCTAATGATTTAAGCTTTGGCACGCCTGTGTAGCAACATGCACCATGAAATTTATGAACGATAGTGAGTACTTGCTGGCAATCTTTGTCATCAATAGCTTTAATGAGTAAATTAAGGGTCTCTGGTACGCTTAACAACAGCATATTAAGCATTTCTAACGCGAGCTCACTTTTCCCACCTGCGCGCTGTAACGCAAGAGTCCAGTCAATACGATTACTTTCAAATGGTGCAGGGCTCTGTGGAGTATTCTTTTTACTTTTATCGCGATTGATTGGTGTTTGTGGGCTGTGATCGCTAATAATCTGTCTTAACATATCTTCATCAATTGGCTTTGTTAGGTAGCCTTTAAAGCCATCTTTAAGCAGCTGTTCTTTTTCACTATGCAGTGCATGAGCTGTGACGGCAATAATAGGGGTATCTTCATTCAATGATGATTCTTGTATTAGTTTACATGCCGTGATGCCGTCCATAATCGGCATTTGAATATCCATAAAGATGACATCGTATTTATGACTTTTGCTCAAACTATAGGCCTGAGAGCCATTATGAGCTGTGTCCATTGCTTCAATTTGCTCTGCAAGTAAGGTGCAAATTAGTTTTAAGTTCGCGTCATTATCATCCACTATAAGCACTTTAAGTGGCAGTAACTGCTGCTCATTTTGTTCGATGTTATGAACAGGGTGATCAAGGCGGTAAGGCGCTGCCAGCACTTCACACAATTTGCGATGATTGAGAGGCTTACTTAAGCAGGCGTCTGCACCACTGCCAATAAATGCTTCACGCATATTATGCGAAACAGTATTTAGCATTAGATACAAGTAATCAGTAGAGTCGCGCACTGCTTTAACGTAGCTTTTTAGTCTTTGCATGTCATCAACAGACGCCATGTGTCCAATTAAGCAAACATCGTATTTAAACTCTTGATTTTTTATCGCATCTAAAAAGCTTGTTTCGTTAAAGCAAGCGGTAACGTTGGTTTGCCATTGTGTTAATAACGACAACACTGCGTGATGCGTGTGTTCGTGAGGCTCTAAATATAAAATACGCTTACCAACAAGCGATTTACTAGGCAAATCATTTGTGAATACATGATTGGGTAATCTAAATATGCTGTTGAAAGTAAAGCATGTTCCGTTACCAGGCGCTGAGTTGAGTGTTATACGCCCGCTCATTGCTTCAACAATATGCTTGGTAATAATAAGCCCTAAGCCTGTTCCACCAAACTTACGCGTTATGCTTGAATCGGCTTGACCAAATGGAGTGAATAGAGAATCTTGCTTATCCATTGGGATGCCTACGCCGGTATCGGTAACGGCGACTAATACCGATGCGCGTTCTTCATCGAGTAATCGGTAACTTATATCGACTTTAATTGAGCCCTTTTCGGTGAATTTTATGGCATTACTTAAGAGGTTAATGAGTATTTGTTTAAAGCGAGTAGGGTCGCCAGTTAAATCATCAGGCACTTGTGAGTTTATATAGATTGATAACTCAAGCTGCTTATCGTGAGCACTTGGTGCTAGCAACGTCATTACTTCGTTAACAGCATCTCGTAATTGAAACTGAATTGACTCAAGTTCCATTGCGCCGGCTTCTAATTTAGAAAAGTCTAAAATATCGCTAATAATGGTCATTAGACTATTGGCTGAAAGCATAATTGTATCGAGGTAATCTTTTTGATGCTTATTAAGTGGCGTCTTATAAAGTTGGCGAGTAAAGCCCATTACCCCATTTAAGGGGGTGCGCAATTCGTGGCTCATTTTGGCTAGAAAATCAGATTTAACACGGTTAGCATCTTGCGCTTCTTTTTTTGCCATTGTGAGCTCAATATTTTGAGTCTCGTATTGTTCTAGTGTTTCACGGTAGTCACTGGTTGCTTGATCTATGTTTTTTTGCATTTCATCTTTTTGCATCACCATAGTATGGGCAATAGTATTTAAACCTTCTCGAAGTAATTCAAACTCGCCAATCATACTCTCGTTTAGGCCGGTACTTCTTTTTCCTTCAACAAGCTTGTCGGTTGCGAGTACTAACTTATTAAGCGGCGTCATAAACATACGGCTTAATCTAAATGCTAAAATAGCGGCAAATATCAAAGATAAAATAATGACAATACCGCTCACTAGTAATGCTTGCTGTTGCCCTATTACAGCTTGGTCTTTATTTAGCTGTAAAATAACCGTTCCTAACGGAGAGTGAAATGCAGATGGATCCCATTTTGAGTCATGGGTGGAGTGGTTAATAATTGGAGTGAAAAAAGTAACTAATTTTTCTGAAACTTGTATTTGAGTTGTATTTAAATTTTGCATCACTTTTTGATTAATCAACTTATCAAAAGAGCGATGATAGTTGCTGGTCATTATTAATTGGTTATTATTATCAAAAATAGCTATGGATTTTACCGTTGGCGAATGTTTATTGTGCGTATAGCTAATTAAGCGACTGAGCAGTTGTTTGTTTTTTTCAAATAAGGGTTGCTCTAGCGCAATTGCAAGAGGCTCAGAAATAGTGGCGCCTTGCTGATATAAAATTTCATCAAGCTCAATGTAACGATTTATTGTAAAATAACCACCAAGCAATAATCCAATGATCACCGTCGGGATCAGGGTCAGTGTTAAAACAGAATCGCGTAAGCCTAATTTAGTCATAATGGGAACGTTTATCATTATTAGTATGTTTCGAGTATATACGTTTCAACACCTATTCTCAAAGCCTCTGCTATAGCAGTACATTTATTGTTTTAACCTATAACCATTTTAAGGTAATGCCAAATGGCACAAATTTTTAAAGCAAAAAAAAAGCCACTACAACAAAAGTCAGTAGTGCTTGATATTACTGCAATGGATCATCAAGGACGTGGTATCGCAAAATACAATAACAAAGTGTGTTTTGTAAGCGGTGCATTACCAAGTGAACAAGTAAAAGCAACGCTTGTTGATGATAAAGCACGTTATAGTAGTGCAATTACACACAAGGTTATTAAAGCAAGTGGTGCACGAGTAGCGCCTTTTTGTGAACACTATACTCATTGCGGCGGATGCCAATTACAGCATTTAGAGGCAAGCCAACAGGTTGCTGAAAAACAAACTGCGGTTAATCAGTTATTTGAAAAGTTCGCAAAACAAAAAAACTTAAACTGGCAAACCCCGTTATTAAGTAAATCAACACACTATAGGCGCAGTGCACGTATTGCTGTGATGTTTGATAAAGCAGCTAAAAAAATGCGTGTGGGCTACAGAGCAAGCGGCTCAAAAAATATTGTAAGTATTAATCAATGTGCCGTGTTAAGTGAAGCATTCGCAGATATATTTACACTTTTTGATGATTTAATTAATCAACATAAGCCGCTGCACAGTATAAGCCACCTGCAATTGTGCGAAAGTGATGACCATAGCTTTGTTATTATTCGTCATACAAAAGTGATTTCTGATGAGTTTAAAGCATTAGTAGAGCAGGCAGCTTCGCATTATAAGTATGACATTGTATGGCAAGGCGAGAGTGATGTAATTGAGCATTCGCATTTAGCAATGCCGTTTTACTATCTTGAAGAATTTAATCTTAAGTTTGAATTCGGTTTAGATAATTTTATCCAAGTAAATGCACAAGTTAACCAAGCTATGCTGAAGCAATCAGTAGATTGGCTTAATTTAAATGGCGATGAAAATATCTTGGATTTATTTTGCGGTATTGGCAACTTTTCGCTCGTGCTAGCAAAACAAGCAAAAACAGTAACAGGTGTAGAAGGGGTTACTTCAGCGGTTGCAATGGCGGCGCAAAATGCGCAAACTAACTCTATTGCAAATGCGCAGTTTCATTGTTTTGATTTAACGCAGAAAATTCAAAATGCGCTGTGGTTTAGTAAAGATTTAGATGTACTCGTATTAGATCCATCTCGTACTGGTGCAATGGCTGTATTGGAGCAGCTACCTTTAAAGCAGTTTAAAACAATTTTATACGTCTCTTGCGACCCTGTTACTTTAGCCCGTGACAGCGCTATTATATCGCAAGCAGGTTTTGATCTTAATAAAATAGGGCTAATGAATATGTTTCCTCATACAGGGCATATTGAAACTATGGCGTTATTTCAACGGAGGTAAAGCGCATTATGGTAGCTACACGTCAATCGCATCAACAAGATGAAACGGGGGATTTTGCCACTCGTCTAAAAGAACTCGGATTGTCTGCTGAAAAAGCTGAATTACTTAATCAGGCGCAAGCACTGTGTGTAAACTGCAATAACGAAAAGCAACAAAATACAGCCATTGAAATGGTTGAAATTTTGGCTGAGCTAAACCTTGATGCCGAATCGTTAGCGACTGCGTATTTAACACCGTATTTTTTAAATGAGGTTGTGTCGCTCGACACCGTTGAAGAGTTGCTAGGTAATAACGTGGCAATACTTTTAACAGGTGTTGCGCAAATGGCCACAATTAGTACCTTATCGCATCAAGGTAAAGGGTCAGTTCAAGTCGATAATATTCGAAAAATGCTGTTAACCATGGTTGAGGATGTACGTGCGGTGGTTATTAAATTGGCTGAGCAGGTATGTCATTTACGCAACGTAAAAGATGCCGATGAAGAAGATCGTGTTATTGCTGCCAAAGAAACCGCTGATATTTTTGCCCCATTAGCAAATAGATTAGGAATAGGGCAACTAAAATGGGAGCTTGAAGATTTATCGTTCAGATACTTACGCCCAGATATATACAAAAGTATAGCTAAACAACTCGATGATAAACGTTTAGCGCGTGAAGCTTATATGGAAGATATGGTGGAGCAAGTTAAAAGCCGTTTGAGTGAGGCGGGTATTGAAGCTGAAGTTTATGGCCGGCCCAAGCATATCTACAGTATTTATAAAAAAATGACGCAAAAAAATTACGAGTTTGATCAATTATTTGATATTCGCGCTATGCGAATTGTGGTTGAACGCTTGCAAGATTGCTACGGTGCGCTGGGTATTGTGCACACTAATTGGCGTCATCTTAATAAAGAGTTTGATGATTACGTTGCTACGCCCAAACAAAATGGCTATCAATCTATTCATACCGTGGTATTTGGCCCTGAAGGTAAAACGGTAGAAATACAAATTCGCACTCAAGACATGCATCAAGATGCAGAGCTAGGTGTTGCAGCGCATTGGATATATAAAGAAGGTGCACTGCCTGGACGTGGCTCCGGTTATGAGCAAAAAATAAGCTGGCTGCGTAAACTACTGCAATGGCAAGAAGAAGTCGTTGATGGTGGCGATTTAGCTGAAGAGCTTAAAAATCAAGTAGTCGAAGACCGCGTGTACATATTTACCCCAAGCGGCGATATTATCGATTTACCCCTTGGCGCAACACCGCTTGATTTTGCTTACTATATTCATTCGAACGTTGGTCATCGTTGTATTGGTGCTAAAGTGTTTGGCAAAATAGTGCCATTTACGCATCAGCTTACAACTGGGGATCAAGTAGAAATACTTACCCAAAAGCAACCTAATCCTAGTCGTGATTGGTTAAATCCTTCATTAGGTTACATCAAATCGTCGCGTGCTAGAGCTAAAATACATCACTGGTTTAAACAACTCGATCGGGATAAAAACCTCAGTGCGGGTAAAGATATTCTTGATAACGAGCTGCAAAAGCTGGGTTTAAATTATAAAGACTTAGCACCCGCGATTAAGCGTTTTAATTTTAAAGAGCTTGATGACTTAATGGTTGCCATTGGCGCGGGCGATGTGCGTCTAAATCAAATGCTTAACTTTGTTACCGATCGTACAGAAGACGAGCCGGTAATACGTTTTAAAAATCCGACTAAAGTAAGCGGCGATAAAAATGGCATTGTAGTGGATGGCGTTGGTAGCTTAATGAGTCACGTGGCTAAGTGTTGTCGTCCAGTACCTGGTGATGCAATTATTGGTTATATTACTCAAGGACGTGGTATTGGCGTACATAAAGATGATTGCGATTCGTTTAATAACTTAAAAGAGCAGCATCCTGAGCGTGTGCTTTCTGTTAGTTGGTCTGATGATATAAACGGCTCGTACGCATTGAGTATTAAAATAGAAGCCACCGACCGTTCTGGGTTAATACGCGATATAAGCTCAGTGTTAGCAAATGAAAAAGTAAACGTACTTAATATGAATGTAAACACGGTAACAGATAATCAATTAGCAATTTTTACTATGCAAATAGAAGTGCATGATTTATCGGGGACCAACCGTGTTCTTTCGAAATTGCATCAAATAGAAGGTGTTCATGACGCCAAGCGTGGTCATTAAACATGAATGATAATGCAGCGCTTACGCAACTTCTTAGCATAATGAAAACACTGCGAGATCCTAAAAACGGTTGCCCGTGGGATCTCAAGCAAGATTTTAAATCTATTGTGCCGCATACATTAGAAGAAGCTTATGAAGTGGCTGACTGTATTGAGTCAGGCAACTTAGGTGAGCTTAAGGGTGAATTGGGTGACTTGTTATTTCAAATCGTGTTTTATGCTCAATTAGCCCAAGAACAAAACTTATTTGATTTTAACGATGTAATTGAGCAACTAAACACTAAACTTACTCGTCGTCACCCGCATGTATTTGGTGATAAAAAAGAGCTAACAGACGAGCAATTATCACGGCAGTGGCAAGTAATAAAAGCACAAGAACGCAGTGCTAGAGCACAAACAAAATCCCCTTCTTTTTGGCAAGATATTCCAGCTAATATGCCGAGTTTAAGTAAAGCTAACAAAATCCAACAACGTGTGGCTTCTCTTGGTTTTGATTGGCCAACGTATCATGGTGCGCTTGATAAAGTGAGCGAAGAAGTACTTGAGGTAAAAGAAGCGATTGAGCAAGACCCGTTATCTGATCACACAGCGGAAGAGCTCGGCGACTTACTTTTTGCCACTGTTAATGTTGTACGCCATGTTAAACGAGACCCCGAACAACTGCTTCGTAGCGCTAATGATAAGTTTTCAGCGCGTTTTGAAAAGGTAAATGCTTATTTGCACGTGCAAGGCAAAAGTTTAGATACAGCCACCTTTGAAGAAATGGATCGGGCATGGGATGCGATTAAAAAATTGTAATAAAATTATGCACATTTTTTGTGCGCACATTTACTATTTTTAGCTGGATTGATAAGCTGTGTTTTGGTACAATTTCGCCCCGTCTTGATGATATCCCCTTAGGCTCTTCTTTGGGTGTTATATTCCTTTTAATTCCTGATATTCTAGGGTTCACATGAGTACAAAATTTATCTTCGTTACTGGCGGAGTTGTTTCTTCGTTGGGTAAAGGTATTGCCGCAGCTTCACTGGCCGCTATTTTAGAAGCCCGTGGTTTAAATGTTACTATTTTAAAGCTGGATCCTTACATCAACGTTGACCCAGGCACAATGAGCCCAATTCAACACGGTGAAGTTTACGTTACAGAAGACGGCGCAGAAACTGACCTTGATTTAGGTCACTATGAACGTTTTATTCGCACCAAAATGACTAGTCGTAATAACTTCACACAAGGCCGTGTATATGAAGACGTATTACGTCGCGAGCGCCGAGGTGAATACCTAGGTGCAACTATTCAGGTTATTCCACATATCACTAACGATATTAAGCAACGTGTTTACGACGGTGCTGAAGGTTATGATATTGCTATTGTCGAAATTGGCGGCACTGTAGGTGATATAGAATCACAACCGTTTATTGAAGCAATTCGTCAGATGGGAACTGAAATTGGCCGTGAACGCGCGCTATTTATTCACTTAACGTTAGTGCCATTTTTAGGCCCTGCGGGCGAAGTGAAAACAAAACCAACTCAGCACTCTGTAAAAGAATTACGCTCAGTCGGTATTCAACCAGATATTCTTATTTGTCGTTCAGATCGTAAATTGCCAAATAATGAACGTGCAAAAATCTCATTATTTACAAACGTAGAAGAAAAAGCGGTTATTTCATTACCAGATGTAGACAGCATTTATAAAATTCCAGCGCTTTTAAAATCGCAAGAGCTAGATAACTTTGTATGTCGTCGTTTCCACCTAGATCCACCAGAGGCTGATTTAGCAGAGTGGGAACAAGTACTTTATCAAGAGTCTAACCCAACAGGTGAAGTGACTATTGGTATGGTCGGTAAATACATTGAATTACCAGATGCATATAAATCGGTTAATGAAGCATTAAAGCATGCAGGTCTTAAAAACCGTTTAACAATTAATATTGAATATGTAGATTCACAAGATCTTGAAAGTAAAGGTGTTGAGTTACTATCGCATTTAGATGCTATTTTAGTACCAGGCGGCTTTGGTGGTCGTGGTGTTGAAGGTAAAATATTAGCGGCTAAATATGCCCGTGAGAACAAAGTGCCTTACTTAGGTATTTGTTTAGGAATGCAAGTTGCGCTAATTGAATACGCACGAAATGTTGCGGGCCTTGGCGATGCTAACTCAACAGAGTTTAATGCAAAATCAGCAGCACCGGTAGTGGGTCTAATTACGGAGTGGTTAGATGCAGAAGGCAACGTTGAAACACGTAGCGAAAAATCTGACTTAGGTGGCACTATGCGTTTAGGCGCACAAAAATGTCACTTAACACCTGGCTCTAAAGTGCATGAAGTATACGGTAGTGACGAAATTGTTGAGCGCCATCGCCACCGCTACGAAGTTAACAATAACTTTGTAGAGCAATTAGAAAAAGCAGGTTTAAGCTTTACTGGTTTATCGGAAGATAAAAAACTGGTAGAAATTATCGAGAATAAAGATCACCCTTGGTTTATTGCCGCGCAATTCCACCCGGAATTTACGTCAACACCACGTGATGGTCACCCGCTATTTGAAGGGTTTGTAGCCGCAGCTCATATCCATCAAAAAGCGAATTCGTAATTTAAAAGAGGCCGTGCATATTGCACGGCCTTTTTTGTTTCTAAGGCTAGCCAAACTCAGGTTAGCCGCACTCACCATTTTGGGAATATAGAGGAATCAAGATGTCAGAAATCGTAAAAGTAATTGGTCGCGAAATTATGGACTCGCGTGGTAACCCAACTGTTGAAGCTGATGTATATTTAGCTGATGGTTCATGGGGCCGTGCTGCAGCACCCTCTGGTGCGTCTACAGGTACTCGCGAAGCATTAGAGTTACGTGATGGTGATAAAACTCGTTATTTAGGTAAAGGCGTATTAAAAGCAGTTGGTTATATTAACAAAGAAATTGCTGACGCTTTAGCTGGTCAAAATGCATTAGAGCAAAGCACTGTTGATAAAGTGATGCTGGATTTAGATGGTACTGAAAATAAAGAAAAATTAGGTGCCAATGCAATCTTAGCTGTATCACTTGCGACAGCTAAAGCCGCTGCACAATCTAAAAAAGTTGAGCTTTACGAACACATTGCTGATTTAAACGGTACACCCGGTGTTTATTCAATGCCACTGCCAATGATGAATATCATCAATGGTGGTGAACACGCAGATAACTCGGTAGATATTCAAGAGTTCATGGTTCAGCCAGTTGGTGCTAAAAACTTTCGTGAAGCACTACGCATGGGCGCTGAAATATTCCATAGCCTTGCAAAAGTACTTAAAGCAGAAGGTCACTCAACATCTGTGGGTGATGAAGGCGGTTTTGCACCAAATCTAGCATCTAACGAAGCTGCACTTGCTGCAATTAAAGTGGCAGTTGCAAATGCAGGCTACGAGCTAGGTAAAGACATTACACTTGCATTAGATTGTGCTGCATCTGAGTTTTACGACAAAGAAGCAAATATCTACGACCTTAAAGGTGAAGGTAAAAAGTTCACTTCTGAAGAATTTAACTTCTTCTTAAAAGATCTAACTGAGCAGTACCCAATCGTATCTATTGAAGATGGTCTTGATGAGTCTGATTGGGATGGCTTTGCACACCAAACTAAACTAATGGGTGATAAAATCCAATTAGTTGGTGACGATTTATTTGTAACAAACACTAAGATTTTAAAACGCGGTATCGACAACGGTATTGCAAACTCAATCTTAATCAAGTTTAACCAAATCGGTTCTTTAACTGAAACGTTAGCTGCAATTAAAATGGCTAAAGACGCTGGTTTTACGGTTGTTATTTCTCATCGTTCAGGCGAGACAGAAGATTCAACCATTGCTGATTTAGCAGTGGGTACTGCAGCAGGTCAAATTAAAACGGGTTCATTGAGCCGATCTGACCGTGTTGCTAAGTACAACCAATTGCTACGTATTGAAGAGCAATTAGGTGATAAAGCACCGTACAACGGTTTAAAAGAAGTTAAAGGTCAGTAATTCTATTTTATATAGAATTTGATTTTGAGTTTAGACTGTAAAATCCTCGCATAAGCGGGGATTTTTTATGCCAGATACTTTACTCAAAAAGATGAGTACAAGTTGTAGGCGTTAAGCTTGCTGACGCGAGCACGCTGTTTTTTAATTTAAGGTTATAAAATTCTCGCAAATGTAGAAATCTTTTTACGCCTACAGCTTTTACTCAAAAAGATGAGTACAAGTTGTAGGCGTTAAGCTTGCTAACGCGCGCACGCAGTGCGAAAAGAGGGTACCCACAAAAATGGCTCAACAATTAATATTTTATAACACACTTAAAGCTGAAACTGCTGCTTTAAAATATCACCAGTAAAGCTCGTTTTTAAATAAAACCCACGGGGTAGGGTTTTAATTATTTGCCCATTAGGACCAATGGCATCGGTTACTATTTTACTATGGGCAGCTTTTGGGCGAATTTGCATTGCATCACCTAAATGACCTGATATTTCATCAACTCTACCCAGTGCAATAAGCTCCATTTGCTCTTCCCAGTCACGCTGTAATAAAGCGTCTTGTTCTGGTGTGGGTTGCCATAAAAAGCCACTGCCAATTGTTCTATCAAATGGTGCTATATCGCGCTCACTTAAAATGGGTAACCATAAAACATGGTTTAGCTTTTTACGCACACTGCTAGCATGCCATGTCATTCCTGTAACATTCACTAATGGTGTGACCGATACAAATGTTGTTTCTAGCGGTTTTCCTTTGTATGAAATTGGCAGTGTTTTTAGCTCAATACCTAAATCTTCAAAATCAGGAAGGGGTTTAGAGCCTGCTGTCGCGCCTAAAACATATTCTATTAGTTGACCCGTCCAGCCTTTTTCTCGTAATAAATCATCCGGTGTTTTGAAATTATATTCATTCGCTAATTGGCCAAGCGTAAGCCCTGCAATATTATTAACCCGCTTTATTAGATCATTAATTGAATGTGGTTTTGTTGGTCGCATATTACTAATTTAGGTTGAATAAATACCATTGCCATGATAGCAAATCAGCTAAGCCGTGGATATCTTTGCGTTTGTGTGTTTTTTGTACATGGTGTCGGTGGTGCAATTTTACACACGATAAAAAGTGCTCTAATTAACTTAAGTGACTGAACTGCTTTGTAATTTTGTGTTTTGCTATTCATCTGTAATTAAGTCTGAATAGAGTTATAGGGATAAATACAGATGTATGAACAAGTTTATCCACAGAATCTGTGGAGAAAGTCGTTTTTTAGATCCTATATTGTGGATTTGTTTGCAAAATGAGCGTGTTTTACAAAAGTTATGCACAAGCTGTGGGTAAGCAGAGTAAAACTCGTAATAGTATTTGCCGTATTGCGGGTTATGTGGAACAATCATAAAAAATCGACTTACAAATGAGGCACTAAGGTGATTGATGCCGAAGGTTTTCGTGCCAATGTCGGAATTGTAATTTGCAATAATCAGGGACAGGTCTTTTGGGCTAGACGTTATGGACAGCATTCTTGGCAATTTCCCCAAGGTGGTGTGGATGACGGCGAAACGCCAGAACAAACCATGTACCGTGAATTACACGAAGAAGTAGGGTTGCGACCAGAAGATGTAGAAATAGTCGCAAGCTCAAAACATTGGTTACGCTATAAATTACCCAAACGATTAATCCGCCGAGACTCAAGTCCGGTGTGTATTGGGCAAAAACAAAAATGGTTTTTATTAAAATTACGTTGTGAAGACGAAGATGTAAATTTACTTAAAACTCATCATCCTGAGTTTGATGATTGGCGCTGGGTCAGTTATTGGTACCCTGTAAGGCAGGTTGTATCGTTTAAACGGGATGTTTATCGACGCGTAATGAAAGAGTTTGCTCCTTTTGCGATGCCTTTTAATAAGCGAGAACAACATAAAGATCATTGGCGAAATAAAAGGTAGTTAACTAACAATAGAGGAGCAGAATATGCTGGCTACACTCAGAGCTATTGTTGAGTCTGTTTCGCGACAAGCGAATTTAGACAGTGCTTTAGTGTGCTTTGTGCAAATGGTGAAAGATGCCATGAAAACCCAGTGCTGCTCTATTTATTTTGCTGATTACAGTCAAGATAACTTTATACTTATGGCTACCGAAGGGTTAAACCCTGATGCGGTTGGTAAGTTTAGAATAGGTTTTACAGAAGGTTTAGTGGGCCTCGTTGCACAGCGTGAAGAGCCAATTAATATCGCATTTGCTAAATCTCATCCACGATTTAAGCTCTCCCCAGAAGTGAATGAAGAAGGTTATAATGCTTTTTTATCTGTGCCAGTAGTGCATCAAAAAAAAGTATTAGGCGTTATTGTCGTTCAACAAAAAGTCGCTCGTGTATTTAGTCAAGACGAAGAATCGTTTTTAATTACACTTTCAGCGCAACTTGCTTCACAGTTAGCTCACGCAGAAATAAAAGAAGTACTACGTCAAGAAGAGTCATCTCATCAAACATCCGTTTTAAAAGGCGTATCAAGCGCACCAGGTATAGGAATTGGACAAGCATTTGTACTACTTCCCAAGCTTGATTTTAAATCGATTGAACTGCAAAAAAATAGCGATGTAGTAGAGCAACAGCGTTTATTTACGCAAGCAGTGGCTGCTACGCGCAAAGAGTTTAATACCCTATCAATGACGTTAAGTGACTCTATTCCACAAGAAGCACTCGCGGTATTTGATGTTTACCAACAACTGCTTGATGCTAAAAGTTTAGGCCATAACGTAGAAATACAATTACAACAAGGCTGGTGTGCTAAGAGCGCATTAAAAATTGTAATAGAGCGTTTAATATCGCAATTTAACGCTATGCAAGACCCGTATATAAAAGAACGTGCTGTTGATGTTAAAGATATTGGTTTGCGAGTACTACATCATCTTGTAAACACAGAGCGTGCAGTAAAAGATTACCCATCAAATACAATACTTATCGCCAGTACGGTAACGCCTGCAATGCTGGCTGAAGTGCCTAAAGGATGTTTATCGGGGGTTGTCAGTGTTAGTGGCTCGGTCAATAGCCATGCGTCTATTTTAACGCGTGCAATGGGGATCCCTGCCATTTGGGGAATAGAAGATTTACCTTTGTTGCAGTTTAATGGCAAAACGATGATTTTAGATGCGTTTGCTGGGCGTTTATATATATCGCCTTCGCAAATGCTGGTTGATGAATATACGCGGTTGCAATATCAAGACAGCTTGCTTAATAACCGTTTTTTAAAAGAGCAATACTCAGAAGCGGTGACACTTGATGGTAAGCATATTAGTTTACGTTTAAACGCGGGGCTTGAGCTTAATACAGAGCAAAGCAGCGTTGATGTTTGTGATGGAGTTGGGCTTTACCGTACTGAAGCATGGTTTATGCAAAAGGGGCAGTTTCCTTCGCAACTAGAGCAAGAAAACTGGTATCGAGAAGTCCTAACAAGCTATTACCCAAAACCAGTGGTTATGCGCACGTTAGACATAGGTGGCGATAAAGTACTCGATTACTTTAATTTTACCGAAGAAAACCCGTTTTTAGGTTGGCGCGGTATTCGTATAAGCCTAGATCATCCCGAGCTATTTTTAGATCAACTCAAGGCCATGCTTAAAGCCAATATGGGGTTGGGTAACTTAAAAATTATGCTCCCGATGATCAGTGGCACTGAAGAAGTTGATGAATCACTTGCTTTATTTGAGCAAGCCTATTTTGAACTTAGTGAAAAATACCCAGCGCAAGTGATAGAAAAGCCCGCTGTGGGTATTATGCTTGAGGTGCCATCGAGCTTATTTATGATCCCTGAATGGTCTAAAAAAGTCGATTTTTGCTCTGTTGGCAGTAACGATTTAACACAATATTTATTAGCGGTTGATAGATCAAATGCTCGGGTTGCACAGTTATTTAATCCATATCACCCAGCAGTGCTCAGAGCGTTAAAGCAAATAGCGTCTGATTGCGAATATCATCAGATGCCATTTAGCTTATGCGGCGAGCTAGGGGGTGATCCCGAAGGCGCTATTTTACTTATTGCTATGGGATATAGGCGTTTAAGTATGAATTTATCGTCACTCAATAAAGTTAGGTGGGTGGTCAGGCGTTTAAATGCAAGTGACATGAAAACATTACTGGCAGCATGCTTAGCTCAGTCGAGTGCAAAACAGGTACTGCGCTTAACACGCAACTTTATGATCGAGCACGGGCTTGGTGATTTGTTTTACACTCCCAAATAATAACGTATGGTCAAATAACTTTAATACACGGATGCTATTGTTTATATAATCCTTTAATATACACATCTCCAAAGGGTATTTGAGATCACTATGTATGACTTAGGGTTGTTGGTCGCAAGCTGCGCACTACTAGGCTGTATTGTCGGTTTTTTAGCCGGTTTATTAGGCATTGGTGGCGGTTTAATTATTGTGCCTGTACTTAGCGCTATGCTGCTCTCATTTGATGTAACGTCAGCGGATCATGTACTTGTGATTGCTATTGCAACATCGCTTGCCTCTATTTTATTTACCTCAACTTCTTCAGCGCTGGCTCATCATAAAAATGATAATGTGCCTTGGAGCATTGCCCCGTGGGTTATGTCGGGAGTCGGTCTCGGTGCGCTTATTAGTGGTTTTGCGGCAAGTTTTATTCCAGAGCAAATATTACGTATAGTGTTTGCTGCAAGTGTCGTTTTTATTGCAACAAGAATGGTGCTCTCTACACGCAATAAACCGCTGTCAGAAAAGCCACTACCAGCGGGTCCTATTTTAGGTGCGTTTTCGGCAATCATGGGTGGCTTATCAGGATTAATCGGTATTGGCGGTGGGGCACTTATCGTTCCTATGCTTAATTACTTTTCGGTTGATATTAAAAAAGCAATTGGTTGTGCTGCTGCATGTGGAATTGTTATCGCATTTTTTGGCTCTATTGGCTACATAAGTGCAGGCTGGCAGGTTACAGATTTAGAACATGGTTTTGCTGGGTTTGTGTATCTTCCAGCATTATTTGGGATTGTAATTACATCGTGGTTTGTTGCGCCTATAGGGGCTAAAGCAACACATTACTTACCTGTAAATACAATAAAGAAAATTTTCGCGGTGCTGCTAGTGGTTATCGCAATTAGAATGATTTTTAGCTAAAGGTTTATTTTTATGGCACTTGAGTTTCCTCAAATTGATCCAATTATTTTTTCAGTTGGACCGCTAAGCGTGCGCTGGTACGGATTAATGTATTTAATAGGTTTTGCGTTTGCAATGTGGTTTGCTAACCGCCAGGCATCAAAACCAAACTCTGGTTGGACTAAAGACCAAGTCAGCGATTTACTCTTTTATGGCATGTTAGGTGTAATACTTGGCGGGCGTATTGGTTATGTGCTGTTTTATCAATTTAGTTATTTTATAGAAAACCCACTGTATCTATTTAGAATAGATCAGGGAGGAATGTCGTTTCATGGTGGAACGTTAGGCGTGATCACTGCGGTTGCTATTTTTTCGTGGACGCGTAAAAAATCACTTCTTCAAGTCGGCGATTTTGTTGCACCATTGGTCCCAGTCGGATTGTTAGCTGGGCGAATTGGTAACTTTATTAACGGTGAGCTGTGGGGGCGAGTTTCAGATGTGCCATGGGCAATGGTATTTCCAACCGGCGGTCCTCTTGCGCGTCACCCATCGCAGCTCTACGAAGCGTTTTTTGAAGGCTTAGTATTGTTTTTAATAATGCTGTGGTTTATTAAAAAGCCTCGCCCAGCAGGTAGTGTCGCGGGTGTGTTTTTACTAGGTTATGGCGTGTTTAGGTTTTGCATTGAATATTTCCGTCAGCCGGATGCGCAGTTAGGATTATTTGCCGACTTTATTTCAATGGGGCAAATACTTTCACTTCCTATGATAATAGGTGGTTTAGGCTTATTAATTTGGGCATATAAACAACCACCACAAGTAACGGCAGCTAAGGCATAACAAGAAAAACATGAAACAATATTTAAAATTATGTCAGCGCATCGTTGACGAAGGACAGTGGGTAGAAAACAAACGTACGGGCACACGTTGTTTAACCGTTATTAATGCTGATTTAGAATACGATGTTGCTAATAATCAATTTCCGATGATTACCACGCGTAAAAGCTACTATAAAGCGGCGATTGCTGAGTTATTAGGTTACTTACGTGGTTACGACAGTGCCGAGCAGTTTCGTGATATCGGTTGTAAAACATGGGATGCTAACGCAAACGATAACAAGGCATGGCTCAATAACCCTCACCGTAAAGGCGAGGATGACATGGGACGAGTGTATGGCGTACAAGGTCGTGCTTGGCAACGACCAGATGGTTCAACGCTTGACCAGCTTGCTAAAGTGATTAACAACTTAAAAAACGGTATCGATGATCGCGGTGAAATAATTTCGTTTTATAATCCCGGTGAATTTGAGCACGGTTGTTTGCGCCCGTGTATGCATACGCATACGTTTTCATTACTTGGTGATACGTTATATTTAACGTCGTATCAGCGCAGCTGTGATGTGCCACTTGGCCTAAATTTCAATCAAATTCAGTGTTTTGTATTATTAGCGCTAGTGGCTCAAATTACTGGTCATAAAGCGGGTAAGGCTTACCACAAAATTGCCAATGCACACATATACGAAAACCAACTTGAGTTAATGCGCGATGTACAGCTAACACGAGAACCGTTTGCGTCACCTCAGTTAAAAATAAATCCAAAAATTAAATCATTAGAAGATATCGAAACGTGGGTAACACGAGACGACTTTGAAGTCGTTGGTTATCAATGCCATGAAGCAATTCAATACCCATTTTCAGTATAATAAAAGATTAAGGAAAACATAATGAAAGCAGTGATCCCAGTAGCGGGCCTTGGTACTCGCATGTTACCAGCCACAAAAGCAATTCCTAAAGAAATGCTTCCTGTAGTAGATCGTCCTTTAATTCAGTACGTAGTAAACGAGGCCGTGAGTGCAGGTATTAAAGAAATAGTATTAGTAACGCATTCAAGTAAAAATTCAATCGAAAATCACTTCGATACCAGCTTTGAATTAGAGGCGACTTTAGAAAAACGTGTTAAGCGGCAACTACTTGCCGAGGTGCAAGCTATTTGCCCTAAAGACGTAACAATAATACACGTACGCCAAGGTGAAGCTAAAGGTCTTGGGCATGCAATTAGCTGCGCCGCGCCTATTATTGGTGATGAACCGTTTGTGGTTATATTACCTGATGTAATTATTGATGATGTAGAAAGTAATCTTAAAAAAGACAACCTTGCTGAAATGATTACGCGCTTTAAAGAAACCCAGCATAGCCAAATTATGGTAGAGCCTGTGCCAATGGCGCAAGTGAATCAGTTTGGTGTGGTTGATTTAGGAGATGTTGATTTACAACAAGGTGAAAGCTCACCTATTTTGAATATGGTAGAAAAGCCACCGGTTGACGAAGCACCATCAAACTTAGCTGTTGTAGGGCGTTATGTATTAAGTAAAAATATTTGGCCGTTACTGGCAAAAACTCCGCAAGGAGCGGGCGATGAAATTCAGCTAACAGATGCTATTGCAATGTTAATGGAACACGAAAAAGTAGACGCATACGCAATTAAAGGCCGTAGCCATGATTGCGGAAGCAAAATTGGCTATTTAAAGGCAACTATTGAGTTTGCCCTTCGTCGTGATGAATTTGCTGGCGAGTTGAAAACATTTATTAAAACATTGGTAAAATAATGTCTTAATTTAAAAAGCGCCAAACATGGCGCTTTTTTTATTATTAGCACATAACATTAAACATCTTATACCAATCTGCTTATATATGGGGTCTATTTAACGTTAAAAAAATTACGCTTGTTCTAAATAAAAAATTTTTAACGACGTTATAGTGCAATTTAATTCGTTAAATTGATCAAAGATTTATGCAGTTTGGTATTAGTATCTGGCTGGCTTGGCAAAACCTGACTAACGGCATTAAATTTTCAATATGGAATACTTCATGCCTCAATTTTCCTGACACCATATTTAAATGTAATTGCACGATAATACTAATCACAATGTTATTGGCACTTTTTTTGCTTTAAATTGGTACGTTTACGCTGGGTGGAAAAGCAATTGAAATTTATATTATACATATCACTTTTATTACTTTTTCTTGGTGGGTGTAGTAGCCAAACTGATGATGTTTCTGAGCTAGATAATGTCGTTCGTATGGAGCAAATAAAGCCTTATTTAGATCAATGGGATAATAATAAAAGTAAAATCAATAGACTCAGTGAGATAGAAGGTGATTTACTGATGTTGATTAAAGCACTTTCAATGCAAACTAATTTAGATACACTCCCAGATGAAATGCGCACTGAGGTTAATTTAGTGCAGCATAGCGCCGTAGAGAAAAAAACCAATACGCTGAGTAACACAGGTGTTATTGAGGAAGATATTGCGTCTATGTATGGGGTTAAATTAGGAAGTTATTTAAAGCAACAAAGCGCATCAAACACGGTTGTTAAATTAAAACAAAGTTATCCTAATATATTTAATGCATTTCAATACCGAGTACAAACAGAGTCTAATAGTAATACGCAGCTTTATAAGTTGATTGCTGGACCATTTAAAAATAAACAAGATGCATACTATTTTTGTAAAATTATTTCGCGAATTAACTTATCTTGTAAATTATCTCCGTTTGAGGGAGTAATAATTTAAGCAAAAAGTTTAGGGCCTGTTTATCTTTCGAGGTTGAATTTGCAGCAGACTGTTTGGTATTTAGGCAAGGCAGCGCCTATGTAGTGTGGTTATTCCCCATAAATAGGCGATAACGTAGCATAAATGCCAAACATGCGCTGCCCGAAGGGTTCTGCCTAGGGGGAATTTACTCTTTGTTGCTCGGTTTTTACTTAGCCCACTAGGTTACAAACCTCGCGCCGCGATTAAATTCTCCCTAGATTGAACAAATTTTAATCCTGAAAGGTCAACAGGTCCTAATTATTTACGCTTATTGATAAAATATACCGATAAATACTAAATTTATAATGATATTGGTCGATACTTAATCTAACCTGACTGTTATGGTTACGTAAGTTAACAACTAATAGGAATATCTATGAATCAATCAATTAAAATAGCCTCAATTGCTACTGCACTGTCACTAATCTCACTTAACGTGTCAGCTGAAACGGCGACTTTTAACGCGGGCGTAAAAGTACAAAATGCGTTTACTTTTACTAAAACAGCAGACTTAGACTTTGGAACGATACGCGCTACCGCTGATACAGCGGCGACAGAAACAGCCACTTTAGTTTTAGCTGCAAACCCAGCAACCGCTGCTACAACAGCATCTACTGATGCGACAGCAGCAGAAATTGCAGTATTAGCTGCAGGTTCTCCGGCTTCATTTACAGTATCAGGTGTTTCACCATTTGCTACCCTTAGCATTACCGGTACTGGTATTACAGGTGCAATTTCACCAGTAACCGCTCCTGCAGGAACGGCTGGTTTTACTTTAAGTGCACCTACGTATTATGTGCTTACAGGCGCTACACCTAACAGCGTAGCGACAACTACTATCCAAGTTGACTCAACAGGTGCTGCAACATTTAATGTAGGCGCAACGCTTACTACAGACGCTACAACGCCAGCTAGTGATTATATTGACGGTGATTATAGTGGTACATTCACATTATTATTGGATTATTAAGAAATATGCCTGCTTTAACACGCAGGCATTTTTATGATAAAGCCTATCTTACTACTAAGTGCGTTTTATAGCGTAAACGCACTTTCTCAGGTAACCGTTTTAGAGCCACTTAGCTTTGGCACAATTGTGGTTGTTGAAAACACACCAAGCAGCTCAATCACATTACTACCAAGCGGTACTAGCTCTGGAACAAATATACACATAATGCGAAATGGATACCCTGCAGAACTGCTATTTGAGGGATTTGGGGCACGCGTTCAAATAAATATTACAGACTCAGGGGTTCACCAACCGCTCACTCGAATCAATGGCGGGACAGCGTTTACACTTGATAATATAATTTATGCCAATTCAATAGTCACAAATGCCTATGGCATGGCCACTTTAAAAATAGGTGGACAACTAAGTGCTAGCGGCGATGGTCAGCTTTACTTAGATGATAATTATTCAACAACCGTTGAAATAACAATTGCCTATTAAGAGAAATAATCACAATGAAGTTATTAAAGTTTTTTATTTTAGTCGTCTATGGCTGCCAATTATTAATTAGTTTTTCGAGCCATGCAGATTTACTTATTTCCCCTACAAGGGTGTCTTTTGATGAGCGCCAAAGAGTGGCTAAAGTAATCGTAATAAATAACGGTGATGAATACAGAACTTACCGTTTGTCATGGCAAGAAAAAACCGCTAAACCAGAAGGGGGGTATATTACTCACCCTAGCGATCAAATAAGTCCTACTGCGCTTAGTAGCATGGTGCGCATGAGTCCATCACAAGTGCGATTAGCGCCAGGGGAGCGTCAAATAGTTAAACTTGCCTTACGTAAACCCAAAAACTTAGCAGATAAAGAGTACCGCTCGCATTTATTATTCCAAGCATTACCAAACGAAGATAAAAGCAAATCGACAAAAATGGGCATTAAAATCAACATGATTTTAAGTTACTCAATACCCGTTATTTTGCGCCAAGGTGCAATACAGCCTCAAGTTAGTATTGAGGCAATCGAGCTGGTAAAAAATGAGCAAAATAACGCGCTGCTTGTATCACTAGCACGAAAGGGTAACTACAGCGCTTTTGGTAAAGTAGACGCTTTTTATAAAGCAAATAATGCGAGCGAAGAGATTAAGGTATCTATGCTAAGTGATTACAGTATTTACGCTGAAGTACCTTTAGCTAAGCTAACACTCAACTTCTTTGAAAAAAATGTAATTAGTGGTGCTGGTAAATTACGGATTGTATATTCAGGCCTCCGAGAGTATCAAGGTGTAATATTTGCAGAAAAAACCGTTAATCTAAACGCTAATTCAGTGGGATTACTAAACTGATTTTATTCAAACGTTATACATTAGTTATTGGCTTAGTACTTTTTGTATTAGGCTTTGCAGCACATGCAACGCAAAATAAAAACGATGTTTTGTATAACACTCTATTTAACATTGAAAAAAAATGGGAAAAAGTAACCGAAGAGCAAATTAATGACATTGCTAAAGTAAATACAGGTTCTATTACAAGTGACTTTGAAGCGCAAAATATGGGGATCCCAGTAGGTGAACTGTTGTTTTTCTCAGCGTATTTACGCAAATATTATTTAGGCGAGTTAATTGCTATAAAAAGCGAAAATGGCGCATGGATTGAACTAAATAGCGTGTTTGAGCAGCTTAATTTTGCAATCACTGTTAATAACGAAAGTTTAACTGCAAAAGGTTGGTTTATTTCCCCTAATAATCAATTTGAGATGAACCTAAATGAGCAAAAAGTATTTGTTAATGGGGTGACTTACTCACTCAATGAGCAAGATTATTATGTTGATGCTGGCGATATATTTATTGATTATGAGCAGCTTAATGCGTGGTTTGCATTAAAGCTTAAACTTGATTTTAATTCTTTAGAGCTGTATTTAGACCCTCAAGTGAAACTACCCATTGAACAAAAGCTACAACGAGAGCAGCGAAAGTTTAATGCTAGCTTAGATCACTTAGTCCCTACCTTGCCTTGGAAAGCGAGCCCTTATCAAGCAAGTTCAAACCCCGTGGCCGATTTACAACTTAGTTACTCTGCTACCAAAAATAATACTTCCTTAAACTATTCCATTTTAGGCTCGCAAGACTTAGCTTATGTTAATGCTGAATATTACCTAGCAGGAAGAGAAGGGAACTTAATTAGCGACTCTCGTTTGTCGTTTAGTCGGCAAGACACACACGCTAGCTTACTTGGGCCTCTTGGCGCTACGAATGTGCAGTTTGGTGATGTACTTGCTACTCAAATAGGCAGTAACTTTAGCAGTAGTTATGCACGCGGTATTAAGATTAATAACAAACCGCTATACAAAAAAGTAAATAGCAATCAAATAAACCTAACGGGCGCCGTTCAAGCCGGTTGGGATGTTGAGCTTTATCGAAATAAAATATTAATAGATCAACAACTGAGCTTACCTGACGGGCGTTATTTATTCGAAAATATAGATTTACTCTTTGGTGCAAATACCTTTGAATTAATTTTTTATGGCCCGCAAGGCCAAGTAGAGCGAAAAGTTGAAGAATACTTAGTTGATGGCAATAGCTTAGAAGAAGGTGAAGGTTTTTACGAAGTCTCACTCACTCAAGAAGGTGAGCAATTACTTAACCATTCGACACCTGTTAACGCTCAGGATGGGTGGTTATTGTCGGGGCGTTATGAGCACGGGATCACTAATAATTTATCGGTTTATTCTGGGTTATCTACGCTTAGTAGCGACGATGGCGACGACGAGCATCGCTATGCGCTTGGTTCAAATTTGAGCATTTTTAATAAAGTTCTCGTTAATTTTGATTATGAGCAAAACAATAATCGCGAAGACGAACTCGAAATTGCAGTTAGAAGTGAATTAGCAGAGCAATCAGTGCGTTTTAGCATGCGTAAAGCATCACAGCTTTTAAATAAAAACCTCAAAAATGGCCCCCTCGATGACTCAAGTACTTACGAGTTATTTGTATCGGGTAATGTAATGCAAAATGAATATGGCCGTTTAAGCTATCAAAATACTGCGTCACATATCACTAACGACACACAAGACAGTGTATTAAGGTTGGGTAATATTTTAAATTACTCAATTGCAGGGTATTCATTTAATAACAGTTTACAGTGGGCCGATAACGATCGATTTTTTGGCAGTAGCTTGTTACAAAAGCGTTTTGGCCGAATTAGCACGCGTTTAGGAGTTAACTACTCTTTAGAGCCTGAGGGGGAAATTACAAGCTACGAAACCGAGTTTAGCCGCTCGCTTTCTCCCAATTTACAAGCAGAGCTAAAATTAACTCACCAGTTAGATGATAATATTAAATACGCTGAACTTGGATTAAACTGGCAGGCTAAATTGTTTAGCATTAATAGTAATTTTAATTACGACAGTGAAGATAACTGGCGTGTTGGTTTATTTGGCCGTTTTAGTTTGGGCTACGACACTGTAAATAATGATTACTTTTTAAATCGGCGTAGTTTGGTTCAGGCCGGCTCACTTATGGTGCATGTATACCTCGATAACAATAATAACGGTATATTTGACCAAGATGATGAAAATATTGAAGGCGTTAAAGTAAAAGGGCTACAAAATTATCGTACAGGCCTTAGTGATGAAAACGGTATTGCTTTGCTCTCCGGTATGCCCGCTAATTTAACTACCGATATTGTTATTGATACAGATAGCTTGCCTGATCCCTTTTATATTGCAGCCACAGAAGGATTTTCAATCACCCCACGTGCAGGCTTTGTTGAATACATGGAAATACCATTAAATAATAGCAGTGAAATAGAAGGAACGGTTTACAAGCAAACTGGCGATACCAGTGAAATTGAACCTTACGCAACCGTTAAGCTTTTAGATAAAGCGGGTAAAGAGGTTGCGCAAACTCAAGCGGCCTACGATGGCTATTATTTATTTACCGACTTACGCCCAGGGCAATATAAAGCAGTCATTGATGATGAGTTTAAAGAGCGAAAATCACTAAAAAACACACAACAGATACAGGTTGATTTATCAGCAAAAGGGGATGTGTTAGTTGGCGTTGATTTTACGTTAAAAGAAAAAGCACAAACGCAGGGCTATATTGCTAATATTGGTGACTTTTCGTCATTAGCAATACTTAAAACATACTACCAATTGATTAAAAAAAATGTATCGGGCGTTGTAAAACAGAGCCCTTTTTATGTGAAAGATACCGTTTTAAATCGCTACGTATTAGCGCTTGCTTATGATAAAACAGAGTCTGTGATGCTCAAAGATGCGTGCCTAAACATAGCCGAAAAAGGATTAAGTTGTACTGTGCAGGCGCAGCGTATTAGCCACTAATGGTATAACTTAACCTGAACTCTGGATAATAAATCTATCTCGAGCAGTTATTTTCAGTGCTAATTGCGTTGAATTTACTTGCAATAGACCCGCTATTGACGCGTAAATTCGGCTTGTTTTCACTGAAAATCACTGACTAGAGAAAATAAATTTAAATATCACCATAATTCAATATGTTAGTAAATCTCTTAACCAGAGTTCAGGTTAACTTAGAACAATTCATAGGAAATAATAACATGCTAAAAAAACAGTTAATGAGTTTGTTAGGCCTAACTTTAATAATGTTGTCGGGGTGTAGCAGTACTGCTGAGCCACAAAAAAAAGTAGCCCCACAGCTCAATAACCAAGCGGGAGTCGTTATTACTTCTGATGAGTTGGCTGAGCTTAAAGCATCAGCAAAGCAGTGGCAGCAAGCCAAAGCCGGTGTTGAGCGTTTATTGGTTATAGAGCAAGACCTAAAGCTATTAATAAAACAACTAACCTCAGTAGCACAAGAGCAGCAATCAGCAGCCGCTGCGCAAAAAAGTGAAAGTAAAATAGCGAAAAACAGCTCGCTTAATCCAGAACTAATAGCTCCACCGGCCCCCATACAGCCAACAAAAGCACAGCAAACAAAAGTGCAGCCTCTTTTCGCGCTTCAGGTTGCCTCGGTAACAGATCAAACCCGATTACCACAAAGCTTTGCTAAAATAAAAGCGACGGCATCCACTATATTTTCAGGTAAAGTCGCTGCGAATGTCGAAAGTGTCAACGTAAATGGCACCACGTTTTATCGGCTAAAGCTTGGTGCATACATAAAGCAGGAAAACGCCGCTAAAGATTGTAATAAACTAATGCAATACCAAGTCATGTGCATTGTTAGCCACTACACAGAGCAATCATTAAAAATGTAAATCGGCATAGTAATTGCTTTGTAATTGTCATGTTTTTAGAGGATGGCAACTATGCGCCTTTTACTACCCTTATTATTTGTAAACTTAACCGCATGCAGCTTAACGCCAGAGCCTGAGCCGAGTATAAGTACCGACGCGGCAAAAGCAGCGATGGCTCCTTATACCGTAAACCAATATGTGAATAACTTGAGTATTCAGCTCAGCCACATAAAAGAGCCTTATAAAAGCACTGCATTTATAGCGGTAACAAGTTTTTATTTAGCTGACGCACTGGATTCAAAACTTGCCGATGGGCAAGGCGCAGGTTTAAGCCAGCAAATTCAAGAAAGCCTTATCACGCAGTTTACGCAGCTAGGCTATAACACCATTGAATACCGACTTGAAAATAGCCTTAATTTATCCAGTAATGCCGATTCTATTTTAAGTCGAGATATTAGCCGGTTACAGCAACGTCAGAATATTGACTTTGTGATCACCGGTACATTAACACGCCAGCAGCATGCCTATATTGCTAATGCCCGCATGGTAAATGTAAAAACGGGCCACGTTGTCTCTGCCGCCACAACAGAAATTCCAATTAATGTAATGTGGGGCAATGAAAAAATACAACAACGCGGTGATTACATATACCGTAGTGAATACTAATTAGGAGCCAATATGAAACGTTTATTATTAACTTTATTTTTGCCACTGGGCTTTGGTTGTACGCAAGCAATAAACAACAGTACGCAGATAACAGACGATGCTCCGGCGTTTTTTGAGCCACAACGTGCTGTTGCAGCACCGAGTGAAAATGGCTCAATGTATCAAAGTAATATTGCTGTTATGAACAAACAAAGCCAAATAAATACCAATATACGTAAAAACATTAATCATTATATACGTGGCATCATGCAGGATATGGCTGAAAACCTACAGTACGTGAACACAAAAACGCCGCTAGCAGTTTCAAGTTTTATATTTTTAGATCATGATTATAACGATGCTACTTTGTTAGGTAATCAAATAGCCGAAAGCTTTATGCACGAGCTGCATAATTTTGGCGTCCCCGTTATTGATTTTAAAACCACTGACTACATGCGCGTAACGCCAAGCGGAGATTATGTATTTAGCCGTGATTTTTTAGAGCTTAATCAAGATCAAAATTTTAGCTATGTATTAGCGGGCACCTTGGTTAACCATCAAGGCGGAGTACTGGTCAACGCACGAATAGTCGGGCTTGAAAGTAAAGCGGTTGTAGGCTCAGCGCAGGGCTTTATTCCTCAAGCTGTGATAGATGCACTCAATAGTAGTCGTAGCAAAGATGGCTTGATGCTCAAACAAGCAAGTAAGTGAGGTTACTGATGACTAATCTAGTTAAGAAACTTATTTGTATAGCGGGCGTATCCCTATTAATTTCGGGGTGTAATTTATTACAAAGCCAGCCAAATAAAGTCACAACAGAAACGCAGCAAAGCACCACTAATAATTACGATTTTAGCCAAATGCTACAACAAGTTGAAAACGATAAAGTAGATGAGTACAAAGACTCAAGTCAGTTTATCCCAAGTAAACATCATAAAATACTAGCCAATTATGTCGAACAAATGGCGCTCGATTTAACAGAAACAATGCGTATTGAGCAAGGTATATCAATTGCAGTTGCATCGTTTGTTGATTTAGATGCCACGCTTAAAACAACGAACCAACTAGGTAATCAATTATCAGAAACGTTTATGCACCAACTGCAAAAATTTGGGTATAACACGGTAGACTTTAAAACAGCAGATTTGATTACGGTAAACAATCAAGGCGACTTTGCTTTTTCGCGTGATACGTCAAAACTGGCAAAAAATAATATCGCGAGTCATATATTATCAGGTACATTGATTTATCGTGAAAATGGCGTGGAAGTCAATGCGCGTGTAATCAATGTTCAAAGCAAACGTTTAGCGGCCAGTAGCCGAAAATTAATACCACTGTATGTACTAAATAAAGAAGATATATACTTATCAAGCAATTAACTTCATTCGGTGCTTGATATAAAAAACCAGATACCGTTATAATTCAACTCATTAAGCACACCGCTTTGTGGCCTCTTAGTTAAATGGATATAACGGCCCCCTCCTAAGGGGCAGTTGCAAGTTCGATTCTTGCAGGGGCTACCAATTAAATCAATAGGTTACGTTTTTTGTTTTTTATTTCGCTTATTTTTTATAGCACATTTATAGCATCGTAAATTGAAATATAAAGAATTAGCGCTGTCCTTTTATTAAAATAGCCAAATTACATTCAGGCTGCTTTGTGCCATGAGCGGGCATTAGTAACGCCTTGCTCACTGGAAAATTGGGTGCGTGGCGAGTGATTTTTCCGAGTGCTGCAACTTGTTAACTGCTTACCTCAGGAATAAGTTTATTTTGATACTCATGAATTACCTCTTGGCTAATCCCAAGTTTCTCTAACAAATGCGATACGACAACTAATTTAAGAATTCGACCAACATTTACGTAATCGTTAATATTGAGTATTTTAATCAACTTCTTAGGCTTTCCAACGTGAGCTAGTTCATTTCTAAGGTCACTAATATTTTTTCCTAAACTTTCATTATTGTGATTTAAGAATATGTCCATAATAGATTTTTTTAACTCTTCCGATCCATACTTATTAATTGGCCCCTCATATTTATCGGATGTAGGCATATTCAAATCTTGCGCTACTGCTTCGATGTTCGTAGCAAATAAAACGATATCACTGTACGCGGAATGAAGAGTTCTATAATTTGTTTCATATTGAAACGTAGTTGATAAGACGCGATAGACTTCATGTAGCTCTAACCACATTGATATTGCCTTTGGTAAATCGATTTTTTCACGATTTATAGGCATAAAAAAGTAAGATTGACTTCCTTTCGCTAAGTCGACTGTCCTTGATTCAAGGTAGAGACTTGATAGTAGGCTTACCGAATTCTTCGGTTCTTTGTTTGGGTAGAGCTTTACTTCGTCGGGAAAAGTAGGCTTGTCCATGAATATTGAGAATAATGATGATATCTTATTAATATCATTATTAATTTCAGAGGCCGTCTTGGGAGATTCTGTTTCATATTTAAATAAAAACTCAAGAGAATTTCTAACCATAAATGATTCATCTGGGTAGCATTTTTTTATTTCTTCAAATGCATCTGAAAACTTTTCTAAGGAGTCACTTTCTTTTGTCATCATTAAATTGACAAGATTATGAGTCACGTCTTTAAACTCTGCTCGATTTTCAAGCTCTAAATTCCAGCCATTACCCTCAATTTTTTCTAAAATGCCCTCTTTAAACGGCACACTATTTATATGTCCCTGAGGGTAAAAGAACTCTTGCATGTGATGAAAGGTAAATCGGCAGTGATGAAAATTAGACCTAGCCTCGACAAAGCTACCTATTAACAAATGAGGAAACCGATGTTTTCCATGCTTTGTTCTAATGCTTCCCCAAGGACGCCCACCTCTGTTGAAATCGAATGGGCCAATTAAAGTGCACTTTTTATCGTTATCTAAAATACCAATAAGTTTTTCACACTGATTGGGTACACTCGAGTCAGCAATATTGTATTGCAGGCTCAACCCTTTCTCAGTTGAGTAACTTATTTTTCCTGCAAACCTAGCATCATAGGAGTCTTCTGAATGGAAAAATTCACCAAAGAATTCATGCTCTTCGAATGCACTATAGATATCTTTAGTCACGTACTACTCCATAGCAGTTAATCTTTAAGTAGTGCGCCCATCGCGCATATTTCTGCCGACGCCACGCTCATTTATCTACCTTGGATAGTTTTAACAAATTATCTAAGGTATTACTATCACTAAGTTTTCTAAAATTTCAGGTAAATTTAAATGAACTAATATGCGCTCAGGGCTCATTTTCATGAATATGTGGGCAAACAATAATCAATAATACACGAAGAAATAACAATGACACCCATTCTAATTTTTGCACTTTGTAAAACGAAGTACTAGTCTTTGTTTAGTGCAAAAACCAGCAGGGTGTCACATGGCTATCGCAAGAAAGCGTCAAGTAAGTTTGGTTGATACAAAGTATTATCACTGTATATCACGTTGTGTTCGGCGTGCTTTTTTGTGTGGAAATAACAAAATAACAATGACACCCATTCTAATTTTTGCACTTTGTGAAACGAAGTACTAGTCTTTGTTTAGTGCAAAAACCAGCAGGGTGTCACATGGCTATCGCAAGAAAGCGTCAAGTAAGTTTGGTTGATACAAAGTATTATCACTGTATATCACGTTGTGTTCGGCGTGCTTTTTTGTGTGGAAATAACAAAATAACAATGACACCCATTCTAATTTTTGCACTTTGTGAAACGAAGTACTAGTCTTTGTTTAGTGCAAAAACCAGCAGGGTGTCACATGGCTATCGCAAGAAAGCGTCAAGTAAGTTTGGTTGATACAAAGTATTATCACTGTATATCACGTTGTGTTCGGCGTGCTTTTTTGTGCGGTGAAGACTATTTTACTGGTCAATCTTACGAACACCGCAGAGGGTGGGTTGAAGACAAACTGCTTGAGTTAGCTAAGATATTTTGTATAGACGTCTGTGCTTATGCTGTTATGAGTAACCACACCCATTTAGTCCTGTATGTTGATGATAAAAAAGCGAATAGGCTGAATGATAAAGCGATTGTTATTCGCTGGCACAAGCTGTGTAAGGGCACTGTACTTACGCAAAAGTACATACAGGGTGAGAAGCTAAGTAAAGCTGAACTTATCTTTTTTAATCAAACAGTAAAGGAATACCGAGAACGCCTATCAAGTATTAGTTGGTTTATGCGATTATTAAATGAAGACATTGCGCGCAGAGCAAACAAAGAAGATAACTGCACAGGTAGGTTCTGGGAAGGGCGGTTTAGGTCACAAGCACTTCTTGATGAAGCCGCATTGGTAGCTTGTATGGCGTATGTCGACTTAAACCCAATCAGAGCTAAAATGGCTAACACCCCAGAAGAATCTGACCATACCAGCGCCCAACTACGCTTAACATGTGCAATGGAAGGAAAACAACCAAAACAACTTCTCCGCTTTGCAGGCATGCCACGTCAAATAATGCCAAAAGGACTCCCGTTTGAGCTTAAATCGTACCTTGAACTTGTTGAATTAACAGGGCGTTGTATACGAGAAGATAAACGCGGGTATATTGAGAGTACACACTTCCCCTTACTCGAAAGGGTTAATATTTCCCCTGAAAACTGGTTAAAACTCACCACACAGTTTACGCGCGTATTTCATGGTGCAGTAGGGAGACCCACTTCACAATCAAGCTACTGTGAAAATTTAAAGCGTAAACGGCGAATAAATATTAGCAACTGCGAAAAGCTACTGGCATAAATTAAAAACCATTCAATAAAAGTTAAAACTGCAATTATGCAGTCATTTTCATGCGCGTAATTTAGGTTTAAGAGTGATAATGACTTATTTGATGTGTGCTTTGCGAATAATAATATAAAAATAGGTGAATTCTTGGTCAAAAAAGTAAATTTAATAACACAATACTATTTGTACAATTAGAGTGGCTGTCCTGTTTAATCTTTCATAAATTAAAAACCATTCAATAAAAGTTAAAACTGCAATTATGCAGTCATTTTCATGCGCGTAATTTAGGTTTAAGAGTGATAATGACTTATTTGATGTGTGCTTTGCGAATAATAATATAAAAATAGGTGAATTCTTGGTCAAAAAAGTAAATTTAATAACACAATACTATTTGTACAATTAGAGTGGCTGTCCTGTTTAATCTTTCATAAATTAAAAACCATTCAATAAAAGTTAAAACTGCAATTATGCAGTCATTTTCATGCGCGTAATTTAGGTTTAAGAGTGATAATGACTTATTTGATGTGTGCTTTGCGAATAATAATATAAAAATAGGTGAATTCTTGGTCAAAAAAGTAAATTTAATAACACAATACTATTTGTACAATTAGAGTGGCTGTCCTGTTTGATCTTTCATCAGACAGCTGAAGAAGTCTTTATTAATTAGTGATTTAAGGTTTGGTGCACTTGGAACCTGAATTCGGGCCACATATAAAGCTCCTTTTAGTTGCATTGCGTGCTTATGTTACAGCTCGCTTTAATGTATTTTCTTAAAACGTGACCATAGCTGAATGTTTTTAGATCAATTACCTACTATGGTCAATATGAGTAATTTATTTTTAATAAAAATTATCGCTCTTGTTACATATTCTCAAATTCTGCCATTACTAATTGCTCTACTTTATTGCGGCTGGCAATCATTGTCTCAAAATCTGTTTTAACACTTTCTAAAACAGCGGGCGGATTAATGCGCTTGATTCTTTCAAATTGAACGGCTTCGGTTTCATCATATGCAAGTATTGCTAAGGTGACTTTGTTACGATTAATGCCGTTTGTAAACACGCCTTCGGTGTCGAGACGAATTAATACACGTTCTAATGCTTGTAACCATTGTTGCCAGTGCTGTTGTGATTGTTCATCAGTTACACTGAAATCTGTATCATTGAGTTCATAGCAAGCTTCTTCAGTGCTGGTAAAGTATTCAGAGTAGGTTTCAAGTGAAGGAAAGTCATCCGGATTCCATTTTGCCAATAAAAAGTCATCCTCTTCGTTATCGTATTCTTCTTCAAAGACCTCTTTTAAATCGGATAAAGTATTAAACATTGGCAGCAGGCTGTAGCTTCCAGTGTGATAAAACCCGAGTACATAAAGATCGTGACCGTGATCGTGTACAATTTTAGTGAATCCTGCTTTCGCGTCTAAATATAGGGTTTGTTCAAAGTTTTCTATATTGTTCATCAAAATAATAACTCCTTTTAAGTGGGTTATTATTCTATAAATATATGAGGTGTTTTGCGAGGTCTATGTTTTACATAATAGCCAGAACACGCCCCAGCTATTATGGTGTTATTGACTAACCATCACTTGTAATTGTACTAATTAATTCACTTAATACCGTTTCGGCTTGGCTTGTTTCTACTTGGCAAGTACCTGCATTTAAATGCCCGCCACCATTGTATTTAAGACACAGTTCGCCAACATTAGTGTTTGAACTGCGGTTAGTGATTGATTTACCAATCGCGTACACAATATTTTGCTTTTTAAGCCCCCACATTTTATGAATCGAGATATTGCAGTCAGGGTACATGGCATAAATTACAAAGCGGTTGGTAGCATAAATAGTTTCTTCTTTAGTTAAATCAAGCACTACTAAATCGTTATGAACTGTAGCGCAGCGGCTTATTTGTTCTTTTGCCTGTTGATTATGTTCGTTATACAGATCGACGCGTTCGGCTACGTCTTCCATTTGTAGTATTTTTTCAATGCTTTGATCTTTGCAGGCGTCAATGAGTTTCATCATTAATTGGTAGTTTGAAATTTTAAACTCGCGAAAACGACCAAGGCCAGTGCGTGCATCCATAATAAAGTTCATTAATACCCAATCTGTTGGGTTTAATATTTCGTCTTTTGAAAACTGAGCTGCATCACCTTTGTCTACCGCTTCCATCATTTCTGTGGAAATAGTTGGAAACTTTTCTACGCCGCCATAGTAGTCATACACAACACGAGCAGCCGATGGCGCGAGTGGGTCGATAATATGGTTTTTAATGTCGCTTGAGTTACGAACGGTTTCGCTTAGGTGATGATCAAATGCAATGTGGCAGCCTGCAACGTAGGGGAGGTTAGTGGTGATATCGTTTTCGGTAATATCTATTTTCCCATCTTGCATGTCTTTTGGGTGAACAAATACAATGTCGTCTATTAGGTCTAAGTCTTTGAGCAGTACGGCGCATACTAGGCCATCAAAATCGCTGCGAGTGACTAGTCTAAATTTATTATTGGGCATGGCTGTTCCATTTTTTTAATTGAGATATCAATTGAGTGTAACAGCTAATATTTTTTTTGAGAGATCTGCTTAAAAAAAACACACAAAAAGCCAAAGTAAATACTTTGGCTTTTGTTAGAGCGTGTCTATGTGGTAAATGGTTTATGCGCCAGGGCCACATTCCATACAGTGGTTAATAATATCAGGGCCAAATTTAAGTTTGGCGTTTAGGTCGCGCAGTGCGGTGCGTAACCCTTCTTCGATAACAGGGTGGTAGTATGGCATATCGAGCATTTGTGGTACGGTCATTTTATTTTGAACGGCCCATGCTAGTAAATGTGCTATGTGCTCTGCTTGTGGGCCAATAAACTCAGCACCTAAAAATAAACCAGTGCCTTGCTCTGCGTAAACACGCATGTGGCCTTTATTTTTAAGCATTACTCGGCTACGGCCTTGGTTTTCAAAGCTGACTTCACCTACTTCAAAACAACCACATTCACCTAAACGGTCGGTGATATTTTTGTAGCTTTCGCCTACCATTGCTATTTGTGGATCGCTAAATACCGCTGCAATTTGAGCTCTACGCAAGCCTATTCGTACATCTGGAAAGCGCCCTGCATTTTGTCCTGCAATAGTACCTTGATCAGATGCTTCATGTAGCAGTGGGATCATGTTGCTAGCGTCACCCGCTATAAATATGTTTGAGTCGCCACATTGCATAGTGCGTGCATCGGCAATGGGTACGCCGCGATCATCAAGCTCAATGCCGGTGTTTTCAAGCCCAAGCTTGTCTACGTTAGGTACTCGGCCTGTGGCTGCAAGTACGTAGTCAAACTGTTCGGTGTGTTTCTCACCTTGTTTGTCGGTGTAAGTTAGCTGTGCTTTGTCGCCAACTTGCATCATGTCAGATACGTTTGAGTCGGTATCTACAAAAAATTCTTGAGCAAAAACTGTGTTTGCGTAGTCTCTTACTACAGGGTCGGTAAGTGGGCCAATTGCGCCGCCTACACCAAATAGTTTTACATTTACGCCTAGTCGGCTAAGTGCTTGGCCAATTTCTAGGCCTATAACGCCTGGGCCAAATACAGCAACAGATTCTGGTAGGTCATCCCAATCAAATACGTCGTCGTTTATAACCAGTTTATCGCCAAAATTATTAAATACGCCAGGGTATGAAGGGCGAGAGCCCGTTGCTATTACAAAGCGCTTAGCGGTAATAATTGTATGATCGTCGATTTGTAAGCGATTAGCGTCTAAAAATTGTGCGTAACCACGAATTTTATCATCATCGGGTAATTCATCTACGGCTTCCACTACAAATCCTGCAAAGCGATCGCGTTCACTTTTAACGCGTGCCATAACTGCCTTACCGTCAATGATAGGCTTTGAGCTATGTACACCAAATGCAGGGGCCATTTCAATTGAATGAGCAGCTTCCGCTGCGGCAATCAATAATTTGCTTGGCATACAACCAACACGGGCGCATGTTGTGCCGTAAGGGCCTGATTCAATCATTAATACGTTTTGTGTAAACTGTTTAGCATTACGATAAGCACTTAAACCAGCAGTACCAGCACCTATAACAACAACATCGGTTTGCAATTCTTTCATAGCGTTTTCCTTTAATAAACAGAGGCTTTAAAGCCCCTGTTAATTTTTACTTAATTAAGCAAAGTATTTTTCTAAATCGTCTGAACCGCCAATGTGTTTACCACCAATAAATATTTGTGGAACAGTCTCACGACCAGATATTGCTTTAAGACTTGTTAGTGATGCGCCTGAGCCCATCGTGATCTCTTCGTATGCGAAGCCTTTTTCTGTTAGTAGCGCTTTCGCTTTTTTACAGAATGGACAGCCAGGTTTAGTAAATATGCTTACAGGCTCTGGTTTAGCTTGCTTAGGGTTAATGTAGTCAAGCATTGTATCTGCGTCAGATACTTCAAACGGGTCGCCTGGTAAATCTGGTTCGATGAACATTTTGTCAATCACACCATCTTTAACTAGCATAGAGTATCTCCAGCTGCGCTTACCAAAGCCTAGGTCGTTCTTGTCTACTAACATACCCATGCCGTCAGTAAATTCGCCGTTGCCGTCTGGTAATAAAGTAATGTTTTGCGCTTCTTGATGCTCAGCCCATGCATTCATTACAAAGGTATCGTTTACTGATAAACATACTATTTCGTCAACGCCATTTTGCTTAAGTACACCCGCTAATTCGTTGTAACGTGGTAAATGAGTTGATGAACATGTTGGTGTAAATGCACCTGGTAGTGAAAACACGACAACGGTTTTACCTTTAAAAATGTCATCAGTTGTTACTGATTTCCATTCGTCATTTTGACGAGTTGCAAATATAACGCTCGGGATTGTTTGGCCTTCAATATTGTTTAACATAGTTTTTGTTCCTCTTGATTTGTTGATAGCCATTATGGCGAACAATTAAATATAGTTCCAATCGTTTGTTTGTATTAAACTGATAGCTATAAACTATCACGTAGAGCTGAATATGAACTTAAAAGACTTTGAATACGTAAAAGCAATAGCGCACTATAAGCATTTTCGCAAAGCTGCTGACGCCTGTTTTGTAAGTCAGCCTACATTAAGTGGTCAAGTAAAAAAACTCGAAAATGAGCTTGGCGTTACTTTGTTTGACCGTTCAACTAAGCAGGTTACCTTAACAGTAAAAGGCGCTCGTTTATTGACACAAATAGAGATTATTTTAGAGCAAACGCAAATACTCAAAGAACTTGCCGCTACGTCTAACGAGCCACTGCAAGGCAAGTTGACCATAGGTATTATTCCTACCATTGCGCCTTATTTATTACCTGCGTTATTAACATCGATGAAAGCGGCGTTTATTGATAGCCAGTTTTCGTTTATTGAAATGCAAACGGTCACTATTCTAGAGGCCCTTAATAGTGGTCAGCTCGATTTTGCAATTTTAGCCGATGTGCCAGAGCTTAAAAATTACCATACTGTTAATTTATACAAAGAAGATTTTTTGGTTGCTGTCTCGCACGACAATACGTTATCAAAGCATAAAAAAGTATCACTCAGTGACTTACAAGATTGCAGCCTGTTAATGTTAAGTGATGGTCATTGCTTTAAAGATCAAGCCCAAAAGTTTTGTTTTTCTGCCGGTGTTGACGTATCTAATCAGTATCAGGGGAATAGTTTAGAGACTTTACTTGCGCTGGTGGCTATGGATGACGGTATTACGTTTGTTCCAAAGTTGGCGTGCACTGAACGTATAGGAATTGATTATTTACCTATATTTCCTAATCAGCAGCGGAATGTGGTGTTTGCATGTAGAAAACATTATCCGCATTTATCGGGCGTTGAACAATTGGGTGAGTGGCTGTCGGCTCACCCTAATTTAAAAGCTAAATTGATTAAAAAAATTAATTAAAATATTTAAAGGTCTTGGCTGATTATTTCTACTACATCGTTAATTTGCACGCCTGGCAGCGGCTTATCATCAATACTGACTGCAATAGCGGTTTGTTGATACAGCTGCTCTACGCGAATTGTATTAAGAGTAGTCACCGTATGCGGCATAATGTTACCTGCGGCATCAGTTAAATAATTATGATGTGCAATGCTTAGCATTTGGCCTTTTTTTAGACCATGCGCCTTGCCTAAATTAATAACGACTTTACCGTTTTCCATATGCATTATTTTACCTTGTGTAGGTAGGCATGCCATAGCAGCTTGAATATCGTAGCTTATAGATTGGTTTATATTATTAATATTTTGTCCATAAGCCGACTGCCAAAATTTATCACTATTAACATCGACTATGGCTGTTTTTTTAAATGGCCATACCGCTTGGCTATGGTAGCTGTTTTGCCAAAGTTGTTCGTAGGTAGTGCCGTCAAACAGGACAAGTTCAATGCTGTAACTACGTTGATAGCTTTCGTCTTGCCAAAATGCGTAATCGCTATTTAATTTGTCGCTAGCTGATAAGTTAGTTATTTGGCTAAGTAGAACGTATTGTGCATTACTGCGAGAAGCGATTTCTTCTAGTTGCGCGTTTGAGTAGTCATGCTGCTGAGAAAAGTATTTATCAACTTTAATCGCATTCTTGTAATAGGCTACAGGTACTGCGCTCATTTTTGACTTTTGTAATGAGGTAAAAATATTTTTGCTAACGGCTTTATTTATGTCAAATATTTGACCCAGTCTAGCTTGCTCGCGATGATTAAGCTGACTTTGTGTTACGGCTACAAATTTATTAAAACTGCTTTGTGGGCAGTGCTCTGTTTGAGAAAAAATATCGAGACGTAGTGTAATTGCAAATTTATTGCTGTATTGATTTTCGCTAACAAGTTCAATTTTTTGTATTTCGCCGTGGCTACTTATTTTTAGCTGATCTTGCATCAATACGCCATCTACTAAGGTTTGTACTGAACTGACTCTTGCGCCAGAGAAGACTAATGCTTGTGTAATTGCATCTTTTATTGCTGCAGATTTAGCTGCACTCACATCGCCGTTTTGAACTTGTGCGTGGCCGGTCGATTCATACCATTGTGCTTTTGTAAAAGGCGAAAACGTTAATAATGCCGTTGCGCTTAACCCCGCAAATGCTAACGATAAAAACGATTTCATACTCTTACTCCCATTAAACTTTAGCTAGTGTATTGGTTAGAGCAAGGACTGTACCAATATTATGTCAAAGCCTAAAACAACACTATAAATGGCATTAAACGTGCATAAGTTAGGTTAATTAATATTTAAGGGCTAGGTACTATGCGCGTAATTACATTACTTATTACACTTGGCTGTTTAACCTTAAGTGGTTGCAGTAGCGTTTTTGATAAACATGTTGAATATAAATATGTAGAGCCAAATAATTACCCAACTTTAAAAGCAGTAGGGTACGCACCCATTAGCTTGCAACAGGGAAATAATAGCTCACAAAAGCAATTGATGGCTATTAAAGCCTCAAAATTAGAGGCTTACCGAGAGTTAACAGAGCAAGTTTACGGACAACAAATTACCGCAGGCACCACGGTTGAAGGCTCAATAGCAAAAGATGATTACTTACAAAGTAAGGTACATGGCATTATTAAAGGTGCACAAATCATAAAAACCTATGCAGTAAACGATACATATATAACAGAGCTTGAGCTTAATATGAAACGCGTACACGATTTATACATAGGTGAGATTAAACCACGTGAAGTTAAAAAAGTGACTTACTATTAAGGGTTGTTGACCCTTTGTGGTTGATTTTGCAGCAGGTTATTTGGTATTTATGCAAGGTAGAGTCGGTGTAGTGCAGTGTGGTTGTCCCTCGTAAGTGATTGACAAGGAAGCATAGATGCCAAACATGTGCTGCCCTCGGGTTTCATCTTAGAAGGGTTACTCATGTTGTTTACTGGGGTGTCGAATGGAGCGTCAGCAGCTTTGTTCAACTTTTATCTGCTTTATTAGGTTACAAATATCACGCCGCAATTAACACTTATACTAATCGGCATAAGTACTTGAATGATTGAACGAATTAAATTCCCCCATAACGTTGTTAAAATTTTTATTTAGAATAATAAAATTTTAATCTTGAAAGATCACCACGCCCCAATCGAGCATAAAAAAGCCCCACTAATAATATTAGTAGGGCGCTTACAGGTTTAATTTTACGCTTTTAAGTTATGTACTAACTTATTATCAGTATTAATTACGCTACCACCTTGGTCATAGGTCATAGAAGAGGGGGCACCAATCAAAATTTCTTTTAATTGTTTTACGCTAAGTTGGGCTTGATGTGCCGCATGTGCGTTTACATCATTTTGCTTTTGGCATTGCTCAAGTTTTTTGCGTATGAGTGTAATTAAATCTTTAACATTTGATGATTGCTCATCATTACTTGCTATTAGTGTATTTAATTCTTTATCGAGAGAACTTAGCTTAGTTAAAAAAGACATTTTTTGTTGGGCAATTTCTTTTAAACCTTCACCACGTCGCGATGCTATCGAATTAAGTTCTTCGTTCAATAAGTCATGTAAAGAATCCAAGCAATCAACTTGTTCATTAAGCTTAATTGTAATTAAACCGTTATGATCAGCCATACACGTCAAACTCAAAATCAGCTAAATTTTTAGCAAGCTTTTCGTTATCAATTTGGTACTTACCTTCAGTGATTGCTTTTTTCAACTCAGCCACTTTGTCACTATCAAAACCAGTCGACTGTTGCGCTTTGTCTTGAAGTGTTTTTAATTGTTGAGCTTGTGGTGTTATGCTTACCGAGTCGCTTGCAGCTTTAGGTGAAGCAGACTGAGCCACTTGTGTATTTGTATTATCTCTTTGTAAATCAACTTTTTGCTGTTTAGTGTTAGTTAAAACACTTGCTTGTTGATTACCTTTATTAACTTGATTGACCATAATAATAAACCTGTATATTACCCAACTATGCTAAGTTATCGGCATATCCATAGGATACTTTAGTATAAATTTATATTAAATATTCACTTGTACGGACTCTACACCATCTACTCGTGCATTTAAAACTTTACCTGTTTTTTTGTTCTTAACATTTATTTGTTCACCAAGTATTCCATCTTCTAAAGCAATACCTGAGGTTTTTACTCTAAGTCCTTTAATATTAGCATAAATAGTGACAGGTTCGCCTTTACAGACCATACATATTTGATTCAATAATACGGGCGTGCCGCTTCTTATATTTCGCTTACTGCGACTGCCAATAAGTACTTTTAGATCATCTAAGTATTGCGCTCTAATAAAATGCGTGGGTTTCATCTCAATGGTGAGGTGAGAGCTTGTTATAATTTCACCTCGCGCTAAATTTGTGCTCGTGACCACAACTGGCGCCATTTCGACTATTCTAACGTGTACGTATTGTGCCCAGCTTTGCGCATCGTTACATTTTATCTGTAGTGTAACTTGGCGATTAAAGGGGGGATCGCTAGGAATTAAAAGCTCAGGCTCCGTGTTACAGGTACGATCTGGTATGCGACTATCCAGTGGTAAAGCACTTAAGTCTAGCTGCGTATCGTTTGAAATATTAATTTGAGCTGCAACATAAGATATAGCCATCTCCTGCAGTAAATCTTTATCAAAGACTTTGGCTTGTACAGAGAATACTAAACTGAGGCTAGCAACAAAATAAAAAACACTGTATCTTCTGATTTTTTTTAACAAACTCATAATGTTTCGACTATGCTTATGGTTTCAAACAGGGTATAAATATTTTGCGTCAAAAAAAAGACGCTCCCGTGATGTTATGTAAGCTTTATAAACAGAAAGCAATTATCATTCCGTAATACTTGTTTTCTTTAGGAGATTTGAATGGCAGGCATTTTAGACTCAGTAAACCAGCGCACTCAGTTGGTTGGGCAGAACCGCCTAGAATTACTATTATTTAAGCTCAGGGGTAGGCAGCGTTTTGGTATTAACGTATTTAAAGTGAGAGAAGTGCTTCAATGTCCTCCACTAACGAGTATGCCAAAGTCTAATCCTTATATTCGTGGTGTTGCTCATATTCGTGGTCAAACTATCTCAGTTATTGATCTGTCTATGGCTGTGGGTGGACGCTCAATCGAAAATATTACAGACAGTTTTATAATAATCGCTGAATATAACCGAACAGTACAAGGTTTTTTAGTTGGCGGTGTAGAGCGTATCGTAAATATGAATTGGGAAAAAATAATGCCTCCACCATCAGGTGCAGGGCGCTATTCATATTTAACAGCGGTAACTGAAATAGAAAATGAGCTTGTTGAAATACTTGACGTAGAAAAAATACTTAATGAAATTTGCCCAGTTGATACTGAAGTAAGTGCTGAAATTGCAGAAAGTGGTGACATGCAAAAAGATTTAGGCGAGCGAATTATTTTTATCGCTGATGACTCTGCTGTTGCACGTAACCAAGTTAAAAGAGCGCTAGAACCTTTAGGTGTTCAAATAGAGCTTGCTAAAAATGGTAAAGAAGCACTCATTCGATTAAAAGAAATAGCAAAGCTTGACTGTAAAAATGATATTACGGAACGTGTTGCGCTACTTATATCTGATGTAGAAATGCCAGAAATGGATGGATATACGTTAACCGCAGAAATAAAAGCAGATCCTAAGCTTGCTCCATTGCATGTTATTTTACATACCTCTTTAAGTGGTGTTTTTAACCAAGCAATGATTGAAAAGGTTGGTGCAGATGATTTTATTGCGAAATTCAACCCAGATGAACTAGCTACAGCAGTTAAAAAATGGGTTCATTGTGATTAATCTGAATAGGTGTCATTAACTTGAATAATAAAGATTTGCAGCAAGGTGAATACGATCAATTTCGTTTGTTTTTAGAGCAACAGTGCGGCATTGTTTTAGGCGAAAATAAACAGTACTTAGTTAAAAGTCGGCTCGCCCCGTTAATGGCTCGATTCAATGTAGAATCTTTATCGCAATTAGTTAGTAAGACGCTTGGTCCACATGAGCGTCAACTTCGTGCTGCTGTCGTTGATGCAATGACAACCAACGAAACATTGTGGTTTAGAGATCAATATCCATTTGAGCTTCTTCAAAGTAAGCTGTTCCCAGAATTTAAAGATTTGAAGCGGCCATTAAAAATTTGGTCTGCGGCCAGCTCTTCAGGGCAAGAACCTTATTCTATTGCGATGTCTGTGTCTGAATATCAATCTAAACAGTCCAATGCGTTACGTATGGGGGCTCAAATCATAGGCACTGATATTTCTAATACTATGCTGGATATGTGCAAAAATGGCGAATATGACGCCCTTGCTTTAGCACGAGGGCTTTCAGCTGAACGCCGCAAGAAGTTTTTTAAAGACAGCGGCAATGGCATGGCACAAATAAATGATACGGTTAAAAAACAAGTCAGCTTTAGGCACCTAAACTTACTTGATTCTTATGCGTTAATGGGTAAGTTTGATATTATTTTTTGCCGTAATGTGCTGATTTACTTTGCACCTGAGATAAAAGCTAAAATCATTAAACAATTTGCTCAGGCACTCAATCCAAAAGGCTATCTATTTTTGGGCGCATCGGAGTCGATGACCGGATTGAGTGATGAATTTGATATGGTACGCTGTAATCCTGGAATTATTTACCAAAAGAAAGTTTAATGTTTTCCCCTTCTATAAAATGACACTTTCAGTGTCATTTTTCTTTTAAATACATCCCCTTATAAAAATAGCTTTGTTGCTTTTATATATGGCTTATTTTTTGCTTTATATAAGACAAGTCAATTTTTTGGAGATGGTCATGGCTATCAGTTTTGATAAAGCATTAGGTTTGCATCCGCAAGCGATGTTAATCCGTTCAAAAAGAGCAGAAGTAATTGCAGCCAATATTGCAAATGCTGATACGCCGGGATACAAAGCAAAAGATATCGATTTTGCCACAGCATTAAAAGCGGCAAAATCAAACCAACAAAGCGGCAATACAATGGTTAGAACCAATGCGAAACATATTGCTGGTGGAACTCGTAGTGTCGGTAATTCTGAGTTATTTCGTATGCCAAATCAAACAGATACGGGCGATGGTAACTCTGTTGATATACAAGTGGAACGAAACTTGTATACACAGAATGCTATGGAGTATCAGGCCAGCTTACAGTTTCTAGGTGGCAAATTTAAAGGTCTGAAAAAAGCACTCGGTAGTCAAGGAGCCTAATTATGAGTTTATACAATGTTTTTGATATAGCCGGTTCAGGTATGAGCGCACAGAATGTGCGTTTAAATACCACGGCTAGTAATATCTCTAATGCAAATACGATTAGTTCTTCTCAAGACAAAACGTACCGAGCACGGCAACCTGTGTTTGCAGCTGAGCTGACTAAGGCGTCAGCATCAGTAAGTAATCCGCAGGGATCGGCTGTTGGCGTTAAAGTGTTAGGCGTTGTTGAAAGTAACAAGCCATTACAAATTGAATATAACCCAAACCATCCAAGTGCAGATGAAAATGGCTATATTTATAAACCTAACGTTAATGTTGTTGAGGAGATGGCTAATATGATCTCAGCCTCTCGCTCCTATGAAACAAACGTGCAAGTTGCAGATGCAGCTAAGCAAATGTTAAGTAAAACACTGCTATTGGGCCAGCGGTAAATGAGGGTAGACCATGAGTAACGATATTAATACCTCTACATCCTATACGGACTCTTTGCGTTGGCAGGATACACAGCCGGAAACTGCAAAGAAAAGTGATGCATTAACCCAAGAAGATTTCTTCTCGTTGTTAACGCAGCAGTTGTCGTTTCAAGATCCCAGCAAGCCAGCTGACAATGATCAAATGATTGCGCAAATGACAAATTTTACCATGGCTGAAGGTATCTCAAATCTAAATTCAAAATTTGAGTCTTTGGCAGCTTCAATGACCTCCAACTCGGCGTTGCAGGCATCAACACTTGTTGGTAAGAAGGCATTAATCGGATCAAGTACATTAGAGCTTAACAGCAGTGGTGAAGCCAAAGGCACAATCGCAGCTGAAAGGCCTGTTAAAGATTTGAAACTCAGTATTACGGATGCGTCAGGACAACTTGTTAGAACTATTGAGTTAGGCACTCAAGCAGCGGGTGGCATACGATTTAACTGGGATGGAAAAAATGAAGCTGGCGAAAGTCTTCCTACGGGAGAATATAGCATAAAAGCTGAAGGGAGTATGGGGGAGGAGTTTACTAGCTTGCCTATAGCCTCATATAAAAACATTGAGAGCGTAAGTATTAATGGTGCTAATGGCATTATTCTTAACACCAAAGAAGGTGCGATTAAGCTGACTGATGTCGCAGAAATTGCATAAAGTATTTAAAGTATATTTCTAGCCTAAGGCTAAATATTAATAGTTTAGAGGTCAATTATGAGCTTCAATATTGCGTTAACTGGCATCGCTGCCGCACAAAAAGATTTGGATGTTACTGCTAATAACATTGCTAATGTAAATACCACTGGCTTTAAAGAGTCTCGCGCTGAATTTGCTGATGTTTATGCATCGTCAGTGTTTACTTCAGGTAAAACTAAAGCTGGGGATGGTGTGCAAACAACATCGGTATCTCAACAATTTCACCAAGGTTCAACTTTAGGTACGAAAAATTCGCTCGACCTTGCTATTGGTGGTGATGGATACTTTGCGCTTAGTTCAGAGCTTGGCTCACAAGATCAAACCTTTACTCGTGCTGGTGCATTTAAATTAAATAAAGATAATTTTATCGTTGATTCACAGGGTAATTTTTTACAAGGTTTCCCTGTTGATGCAGTCAGTGGCGATGCAACATCGGTGAGCTTGAGTACCTCTACAGCAATTCAGATCCCTGACTCATCTGGTTCACCGCGTGCTACAACAAATGTGTATTCATCGTTTAGATTGGACTCAACCAAAGCGCCACCATCAATTACGCCATTTGACCCAACTCAAACGGGGTCATTTACTCACTCTACCTCAACGAACGTGTACGATTCGTTAGGTGAAGCACATACAATGCAATTGTATTTTGTGAAAACAGACTCGACTGTTACAGGTAATGCTAACGAATGGCAAACCTTTGCCACATTAGACGGTCAACCATTTAACCCAGATGGTAGTGCACAACCTACAGCGCCGTATAACCCAATTTCAACATTCCAGTTTGATGCTAATGGCATACCACTTAATACCAATGGTGCATTAAATACAGGAAATACATTCAACCCGGTCACGTTAACTGGCGCAAATATATCAGGACTTTTGAGTAATGGCGCAAGCTTTCCTAATAATGTAACAATAAATTGGCGTGACGAAGCTGGTACATCTTCAAAAATACCAACACAGCATGCAGGGGCTTTTGAAAATAAAGTATTAGATCAAGATGGTGCCGCAGTAGGTCGATTAGCGAATATTGATATTGGCGTAGATGGAAAAATTGTTGCTTCTTACAGTAATGGCGACTCTACCTATTTAGGGCAAGTCGCATTAACTCGTTTTTCTAATTCTCAAGGCCTACAACAAGTCGGAAATACTTCTTGGAAGAAAAGTTTAACTTCTGGTGAGCCGATAGCCGGTGAAGCTAATTCAGGTGCATTTGGCAAAATTAACTCATCAGCATTAGAGCAATCAAATGTTAATTTAACAAATGAGCTTGTTGATTTAATTAGTGCACAACGTAACTTCCAAGCCAATTCACGTGCGCTGGAAGTGAATTCAACACTACAGCAAGCCATTTTACAGATACGATAATTTAAATTTTTATCGACTAAATACTAGGCTGCCTTGTTGCAGCCTTTTTTATTATCTGGAGTTAGAATAATAGGATATAAAAATCATCTATTTCGACAGCGATTTTTTATCATTATTAGACAGAAAATTAGCTTAAGTGGTGTCACCTTTTTATTTTTAATACAGAGTGATTGCATCAAAATAGCTGCCTTTAGCTTGATATAACTACCATTATTTCCCTCAAAACGCGTCAATTTCAATTTCATACTTCTTTGGCATCTATTTTGCATTTACTTAATTAGAGATTTTTTATGTGAGTCGATGTTATGGACAAAATGGTCTACATTGCGGCGTCTGGTGCAAAACAAAGCCTGCAAGGGTTAGCACTTAAAGCCAATAATTTGGCGAATGCTAATACAACTGGGTTTAAATCCGATTTTGCACAAGCGCGTTCTATGCAAGCGTTTGGTGAGGGTTTACCAACGCGTGTATTTTCAATGCAAGAACGTCCTGGTTCAAACATGGCATCGGGCGGTATTATTCAAACCGGTCGTGACTTAGATATCGCAATGAGTGATAACGCTTGGCTTAGTGTGCAAGATGCATCAGGAAATGAGGCATATACAAAAGTAGGTACGCTCAACATCACAGCCGAAGGCATGCTAGTTACAAGCGGTGGTCGTCAAGTTATTGGCGAAGGTGGTCCCGTTATATTACCAGTGCCAATTGAAAAAATTGCATTTAGTGAAGACGGTGCAATTCAAGTTCGTCCGCAAGGCGCACCCGCTACTTTTTTAGAAGAGATAGGTAGACTTAAAGTAGTCGAAGCAAATAACGCACAGCTTGAAAAAGGCAATGATGGTTTATTTAGACCAAAGCCAGATCAAACTGTTGAGACGTCTGCCAATGTAAAAGTATTGAGTGGTAGCTTAGAGATGTCGAATGTGAATCCAGTTCACGAAATGGTCGATATGATCAGCCATCAACGCCAATTTGAATTACAAGTGAAACTAATGAAAACAGCTGAACAAATTGACGAACGTCAAGATCAGTTATTACGCATAGTTTAGCTTTAAAGTGAGGACATTATTATGAATCCAGCATTGTGGATAAGTAAAACAGGGCTTGATGCTCAACAAACTGATATTTCGGTTATTTCAAATAATTTAGCCAACGCAAGTACTGTTGGTTATAAAAAGAGCCGCGCAATTTTTGAAGATTTACTCTATCAAAATATTAATCAACCAGGTGGGCGTTCGTCGCAAGACACTGAAATGCCGTCTGGTTTAATGCTTGGCGCTGGTGCAAAAGTAGTTGCGAACCAAAAGAACTTTTCACAAGGCAACATGCTAACTACTGAAAACTCCTTAGATTGGATGATTTCAGGTCCTGGTTTTTTTGAAGTACTGCAACCAGATGGCAATATTGCTTATTCACGCAATGGGCAATTTACAACTGACGGTGATGGACGCATTGTAACATCAGGCGCGGGTTATGTTGTGCAGCCTGAAATGAATGTGCCGGATGATGCACAATCTATAACTATATCCCAAGATGGTGAAGTGTCAGTAAAAGTTGGTGGGCAAGCCGAAAATGTTGTTATTGGCCAGCTGACGATTAGTGACTTTATTAACCCGTCTGGTCTTGAGCCTGTGGGGCAGAACTTATATACCGAAACGGCAGTAAGTGGTGCGCCTGTACAAGGCAATCCAGGTGTTGAGGGGTTAGGTACAATTATTCAAGGCTCACTTGAAACGTCAAACGTCAATGTAACCGAAGAATTAGTAAACCTAATTGAAACCCAGCGAATTTATGAAATGAACTCAAAAGTAATTTCTGCAGTTGATGAAATGATGAGTTATATCAATCAGCAATTATAAGGTTTAAGGGCAGTTTATGCGTAATATCATGCTATTTACAGCAGGCACTTTGCTTTTAAGTGGTTGTATATCAACACCTAATATTGAGGTAGTTCAAGACGACCCTTACTACGCACCAATGTACCCAGAACCTAATTTAGAGCCCGTTGTAGCAACGGGATCGTTGTTTAATGTAAACGTATCTAACGACTTGTATGCAGATAGAAAAGCACTACGCACTGGCGATATCATCACGGTTAAACTACAAGAGTCGACTCAAGCTACAAAAGCGGCAAAAACAGAAACAGATAAAGAAACCGATGCAAGCCTTGACCCTGTTGTTGGCTTGGGTGGGCTACCGGTAAATATTGGCGGTGACAGCATTCAATTTGGTATTGGCAGTGACTCTTCTTTTAAAGGGGATTCAAAATCAAACCAGTCAAACAGCTTGGTTGGCGATATATCTGTAAACGTAATGCGTGTTTTACCAAACGGAAATTTAGTTATCCGTGGTGAAAAATGGTTAACGCTTAATACTGGTGAAGAGTTTATTCGTCTAGAAGGCTTAGTCCGCCCGCAAGATGTAACCTCAGATAACACCGTAGAATCAAACCGAATTGCTAATGCACGTATTCAGTATTCGGGTAAAGGGCAAACGCAAGAAGCGCAAACAGCCGGTTGGTTAACACGCTTTTTCACAAGCTCACTCTTTCCTTTTTAGAGGACATTCAATATGAATGGATTTAAATTTTTCTGTTTAATCGTTTTATTCGCAAGCCAATTTTCGGCCAATGCAGAACGTATTAAAGATATCTCTATGGTGGAAGGTGTGCGCTCTAACCAATTAGTTGGTTATGGTTTAGTGGTTGGTTTACCGGGCACTGGTGAACAAAGTCAGTTCACACAACAAAGCTTTAAAGGAATGTTAAGTAATTTTGGTATTACATTACCTGCTAATTTAAAGCCTAAAATTAAAAATGTCGCAGCTGTTGCAGTACACGCAGAACTGCCTGCATTTAGAAAACCAGGGCAAACAATCGATATTACAGTCTCATCTATCGGTAGCGCAGGTAGTTTGCGCGGAGGGACTTTAATACAAACGTTTTTAAAAGGTGTTGATGGCAATGTATACGCTATTGCGCAGGGAAGTCTTATTGTTGGAGGGTTAGGTGCGCAGGGTCTAGACGGCAGTAAGGTCGTTATTAATACTCCGACTGTGGGCCGAATTCCTAATGGTGCAACAGTCGAGCGGGCTGTTAAAAGTCCCTTTATGCAAGGGGATCACATTACTTTTAACTTAAATCGTCCAGATTTTACAACCGCAAAACGCCTAGAAAAAACGATAAATGATTTGGTTGGCCCAAATAGCGCTCAAGCAATTGATTCGGTCTCTATTCGTGTAATTGCCCCAAGAGATGCATCACAACGTGTATCGTATTTATCAACGCTTGAAAATTTAGAATTTAAACCGGCTGATATGGCGGCAAAAATTATAGTTAATTCACGTACGGGCACTATCGTAATAGGTAAGAATGTGAAATTACAGCCAGCGGCTATAACGCATGGCGGGTTAACCGTCACTATTGCTGAGCAACAAAACGTATCGCAACCAAATCCGCTAAGCGAAGGTGAAACTGTTGTAACGCAACAAAGTATTATTGATGTTAAGCAAGATGACTCTCGGGCCTTTGTATTTAACCCAGGTGTAAGCCTTGATGATTTAGTGCGTGCAATTAATGAAGTTGGCGCAGCACCGGGCGATCTAATGGCTATTCTTGAAGCATTAAAAGAAGCAGGGGCTATTAACGGCCAACTAGTGGTTATATAAATCGTTAAAAATAAGTCTTAGGGCCTGTTTATCTTTCGAGGTTAAATTTGCAGCAGACTGTTTGGTATTTAGGCAAGGCAGAGCCTATGTAGTGTGGTTATTCCCCATAAATAGGCGATAACGCAGCATAAATGCCAAACATACGCTGCCCTTGGGTTCTGCCTAGGGGCAATTTACTCTTTGTTGCTCGGTTTTTACTTAGCCCACTAGGTTACAAACCTCACGCCGCGATTAAATCGCCCCTAGATTGAACAAATTTTAATCCTGAAAGGTCAACAGGCCCTAGAAAACTATTTTTTAGGACTTAACTTGTACATTTCCCACCAACATAGTTTTATCACATATTAAGTGGTTCAATTTTTGCATTCTAATTCGTATTATTCATTATTGTGTCAAAAAGCTGATGGAAACAAATCACCTCGATAAGCAAAACTTTTTTGATTTAGGTAACTTAGATTCTCTGCGTCGAGAAGCCTTAACGAGCGGTGATGCATCAACGGATGCGTCTAAAGCTGCGCTCAAAAAAGCGGCGGCACAATTTGAAGCTATTTTTACGCAAATGTTGCTCAAAAGTATGCGCAAAGCAAACGAAGCATTTGAAGACAAAGAAAGTCCTTTCAATTCAAGTGGTGTTAAGTTTTTTGAAGAAATGCACGATCAGCAATTATCTACTGAGCTTTCATCTAATGGTTCATTGGGGTTGGCTGATTTAATTGTTCAACAGTTATCTCCTGACGGTAAGAGCTTTATGCCGGGGTCTGTACTTAGAACCACTAATGATATTTTTAGTGATAAACGAGCTGGTTCGACACTTCCTCATGAGCAAACAGCACAAGAAGCAACGTCTGCTCTTAATAACAATAAAGCAGAGGCTGAAAAATCAACAGTAACCACGCCTACGTTTGAAACCGCTGAAGAGTTTGTCAGTTCGGTTTGGGAACATGCTAAAACAGCCGCACAAAAAATTGGCTTGAATCCTGCTGTTATGGTTGCACAAGCTGCACTTGAAACGGGTTGGGGTAAACACATCATTAATAAAAGTGACGGTAATAGTTCATTCAACTTATTTAATATTAAGTCAGATAAAAGTTGGGAAGGCGAAAAAGCAAGCAAAGTAACACTCGAATTTGAGCAGGGCACGGCAGTAAAAAAACAAGCTAGCTTTAGAGCTTACGATTCAATAAAAGAAAGTGTTAATGATTTTGTTGATTTTTTAACACAAAACCCGCGTTACCAAGATGCACTACAAAATACTGCAAAACCGACTGAATTTTTAGATTCATTACAAAAAGCAGGCTATGCCACCGATCCAAATTATGCCAGCAAAATAAAAAAAGTGCTTAACAGTGATGAGCTAAAAGATATTGCGGCAAATGTAATCCGCCAAGGAGTAAAGTAACATGTCGTATGATTTATTTAATATTGCACGTTCAGGAGTCAGAGCTAATTCTGAATTGTTGCAAACGACAAGTAAAAACATTGCGAATGTGAATACTGAGGGCTACGTACGCGAGCGAACAGAATTTGCAACAACCTTTGATAATCAGGTGGGTAGGGATAAAACATACCGACTACTCAACGAATTTGCGCAGAAGCAATTAAATAGAGATACCTCTAATAAAACCTTTTTTGATCAATTTGTTGGTGAAGCGAACCGGATTGATACCTTGTTTTCGGAAGAGTCTAATAGCTTATCAACACGTATAAATTCCATGTTTAATAATGTGCAAGAGGCACTAAATCAACCCTCGTCTTCGGTTGCTCGTTCATTAGTTATAAGCGACACAAAAAATTTACTCGATCAAATGAATAGACTTTCAGGAATTGTGTCAGAGCAAAAAGAAGTGGTGAATGAGCAGTTAGAAATATTTGCCGGTGAAGCCAATACGTTAATCCAAAGCATTAATACCTTGAATCAAGAAATTGCAGGGGTTAGCGGCACAAGCCAAGAGGCTAATGCGAGCTCTGCTTACAATGAACGTGATAAAGCAATTCGCGATTTATCTAAACTAATTGATATTGAAACGCTCGATGGCCCTAATGGCGAAAAGCAAGTTTTTATGGGCACTGGTGAAGCCGTAGTTATGCAAAATGGTTCATTTAATTTATTTTCAATAAGCAGTGATCCTGACGCCGATTTTAAAGAACTTCGTCTAGAGGTAAACGGTGGTAAAGCAGTGCCAATAGAAGTTGATGCGAGCAAATTAAAGGGCAAAATAGGCGGTTTACTCGCTTTTAGAGATGATATTTTAGTGCCTACTCAAAATCAAATTGGACAAATGGGAATTGCTCTAGCTGATTCATTCAACCAGCAGAACCGCCTTGGTATGGATGCCGATGGAGAGCTTGGCGGCGATATATTTAATATACCTACGGTTAACGGTTACGCCTATAAAGCGAACACAGGTACCGCAGGAATAACCGCAACGGTTGAAGCTGGAAAAGGAAGCGAGCTTCCAGCTAGTGATTTTATTATTACTTTTACTACAAACCCTAATGAAGTCAGTATTCAGCCTATTGATAACAAAGGGGAGCCCTTAGGTAATCCCTCTCTTGCAACTGTGCCTGCAAGTGGAATTGTCGATTCAGCCGCTATAACAAGTGGCGAATCGTTTGGTTTACAAATGAATATAGCGGGCGCGGGTGTTGCGGGGGATCAATTTCAAGTAAAACTAAACTCTGGAGCCGCCGGTAATATTACACTGACCACTGAAAGAGGTGAAGATTTAGCATTAGCATCGCCTGTAAGAACCAAAAATAATATTGATAATACTGGGAGCGCGGCTATTTCGGCGGGCGACGTAAGCAGTGTTACAGCCGGTGGATTTACCAATCTGCCTTTAGGGCTAACTAATGGTCCTATTACGCTAGTTAAAACAGCTAATACAAACGAGTATCAGGTAACAGATACGAGCGGCACGACTACATTCACTGTAACGCCACCGGCTAATAATATATTGGCGCAAGCTGGTGCACCTTATAGCACCTATGGTTTTGATTTTAATATAGATGGGGTTCCTGCAACGGGCGATACCTTTACATTAGAGTTTAACGAAGGGGGCTTTGACGATAACCGTAATGGTTTAAAACTTGCTGAACTTCAAAATGGCGAATTGGTTCGTCAAAATGTAGTCGCAAGTGCATCTGCAGATAACCACGGAACATTTAATCAAGCTTTTGCTGAGGTTGTTACAGATATTGGTGTGGTAACAGGTCAGGCGAAAACAAATGGGGCCGCGTTTGATGCGCTTGCCAAGCAATCTGAATCTTGGTACGAGTCGCTATCAGGTGTAAACCTTGATGAAGAGGCGGCAAATTTACTGCGTTTTCAACAATCTTATGCCGCCTCAGCACAAGTTTTAGCGGCAGCCCGTTCTATTTTTGAAACTTTACTTAGTGCCGCGAGGTAATTATGCGCTTATCAAATAACTTAATGTATCAAAACAGTATTAATAACATACTTAAAAATCAACAAGGTGTGGCAAGTGCTCAAGAGCGTGTAACTACCGGAGAAAAGTATTTAACAACTTCAGAAGCGCCAGCTGCGGTATCGCAAGGTATGCTGTACACCAATAAAATAGAAACAAATGAACAGTACACTAAAAATATTAATCAGCTCAAAGGTCGATTAGAGACTGAACATAGTATTTTAAAAGGCATGAATGAAAACATTTTAGCTACGCAAGAATTAACCATTCGGGCGGGTAATGGTTCGCTTAGTAAAAGTGATTTGGCAGGAATTGCAGGTGAGCTACAAGAGTTACAAAAGTCATTGGTTAACTTAATGAACACCCAGTCAGAAGGTGGTAAATATATTTTCTCTGGGTATCAAGACAATATCCAAACTTATACTTTTAATAACGTCACTAAAAAATATGAGTATCAAGGCGATCAGGGCCAACATGAGGTGACTATTGCTAAAGGTGTTGAAATTAAATCCAGCGATAATGGATTTAACGCGTTTGAAAAAGTTGATGCCCGATTAGATGTAACCTCAAACAGAGGCACAGCTACAGGTACAATCACATCGGGCACTGTTTACGTTAGTAACCAAGGTGAGTTTGATAAGTTCCATAACAATAATTACAACACGGACCCAGATCCTTTGGTTTCAGCAACTGTAAATACATATAACGTTAATGTATTACCAGGTGCAACAGCATCTTCCCCTGATACATACGAAATACTACGTGATGGTGTGCCACTTGTTCCTCCTGTTACTGGGGAGGTAACCGATGAGCCAATTGAATTTGCTGGGATGGAAATTAAACTCGAAGGCGAAGCACCAGGGCAGTTAGATTTTAGTCTTGAGAAACCGCATAAAGAAAATGTACTTAATACTCTGCAAGGGCTTATAACAAGTTTAAAAGATGAAACGCTAGAAGGTGAAGACTTACAACAAGCGTTAGCTAGTGGCCTAATACAGCTAAAAAATGCAAGTGAGCAAGTTGTATTTACGCAATCTAGTTTGGGTGGGCGAATGAATGTAGTTGATAAAGTAACTGATTCTAATAGTGCTGTAGATATAAATAACAAAGCGAGCAAATCAAGTTTAGTTGAAGTTGATATGGCAGAGGCTATTAGTGAATTAACTAAACAAGAAACTGGATTGCAAGCGTCGCAAGCCACGTTTGGCCGTTTGGCTAAACTAACATTATTTGATTATATATAAACCAAACTTGTTCACGTTATTGCCCTTCATCAGTAAGGGTAATAACTTGCCCTTATAAAGCGGCAAAAAATTGTCACCCCCTTTCTTCCTCTTTTATAAAATCAATATAACTATTAACTAACATCCATTTTATTTTTCTTTTATGTTTAAAAACAGGGGTTTAATGTTTTTATTTGAGTTGGCACAACAAATGCATTTACTTGAGCATAGAAAAGTGTGGCTTCTGCTAAAGAAAATTGAACCACATTCTTAATTAAAACTAGGAGATGGTAAAATGGCTTTAAGCGTAAATACAAATGTTGCATCACTTAATGGGCAACGAAATCTATCTAAATCTAGTATGGCACTAGAAACATCAATGCAGAGATTGTCATCAGGCTTGCGAATCAATAGCGCTAAAGATGATGCGGCAGGTCTGCAAATTGCCAATCGCTTAACTTCACAAGTTAATGGCTTAACGGTTGCACAACGAAATGCAAATGATGGTATTTCAATGGCACAAACCGCAGAAGGCGCAATGCAAGAATCGGCAAACATACTACAGCGTATGCGTGATTTATCACTGCAATCAGCGAATGGCTCTAATAGTGCGGTAGACCGAGCTTCACTGCAAAAAGAAGTCAGTGCACTTCAACAAGAATTAACACGTATTTCAGATACCACTAAATTTGGTGGCACTAATTTATTAGACGGCACATTCGGTACAAAGCAATTTCAGGTTGGTGCTAATGCGAATGAAACAATTAATGTAAGCTTACGTAACGTAGCCGCAGATTCAATTGGCGCACATGAAATTAAAGGGCCTGCAACTGCCACTGCAGCAAATACTGCCTTGGGTGATGTACAAACTGTAAACTTAGCCACTAACCATGGCACCAGTGCTGATACGGTTAATATTAATGGTACAGATATTGTTGTTGCTGCTGGCTCTGGTGCGGCTGCTATCGCAGATACAATTAATAAGTCAGGCGCCGGTGTGGTAGCTGAGGCAAAAATTGTCACGACTTTCTCAAATATTACATCAGACAGTAAAGGCGTGATTGAAATTAAGAAAAATGGCGTGGTTGAGAAGTCATTTGACTTAGGTAATTATGGTGGTGAAAAAGAACGCTTGACTACCGATATGCAACAAGCTGGTTATGATGCTATTTATGACCCAGCAACTGAAGTGATTTCTTTTAAAGCAACTGACGTTGATGGTATTGATATTACAGGTACAGAGGTAGGTGATTTTACTTTAGGTGGAACGGCAGTAACAAGTACTGCTAACTCATTTAGTGTTTCTGCAGAGCTGAACTTATCATCGGCAAATAAAATAGGTATTTCAGGGACCACCGCGAATGAATTGTTTGGCACAGGGGCTGCTGCAATACAATCATCAGGCGGCTCTAGTTCATTAACAAGTATTGAAAGTGTTGATATTTCAGGTTCAACTTCAGAAGGCGCACAAGAAGCTATCAAAGCAATTGATGCAGCATTAGCACAAATTGATGCCCAACGTGCCGACTTAGGTGCGGTGCAAAACCGCTTTGGTTTTACTATTGCCAATCTTGCTAACGTATCTGAAAACGTATCGGCTTCGCGTAGTCGTATTCAAGACACCGATTACGCGCTTGAAACAGCGACATTGACTAAAAACCAAATAATGCAACAAGCAGGTACAACCATCCTGTCGCAAGCAAATCAGTTGCCACAGGCAGCATTGAGTTTACTTGGTGGTTAAGTCACTGCCTTATAATAAGCATGAATCATTTAGCGCACCTACTTAGGTGCGTTTTTTGTAATTTTAAAAAACACCCTCAAAAAGCATTAAATTTAATAATCATAACCGCAATTAAATGTCAGTACTCTTACCATTCAATTAAATTACGCTATACACCTTTTTAATATACTTTAATAATTATTAAGTGCTAAAAAGCAAAATAAATTAAAATTGACTCCGCAAGTCACCAAAAGATATGCACTTATATTTATTTAAATGGTGACTTTGCGGAAATACTTTAGCGCTTGTGAGGTGCCTGCTGGTTTTCATCGCGTTGTTTTTAGTGCCTTAAGTAGATGCGGGATTAGCTCACTCAACAGCCCAATATTTTAAACTTAAAAGTAGGCGGTTAAACTTTGAGGTGAAAAATAACGTTAATCTTCTGCTGTTTTAATTTCCTCTGAGCCTACAGTGCAATATCAAACAGATAACTTATGCAAAAATGACTAAAAATTAATTTAAAAAAAAGCTAAAGATAATTTTATAGCTGCCGTTAACTTAATCAGAACGGAGCTTGAACATATTTTATTGTGATGGCTCTTGGTGAAAATCAATTAGTTACATTACGAAAGTAATCAGGAGTTATAACATGGCTTTATCAGTAAATACAAATACAGCGTCATTAAACGCACAAAGAAACTTGTCTAAATCAAGCGATGCACTAGGTACATCAATGCAACGTCTTTCATCTGGTATGAAAATTAACAGTGCAAAAGATGATGCGGCTGGTCTACAAATAGCAAACCGTTTAACATCACAGGTAAATGGTTTAGGTGTTGCTCAACGTAACGCAAACGATGGTATTTCGATGGCACAAACGGCTGAGGGTGCGATGCAAGAATCATCGAACATCTTACAGCGTATGCGTGATTTATCACTACAATCAGCGAATGGTTCAAATGATGCGGATGCACGTGCAGCGCTACAAAAAGAAGTAGGCGCTCTTCAACAAGAGTTAACTCGTATTTCTGAAACCACTAAGTTTGGTGGCACGAGCTTGCTTGATGGTTCATTCGGTACTAAACAATTCCAAGTTGGTTCAAATGCAAATGAAACTATCAACGTAAGTTTACGTGATATGTCTGCTGATGCAATTGGTGCAAATGAAATCAAAGGGGCTGCAACATCAACTGTTTCTGCATTGGGAGACGCTCAGTCTACTAGTTTAGCTGCTAATACAGCTACTACAGCTCAAACAGTGAACTTAAACGGCGTAGATGTTGAAGTTGCGGCTAACTCTGGTGCAGCTGACATTGCTGCAACAATAAATGCTTCGGGCGCTGGTATTCAAGCTGAGGCTAAACTTGAAACTAAAATTACAGGCATTGATTCAGGGGCTAATGCCGTAATAACAGTAGGTGAAGATAAGTACGATTTAAGTAAAATTGGTGGTATGGAGAGTTTAGCCGAACAGATGCAAGCTGATGGCCATGATGCTATATACGATGATAGTAGCAAAACCATTACTTTAAAAACCACAGGTGTAAATGGTGTTGATGTAGCGGGTGTCGCTGGCGGTGGTTCATTCACTGTGGGTGGTCAAACCATTAATTCGACTAAATTAACAGCGAGTGTTTCTTCAGAATTAAACTTAAGTTCAGCGGATAAAATAGGTATTTCAGGCAAAGCTGCGGATCAAATATTTGGTTCAGACGCAGGTACGGTTACATCTACCGGTGGTAGCAGTAAGTTAACAGCGATTGAAGATATCGATATTTCGGGCTCAACTTCGACTGGTGCACAAAATGCGATAAAAACAATCGATGCGGCATTGGCTCAAATTGATGCGCAACGAGCAGATTTAGGTGCGGTGCAAAACCGATTTGGTCATACGATTAGCAACTTAGCGAATGTATCGGAGAATGTGTCGGCTTCAAGAAGTCGTATTCAAGACACCGACTACGCTGCTGAAACAGCTCAGTTGACTAAAAATCAGATAATGCAGCAGGCCGGAACGACTATTTTGGCTCAGTCTAACCAGTTACCACAAGCAGCCTTAAGTTTATTAGGCTAAACTTGAATAAAAGGGAGGTTTAACCTCCCTTTTGTTTATTATTATAAAATTGTATCTCAGCTTTATGTTTAGGGGCGAGTTATGGAAACTTCAAACGTACCATCTCAAATTAATATTATTAACCACAAAGATATATCCAACCAGTCAGCTAACCAAGTTTCGCTTTATAATAATAATGGCAAGCAAAACGACACTGTTGAACAAGCAGAACAAACACAAACTGCTAGCAATGATGATTTATCTCCAGAGAAACTAGAAAAAGTGGCGCAACAATTGCAGACATTTATGAGCGACATGAATCGAAGTTTAGAGTTTCATGTTGACGAAGATTCTGGGCGTAACGTTATCAAAGTAATAGATAAAGAAAGTGGCGATTTAGTTAAGCAGTACCCTTCGGAAGAAGTTTTGCAAATTGTTTCTAATTTAGCTGAAGCAACAGGTGTACTAGTAGATTTTAAAGTATAACAAATTAAGTTTAATAGGAGGTTGAATTATGGCTCTTTCATTTACAGGTATTGGATCCGGTGTACCAGTTAACGATATTGTAGATGCATTGGTGAATTCACAAAAGACCCCCTATCAAGCAAGAGTAACCCGTCAACAAGCGGCTCACACTACTGATATATCAGCGGTTGGTACGCTAAAGTCATCGCTTGAAGAGCTCAATAAATCTCTAGAGTCGCTAGGAACCACAGATAATTATCAAAAACGTTCTATCAGCGGTAACGATGACTTTATTTCTTTGAGTTCTGAAAAAGCGGCTCAAGTAAATAATTTTTCAATTAAAGTTAATAGCCTTGCAGATAACCACAAATTAGTAGCAGCAGCCGTACCGAGTGGAACTGCTGTTGGCGAAGGTAAATTAGCTATTAGCTCTGGTACTAATAAATTTGATATCGAGGTAAAAGCTACTGCTACGCTTACAGATATTAGAGATGCAATTAATGACTCTGCAGATAATGATTCAGTAAGTGCAACCATTATTACCGATAGCACCGGTGAGCGTCTTGTTTTGTCTAGCAAGGAAACTGGAGAAGTTAATGCAATTAAGGTTGTTGTTGATGACACTGGTGATGCAAATAATACAGATGCTAGCGGTTTATCTCGTTTTGCTTACGATCCGGAGCCGGCTTCAACAACGTATGCTGAAAACTTAACCGAAGTAACTAAAGCTGCGGATGCGTCGATAACAATTGATGGTCAATTAAATGCTACTAGCAGTACCAATGAGTTTGTTGATGTTATTGATGGCGTTACTATATCCGCTAAAAAAATACACGGTACTGATGACGATATAAGTAATGCTAAAATTACTGAAAATAATAATAATGTATCCGCTGGGCTTAAATCATTTATAGATAAATTTAATTCATTTATTGATTTATCAAAGCAACTAGGTCGTTCAAGCAAAGAAGATGGAGTGGGGGCTTTAGCTGGTGATTCACTATTACGAGGCTCTGTAAATCAAGTGAGATCGATGCTAACCTCTGAATTTAATGTTACTGATGACAAAAAAGAATTTTTAGCTAACCTTGGGGTAAGAACTGAGCGTTCAGGAAAGTTAAGTTTAGATTCGGATGCATTAAAAGCTGCCATAGAAAAAGATCCAAATGCAGTCCAACGATTTTTTACTGGCGATGATGATAATGGCTTTGTTGCTAAATTTGATGATGTTATTAAAGGCTATACTGCGTCAGGCGGTATAATAGAAACTAGAATTGATGGCCGAGAAGCTCAAATAGATAAGCTTACAGATGAATCTGTTAGCTTTAATTTAAGAATGGCTGATTATGAAAAAAGGTTACTTAACCAGTATAATGCAATGGATTTACTCGTAGGTAATTTAAAAAACACGGGTAATTATTTAACCGCACAATTAGCTAACCTCCCAGGGGTCGTTAAGAAAAGTTAATGGAGTAAACCTTGAGCGTTAACCAACAAGAATTAACAAAAATGATGTTACAGGCTACGTTGTTAGCTAATTTAGCGCTGATAAAAGAGCGTATGCCTAGTATTTATAAAGAATTTAAAGATTACCAACCTACCGATACCGGCGTTGCGATAGATTATCAAGGTCGTGCCAACCTATTTAATAACAATAAATTTGTCTATGATATAGACCCAAGAGAGTTTGCTAAGCAGCAAGTAACTCAGTTTCTAGAGCGCCCTCTTTACTTTAAATATATCGTAGAACATCAAGCAGATGAAGATATCTTTTTTAAGCATTCAGCCTTACTTAAATCTATTCATAATGTTCGAGTTGCTGAATCTGAAAACAAAATTGGCAACCCCGCAGATGAGGAGCGAATTGATTTCGTTTGTTTTTTTGGTGGTGGATTAGGTTATCAAATTGAAGAGCTATTAAATACGAAAGATGTCTTAAATGTTTTTTTATTTGAACCAAGTAAAGATAGCTTCTATGCCTTATTGCATTGTATTGAATTAAAACCTCTGCTAGATAAGTGTACAAGTAAAGGCGGACAATTCTCTATTCGTATCTCGGGTAGTGAAGACGGGGTTGTAAATGATATTTCTAAATTTTTATTTCAACAAGGCCACTTTAACCTTAGCCAAGTGCTGTTTCTTAAGCATTACGATAGCCCATTAATAGAAAAAACAATTGCTAGAATAAAAGCAATTGGGCATCGCTGGTCTGGGGGCTGGGGATTTTTTGAAGATGAAGTTATTGGTATCTCGCATACACTCTCTAACTTAAGTGCCAAATTTCCGGTTGTAAAAAAGAGCAGTACATTTAAAAATCCCTTAGTAGATTACCCCGTATTTATTGTAGCAAATGGACCATCGTTAGATTTAGCAATTGATTTTTTGAAAGAAAACCAAAGTAATGTTGTTATTTTATCATGTGGTACTGCACTCAAAGCATTACTTATAAATGGGATAACTCCAGATATTCATATAGAAATGGAGCGTACTGCAGCATTACTAGACTGGGTAGAAGTTGTTGAACGCACTGAAGGTGTAACCACTCGATTAGACGAGCTTAATATAGTAGCACTTAATACGGTGTATGATGGAATATTAAAGCGCTTCAAGAGTGCTCATTTATTATCTAAAGTAAATGATGCTGGAGGACGTTTAATACGTGCGATGGATGAAAAACAGCTATTCACCTATCCAGAAAGCAGTAACCCGAGTGTGTCTAATACTGGACTTGCTGTTGCCGCTGAACTGGGCTTTAAAGAGGTCTACTTAGTAGGGACTGACTTTGGCTTTGTATCGCAAGAACATCATCATTCTAAGCACAGTATTTATTTCGATAAAGACTTTAAGCATAAAGAGCTAATTAAAAAGAATATGCAAAGCGATATGGTTGTAAAAGGTAATTTTAGAGATGAAGTTCTTTCTACCCATATATTTGATTCCTCAAAAGGTAATGTTGAAATATTATTACAGAGTAACCCTCAAGTTACGGCATATAATACTTCAGATGGAGCGTTTATTCGATTTACCACGCCTACGCGTATAGCTGATATTAACCTTAAAGATACGATAAAAAATAAGCAAGAAATGGTGAGTGAGTTACTCAAACGAGCAACCTCATTAGAGCAATTATCTTTAGGTAACATTGATAGTAAGATGACGGTTATAAAAAGCGGTACTAAAGCTATTTTAGAGAAATTGCTGTTAATAACGTCCACACACTTTAATACCAGAGAGTCTCTTGCTGATGCGTTCACTCTGCAAAATAAAATTCTGCTGATGCTGCGCGATGGGAACAGTAATGATCATGTTGTTTATTGGTTGATACAAGGAACATTCAGGTATTTTCAAGCTAACATAATGACTAACAGCTATTATTACCGTTGTTTAGAACAGCGAGCTGAATTTATGAATGCATGTATTGATGCATTTCACAGCCATGTAGAAGACTTGTATATAGAGTTTATTGAAAACTACAATAAATCAGCTAAGCTTTAATTTTTTATTATTCAATGGGCTGGTGGTTTTATTAACCAGATTTTAGATTAATAGCGATTACTTTAAGTAATCGCTATTTTTATCGCTTCGGGGTTACTTTCATTAAGTAATCGCTATTTTTATCGCTTCGGGGTTACTTTCATTAAATAGAGAAACCTGAACTAAATCACATGGTTTATCATTTAATAGGTAGTGGTCTTTTAAAGTGCATTCATTTTTATATCCAGATTTTATAAATGCTTTTGTGCTGCCTATATTGGAAGAGTAAGCTCCCGCAGTTAATTTACGCAGCTGTAATATTTTAAATGCATATTGGCTTATTAGCTTAATAGCTTGGTTTGCATAGCCTTTTCCCCAACTTTCTTTTTCGCCAATAAACAGGCTCACTTGAGCTATATTGTGAACCTTATTTATACTTCCAACTTTTATATTCCCAATGTGCTTATTATTATTGCTTGTTCTAATAGTAAATAATTGTTCAAGCGGATTATCTAAATTAGCAGAAATATAGCTCTTAACTGAGTTAAGATCTTGTTTACTAAAACGAGTTTCTAAGTATTGATTTACCAAAGGATCATTAAGCCAAGCAACATAATTTTCGTTTGCATCGTCTAAAGATATACTTTGTAAAAATATATCTTTAGTCTCATTACTCGTTATTTTAATTTGGCTACTCATCAATAAATTCCCATTTAGCAGCTGTTCCTCTTGTTATATCTACGGCGGCTTTTTTGCCAATCAGCGTATCGTAATACTTACAAGGTAGACCGTAGCCAGGGCGTATTCTTTTTATGTGTTTTTTTGTTATGATTGTACCTGCCGGTATATCTTCAATAAAATAAATAGAGCGTCTAAATTTTAGATTTTCGCTTTCAGCTGATTTTAATTCATACCCTGCATTACCTATCGATTTGTACACATCTTTGCTTTGGCTAACAATTGATTTAAGTTGCTCTGGCTCAATTGAAAATTCTGAGTCAGGGCCTTTTTTAGATCTATCTAAAATAAAATGCTTTTCAATAAAGCATGCTCCTAAAGCAACTGAGGCAATTGCTGCCGTTGTGCCTAAGGTATGATCAGATAAGCCTGTGATAACGTTAAAGCGTGTTGCAATATCCGCGATTGTCGCTAAATTAGCTTGCTCAAATGGCGCAGGGTAAGCACTTATGCAATGCAGTACAATCAGTTCATCACAACCATTATCTCTTGCTGTGCTAATCGCTTCTTCTATCTCTGTGATATTAGCCATACCTGTAGACATAATGATAGGTTTACCTGTTTCAGCAATTCGCTTGATGAGAGGTAGGTCGGTTAATTCGAAAGAGGCGACTTTGTAAGCTGGGGTATTTAATTCTTCTAGCAACTCTACTGCTGTTTCATCAAACGGTGTTGAAAATATAGTGATACCGACTTCTTTGGCTTTTTCAAACAGTGCACAGTGCCATTCAAAAGGGGTGTGAGCCCATTTATATAGTTCATATAAATTATAACCATCCCATAACCCGCCTTTAATCTGAAACTCGTTTTTATCGCAGTCGATAGTCATTGTATCTGGCGTATATGATTGAATTTTTATCGCATCGGCTCCACATTTAGCCGCTTCTTCGATTGTTTTTAGGGCTTCTTTAAGATCGCCGTTATGGTTAGCTGAAAGCTCAGCAACAATGTAAGGTTCATAATCTAAACCTATTCTTCGACCATCTATTTCTACAAATTTATTTTTCATTGTTACTCAAATAAAGTTAATTTTATATTGGCAGTTAAAGCGCCGTTGCTTTTTGTGGCATTAGTAAACTCAAGCTTATACTTTCCATGTTTTATGTATGCTTTTGGATAACTATCGGCATCTAACATGCGAATATGATCAAAGATAGCATCCAGATCTAAGTTCGTATCAATAACGCTTTGGCTTGGATTGCGTCTTGAAAATGCTGTTACAGGCCCTTCTTGAGGTGTTACTTCGGGATTTTCGTTAACAATAAGCTGAATCATATCAAAAGTTAAGGCTGAACAGCGTAAAAATATTTGTTGTGCGGTGCCCTCCAAAGATAAAGGCCTTTTTAGGTAAATAGGGCCTGTATCTATACTTTCTTCCATTTTTAGGGCACTTAATTTTGTGGTGGTATGGCCAAGAGAAATTAAATTCTGCATTGGACTTCCGCCCCGCCCATAAGGCAAATCAGTCATATGGAAGCATACGCAATTAAAGTTGTTAATTATTTCTTCAGGAACAATCCAGCTCCAATGAGGAAAAAATATATACTTGGGGTTTAAGTGTTTTAAGTGACTATAAGTGAGCTCTTTTTTGTCTGTAATTAAATGCCAATTTCCATTGTAAGCTGGCGTACGTTTATTATATTGGGCAATATTCCAGTCTTTAATTGTAGCTACAACGTAATTGTTCATGTTCAATCGCTTATCGGTTTTAGAGATGTGATCTCTATAGTCAAATTAATAATTATTCAGTTTCAGGTTAATTGCTATTTTATAATTTTGAGCACTTCGTTGGCGACTCTGATGCTGCCTTTGCCATCACAAATACTAATGCAATTTTTATAAACGTCATTATTTAATTTTAATCTATTTTGCCAAAATTCAACTTCTTTAATTAATTTTTCTTCAATCTCTGTTATTGAAATAAAGCGGATCACTTCAGCTAATTGAAGCGCGTTAGCGATCTCTCGCTGATTGTCTGCCTGTACAATAACAACAGCAGGAAGGCCTAAAGCGCACCTTTCCCATGACGTTGTTCCTGCTGCACCAATCGCTAATGTTGCCGTTGACATGATCTCTGCAATATTGCTCGGCGATATATGTAAAAAGACCTTTTTATGGCATTGTGCAAAGTCAAACACTGACTTTACGTTTTTTGCTGTTCTATTTAGGATTACATTAATTTTTTCAAAGTATTTTAATTTTATTGCTAGCGTTAAAACTTGAAGAGTCAAGTTGTCCGGATCTGTTCCTCCAAACATTATGAGTAAGGTGCGCTCTTTTTTTTCAATTGAGACTTTTTGAAACTCTAAAAACTCAGGTCTTAATAAAGCAAAGTCTGAGCCAAGTAGTAGTTGAGTATGGTTATTTACCAAGTGTCTGTATTTAACTGTTGGGCATTGGTAGGTTTGATCTAATAACAGGTCACAATTGTGTTTTCGATTTGCTAGGTCGTCAATAACCATCATTTTTTTGGTTATGCTTTTCACTTTATTATGCCAACGGGTATCAATAGCATAATGATCTATTACGATTAAATCGTAATTTTTCCCCGCCGTTAATTGTAAAAACTCTTCGCTGTCATCATCTAAACTAGCACCTAGCCATGAGCTGTAGTTTTTTAAGTCGATGGTACTTTTTGGAGGAGCCATTTTTACAAGTTCAAACTCTGATTGGATTATGTTTTCATTACTATTGCCAATGGCATCGCGACAGAAAAAAGTGATATTAACATTGCCAGCTTTGCTAATTGCCGTCGCTAATGTAAGGCAACGCATCACATGGCCCGAACCAATATTTAAAGCAGAATCAACTCTAAAAGCGATGTTGAATAATCGAGTCGGGGTTTTGGTATTACTTTTTTTTATATTAATGCTCACCTTTAAGAGCCTCTTTACGGATGTAAATAAAACATTTTTTATTTTCTATTGTTGTTTCTTTTTCTCGTTTAAAATTACAGGCTTCGAATAATTTAATAGAGGCTTTATTTTCAATTAAAATAGTCGCGATAAATGTACTATCTATGCTCTTTTCTATTAGGTTTAGTGCTTGTGTTAAAATTTTTTTACCGTAACCATTGCCTCTACTGCAAGGAGATAAATGCGTATCTATTTCATACGTATTAAGAGTTGTTTGATTAAATCTGACTTGTCCGATGGGTTTACCGTCAATGGATGCAATATAAATTTTGCTATTAAGAGACACTAGTTGCTTATCAAACCAAGTTAAGTGATTTTGTAAGGTAATTGGGGCGTCTTTTAATGCGCAGCTGCGAATAACGGGATCATTAACCCACTGGTATAAAGTAGTGCAATCACTTTGCTCGGCTTCCCTTAATGTTATCATTTTATTTTCTATCCTAAGTTATACCTATCGTAATAATACTTAATCAATTTGAGGGATTAAACTTGGCGCTAACGGTGTTAAAAATCTCTGATAACGAACAACTAAATAACGAAATTTTTGCTTCAAAATAGACCACTTAATTAAGTGAATTGGTATTAGATATTAAAACCGTAATTTAATAATGAGCGCAATAGGCCTAATCTATAAAGCGTTCAATATAAAATGCTTCAGCAAGTGGAGTGCCTACACACATACCTCTAAATTTAGCGAGTGCTTGAATATTCTCAAGACTTCGAGTGTGTGGGGCTTCTCTCATTTCATCTTTATAAGCTGTAAGAGCTTTTATTTTTTTACTAAATACATGCTCGATATTGACAAAATAGTTAGGTTTGAATGCCTCGTAACGGTGACTTGCCCATTCAGTGCTTGATAGTGTTTCGAAGCAAAATATTTGCTTTACTGATTGCATGGGTTGCGGCCTGCAAGCGGTTAAAACAGCTTCATAAGTTTTTCGATGATCAACATTTAAATCACTATGATAATGGGTATACACGCGTGTAATTATATTTTTAGATAAAAATAGTTCGATAGCTTGCGCTATTTTTAGCAGTGATACCGTATCGAATTCATTATCTGGAAAATCCAACGATGTTAGATTGTTAGGTGAAATACCTAATTGTTGGGTTGCATTTAAAAAAGCGGTTTGCCGCGTTTTAATGTCTGCTTCGTTATGCTCTTGACGTGAGCTAACCCCATTAGAAAGCGTCAAAATATATATTTCATCACCTTTTTCAATATGGTTCGCGATTGTGGCACCACAGCCGAGTGTTTCATCGTCAGGATGGGCGACGATTATTGCTACTTTCATGCTTTATTATCCTCGATAAATGTAATTAAAGGGCGGTCTTTTTTAGCCGTTCATCTAACCTTAAAAACGGGCTCTAATAGTTTGCCTTTAAAAACAGTATAAAGGTTTTGTGTTTTTATGGTGTTAACTAAAATGGCGATAACTTCATCGTATGCATTGAGGAGCTTTTCAATATCGCACAAGGTATGCGCATAACTAAGGTTATGACTTCCTGCGATTAAAATACCTCTAGTGCACATCTCTTGAATAAATAATGACTTTAATTCTAGCGAGCTATAGTGTGCGGTATCTTTTATTACGATAAATGACCACGCAGGATGTCCTGCCGTACTTAGCCATTGTTGTGCATTGTGCTTTAAAATTAACGTGTCGAGTTCTGCTATTAATTTATCACCTAAGTGATGAATGTGAGTAAGCACATCCTTTTCCTGCATTTTTTTTAATGTCGCCTTGGTCGCAGCTAAAGACATTGTTTCACCTGCAAAGGTGCCTGAAAAAAAGATGTCTTCCATTAGCGACATTATTTTTTGTTTACCTACGACAGCCGAAATAGGGAACCCGTTTGCCATACCCTTGCCAAAAGTTGCTAAATCAGGAGTAACATTAAACAATCCCTGAGCGCCATGTAAATCAAATCGAAAACCTGTAATAGTTTCATCAAAAATGAGAACAGTGCCATATTTTTGACAAAGTGCTTTTACTCCTTCAAGAAATCCTTGCTTTGGGTAGGCAACGTTCATAGGTTCCATAATTACAGCAGCAAGCTGTTCAGGGTGCTCATTGAAGAGTTTTTCTAATGAATCAAGGTCATTGTATGTAAAAGTATGGGTAAGCGCTCTAACACATTCAGGAACACCTAAGTTTCTGGTTGTGGAGCCAATATACCAATCTTGCCAACCGTGATAACCACAAACAGCAACATGCTCTCTTTTTGTATACGCTCTTGCTAACCGAATTGCTGCAGATGTTGCGTCACTGCCATTTTTACCAAAACGCACCATTTCTGCACAAGGTATTAGTTTTACTAGCTCTTCAGCAACTTCCATTTCGAGTTTATGAGGAAGAGAAAACGTAACACCTAAAGCAAGTTGACTGATAACAGCTTGGTTTATTTCAGCATCACAGTAACCTAAAGATATTGACAGTAAACCGTTAACAAAATCAATGTATTCGTTGTTATCGGCATCCCATACTTTAGAGCCATAACCTCGCTCAATAAATAAAGGGGCAGCATTTTGGGGAAATGCAACTTTGCTTTTGCTGAAGGTTTGAGAACCAAGCGGGATCGTTTTTTCAGCTCTTTGTAGCCATTCCCCTGAGTTAGTATAATTATTCATAGCCTTCTTCTTTATCTTGTTTTAATGATTTTAGCATTCCCTCATTACGCGAGAATTGGGCATTGATAGAGCTCAGTTCTGGTTTCAAAGAGAGTAAATGAAGTATATCTTGATAATTAAAATAGTGATTTTGTGTATATAAATGATCATAAATTGCAGAGATTAGTGCAAAATCTTCAGGCTCATCAACGGTCCATCTGTGATTAGATAAATCAGTCTCACTTTGGATGTTTTGTAATTGATATTTTTGCGGATTATTACGTATATATGGTGTTACATGCTCCAGCTCTGAGGGCTTTTTAGCGTATTTATAAGCATCTAGGAGTGCGTGTTTACTGATGACTTCCGTATCAAGACCATCTGGGAATGTGCTTTTCAAGCAGTTACTTGTGTAATCATTGCTATTAATTAGGTGCGCATTAATAACATGATCTATAAGTGCAGAGTCTATAACCGGGCAGTCGGCGGTCACTCTAACTGCGTGCTCGCATGGGTAAGCGAGTTGTGCATAATAATAGCGACTAAGTACGTTATTTAAATCGCCTCTAAAGCACAACAAATTGTTTTCTTTACAAATAATTTCAAGTATATCGTCGCTTTTTTCAGTGCTTGTAATAACAATCAGTTTATCTATTTTTTTACATTGCTGTATTCGTTTCGCTTGCTGTACAAACATAGGTAAACCGTGAAGGTTCTTAAGTACTTTGCTTGGTAGGCGCGAAGAGCTAACTCTGGTTTGCATGAAGGCGTTTATCATATGTTTAATCCCAGCTGTATCTTAACTGACCCACAGAGAAGGGTTAATTAACGCTAATTCAGAGGTCGCTAAAGAGCTTAAAACGTCATCAGAAGGGAGTTTTAGATTTTTAGCATCGGCGTAGCGCTGAATTAATTGCGTTAATTGTTTTTTTGAGCAACAACCTATTACGGCACTTTCAATATGTGGTGTTTTTTGAGCAACAATGGCCATTGCAAATGTAAGGTAATCGCATTCTAACTCTTCAATAATTGCATTATATTTTGAAAAAATATGACCGAACTGAGAGAAATAAGCACGCTTTTGAATTTCTGGTTGTAGTAACAGCCCTTGCAAAAAAATCGAACGAGCGTGCAATTTTATATTTTTCTTTATTAGTAAATTCGTTACTTCGGGTTGAATAAAACGCTGATCTAGCCAGTTCAATGGCGCTTGAACTATGTCTAAATTATACATGTCACTGAGTAAACTGAGTTGCTCAGGAGTATAAACAGACACTCCTATACGTTTAATGATGCCAGTGTCTTTTAATGCTTCTAATTGCTTAAAGTGATTTTTACCTGCGTTATTTAATAAAGGGTCGAAATCATGAAATAAAACAGCATCTAATTCTTCACGTTGTAGATTAGAAAGGCTGAGTTGTACTTGTTCTTCAATACTCAAATGGCTGCTAGCGGATATTTTTGTTATAACTGAAAAGTGATTGCTAAAACCAGACGTGCCAATGTTCTTTTCACTATTTCCGTATGCTAAAGCAGTATCAAGTGTAGTAATACAGGATTCTTTAGCCAGAGTGAGCATTTGCTTAATTTCATCAAAATTAACTTGGCCTTGGTCATTACTAATACCGTAATTTAAACCGAACTGTGCAGTTCCTAGCGCTAATTTCATACTAACTCATTAATCGTCTGAATAATAAATTCTTGTTCTGACTGCGTTAATCCAGGGTGCAGTGGGATGGTAAGTGACGTTTGGTAATATTCAATCGCGTTAGGAAAATCACTTTCTTTAAAACCAAGTGCAGCATAATAGGGCTGAATATGTATAGGAATATAATGCAGATGACTCATTATTTTTCTATTACGCAATTCACAAATTAAGGTGTGATGAGCTGCTTTGTCCTCCAGCTGTAAAATATACAAATGATAGCTAGATAAACACGCATCTGATTGCGCTAAATGATTTAATGGTTGTGCTTTAAATGCTTGAGTGTAAATAGATGCGATAGCATTTCTGGCTAAAATAAATTCATCTAGCCGCTGCATTTGACTAACACCTAAAGCGGCTTGTAGTTCGGTCATCCGGTAATTAAAACCAAGTTCAATTTGTTGGTAATACCATGGACCATGGCTTGCCTCTGTCATTTCAGTAGGATCAGTTGTAATTCCGTGACTTCTCAAGCGTTTTAATCTTTTTGCTATGTATTCATCATTTGTTACAGCCATACCCCCTTCGGCAGAAGTGATAATTTTAACGGGGTGGAAACTAAATATGCAAATATCTGAAAACTGACAGTTTCCAACTTGCTTACCTAAGTACTGAGCGCCTATTGCATGGGATGCATCTTCAATTATTTTAAATCCGTATTGCGTTGCTAGCTTATGAATGGCGAGCATATCGCACGACTGGCCTGCTAAATGAACGGGTATAACTACTTTTGGCAAACTGCTTTTTTGTTTTGCATTAATTAATTTTTTCTCAAGTGCGGCAACTGACATATTACCTGTCGTTAAATCAATATCTACAAAGTCAATTTTTGCACCACAATATAAAGCGCAGTTAGCCGATGCAACGAATGAAATGGGTGACGTCCACACTATATCGTTTTTGCCAACATCCAATGCTAAACACGCAATATGCAACGCAGAGGTTGCACTATTGGTCGCACAAGCAAAGTCGACATTACAATAGTTTGTAATTGCCGACTCAAACATTGGCACTTTTGGCCCTTGGGTCAGCCAATCTGATTCCAATACACCAACGACAGCATCTATATCAGCTTGTGATATAGATTGTTTACCATAAGGGATCATGTTTACCTGCTGTTTAAAGGAGTGCTTGTGTATTAAACATTTTTATATCATCAATGCTCATATAATGATGATTATTTAATGAATTATACTCAAAGCCTTGAGGCACTTTATGCCCTTTTTCACCAATAGCATTTACAGTAAAGTCATTACTTCGGCTACTAAATTTAATACCTGGTGCTATAAGGTAATGATCATGATATTCATAGGTTTCAAAGCACAAATCGGCAGGGCACATAACTTCATGAAGCTTTTCTCCAGGTCGTATCCCTATATCTTTTATAGGTAAGTCTGGTGCCATGGCTTTTGCTAGATCTATTATTCGGATTGAAGGTATTTTAGGAACAAAGATCTCACCGCCTAACATGCGCTCAAAATTGGTTAAAACAAAATCGACACCTTGCTGTAAGTTAATCCAAAAACGTGTCATTTCTAGGTGAGTAATCGGAATGTGATCACGACCCTCATCAATGAATTTTTGAAAAATAGGCACTACAGAGCCCCTCGAACACACAACATTACCGTAGCGCACGACAGAAAATGTAGTTCTATGACCGCCTGCGATATTATTTGCTGCAATAAATAATTTATCTGATGCTAATTTTGTCGCACCGTATAAATTAATAGGGTTTGCAGCTTTGTCGGTAGATAGCGCGATGACTTTTTCAACATTGTTATCAAGTGCTGCATCAATTACATTTTCAGCCCCATTAATGTTGGTTTTTATGCATTCCATTGGATTGTATTCTGCGGCAGGGACTTGCTTTAGTGCTGCTGCATGAATTACATAATCCACACCACGCATTGCTCTTTGTAAGCGAGCTTTATCTCTAACATCGCCGATAAAATATCGCATACAAGGTTGATCAAATTCTTGCTGCATTTCAAATTGTTTTAGTTCATCACGCGAGAATATTATGATTTTTTTTGGCTGATAACGCTCAAGTAACGTTTTTACGTACTTTTTACCGAATGAACCTGTGCCACCCGTTATGAAGACAACTTTTCCGTTAAACATTTTGTATATCTCCGTTGGATGCTTAGTTAATAGTTAGTAATACTCTAAATTAAGAGTTGGCTTTGTATTGATTGACCGCGTTATTGCTTTTTTGCTTACTTATTATTTTTTCTGCAACTTGTTGTTTAGCATATTCTATTTTAGCAGATAGTTTTCCAATTAGATCAATTATTAATTCAAGCTCTGCGGCGGAATAAAAGTTTTCATCTTTTGCGATAGATTCTTTTAAATGGCTATCTAAATCATTATGAGCATGGGTAGCGCCTTCAACTTGCAGCACTTCGTCATCTGATAATAGTTCTATAAGTTTTAAACATAGTTCACGGGTGTGACAATCGTTTATTGATAGCGCTGTAATTGACTTTCCTAACATGGTTAATCCTAAGATCTATGCTCTAGAGGGATTGCTTCCCAACCTGATTTAATCTCTTTGATCAGCACGATAACTTCATCAAGCTTATCTATGTTATTTTCCATATTGGCCATCAAAAGCGTGCGCTGGCAATAGTCGTACAAAGAATCTAAGTTTGTAGATACCGTGTTATCACCTTCAAAATTCAGGACTTGCTGTAATGCTCCAAGCAATGTAATACAGTCTGAAATAGCAATTCCTTTCTTATCAAACTCTTTACGCTGGATGAAGCCTTTTGCTGCTGAAAGTTTACCAACAATATTTGCAAACACTAATTTGACTTGGTCATAAGGCGTCATTTCTTTAACGCTACTTACAGTGACTTGACGGTATTTGTTTATTGACGCGTGTGCCATATAGGTAATTCCTAGAAATTTAATTACAATACTTAAACCTTAAGCAAGTTTAGTTCCAAAATGAACATAACATTTACTTATCGGCAAATAAGTTTGTTTCTTTAAAAAAATACATGCCATATTTCAAATATTTTACTCTTATTGATATAAAACTACTATTGCAAGTTATTTGCATGTGTTGGGTCGTTAAGTATATTTATACTCTTAATGTAAATGAGCATTTTTTAGTACTTTAATGTGCATGCCTAGATTGTAAAGAGTTATTAATTAGTTATTAAGTACTACTTTTTAAATTTATATGTCTGTTTTTTGGCGTTAATGTCAAAAAATTGCCGCTAGTGCTTGCATCCAAAATTTACTGGCTTACAATTTCATTAATAAATAAATTAGTGAAATTATGGCTCGCTATATATGATCTTGATTTTAGATAATAATAACAACCGCTCGATAGGGTTAAATGCATCACTTACTTTTATTGGTGAAGCTGTTCAACTTTTAGACGAAGCAAACTTTGAGCAAGAATGTGCGAAGTATCAACAAAAAGAATGCATTGTAATTTTAGGTGCCTTGCAATCGCTCGATCATGAAAGCTTAATTAAGTGTTATCCAACACTGCCATTTTTGCTAATAGGCGAAACGCTAAAACCATTACTTAGTATCGCCAATGTAGTCGGACTTATTTGTGAGCCATTTAGCCATGAAGTAACAACGCAATTGCTTCACGATTGTCAGCAATATCAGCGAATGCTTCCCAGTGACCATAAGCACTCTAAACCGCATAAAACTTTTGATGGCCTTGTGGGTGAAACCGATGCAGTTAAGGATGTACGCTTTTTAATTGAGCAAGTTGCAAAAACTGACGCAAATGTTTTAATTTTAGGCGAATCGGGAACTGGTAAAGAAGTTGTTGCACGCAATGTACATTTACTATCAAAAAGAAGCGTAGGGCCGTTTGTGCCAGTCAATTGTGGTGCGATCCCAGCTGAACTTTTAGAAAGTGAATTGTTTGGCCATGAAAAGGGCGCATTTACAGGGGCTATTTCGGCGCGTAAAGGCCGATTTGAACTAGCACAAGGTGGCACGCTATTTTTAGATGAAATAGGCGATATGCCATTGCAAATGCAAGTAAAGTTATTGCGTGTGTTACAAGAGCGCAGTTATGAACGTGTTGGTGGTACCAAAGCTATTCAGGCAGATGTACGGGTCATTGCTGCAACGCACCGTAACTTAGAAAATATGATTGAAGAAGGTAGTTTTCGTGAAGATTTATATTATCGCTTGAATGTGTTTCCTATCGAAAATCCATCGCTTAGTGAGCGCGCTGATGATATTCCATTGCTGCTAAAAGAATTAATGCGCCGTGTTAATGATCAAACAGGGTCAACGGCTAAATTTACCGAGCGTGCAGTTGATAGTCTAAAAGAGCATGCGTGGCCAGGGAATATTCGTGAACTCGCTAATTTAGTTGAGCGCATGGTGATCATGTTTCCTGAAAAGGTAGTTGATATACCTGATTTACCTAATAAATATCGTTATATTGAGGTTGAAGCATACGAGCCAGAATACCCAGAAGAGCTAATGGAAAAAGATGCGTTTAACGATATATTTAGTACTGGTTTTAGTGATTATGACGAAGAGCCTGAGCCTGAATTCAACCAATCTGGAAGTGGTTTACTACCCGATGACGGGATCGAACTTAAAGAGTATTTAGCTGAGCTTGAAATTAGCTTAATTACCCAAGCACTAGAGCGTTTTGATTACGTCGTTGCGCGTGCGGCTGAAATACTAGGTGTACGCAGAACAACTTTAGTTGAAAAAATGAAAAAGTATAATCTATCGAGAGACTAGGACGTGTTGACCTTTGTAGATTGAAATTTGTTCAATCTAGGGGCGATTTAATCGCGGCGCGAGGTTTGTAACCTAGTGGGCTAAGTAAAAACTGAGTAACAAAGAGTTAATCGTCCCTAGAAAGAACCCAAAGGGCAGCGCATGTTTGGCATTTATGCTGCGTTATCGCCTATTTATGGGGAATAACCACACTACATAGGCTCTGCCTTGCCTAAAAACCAAACAGTCAGCTGCAAAATCAATCACGAAAGGTCAACACGCCCTAGGGCGTGTTGATCTTTGTGGATTGAAATTTGTTCAATCTAGGGGCGATTTAATCGCGGCTATTTTCTCATCGAAAATAACCGCATAAAATCAATCCCTTCTTTTCTAAAAGCAGATTACTTGGTAATCCCCAAAGAGTCGTTGCTTCTAATGCTTCATTAAATTTGAGATTACTTAACCTGAACTCTGGATCATAAATCTATCTCGAGCAGCTATTTTCAGCGCTAACCGCGTTGAATTTACTTGCAATAGGCTAGCTATTGACGCGTAAATTCGCCTTGTTTTCACTGAAAATCTCTGGCTAGAGAAAATAAATTTAAACATCACCATAATTCAATGCGTTAGTAAATCTCTAACCAGATCTCAGGTTACTTAACGAATATTTCTTTGAACATATTAACTACTTTTGAAACTGTTTCAGGTTTTACATGTCGTGTATCAGAGTTCCAAGCATCTTCAGTGCACTCGGTCACCAACTCATAACTAGGAAGGTAATACATATCCTCATTATTGTTGACCAACTCTTCAGCAGCAACTCTTAAAACGGCTTTCGAGTGCGTATTTGCTGTAATTATATGATGAGTATCCGCTCTGCCTGTAGCTAAAAAAGGAATCGGCGAAAGACTAATTATCAGTTTAAAATCAGGATTGTATTTTTTGATGATATCAAAAAAAGATTGAATATTATTTACGTTTTCTTTGACCGTTAGCGTTCGGTGTTTTACAAACTGATAGGTGTTATTTCTAGGGTTTCTAGACATAACAGTACCATCTGGAAGCTCCCAGCATTCATTTAACCCCAATGTAACGACAAACACTTTACAGCTTAAAAATGAATCTTTAACGGCTTGAATATGCTTATCGTAATCAGCTAGGTAAGCTTCTTTGGTGTTAAAAAATACATTTTCACGGTATGGATCTACGTAATGGCCAGTTTCTGATTGAAATAATAATTTATCAAACTTTTTAACACCAAATGCTTTTTCTGCTAACTGTTTAAAGCTCGGCGTGTTAAACAGTATTCCATAGTTTGCACAAAACTTGGCATACTTGTCCCCAGGTTGATAACCATCGACCACTAAGCCGCTCTGTGGATTATCATTTCGCTCTGTAATGACGTAGTTATAACCATCTTGTTGAAAAAACTTGGCTATCTCAAAGGCAAAACAACTTCCTGCCGAACCAATAGGTGTATCCATATCCATAATCGGTACTTTATTAACATAAGGCAGCGCATTATATTTTGATAAAGGGCGGGTTGGGTGATCTGGATTCGGCCAAAAGACGGCGCTAGGATCGGGTTTTTTATTTGCGTTGTAGCGGGCGCAACTATCAATGTAATTTCGTTCATACTCACAGATATTAGTGAGTGCCTCAGACCATATTTCTTCTGTAATCGAATCGGCTTTAAATTGCTCAATGATAGATTGCTTAATAAACTTAATAAGTTCAAATAGCGTATTGTGGTATTTAAGCTCTGGGTCATTCGTTTGAATATGTTCAAGAAACATATTTTCGACGGCACTATTTTTAATAATCGCTTTTAAAAGGTAAGCCAAATGTCGCAAGTTAGTAACTTTATTATCTAATGCAATATCAATACAGTCATCGTCATTGCGTTTGATAAATGTTTTAGTTAATTCAGGGAACCCATCAAATGCGATAGAAGTGGTCCCAGGGGTAAAGTGTTCGTCGGCTACTTTCTTCCAGTGCAGCTCACTAGGCAAAAAACATAATGTTAAAGAATAGCGAGCTTTCCCTTTATTCGCAGGCATTGCTTTATGGGCAAGTTGATGGGGATTGAAAATAATTGAGTCCCCTTTATTTGGTTTAATCAAACTTGGCGAAAAATTGATGTCGTAATGTTTGCACAAAGGAGCAATGTCTATATTTCTCTTGTTTATATTATTAAATATATAGCCAATGTCTTTGAGTTTATCTGTGGATTCTTTGTCTAATACTGCGGTGCTACTGCCGTGTTCATCATAACCATTTAAGTAGGTTATAAGCTTTAAGTGATTTTTAGGACCGCCATCACAATGCCACTTTGAAAAGTAAGTATCTTTTTCTATGTCATCTTCAAGTTTATGCATTGCCCACCACAATACACAATATTCACTTTTAAAATAAGATCTTAGATGGTCATCTACTTCTTGCGTTAATATGTAAGGCAAAAATGACTTTAATACAGCGGGATCTTTTAGTGCTTCTTTATCTTTATCATATTCAGAAATTAAAGTATCGCACAGCAGCTCAGGTACATTATTTTTTACAACATGTTTATGGGCATTTATCAATGGCGTGTCGATTATATCGCGGCGAAAAGCGTTGGTAGCTCTATAATTTAAATTGGTATAGCCTTGGTTTATTTCATAGTGATGCGCCGTATTAACATTAGAGCTTTTAAGCAAGCAGTAACGTATATCATCTATTTCTAATACTTCTTCCGTAGTTATCTGTACCATTATTCTAGCCTTGTTCTATTAATTATCTAATATGATTGACGCAATGCATATTGCGAGCCAAAACTTTATTGCTAAATTTGACTTTTAAAAGGGTCACTTCCTTTGGTATTAAATTCATTGAAGCGTTTTTATTGAGGTTACTGTAAGTTAGTGAGTTAAATTTTAATATAGTATAAAAATACTTTAGGACAACTAAATAGGTTCTAATACTCTGAAATTATTTCATTTTTTCTAAAGCAATCATTACTGTGATCGTTAACCATGCCGCAAGCTTGCATATAAGCGTATACCGTTGTTGGTCCTAAAAATTTAAATCCACGTTTTTTTAAATCTTTAGCAAATGCTGTAGATTCCTCTGTAATTGCAGGGTAATCATCAATATTATTTAACTGACTCACCAGCTGCTTATTACTTACAAATTGCCATTGGTAATTGCTAAAACTAGCAAACTCTTTTTGTATCTCAATAAAGCGCTTTGCATTATTAACAGTCGCTGCGATTTTTAAACGATTTCGTACAATGTCTTTGTTAAGCATTAAGCGTTCTATGTCATCGTGTGTGAATGAAGCTACTTTTTCTACATCAAAATTAGCAAATGCTTTTTTATATCCATCACGTTTTTTTAAAATGGTATACCAACTCAACCCCGCCTGTGCTGATTCAAGTGTGATAAATTCAAATAGTGTTTGATCGTTATAAAGCGGCACGCCCCACTCTTGATCATGATAGGCCACATAGTCAGGTTTAGTGGTATCTAACCATGGACATCGGCACTTCTTTTGTTCAGTCATTAGTCACTCTTTATTTGTAGGCGTCATTTTTATGTCGCGCATTATTTTGTGTAACACGATGAAAATTATAAAATAAAACTTTGGTACAAATTGTGCATTTAGCTCTATATAGACATCAATTAGAGATTTGATTATGGCCCTTGCTACTGTGCTAAAACCACTGTTTATTTCTGCAAATCAGTATAACCCATGTTTACTTCAAGAGGAGTATGTTGGGGAATTAAGTGATCTGCGTAAGCAGGCGAGTTGGCTTTCACATTTGGTTGATACCATGCCTGCGGGTGTCGTGGTACTCGATGGCAAAGGGTTAATTGCTAAAGCGAATCAAATTGCTATGGATATGTTAGGTGAGCCGCTTGAAGGTGAAAAGTGGTTTAATGTTATCCAACGCTCTTTTAGACCGCACCAAGATGATGGTCACGAAGTCTCTTTAAAGGATGGTCGATTAATTAAGCTCGACATCACCGCATTAGCTCCAGAGCCGGGGCAACTTATTTTAATGACAGATTTAACAGAAACGCGCCGTTTACAAAAGCGTGTTGCTCATATGCAACGATTGAGTGCGCTAGGTAAAATGGTGGCATCATTGGCGCATCAAGTGCGAACGCCATTGTCTGCGGCCATGCTTTACGCTGCTAATTTAGGGTCAAAGCGCTTACCAGAAGCCTCTCGTGATACCTTCCAAACTAAGTTGATGTCGCGATTAAAGGATTTAGAAACCCAAGTAAACGACATGTTGTTATTCGCTAAAAGTGGTGAACAGCATGTTGTAGAGCAAGTATCCATGCAGCAGCTACTTAGTGAAGTAAAAGTAGGAGCCGATGTAATGGTTACGCTAAATGAAAGCGAGCTAGACGTTAGCTTACCCGAGCCTGACATACAGATCACGGGTAATAAAACAGCAATTGCCAGCGCTATACAAAATTTAATACACAACAGTATTCAAGTGATCGGGGCAGGTGCCAAGGTTCATTTGAGCGCATCGACGGATAGAAAAGATCATGACTTTGTGCGTATTAGTGTCAGCGATAACGGCCCTGGTATTGATTTAGGGAAAGCCGATAAAATATTTGAACCCTTTTTTACGACTAAAAGCCAAGGCACGGGTTTAGGTTTAGCTGTGGTTAGTTCTGTCGCTCATGCACACCAAGGACGTGTTGAAGTTGATAATAATACACACGGTGGGGCTTGCTTTAGTTTGCTTTTGCCAATTCGTACAGCATCTAAATTAGAGGAATCATTATGAGTAACACTATTTTAGTTGTAGAAGATGATGCAGGGCTACGAGAAGCCTTAATTGATACACTTGAAATGTCAGGTATTGACTGCGTAGCAGCGAATAGCGCTGAGCAAGCTATGTTATTACTAAAAAAAGAGTCGTTTTCATTAGTGGTGAGTGATGTACAAATGGGCGCAATGAGCGGCCTAGATTTACTTCGCAGTATAAAATTAAATCATCCAGACTTACCTGTTTTAATGATGACAGCTTATGCCACAATTGATGATGCCGTGGAAGCAATGCGCTTAGGGGCTATTGATTACATGGCGAAACCATTTGCACCAGAGGTGCTATTGAACATGGTGAGTCGCTATTTACCCGAAAAACCAAAAGAGACAGACGGTCCTATCGTTGCCGATCCAAGCAGTATTCAGCTATTAGAGCTTGCAAGTAAAGTTGCACGTTCTGAAGCCAGTGTCATGGTGCTTGGACCAAGCGGGTCTGGTAAAGAGGTTTTAGCACGTTATATTCACGATAAATCAAATCGTTGTAATGAACCATTTGTTGCTATTAACTGTGCAGCTATTCCTGAAAATATGCTTGAAGCCACTTTGTTTGGTTACGAAAAGGGCGCATTTACAGGTGCAATCCAGGCGTGTCCAGGAAAATTTGAACAAGCTCAAGGTGGTACGATTTTACTTGATGAAATAACCGAAATGGATTTAGCTTTACAAGCTAAACTACTGCGCGTGTTACAAGAGCGTGAAGTTGAGCGTTTAGGCGGTCGTAAAACAATTCAGCTTGATGTGCGAGTATTGGCAACCAGTAACCGCGATTTAAAAGAAGTGGTTGCTAAAAATCAATTTAGAGAAGATCTATATTATCGCCTCAATGTTTTTCCATTAATGTGGAGACCATTGTGTCAGCGCCCAGGTGATATTATTATATTAGCAAAGCATTTAATTGAACGTCATATAACTAAAAGCAAAGAGCCGATGGCTTATTTGGATAAAGTAGCTGAAGAAAAACTACTGGCCCATACCTGGCCTGGTAATGTTCGCGAACTTGATAACGTGATTCAGCGTGCACTTATATTACGAACAGGCGACACCATAAACGAACATGCTATTTTTATTGAAAATTTAGCACCGAGTAATTTTATTATGGACGCTACATCTACATCCGTCCTAGAAGCTGAAAAAGCATCAGAGATTTCAACAGAAAATAAAGAAAAAAGCACGTTAAGTTCAGCTTATTATGATAAGCAAAACGATGATAAAAAAAATATAACAGCTGATCAGCCAAAGCATGATTTACTCGCCGCTGAGACCGGAAGTTATAAAGATGAGCTTAAAGATAAAGAGCATCGTATCATTTTAGAAACACTTGCACGCTGCCAAGGTAAACGAAAAGATGTGGCAGAGACGCTGGGTATTAGCCCTCGTACTTTACGGTATAAATTAGCGCAAATGCGTGATCTAGGTATTTCTCTTCCAGCATAACCTTTCTTAAACCCTAAATTCAAGCCGTTGAATTTAGGGTTGTCAAAACTATGACTCACCAAATTCCACCTAACTCTTTGTATTTTAACTTTAATTTATTTGGCATGTTTTATGCTTTATTGACTGTAATAGTAAACTGCATTGTCAGAGATAAATTATGAAAATTCAAAATAGCGCTGTATTTCAAGAAATGCAATCAATGGCCCTAGAAGCTGGCCGTAATGATCAACTTAATAAAATACCTACTCAGGTAAACTCTACATCTTCTGCACAATTTGGTGATATGTTGAGTAATGCGCTAAATACAGTGCATGAGCTACAACAAGACACAAGTAAAAAAGTAAAAGCAGTTGAAATGGGCGACCGAAGTGTATCACTCGCTGAGGCAATGATTGCTTCTCAAAAGTCTTCAGTTGCATTTGAAGCGACGGTACAAGTTCGTAATAAACTTGTTGAAGCTTACAAAGAAATTATGAATATGCCTGTTTAACTAGGTAGTGGAGAATAATTGTGGCGCAATCTAATCAATCTACAGATCTGGCACTCGCTGATGGCGATATCGGTATCGACCAAAGTGATAGTGATGATCAACAAGAACAAAAGTCGGGCTATTTAAGTGCTTTAAATGGTGTTGATATATTACGCCAAGTAACACTTGTTATTGCACTGGCCATTTGTTTGGCTATCGCGATATTTATCATTATTTGGGCTCGTCAGCCAGATATGCGCCCGCTTGGTAAAATGCAAACTGAAGAGCTTATTCAAACGCTTGATTTTTTAGATGCGCAAAAAATTGATTATCAACTTGATGGTAATGTGGTGTCAGTTGATGAAACTGAATACCAAAATATTAAATTGCTAATGACTCGAGAAGGCCTAGAGCAAGGTCCGACTTCAGGTTCAGATATTATAATGCAAGATATGGGCTTTGGTGTAAGCCAACGTCTTGAACGAGAGCGTTTAAAGCATGGTCGCGAACAGCAATTAGCACGCACAATCGAAGAACTTAATAACATTACTCGCGCTAAAGTATTGTTAGCTATTCCAAAAGAAAATGTATTTGCTCGCAGAGAAAAAAAGCCCTCAGCTACCGTTGTATTAACACTAAAGCGTGGACGTTCACTCGATAGAGAAGAAGTCGATTCAGTTGTAGACATGATTGCTTCTGCAGTACAAGGCTTAGAGCCCTCACGTGTGACAGTTACAGATCAAAATGGTCGCTTATTAAATTCAGGTTCGCAAAACTTATTGGCAGCACGCTCGCGTAAAGAATACGATTTAGAGAGAAAGCGTGAACAAGAATACCTTGAAAAAATAGACAGTATTTTAATTCCAATCGTCGGGCTTGCAAACTATACGGCGCAAGTTGATTTGAGTATGGACTTTAGTGCGGTCGAAGAAACGCAAAAGCGTTACAATCCAGATTTACCCGCAGTGCGAAGTGAAACCACGTTTGAAGAAAATAATATTGGTGGTTTAGCTATCGGTATTCCAGGTGCACTGACCAATCAACCACCAGTTAATTCCGATATTCCTGAATCCGTGACTGAAGGTGGTGCCGGTACAGCAAGCTCACCAAGTCGCAGCCATAAAGAAGCAACGCGTAACTATGAACTTGATACGACTATTTCACACAGACGCCAACAAACAGGTGTTATACGCCGTATAAGTGTATCGGTTGCGGTTGATTATATAGCAAAAGTGGGTGAAAACGGTGAAACAACCATGACACCACGCTCTGTAGAAGCATTGTCAAATATTCGACGCTTATTACAAGGTGGTGTAGGCTTTGATATGCAACGTGGTGATGCACTGGAAGTGGTTACTGTTCCTTTTGTTCGTGAAGAAAGCGGTTTAAATCTTGAGTTGCCAATTTGGGAGCAGGATTGGTTCTTGAAAATGGTTCGCCTAGGGCTGGGTGCCTTGGTTATTATTGTACTAATCATGGCTGTCGTTAAACCAATGCTTAAGCGCCTAATTTATCCAGACGACACGTTAGAGGATTACGATGACGATGCACTCAGTTCAGGTGTTGATATTGGCGACAGTACGCTAGATATGCTAAATAAAGACTTTGATTCTGCTTCAATTGGTTTCTCAAGCGATGGTACACTACAGTTACCAGACCTGCATGGTGACGAAGACTTACTTAAAGCGATTCGTGCCCTTGTTGCCAATGAACCAGAACTATCATCACAAGTAGTGAAAGCGTGGTTAACAGAAGATGACTGATCAAGAACAAAAACAACTACCAGCAGCATTTGATGTTGATAAGCTAGATGGTGTAGATAAAGCGGCTATATTACTTTTAAGTTTAACCGAAGAGGATGCCGCACAAATACTCAAACACCTTGAGCCTAAGCAAGTGCAAAAAGTAGGGATGGCAATGGCAAGTTTAGATGACTTGTCGCAAGCCAAAATAAGTGCTGTTCACAACTTATTTATAGAACAAATTCAAAGCTTTAGTACTATAGGTTTTCAATCAGAGGACTTTATTAAGAAGGCGCTTACTGCAGCACTAGGTGAAGATAAAGCGGCAAGTCTCATTGATCAAATTGTAATGGGCTCAGGCGCTAAAGGTCTTGATTCATTGAAGTGGATGGACTCAAAGCAAGTGGCGAACATTATTCGTAACGAACATCCGCAAATTCAAACGATTGTTTTATCCTACTTAGAACCGGAGCAATCAGCTGAAATACTCGCTCAATTCCCTGAAAAAGTACGTTTAGATTTAACAATGCGTATTGCTAATCTTGAAGAAGTACAACCAGCTGCATTGCAAGAACTTAATGAGATTATGGAAAAACAATTTGCCGGTCAAGCCGGTGCACAAGCGGCCAAAATGGGCGGCTTAAAAGCGGCAGCAGATATCATGAACTACCTAGACACTAACGTGGAAGGGCAGTTAATGGATTCAATTCGTGAGCACGATGAAGAAATGTCGCAGCAAATTCAAGACTTGATGTTTGTATTTGAAAATCTAATGGATGTTGATGATCGGGGTATTCAAGCAATACTGCGCGAAGTACAGCAAGATGTATTAATGAAAGCGATTAAAGGTACCGACGACGCACTTAAAGAAAAAATACTGGGTAATATGTCTAAACGTGCGGCAGAAATGCTTGCTGATGATTTAGAAGCAATGGCACCAGTGCGAATTAGTGAAGTTGAAGCCGCGCAAAAAGAGATATTATCAACAGCAAGGCGTTTATCTGACTCAGGCGAAATTCAGCTTGGCGGCGGCGGTGGTGAGGAGTTCTTGTAAACCATGAGTAAATTGAAAGGACGGTCACTGCATGCTGATGAAGCTGATGCACTGTTAAAAAATTGGCCGATACCAGATGTTGCGCCGGATGAAAAAAGTTTTGGCAATCGCTCTACAGCCTACGGTACGCCACTTTCAGAATTATACAGAAAAGAAATGGCACAAGAGATGCCAGAGGAAGAAGAGCCACAAGAACCTGAACTTCCTTCTCTTACGATGGCTGAGCTTGAACGAATTAGGCAAGATGCGTACGAAGAGGGAATAAAGCAAGGACATGAGCAAGGTTATATTGATGGTTTTGACAAAGGTGTTACTGAGGGTAAAGAAGCCGGTCATAAAGAAGGCTTAGAGCTTGGTAAAGCCCAAGGCCACGAAGATGTAAAGCCGCTAATTGAAGAGCAATTAACTAATTTACGTACGATGCTAGATAATTTAACAAACCCGTTAAATAAAGTCGATGAGCAAGCTGAAAAACAGCTTGTACAGTTAGCGTTTATGCTAGCTGAAGCATTAATTTACCAAGAGGTAAAAACGTCGCCTAGTATTATTTTACACACACTAAAGCAAAGTATTGATTCGCTTAATGTAGAGCAAGAAAAAGTAAAAATTCATTTGCACCCTGACGATCTAGATTTCATCAAAGAAAGTTATGGTGAGCAAGTAATTACAGATAATAATTGGCAGTTAATTTCGCAGCCAAGCCTCGAACGCGGTGGCTGTGAAGTTAAAACAACGCAATCATCACTTGATATGACACTAAAAACCCGTGTCAAAGAAACGTTGGATAGTTTTTTGCATAGTAGTGGTATATAACTATTATTTTGGCGCGCTATGTCAGCTCAAAATGCATCGTTAAGCGAACGCTTATCTCAATATCAACAACACATTAAAGCCCCTACACCTGCTGTTGCGGGTATTTTAACTCGAGTTGTAGGCCTTACACTTGAAGCAAAAGGCTTGCGTGCACCAGTTGGTAGTCAGTGTAAAATAGAAACTTTGAATGGGTTTGTTGATGCTGAAATAGTAGGTTTTAATGACCAAACACTCTATTTAATGCCAAATGATCATATCTCAGGCGTATTACCTGGGGCTCGTGTAATTCCTCAAGTCAATAATTTAGGTCTCCCCGTGGGTATGAGCTTACTAGGGCGTGTGGTTGATGGCTTAGGCCGTCCGCTTGATGGCCTAGGTAGTATTAATGCGGAACACCATTTAAAATTTGCGCAAAATACAATAAATCCACTTTCTAGAAGACCAATAAGCCAGCCGATGGATGTAGGCGTGCGCGCAATAAATTCTGTCATTACCGTTGGGCAAGGTCAGCGAATGGGTTTGTTTGCAGGCTCTGGTGTGGGTAAATCTGTACTGCTGGGCATGATGACTCGCGGCAGTGAAGCTGATGTCATTGTGGTTGGACTTGTAGGCGAGCGTGGTCGTGAAGTAAAAGAGTTTATTGAAGAAATACTCGGTGTTGAAGGGCGCAAACGCTCAGTAGTGGTAGCAGCACCTGCTGATTCATCCCCGCTAATGCGTTTAAAAGGCTGTGAAAGTGCCGTAACCATCGCTGAATACTTTCGTGATCAAGGTTTAAATGTACTGTTATTACTCGATTCGGTTACTCGCTATGCGATGGCTCAGCGTGAAATAGCGCTTGCTGTTGGCGAGCCGCCTGCAACAAAGGGCTATCCGCCATCGGTATTTGCTAAGCTACCTGCGCTGGTGGAGCGAGCCGGTAATGGGGGAGAAGGGCAAGGTTCAATTACCGCCTTTTTTACGGTATTGAGCGAAGGCGATGATATGCAAGATCCTATTGCAGATGCTGCTCGAGCTATTTTAGATGGTCATATAGTACTGTCGCGAGATTTAGCCGACAGTGGTCATTACCCTGCAATTGATATTGAAAAATCAATCTCACGTGTAATGCCTCAAGTGGTTTCTGAGCGGCATATGCAGCAAGCGAGGGTGCTTAAACAAGTGTATTCCATGTACCAGCAAAATAAAGATATGATTACTTTAGGTGCCTACCAAAAAGGAACTGATCAAATGCTTGATCAGGCTATTAACATGATGCCAAGAGTAAATGCTTTTTTACAACAAGGTATGCGAGATGTAATTAGTTACGATGATGGTCTCGAAGGTCTTGCGCAATTATTAGGGCAAGCATAATGGCAAAAAATAAATTGCACTTATTACTTAAACTTGAAAACGACAAAGAAGAAACGTTGAGAATGAGCTACTTGCAAGCTAATCAAAACTTGCAGGCTAATCAACAAAAATTAAGAGGTTTAAACGACTTTAGACTTGAATATACGCAGCAGCTACACCTAAAAGGTCAAGCGGGTTTATCGAGTGAAGGGTTTAGTCAATACCATGCTTTTATTGCAAAAATAGAAGAGGCGATACGTCAACAAGGAAGTACCGTTAATACAGCAAAACAAGTGGTAACCCAACGCAAAGCGATATGGTTAAAGCAACAAATTAAAGCTAAAGCGGTTGCAAAATTAATTGAGAAACAGAAATTAAAAGCAGATGTGTTGATTGCTAAAAATGAGCAAAAAATGCTAGATGAGTTCGCTTCTAATCAGTTTTTTCAAAGGCGTAAAGCATTATAAGTTAGGCATGTTAATTGCTTGGATATTAAGTAGAGTTTAATTTTTGGTGATGTGCGGTGGCGCATTGCCGCATATTATGGGTGATTTATGGCAATGAATAATATTTCAACTTTAGCAACATCTGAGCAAGACTCTTATTCAGCTTATCAAGATAAGACACCTGTTGATAAAGAGAGCACTTCAGACTCAGGGTTTTTAAGCTTATTGCATCATGCCGAACAATCATCTGAACAGCCTAACAGCACTGATGTTAACGCTCAAATAGACTCACAAAACACGGTTGTGCTCTCTTCTGAACAACAAAGGAGTGATGACAGTACGGTTAATAAAATCTTTGTTGATATAGAAGATGATAAGAATAAGGGTGTTGAGGGCAATGATTTACTCAATAATGATTTACCCAATAAAGAGTTAACAGATAAGGAATTAGTAGATGAGGGTGTTTTGTTATCTGGGGATTTACTGCTAGCTCAAATTAATTCGGCCCAAACAATTAATACATCGGTTAAAAAATATAGTTCTGCTATCGAAAAAATAGAAGTTGATTTAAAAGGGAACAATAAGAAACCGGTTGATGATGTAACACCTATAATAATTTCACCACAAAAAGTAAATACTGATAACTTGCAAGATGAACAAGCTAGCAATATAAAAATAGCCGTTGAGAAAAATGCTTTAACAGAGGTCGACTCGCCAATAAAAGCGTTAGTCAAAGGTAACAAAGAATTAGAGCTCATTGTTAATCAACATAAGCCAACGAGCGGGCTAGATAAATCAGTTGAAAGTTTGACGCCTAGTCAGCTAGATAAATCAGTTGAAAGTTTGACGCCTAGTCAGCTTGATAAATTAAACGCGCAAATTCAATCGCTAGATAAGCCAAATAGTAATGTAGCGACATTAAAGCAAATGATAGAGCAGTATGTAACTGAAAGTGAGTCTATTGAACCTGAATCTAAGCCTAATTTTAATTTGGAAATTAACGCACTAACAAAAGCTGAGAAGCAGGCGTTGGTTTCTCAGTTAAATAGTTATATTAAAAGTGTGCAACCTCAAGGTGAAGAATTAGCTTCGCTTAAACAAATGGTTAACGACTTAACGGCATCAATAGATGAAGCACTCACACCACCGCTAAAAGTGACATCAATAGCTGCTGGTGTAAGTGATAAGTTAAATACAAGCAGTAACTCTCAAACACACAGCGAAAAATTTGTAGTTGATGATAAAACTCAAGAATCAACAAAACCCGCTATCTCAGCTAAAAACGAAGAACTCGCCAAGCCATTAGAAGGCAATGCTAAAGAAGATTCTCGCAACAACGCTAATACTGTGGAGCAATTAACCAACCGTGCTACGCAGCTGTTTACGCAGATCACCAATGCATTTAGTTCTGGACAAGCGAGCACGCTGAGTAGTTACGATACGTTGAGTTATGAGCAATCAATAACGGATATGCAAGCTTTACAATCACAGCACTTGCAAAGTACCGCTCAAACTAAGCAGGTAAGTATCGATCCTGGTGTGATGCAGGCAATTAATATAGTTAAAAGTGATGCTGCAAAATTGCTTCAAGAGCGTGTGAGCTCTATGCTAAATATCAACAATAAAGAAGCTGAGATACGCCTTGATCCTCCCGAAATGGGCAGTATGCAAATACGTATTAGAAGTGATGCAGAACAAGCTCAAATAAATTTTGTTGTACAAAACCAGCAAGCAAAAGAGGCGCTAGAGCAATCTTTACCGCGTTTACGTGAAATGCTTGCGCAGCAAGGTATTGAAATGGGAGAAAGTACGATTTCTTATGGTGACTCAGGCAGTGGCGCAGATCAAAGCGAAGAGAATGGCCAAGGCAGATTGGCTAATAAAGATTCAGTTAATGACGAAAATGATGAACAAGTGGGCAATGACGTTGAAACTTCTCGACAACAAACGTCATCATCAATAGATTACTATGCCTAAGTGCTGCTATTATAATAGTTAAAACAAGTAAATACCTTTGCGGATAAAGGAAATACAATGGCTGAAGACACTAATTTAGAAATAGAAGAAACAGGTAAAAGTAAAAAGAAACTTATAATAATCATCGCAGCCGCTTTACTTGTTGTCGGTGGCATTGCAGGTTACTTTTTAATGTCAGGTTCTGACGCTCCTGCAGAAGCTGTAAACAAAGAGACAGCTGCGGCCACTGATGCTCCTGCTGATACGGCTAGTTCATCGGCTGAGGTCGGGACTGCATTATATGTCGCCATGCCAAGACCATTTGTGTTTAATGTACCTGGTTCAAGCAGAGATAGAATAGTACAAGTTAAAGTACAACTTTTGGTACGTGGTAGTGTTAATGAAGAAACTGCAAAAAAACATATTCCACTTATTGAAGGAAAGCTACTTAGTATTTTTTCAACGACCACCGCTGATGAGTTAAGCACAAGTGCAGGTAAAGAAACACTTCGTTTTGCGGCTCTGGAAAAAGTGCAAGCAGCGTTAATCGATGTTGAAGGTAGTAAAGTAATAGAGCGGGTGTTATTTACCGGCTTTGTGATGCAATAAGGGGTTAGTGTGAGCGATTTATTATCCCAAGACGAAATTGATGCGCTATTACACGGTGTTGATGATGTTGAAGAGGAAGATATACACGACGGTGAAGATGGTGGAGGGAGTACACTTCAGTACGACTTTTCTTCCCAAGATCGGATCGTACGTGGTCGCATGCCGACACTCGAAATTGTTAATGAACGTTTTGCAAGGCATATGCGAATTAGCTTATTTAACATGATGCGCCGCACTGCTGAAGTGTCTATCAATGGCGTTCAAATGATTAAATTTGGTGAGTACGTCCATACGCTATTTGTACCTACTAGTTTAAATATGGTGCGTTTCAGACCACTAAAAGGAACTGGACTTATCACCATGGAAGCACGTCTTGTGTTTATTTTGGTTGATAACTTTTTTGGTGGTGATGGACGCTATCACGCCAAAATAGAAGGGCGTGAATTTACGCCAACGGAACGTCGTATAGTACAAATGCTACTTAAAATAATTTTTGAAGATTATAAAGAAGCATGGGCACCGGTTATGGATGTGTCATTTGAGTATCTGGATTCTGAAGTAAATCCAGCCATGGCTAATATTGTAAGTCCAACCGAGGTTGTTGTTATTAGCTCTTTTCATATTGAGCTTGATGGCGGTGGCGGCGACTTTCATATTGCGCTTCCTTATTCAATGCTTGAGCCAATTAGAGAGCTATTGGATGCGGGTGTTCAATCAGACACTGAAGATACCGATTTACGTTGGAGCAAAGCGCTGCGTGATGAAATTATGGATGTAGAGGTTGGCTTATCGACTCAATTACTGGAAGTCGATTTAACCTTAGCACAAATAATGGAGCTTAAAGCGGGCGACATAATTCCGGTTGAAATGCCAGAGCACATAACCGTATTTGTTGAAGAGTTACCTACATTTAGGGCGAAGATGGGTCGTTCTCGCGACAATGTTGCCCTACAAATTAGCGAAAAAATTAAACGTCCTGATTCAGTTAAGTCTGAGCTGCATGTATTTACTAAAGGCGGCAAGAAAATTGATTCGGATGCAGAATTAGCAGAACTAGAAGATGATTTACACCTCTCTGAGGGTGTAGACTTAGACTGGTAATTTACTAAAAGGCGAAAAGTATGAGTGATGACCAAGATACAATGGATGAATGGGCAGCAGCATTAGCTGAGGCTGAAATTCCAGAAGAGAGTGCAGATGAAGCACACGTTGCTGAACTCGATGAGTTAAGTGATGAACGACATGAGCTAAGTGGTGATGAAAAGCGTAAACTTGATACAATTTTAGATATCCCCGTTACTATTTCTATGGAAGTAGGGCGCTCTAAAATTAATATACGTAATTTATTGCAACTTAACCAAGGCTCTGTTGTAGAACTAGATCGAGTCGCTGGTGAGCCTCTAGATGTACTTGTTAATGGCACACTGATAGCGCATGGTGAAGTTGTTGTTGTTAATGACAAATTTGGTATCAGATTGACAGATGTTGTTAGTCAAGTTGAACGGATTAAAAAGTTACGATGAGTAGTTTGATTGCATTAGCAAATTCAGTTTTTCCTGCCGCAGATACCGCAGCCCCATCTGGAGACATACTCTCTATGGTGCTTTCATTAGCTGCAGTGCTAGTACTTATACTCGTACTGGCTTATTTTGTAAAAAAACTAAATCCTAATTTAGTCAATAGTGATGAATTTAAAGTTATTCGGAGCTTACCACTGGGCTCGCGAGAGCGTTTACTGGTTATTGAAATAGATAATACGCAACATTTGCTAGGGGTTACCCCACAAAATATTAATTATTTGCATAAATTAGAAACACCTTTAACAGAAAAAGAATTACCAGAGCTCGCTAAGCGATTTGGCAAGCTTTTAAACCCACAAGTAAATCAAAATAAAAAGAAATAACACTATGATAAAATGGCTACTTATTTTTATTGCCATTGTGTTTGTTCCCAGTGCAAGTGCAGAAGGCCTAGATGCGCTAACAATTACAACAAACGCAGATGGCACGCAAGATTACTCAGTAACATTGCAAGTTTTAGCCATTATGACGGCGTTGAGTTTTATACCCGCCGCCATAATTATGATGACATCATTTACACGTATTATTGTTGTACTCGCTATTTTGCGCCAAGCTATTGGTTTGCAGCAAACACCATCAAATCAAGTTCTATTAGGTATGTCGCTTTTTTTAAGTATTTTTATCATGTCGCCCATTTATGAAAAAATTAATGAACGCGCCATAGAGCCATATTTAAGTGAGAAGGTAACCTCATTAGAGGCCTTAGAACTTGCTAAAGAGCCGATGAAAGCATTTATGCTTTCTCAAGTTCGTATCAAAGACTTAGAAACATTTGCAAAAATAGCGGGGTACGATCAATTAGATTCACCAGAAGCAGCCCCATTAATTGTATTAATACCTGCATTTGTAACCAGTGAGTTGCAAACCGCCTTTATTATCGGTTTTATGTTTTTTATTCCTTTCCTGATTGTTGATTTAGTGGTCGCCTCAGTTTTAATGGCTATGGGTATGATGATGCTCTCACCCATGATTGTTTCTTTACCGTTTAAAATAATGCTATTTGTGCTAGTAGATGGCTGGAGCTTAGTAATGGGTACGTTAGCTAAAAGCTTTGGTTTAGGTACGTGAATACGCTTAATAAAAAGCAAATACAAAACTAGGAGTCAGCATGGAACCGGAAATTTTTGTTGATATTCTGAGTGATGCACTATTTTTAGTTATCAAACTGGTTTCTGCAATTGTGGTACCAGGTTTAATTATTGGTTTGGTGGTTGCTGTATTTCAGGCGGCGACGTCAATTAATGAACAAACGCTGAGCTTTTTACCTCGTTTGCTAATAACTATCAGCGCACTCATTGTTGGAGGTCACTGGCTTACGCAGGAACTCATGGACTTTTTTACTCGATTAGTCATGATCATCCCTGAAATTGCAGGCTAACTATGGAGCTGCCATTTTCAGTAATCATTCAATGGTTGAGTGACTTTTTATTACCGCTAGTACGAATAAGCTCAATGATAATGGTGATGGCGGGTTTAGGCGCTAAAAATGTACCCACACGAATAAAAGTGGGTTTAGCGGTTGTCGTTACTCTTGTTGCTTTGCCTAACCTTCCTCCTGCGACATTTACCAATTTATTTTCTTTTGAAATGATTTTAGTTGTGATCCAGCAACTGCTGATTGGTGTGGCGATTGGGTTTGCATCTACGCTATTATTAAATACATTTGTTTTAGCAGGACAAATATTAGCAATGCAAACGGGCCTTGGTTTCGCCTCAGTTGTTGATCCCTCCAATGGTATGAGTGTACCTGCGGTTGGACAATTTTATTTGATTTTAGCGACTTTATTATTTTTTGTATTTAATGGTCATTTAATGATGATCCAAATGGTTATCCATAGTTTCGAAGTGCTACCTGTTGATGGTAATTGGTGGGCTGTTGATCATTATTGGGATATTGTAACCTGGGGTGGCTGGATGTTTAGCACGGCCTTGGTGCTATCGCTTGCCCCCTTAACTGCAATGCTGGTTATTAATATGTCGTTTGGCATTATGACGCGTGCGGCACCACAATTGAATATCTTTTCTATTGGCTTTCCACTAACGCTTGTGGCGGGGCTTATTATTATTTGGGCTACGTTAGGTAACTTTATTTTTCAGTTCGAATATCAATGGCTCAAAATGATTGAGTTAATGTGTACTTTAGTTGGCTGTTCGCCATAGGAGAGCCTAATGTCTGAAGATTCAGGACAAGAAAAAACAGAAGAACCCACATCGAAAAAAATTGATGAGTCGAAAAAAAAGGGCCAAATAGCACGATCTAAAGAACTCGGAACCATGTTTGTTTTAATTTTCTCTGCAATTTCGTTATTAATGTACGGACCAGAAATAGGTAAAGGTTTGTACAATATAATGGGACGTATGCTTAGTTTGAATCGAAATGAAACATACGATACAACTAAAATGTTTGCTGTATGGGGGGAGGTTTCGGATGCTTTGATTTTCCCGATGGGCATGTTTGTATTTATAATTGTCTTAGCTGCATTTATTGGTAACACCTTGTTAGGTGGCTTTAATTTCAGTTGGGGCGCGGCGGCACCTAAAGCAAGTAAAATGTCGCCGATGAAAGGTTTTAAACGCATGTTTGGGTCGCAAGCGGCTGTTGAACTTGTAAAATCACTTTTAAAATTCGGTTTAGTAGCCAGCTTTGCGGTGTTTTTAATTAATACATTTTTTGATGAAATACTACATTTAAGTGTAGAAAATACGCCAGGTAATATTATTCATGCTCTGGAAATTTTGGCATGGATGTTTTTGGGTCTATCGTGCACTTTAATTATTATTGCAGCTATTGATGCGCCATTTCAAAGCTACAATCATAACAAACAACTAAAAATGACGTTGCAAGAAGTTAAAGACGAATATAAAAATTCAGAAGGTGACCCTCAAATAAAAGCACGCATAAGGCAAACGCAAAGACAAATGTCGCAAAAGCGAATGATGCAAGACGTACCTGACGCTGATGTTATTGTTACCAACCCAACACATTATTCTGTGGCGCTAAAATACGACACAGAGCGTGCTGGAGCGCCTATTGTGCTAGCCAAAGGCATTGATGAAATGGCGATGCAGATTCGTAAGGTCGCAATCGGCAACGAAGTACCCATTGTAGAGTCCCCTATGCTCACTCGAGCTCTTTATCATACAGCTGAGGTAGGCGATCAAATCCCCGATCAATTATTTACCGCTGTAGCCCAAGTCTTAGCGTATGTTTTTCAACTTAAGCGCTTTAATAAAGGGCGTGGAAAACGTCCAACCAAACTTAATAATAAACTGCCTATCCCTGATGCCTATAGGTATTAAAATAGCTGGTTGAGATAGATTTATTATCCAGAGCTCAGGTTAACTTGGTAACTTGGAATAGTTATTGCTAATTCTATACAGTGTCAATTTTTTGAAATTGTAGAATTATGAGTTTTAAAGCAGTATTACAACAACTTAACAAAGATAAAAAAGAATATGCCAAAGGGGTAGGTACCCCTTTGCTTGTGCTTGCTGCTTTGGGAATGGTGATTTTACCCTTACCGCCATTTTTACTTGATATTCTTTTTTCGTTCAACATAGCGCTCGCTTTGGTTGTATTGCTGGTTACAGTTTATACGATGAAACCAGTTGAGTTTGGTATGTTTCCAGCCGTACTCCTAATCGCAACAATTATGCGCTTAGCACTCAATGTCGCCAGTACGCGGGTAGTACTACTTGAAGGTCACAATGGCGGCGATGCTGCAGGTAAAGTAATTGAGGCCTTTGGCTCTGTTGTTATTGGTGGTAATTACGCGGTTGGTTTAGTTGTATTCTTAATTCTAATTATTATTAACTTTGTCGTAATTACCAAAGGTGCAGGGCGTATCTCTGAGGTATCGGCACGTTTTACCCTTGATGCAATGCCAGGTAAACAAATGGCGATTGACGCGGATTTAAATGCGGGTTTTATTAGCGCAGAGCAAGCACGAGATCGCCGCGAAGAAGTCACACGAGAAGCCGATTTTTACGGTTCAATGGATGGTGCGAGTAAGTTTGTAAAAGGTGATGCTATTGCGGGTATCATCATTTTGATTATTAATATTGTTGGTGGTTTATTTGTTGGTATGATCCAGCACAATTTAAGCTTTAGTAACGCAATGGAAGTGTATACGTTACTTACCATCGGGGATGGATTAGTAGCTCAACTTCCTTCTTTATTACTCTCAATTGGCACTGCAATTGTTGTAACACGTCAAAATGAGTCGCTCAATATGGGCGATCAATTTAAGAAACAACTCGGTAATGAAAAGTCATTATTTATCGCCTCAGGTATATTAATAATAATGGGCTTAGTACCTGGCATGCCACATTTTGCTTTTTTAAGCTTAGGCGCGCTTTTAGGGTACTTAGCTTATTACACACAACAAAGTAAACTAAAAGCTGCTGCCGCTATAGAGGAAGAGGCTGTAAATGGTGCTGCTGGTACTGGCATTGCCAATAAACAAGAGCAAAAAGAACTTGGTTGGGATGATGTTCAGCAAGTTGACGTAATTGGCTTAGAAGTTGGCTATAGACTTATTCCACTCGTTGATCAATCGCAAGGTGGTGAGCTGCTCAATCGTATAAAAGGTGTTCGTAAAAAGCTTTCTCAAGAATTGGGCTTTTTAGTTCCACCAGTCCATATACGCGATAACTTGGAGCTTGACCCTAATGCATACAGAATAACGTTGATGGGTGTTTCGACAGGTGAGGGTGAGCTTAAGCATGGCGATGAGTTAGCAATTAACCCAGGGCAAGTATTTGGCCCTATTAAAGGCGTTGAGACTAAAGATCCTGCATTTGGACTCGATGCTGTTTGGATCAAGCCAGATCAAAAAGATGAAGCACAATCTTTAGGCTATACCGTGGTTGACTCAGCGACAGTAGTGGCAACACATATAAGTCAATTACTAACAAACAGTGCGGCATTATTATTAGGTCACGAAGAAGTTCAAAACCTACTAGATATGTTGGGCAAGAGCCACCCTCGTTTAGTTGAAGGACTTGTGCCTGACGTACTGCCATTAACCGTTATTGTAAAAGTATTACAAAATTTATTAAATGAAGGAGTCGCAATACGCGATATGCGTTCAATTGTACAAACCCTTGTAGAGTATGGTCCTCGTAGCCAAGACCCTGATGTATTAACGGCTGCGGTGCGTATTTCATTACGTAGACTTATCGTTCAAGATGCGGTGGGTATGTCTTCAGAGATCCCTGTCATAACCTTGGCGCCGGAGTTGGAACAGATGTTGCATCAGTCATTGCAGAATGCAGGTGACGAAGGTGCCGGAATAGAACCAGGTCTTGCTGAGCGACTTCAAATTTCATTAAATGAAGCGCATCAAAATCAAGAAATGGCTGGTGAACCTTCAATATTGCTAACGTCAGGAATGTTACGCACTGTGTTATCTCGTTTTGTTAAGTACACCATTCCAGGATTGAGAGTGATGTCTTATCAAGAGGTACCAGATGAAAGACAGATTAAGATTGTTAGCTCGGTAGGCCAACAATAAGATTTAAACAGGGGTTAAACCATGAAAATTAAACGTTTTTTTGCTAAAGATATGCGCACAGTACTTAAAGAAGTTAAAGATGAACTCGGTGTTGATGCGGTTATCATGTCAAATAAAAAACTAGCTAACGGTGTCGAAATTGTGGCAGCTGTTGATTATGAAAAAACGGCCCCAAAACCAGTTGCTCAGTCTCAAAATACAGCAACAGAGCGCTCTAATCATTTAGCGCAACCGCAAAATACACACAATTTTATAAAACCGGAACCACAGCGTGCACAGCCTTCACCACAGGCTAAAATTGCAGATAGTTTAGAGGCACTATTGGAACGCCAATCACCTCGACCTCGTTCACCAGAGCTAGCTTCAATGTTTTCACAATCGGGAATTGATACTACCGAAAATTATCAAGAACCTGTAGCTAAACAACGTCCTAAAAATATGTTTTCACATGAAAATGCAGCGCCGGTACGCCCTCTAACACAAGCTGATAGCTTAGGTTTTGATGATTTAGAAAGTGATTTTGATGACCTTGAAAGCCCGATAGCACCTCGTCAGCAAGCTAAAAATAATGAAAGCGTAGAGATGACATCTATGCGTGAAGAAATGAATGCAATTCGTCAGCTATTAGAGCATCAAGTCTCAGGTTTAATGCAACAAGATATGGCGCGACGTGATCCAACGCGTGCCTGTATGATTGATCGTTTAATCGGCATGGGAATAGGTAAAGATGTTGCTGAGCAAATGGCGTGTTTTGTTCCTGACGATGTTTCTCGCCAGCAAGGTTGGAAAGCTTTATTGGCGATGGTTGAAGATCAAATGCAAACCACGAACAACGAAATACTGCGTCAAGGTGGAGTTTACGCATTAGTCGGCCCAACGGGGGTGGGTAAAACAACAACTGTCGCAAAACTTGCTGCACTTGGTGCGCAAAAGTATGGCGCTGATAAAGTTGCGTTAATTACTACGGACACCTACAGAATTGGTGCATACGAGCAACTAGCAACATATGGCCGAATTATAGGGTGTAGCGTAAAGCAAGTTAAAGATGCTAATGAATTGGCTGAAGTTTTATATCATTTACGAAATAAACGTCTAGTATTAATTGACACCGCAGGAATGAGCCAGCGTGATTTACGTTTAACCGAGCAATTAAATACGTTAATGCGTAATCAACGTGTCGATATTCGTAATTATTTAGTATTAAGTGCCACAGCACAAATTAATGTATTACAAGAAACGGTAAGACATTTCAAAAAAGTACAGTTAAGTGGTTGTATTTTTACTAAATTAGATGAATCGTTAAGTTTAGGTGAGATTATTAGTATTGCGATTCAAAATCGTCTTCCAATAGGTTATCTTACTAATGGTCAGCGAGTACCAGAGGACATTCGCGTTGCGAATTCAGAGAAACTAGTAAAAAAAGCTGAGCAATTATATTTAAAAAGAATAAAATCACAACATTCACGACATCAATCAGTGGCGTCGAACACAGTAGGGATGTATGATTAACACAGTATTAGATCAAGCAAGCGGCCTGCGAAAAATGAGTCAAAACAATAATAACGGCGTAAAAGTTATCGCTGTGACCGGTGGTAAAGGTGGAGTAGGTAAAACAAATGTTTCACTAAATACCGCAATCGCATTAGGTCAACAAGGTAAGCGAGTTTTAGTTCTTGATGCCGACTTAGGTTTAGCAAATTGTGATGTGATGCTTGGGCTTCGTGTTGAGCGCAATTTATCACATGTATTATCTGGCGAATGCGAACTGGATGAGATTTTAGTTGAAGGTCCTGCTGGGATTAAAATTGTCCCTGCAACGTCGGGTTCGCAAAACATGGTTGAATTATCACCTTCTGAACACGCGGGTCTTATTCGTGCCTTTAGCGAATTAAATACCGAATTTGATATATTGATAGTAGACACCGCCGCCGGCATTTCCGATATGGTGCTGAGCTTTTCTCGTGCAGCACAAGATGTAATGGTCGTCGTGTGTGACGAACCGACATCAATAACAGATGCGTACGCGCTAATTAAAGTATTAAGCCGTGAGCATGGCGTGTATAAATTTAAAATTGTTGCAAATATGGTTCGTAGCCTTCGCGAAGGCCAAGAATTGTTTGCAAAGCTATCTAAAGTAACAGATCGTTTCCTAGATATTTCTATGGAGCTAGCTGCAACGATACCTTACGATGAAAATATGCGTAAAGCGACACGTCGGCAGAAAGTTATTGTGGAGTTGTTTCCAAGCTCTCCAGCTTCAGTAGCTTTTCGAGCTCTGGCAACAAAAGCGGTCAAATGGCCAATACCGAATCAACCGTCAGGGCATTTAGAGTTTTTCATCGAGAAGCTGGTTAACGGCTAATTATGACAACATTGGTAAATAGAGCTATGGGATATCAATCAACACAAAATTTAAATGTGATTGTTGAGAAACATGCGTCACTGGTTAAAAAAGTGGCATGTCACTTAATTGCTCGTCTACCTCCAAGTGTACAACTCGATGATTTAATTCAATCGGGTATGATAGGACTGATTGAAGCGTCAAAAAACTTTGATGCAACTAAAGGCGCAAGCTTTGAAACGTTTGCAGGTATTCGCATCCGTGGCGCTATGCTAGATGAAATGCGCCGTGGTGACTGGGCTCCGCGTTCTGTGCATCGCAAAAGTCGTCTTGTTGCTGAAACGATAAACGAATTAGAAAAAAACTTAAATCGTGAACCTACAGATATAGAAGTTGCTGAAAAACTTGATATTTCGTTAAATGAGTACCATCATATTTTAAACGATGTAAATGCAAGTAAAGTGTTGGGTATAGAAGACCTTGGAATTGATGAAGATGTCATAACTCCAGCAGGTCAAGATTTAACACTAGACAAACCTTTTAATAATGTTAAAAATGAACGATTTAATGAGTCTTTATTAAGTGCAATAAAATCATTACCAGAGCGAGATGCTATGGTGTTATCTTTGTACTATAACGATGAAATGAATTTAAAAGAGATTGGGCATATACTCGATGTTAGTGAATCGCGTGTGAGTCAGATACATGGTCAGGCGATGATTAAGCTAAAAGCAAAAATCAATGACTGGATAAACTAGTAGTAAGTAAATAAAGGTTAAGACCTCACTGGAGGATGTTTTGGATAAAAACATGAAAATTCTTGTCGTTGACGATTTTTCAACAATGAGACGTATTATTAAAAATTTATTGCGTGATTTAGGCTTTACGAATGTTCAAGAAGCAGATGATGGTTCGACTGCTTTACCAATGCTACAAAATCAGTCTTTTGATTTTGTCGTGACGGATTGGAACATGCCAGGTATGCAGGGTATTGACCTTTTAAGGGCAATTAGGGCGGATGACAAGTTAAAACATCTCCCTGTTTTAATGGTAACGGCTGAAGCTAAAAAAGAACAGATAATAGCTGCTGCTCAAGCTGGTGTTAATGGCTACATTGTAAAACCATTTACAGCTGGCACATTGAAGACCAAATTAGAAAAAGTGTTTGAACGCTTAGGTTAATTATAGGGAGAGGCTTATGTCAGCACCTGCTGCGCCTCGAATAACTTTAGAACAAGCGCGTCAACTCGTTGTTTTTTTAGAAAACGACGAGCAAGATAAAGCTGATCAATTAATTTTGGATACAGCGTCTAAAGAGCAGTCAGAGATATTTGCTGAAGTTGGCAAGTTAACGCGTCAATTGCATGAAGCTCTAAAAGGTTTTGAGCTAGATTCGCGTTTAACAAACTTAACAAACGATGCAATTCCGGATGCTAAAAAACGACTTAGTTATGTCATGGAATTGACAGAGAATGCTGCAAATAAAACCATGGATGCGGTTGAGGCAAGTCTCCCTATAACTCAGGAGTTAGCGGGTGAGATAGCAGCCATTAAACCGACATGGGATCGGTTAATGAGTCGGGATATAGAGCTTGGTGAGTTTAAAACTCTGTGCCACAGCATAGATAAGTTTATGAGTAACTCACACAATAAAACAGATGAATTACAAAATTTAATGACAAATGTTTTAATGGCGCAAGATTATCAAGATTTGACTGGTCAAGTTATTCGTCGAGTAATTGAGCTTGTAAGAGAAGTAGAAGAAAGCTTACTTCATCTACTCACTGCGTTTTCTGCGCAGGATGTGGGTACAGTTAATATAGTAGAACAACAAAAAACAGAAGAACCGATTGCCGTACAAACATTAGCAGGTCCCGAGGGCCCTATTATTGATAAAGAATCGCGTAATGATGTTGTGTCTGATCAAGATGAAGTCGATGATCTTTTATCAAGTTTGGGCTTCTAAGAGGAGAGTAACTGCATGTTTGAAGTCGATGAAGATATTTTACAAGACTTTCTTGTAGAAGCAGGAGAAATTCTTGAACTTCTATCCGAACAGTTAGTTGAACTGGAAAATAATCCAGAAGATACCGAACTATTAAATGCTATATTTCGAGGCTTTCATACAGTAAAAGGCGGTGCCGGATTTTTAGCTATGACAGAGCTTGTTGATGCTTGTCATGGTGCAGAAAATGTATTTGATTTGCTCAGACAGGGCGTTCGAACTGTAAACTCTGAATTAATGGATGTTATCTTACAAGCATTAGACACCATTAATGAAATGTTTGCGACAATTCAAAACCGTGATAAGCCTGAGCCTGCAGATCCTCAATTACTTGAAGTCCTACATAAATTAGGGTTACCTCCAACGGAAGATGAGTTATCTGGAGCTTCTTCTGAAATTACAGCAGACGAACCTGAACAGGCTGATGTCGTTGCCACAGAAAACGGTGACAATAACACTATCAGCTCACAAAGCCCTGACGACGACCCATTTGCATTCGATGAATTATTTAGTAGTTCGGCTTCGCCAGCTGCTGAGTCACAAATTGATGAAATTACAGAAGATGAATTCGAAAACTTACTTGATGAACTGCATGGTAATAACCAAAGCTCTGAGACTAAGAAACCTGTAAGTACTACTTCTAGTAGTGACATCACTGACGACGAGTTTGATAATTTATTAGATGAGCTACATGGTGTTGGTAGTTTTGGCACTGTTGATGTACAAAAAAATGAACCAGTTGCTTCGCATACACCGCAAGAAACAGCGCCAGTCGCCAATAACTCAGGCTCTTCTGATGATGATATTAGCGACGCAGAATTTGAATCTCTATTAGATGAATTACATGGCAAAGGCAGCGCACCTAAATCTGTAGAAAGTAATCAGCCCGTTGCTGCAAAACCTGCACCTCCAAAACCGGCTGTTCAGGCAAAGAAAGTTGAGCCTGCCCCTGTTAGTAAGCCCGCTAATAAGCCTGAAGCAAAAGCACCAAGTCCTGCAGTCCCAAGCCCAGCCGCAGCTCCGAAGAAGGCAGTCGCGCCCGCAGCTGAAACTACCGTACGCGTAGATACTAAGCGCCTTGACCAAATTATGAATATGGTTGGTGAGCTAGTGCTCGTGCGAAATCGCCTCGTTAGTTTGGCCACCAATTCAGAAAGTGAAGCGATGGGTAAAGCAATATCAAATTTAGATGTTGTAACCGCCGATATTCAAGGTGCGGTTATGCAAACCCGCATGCAACCGATCAAAAAAGTATTTGGACGTTTTCCTCGAGTTGTTCGTGACTTGGCGAGAAGCTTAAATAAAGATATCAATTTATTACTGGTCGGCGAAGAAACTGATTTAGATAAAAACTTGGTTGAAGCGTTAGCCGATCCGCTCGTGCATTTGGTCAGAAACTCAGTCGATCACGGCATTGAAATGCCAGATGTACGTGAAGCATCTGGAAAATCAAGAACAGGTACTGTTACGTTATCAGCGTCTCAACAAGGCGATCATATTTTGCTTACTATCAAAGATGATGGTGCTGGTATGGATGCTGAGAAACTCAAGAAAATAGCAATAGCTAAAGGTGTACTTGATCATGACCAAGCAAGTCGACTTTCAAACACTGAAGCTTACAACTTAATTTTTGCACCAGGCTTTTCAACAAAAGAAGAAATTTCGGATATTTCCGGACGTGGTGTTGGAATGGATGTTGTAAAAACAAAAATCACCCAACTTAACGGTTCTGTAAGTATTGAATCAGAGTTAGGTGTTGGTACAACATTAGAGATTAAAGTACCGTTAACGCTCGCAATACTTCCAACGTTAATGGTTGTTGTTGGTGCACAGACATTTGCATTACCACTTGCTGGTGTTAGTGAAATATTCCACTTTGATTTAACTAAAACAAATGTTGTTAATGGCCAGTTAACCGTTATTGTCCGCAAAAAAGCGGTTCCATTGTTCTACTTAGAACATTGGCTTGTAAAAGGGGCCGATCGTTCTCTACGTAAAGATCAAGGTCATGTCGTTATTGTTCAAATAGGCACGCAGCAAGTTGGTTTTGTAGTGGACTCGTTAATAGGGCAAGAAGAGGTTGTAATCAAACCACTTGACGCTTTATTACAAGGCACTCCCGGAATGGCTGGCGCTACAATAACGTCTGATGGTGGCATTGCATTAATTTTAGATGTTCCAAGTATGCTAAAACATTACGCGAACTGACAATAAGTAGGTGTAGTATGCACTACACCTACGTCTAAACTAAATAAGAGAGCTCAATGGTTGTTAAAGTCTTAGTTGTTGATGATTCAAGCTTTTTTCGCCGTAGAGTAAGCGAAATTCTCGAACAAGATAACGATATTAAAGTAATTGGCTTTGCTGTAAATGGTCGAGAAGCTGTTGAAAAAACTGAGCAATTACGCCCTGATATGATCACAATGGATGTTGAGATGCCGGTTTTAGATGGTATCAGTGCTGTTAAAGAAATAATGGCAAGCAATCCAACCCCTATTTTAATGTTTTCATCGCTAACGCGTGATGGTGCTACAGCAACACTCGATGCGCTAGATGCTGGAGCAATGGACTTTTTACCTAAAAAGTTTGAAGACATTGCTCGTAATAATGATGATGCAATAAAGCTTTTACAAACAAAAGTAAAAGAGATTGGCCGTCGTCGTATCCCTCGTTCATTTAAACCTTTAGTTCCAGCTAAGCTAGCACCAACATCCCCAGCGCCGAGTATAAAGCCATCAATAGTTGCTAAAGACACTAATATACACCAGCCAGATAGAAGCTTTCAACGCTCAGCAGTGCAGCCTAAGTCATCAGTAAATGCTTCAACAATTCGCACTAGCGGTAAACATTATCAACTACTTGCGATTGGCACATCCACTGGTGGGCCTGTGGCACTGCAAACTATTTTAACTCAGTTACCAGCTAACTTCCCGCACCCCATTTTATTGATTCAACATATGCCTGCGGCATTTACACCGGCATTTGCGACGCGCTTAAATAGCTTATGCAAAATTAAAGTAAAAGAAGCACAACAAGGCGATCGTTTACAAGCTGGAACGGCTTATTTAGCACCCGGTGGTCAGCAAATGATGGTTGAGGGGCGTGGAGCTGCAAAAACGTTGAGAGTTTTTGAAGATCAAAGCGAGCGAATCACTTATAAACCAAGCGTCGATGTAACATTTGCAAGTGTAGCGAAAGCTTATCAAGGCGATGTGTTAGCAATAGTGTTGACTGGTATGGGAGCTGATGGGCGTGATGGAGCAAGAATGCTCAAACAAACGGGTGCAACGATTTGGGCACAAGATGAAAATAGTTGTGTCGTTTATGGTATGCCACAAGCATTAGTAAATGCTGGGCTAGCCAGTGAGATCTTAGCGCTTGATGACGTAGCTGCGAGAATAAAAAGAGAAACTGGCTGTGGATAAGCTTTCTATTCTAGGGCTACTTATTGCGCTAGGATCTATAGCAATTGGTTACTCTTTGGAAGGGGGCGTTGCATCTGCATTATTTAATGTCCCTGCGCTCGTTATAGTGCTTGGTGGCACATTGGGTGCTGTGATGTTACAAACATCTGCAAGCACCTTTAAAAAAATGCTAAAAATAAGCCATTGGGTTTTTTTCGCTCCACAATACGATATAGACGAAGCAATTGAGCAAGTTAAACGCTGGTCGCACAAAGCCCGTCAAGAAGGCTATTTGGCACTAGAAAACGAAGCGTTTATTCATCCTGATATTTATGCCGCCAAAGGGCTTGGTTTATTGGTTGATGGTTGTTCTGAGCAAAAATTACGAGACACACTCGAAATAGACTTATTACTTGAACGCGATAGATTATTAGAGGCAGGGCGTGTCTATGAAGCAATGGGAGGTTATAGCCCTACCATTGGTATTTTAGGTGCTGTGCTAGGGCTTATTCAAGCGATGTCTTTCATCACTGATCCGCAAAAGTTGGGTGAAGGTGTGGCAACTGCGTTTATTGCTACAATATATGGTGTAGGTCTCGCTAATATTATTTTTTTGCCGATGGCAAATAAGTTAAAACAACGGATTGAACAAAAAATGCTTTATCATGAAATGCTCTCTGAAGGTGTTATCGCGATAAGCTTAGGTGAAAGCCCGATAAATATTGAATTAAAGCTTGAAGCCTACCGTGTAGAACGTCCTAACTTAGCTCAAGAGTAATCGCTATGTTACGCCGCCGCTTACGCAATGTCTCTTCAAAAAGCCAACATACCGAACGCTGGTTAGTCTCTTATGCTGATTACATGACCATTATGTTTGCATTCTTTGTGGTTATGTATGCTATTGCAATCAGTAAAGAAGAAAATTTTCAAATATTGTCAGATTCACTTGAACATGTTTTTGATAAATCTGCACGCCAATATTCACAAAATGGTGAAGGTGTAAACGGTAATGGTATTCTTACTGATAGAGTAACTCCTGAACAAGAAGTACTTTATGGCGAGAGCATTCAAAAACAAGAGCAAGGTCCTGAACTACTTGATGGACAAAGTGACACAAGCAATATACAGCAAAAGTATTTAGGAAAACCTTTAGATAGCTTGTTAACAAAATTACAATCAGCACTTATTGACGAAATTCGTGATGGTGAAGCAAATTTAGAGTTAAACCAAGATTGGCTAATTATTGAACTTAGCTCTGGAATGCTATTTTCAAGTGGCAGTTCAGTCGCTCATTTACGAGCTAAACAAGTCGTCAAACTCGTTAAAGATATTATTGCGCCTGTAGATAATTATATCAGAGTGCGTGGTTATACTGATAATGAAACTATTCGTAATGAAATATTTCGTTCTAATTGGGAGTTATCTGTAGCAAGAGCAACATCAATTTTAGTTGAACTAGAAGAGTTAGGAATAAACTCTGCGCGTATGGCAATAGAAGGTTATGGGCAATATTCTCCTCTTGCAGATAATAGTACAGAGCAAGGGCGAGCTGAAAATCGAAAAGTTGTCGTAGCACTTTCTAAGTATGGATTACCACCTGTTATTGGCGTTGATAAATCAAAGCCAGAGAGTCAAAAAATAGAACCCGAAATTGAACTCCCTTCAGATGACGATACAATAAAAATAATTCGTTTACCTCATGGTGGTGTCCGCATCACTACTCGTAGCGAACAGTAACTAGGATGTAATGTGAAAATCTGGACTGTGGCAAATCAAAAAGGTGGTGTGGGTAAAACAACAACAGCAGTGAGTCTTGCCGGTATTCTTGCTTTGCGCGGCAAGCGTGTATTACTGATTGATACAGATCCGCATGCATCATTAACCTATTATTTTGGTATCGATTCAGAAGATTTAGAAATTAGCGTATATGATATTTTTGCCCGTGGTACAGGCATGCAAAGTGAAGAAATACTTCAATCACTCTGTCCGTCAACGCTCGAGAATTTGGATATTTTACCCGCGACAATGGCAATTGCCACACTCGATAGGAGTATGGGTAATAAATCGGGTATGGGGTTAATATTAAAAAAAACGCTTGCAAAAATTAGTGACCATTATGATTATGCAATTCTTGATTGCCCACCCGTGTTAGGCGTGTTAATGGTTAATGCACTTGCGGCAAGCGAGCGTATTTTAGTTCCCGTACAAACTGAATTCTTAGCTTTAAAAGGACTTGATAGAATGATGCGTACGATGGAGTTAATGCAAACCTCGCAAGCGAAAAATTATGAATATACTATAATTCCTACTATGTACGATAAACGGACTAAAGCATCTTTAGAAGCTTATAAAACTTTGCAAGATACCTATAAAGATAAGGTGTGGCCAGGGGTTATTCCCGTAGATACAAAGCTAAGGGATGCGAGCTTTGCGCAAAAAGTACCCATTGAGTTTTGTCCTCGATCTCGAGGTGTGTTTGCTTATAAAGCACTATTAGACTATTTAATTGAACAAGGTTGATAAATGAGTAAGCAATTATTTGCTAATGAAAAAGTTATGACTCAATATTTAGGTGCATTGTTACGTGACGATGGGCCTATAGATAACTTAGAGCCAGTCGCAAAATTGCTTGAAAAAATACCTAATGGGACTGATCAAGAACAGTTACAGACTAAAGAGAGCAATGCAACTGAAAAGACTGATGAACAAATTCAATCAGTAGTAGCACCCAAGCCTTTACCGAGTGAAAAGGTTGTTACAGATAAAATTATTGATGTAACAGATAATACCGCAGCGCAATTATCAGAAAAGCCTTCACAGGCACTGAAAACGCAAAGCCAAGAAGATTATTTTGAAGGCGAATTTCAGGCATTGTTTTTTGAAGTTGCAGGGTTAACGCTTGCTGTGCCATTAAAGTCACTGGGTGGAATTCATCAGTTAAGTGAAGTAAATCATCTGTTTGGTAAGCCAAAATGGTTTAAAGGCGTTATGCTTAACAGAGATGAGAAGCTAAATGTTGTTGATACCGCTCGTTGGGTCATGCCTGAAAAGTATGATGAAAAGTTAGAGGCATCTCTTAATTATCAATATTTAATCACGCTAGGCGATAGCCAGTGGGGATTATTGGCTGAAAAGTTAATAAATAACATTACATTGGGTAAAGAAGATGTAAAATGGAATACTAATAAAGGTAAGCGTCCATGGCTTGCCGGTGTTATTAAAGAAAAAATGTGTGCTTTAATAGATGTAGATAATTTAAATGCATTATTAGAAAAAGGCTTAGATAGTCGTCAGTAATAATGACCATTACGGGGAAATAGCATGAATCAAGATAAATTACTGTCAGCAAATAAAAATGCAGATAATGATGAAATATTACAGTGGGTTACATTTAAGCTAGAAGAAGAGACTTATGGCGTAAATGTAATGCAAGTGCAAGAAATATTGCGCTACACTGAAATTGCTCCAGTGCCTGGTGCGCCTTCTTACGTAATTGGTATTATTAATTTACGTGGTAATGTTGTAACCGTTATAGATACACGCTCTCGCTTTGGTTTAGATGCTGCAGATGCAACTGATAACTCTCGTATCTTAATCATTGAAGCTGAAGAACAAGTTATAGGTATTTTAGCCGATAGTGTCTCTGAAGTGGTTTATCTACGTAGTTCTGAAATAGACAGTGCACCAAATGTTGGTACTGAAGAAAGTGCTAAATTCATTCAAGGTGTGTGTAATCGTGATGATGAATTGCTGATTTTAGTCGATTTAAACAAATTGCTCAGCGATGATGAATGGGATGAGTTAAGCGATATATAAGCTTTACCACTAAAATATGTTGTTACTTAGTATCGCAATTGCAGCGCTGGCGATTGGACTTATATCGTTAGCGCTAATTGCTGCATTAAAAAGCAAACAAGCAACTGAGCTTGATTCTGCTATGCAGCAACTTAAAGACACTTCAGAACAAACTCATATTCTGCGAAGTGAAGTATCTGAATTACGAACCGGATTATTGAGTATTGGTAAACGAGTGCTTGAGGTTGAACAACAAAACCAAGAGTTAGTTTTACAACAAGCGGCTCAGAAATACGACGATCCAGATGCTAAAATTTATTCTCGTGCTGTAAAAATGGTTGGCTTAGGTGCCGATTTAGACGAGGTTATACGCGAATGTGAACTGCCTAGAGCTGAAGCCGAATTACTGTTTTCTTTGCATAAGCAAAAAGGCGCTTAGCGCCTTTTTAGTTTAATTGGTATTTTAAGCCAACATTTTTTTATGCTTTTATATTTAGCTTACCTTGAAAGTCCTTCCAACCTGGCGGGAATTGCCCCCTTAATACATAGGAAAAGGCAATTAGCTCCGCAATTACATAGTAAAGCTCTTTAGGGATTTCTTCCCCTAATGCCAAGTGTGATAATGTTTTAGCAAGCGCAGCATCTTCGTGGATCATAATTCCTTTCTTTTTGGCCGCAGCGACTATTTCGTCAGCTAATTCACCAAACCCTTTAGCACTTATTGTGGGTGTACTACCCGTTTCGTATAAAAGCCCGATAGCTGATTTGTTATTAAGCACATCACTCATAATTAAACCTTAATATTAATAATTGCATGTGAATTATCAAATGCTTGATGATTAGTATCACCGCGCTTTAAATTAAGTTCGCCTACTTGCAAACCATGCTTTGCAAGCTTTGATCTTAAGTTATCTAGGTGCGGATGAGCAATCGCTGTAATTTCTTGGCTAGATGCGAGTAACTGGCAATCAAGTGCTTTATCCATCAACTCCGCAGTGATCTGTAATTGACCCAATTCAGCATAGTCAAAATTTAATCTGACAAACCATACATTTTTACTCTCTAGTTTATCGTTACTCGATTTTTTATATTGCCCTAGTGTTATTTCTGTTTGAGCGGCCTCAGGGGGAAGTTTCATGGGTAATAAAAATTGCACTAAAGGATTTGAATCAGGATGTTGATTTGGCATTGAAGTTTGTACCTGATTTAACGTGTTTTTTACTTGTATCAGCTCGTTTGCAAGGGCTTGAACTTGAGGTTGCTGTAGTTGCTCAAGCAGCTTAGCACTCGTGTTACCTGTTTTAAAAGTAGGTAGCAATACTTGCAATAATGCATCTAAGCCAGTGTGATTATTCAAGCTAACAGGGACGATTGACTGATTGATAGCGGGTGCCGCTAAAATGCTTACCGCCATTTGTTCTAGCCCTTTAGTAAAACTGCTTTGCAACGTGTCATTAGCAAGTATAGAGGGTTGAATGTTTGTTAGTATCTCACGCTGAATAGTCACGGGATGCACATTAGTACTTGAGACCATACGGTTAAAAGCTTGATTAATAAGGCGTGTTAAATCTGGTGAATCCTTTTCTATTTTGCTTGTTATGTTATTTATTTGGCTGTTTAAAATTGATTTGCTGTTCACTGGTTTTTCAGTGGCAGCAATTGAGTCAGGTAGCTTTAAAAGAGGGCTAAGCAGCTTTGCTTCTATCGGTTGTAACATTTGGCTGCGAGAAATACTTTCTGGTGAAATTATATTTTTGAAGTGATGAGCATCAGTATTATTGGCGTTACTGACTGGTAATGTTTGATTATGCTGAGGTAATGCCTGCCATATATTAACACTGGCTTTTAGGAGCTGAGTTAATTGTGCTAAAGGAGGTAGTTGATTAAAGTGCTTTGGCAAAATATTTGTTGCGTTAGTCAAGGTTTTACCGTCAATGCCTTTGATTAGCATATCTAGGTTTTGTGTCATATTTATTTTTTTTAATTGCTGATTAATAACAGCGCTAGGAGTGTCACTTTTAGATAATTCAGGTGCCAATGCAATTGTTTGTTTTGACTCTGTTGCGAACGGCTTGTGTTCAAAATATTTTACTGCGTCATTAATCCGTGTTTTTAAATCACTAAAACTATGTAGCAGCCATGATTTTATTGGGCTGCTTTGTGTAAGTAGTGGACTCATTTTTTTATTGGACGAGGTTGAGAGCGATATTTCAGGGTCACTATTTTTTTGCGCTAAAAGCAGTTCGTTAAACGGTTTGGAGAATGAATTATTAAGCGTCACGTTTATATTATTAGTATCGGTTTTAATAAATAACTTATCGGCCTGATTTACTAAGTTTACTTTAATCGGTATGTTGGGTAGTTCACTAACTTGTTTATTATTTATAGGCGTTGTAAACGAACCCGACTTTTGTGGGTGAGTTAAAATAGCTAGTTTAGGTGTTGCTTGCAGTTGTGCATTAGGTAGTAGCGCTGCAAGTAATTTAGTGAGCTTTGCTTGACTTAGTGGTTGCGAATGAACTGTATCAGCAAAGCTATTAATAACATTTATCTGCGCGCCTTTGTTGTTAGTACTCACAATTACTTTTAAAGGTTGCTCGGTTATAAGTAGCTGCGCTACCTCTTTATTTATTGCAATACTGGCGTTGAGCTTATCAATGACTAATTTTGGGGTTGGGGATAACATCACTTGCACAGCCATTGGTTTGCTTTCTACCTCGGCGCCTGTGCTCACATAATTTAATAAGCGTTGCAACTGAGCTGGTTGGTTTATGGTCAATGTTGTACTGTTTGGCGTAATGTTGAGCTGTTTGCCATCGGGGCTGAGCTGTATGTTAGCACTGGCTATTTTTTGTAAGTTTTGAGGCACGTTGGTAGTGCCAAGCCTTAATGTTTGCCAATGCTTATCAATAAATACATCAAGCGTAATCGAATCTTTCGAAAATTGTATGTTTTTAGCGGCAAGTACCTCATCAGGTAATTGCGATAATTCATTCGTTTGAGCATTGCTCGATTGATTGATAACCAATGAATTAGATAATGTGATTTGCGTTGGCGTATTCATTATTTTAAATCAAGTTTTCTCTATTTTAAGTGAATCGATTTTAAAGCAATATTCGTATTACCCTATCATTATGGTAGACTAACGCCTAATTTTTGGCAGAGAGAATCGTCATCTTGTTACACATTAAGTCCGTCACCTGCATCAAGCAAGAACGTTGTTTGTTTGCGGATCTTAATTTTAGCCTTAATAGCGGTCAAATCATGCAATTAGCGGGTCCTAATGGGGCTGGTAAAACGTCGCTATTGCGTATTATCGCAGGTTTTTCTGTGCCTGACGAAGGCGTTATTTTATACCAAGAACAACCGATATCTAAGTACTATGAAGAGTATGCCAGAGAGTTATTATTTATAGGCCATAAAACGGGTGTAAACACCCAGCTTAGCGCGGTTGAAAATGTTCGTCATTGGTTACATATAAATGGCTACATAAATGAGCCTGACTTATATCCTATTTTAGCGAAACTGGGTCTTGTTGGGCTTGAAGATGTACCTGTTAGAACGTTATCAGCAGGGCAACAAAGACGTGTTGCTTTAGTAAGGCTTTGGTTAAGCGATGCTAAATTATGGGTACTTGATGAGCCATTTACTGCACTTGATAAAAGCGGTGTCGCCTTTTTACAACAAAGATTTACTGAGCACTTGCAAAGCGGTGGTGCTATTTTGTTAACGACTCACCAAGACTTAACGACCCACTTTAGTAACTTACAAACGGTTACATTGGAGTATCGCCACTAATGACTCGTCAACACTCTTATTGGTTGCTCTTTAGTGCGGTATTTAGCAAAGATGTAAAGCTTGCATTTCGTCAGCGCGCCGAAATTGTAAACCCTATTTTGTTTTTCTTAATTGTAATTTCATTATTTCCGTTAGCAATAGGGCCTGAGCCAGGTCTATTAGCGAGAATAGCGCCAGGTATCATTTGGGTCGCTGCACTACTTTCTACTATGTTGGGTTTAGATAAGTTATTTAGAGATGATTTTAATGATGGCTCTCTTGAACAATTAATTGCGTCTTCTTATCCGTTATCACTCACTGTGCTTGCCAAAGTTGCCGCACACTGGGTCGTGACAGGTTTACCGCTGGTATTAATGACGCCGCTGTTTGCATTGTTGTTAAACCTAGAGAGTACGGCACTAACCGCGACTGTTTTAACATTGTTATTAGGCACACCACTGTTGAGCTTTATTGGCGCAATAGGCGCTGGGCTTACTGTGGGGCTACAAAAAGGGGGTATTTTGATGAGTTTACTCGTACTGCCTTTGTATATTCCTGTTTTGATTTTTGCAACGTCGGCTATCGATACCAGCTCTATGTCGCTGGATTATAGCGGGCAGCTTGCCATCCTTGGTGCTATGTTACTTATTGCTATTATTAGCGCACCAATTGCCATATCGTCAGCTTTAAAAGTGAGTGTAAGTTAATGTGGAAATGGTTACATCCCTATGCTAAAGCAGAGCGTGCATATCAGTTATGCAATACGTTACTGCCTTATTTCGCCGTAGTTACTGTAGTTAGTATGATTGTTGGATGGGTTTGGGGGCTTGGTTTTGCACCTGCCGATTATCAACAAAAAGATAGCTACCGTATCATCTTTATTCATGTTCCTTCTGCCATTTTATCAATGGGTGCTTACTCATCAATGGCTATTGCCGCTATTGTTGCACTTGTATGGCAACTAAGAAATGCAGAGCTTGCGGTTATTGCTATAGCACCAGTAGGTGCTTGCGTGACTGCAATAGCGCTCATTACTGGCGCTGCCTGGGGTAAACCTATGTGGGGTGCTTGGTGGGTGTGGGATGCACGTTTAACCTCTGAGCTTATTTTATTATTTTTATATTTGGGTGTGCTTTCGCTATACCACGCATTTGAAGATAAGAAATCAGCAGGACGTGCCGCGTCTATTTTAGCCATTGTTGGGGTGATCAACTTACCAATCATTCACTTTTCGGTTGAATGGTGGAATACATTGCACCAAGGCGCAAGCATTACAAAGTTCAATACAAATGCAGTTGACCCAAGTATGTTTTGGCCACTTATGGTTAATATTTTAGCCTTTGCTGCTTTTGTAGGAACAGTGACTTTAATTCGTCTTAAAAATGAAATTTTGCAACGCGAAAAGCATCGACCGTGGGTGCGTACGTTGTTAAATAAGGGGTAATTATGCAGTTTGACTCTTTTTCTGATTTTATTGCAATGGGGGGCTATGGGTTTTATGTATGGCTTTCTTTTGGTACATGCGCACTTATTTTGCTTGGTATTTTAGTCAACTCTTTAAGAGATACCAAACGTATTATGGCTTCTGTAGAGCAACAAATAATACGTGAAGTGCGAATTAAAAAAGCTAAACAGGAACAAATCTCATGAATCCAAGACGTAAAAAGCGCTTATTGGTAATCATTGCCGTACTGTTTAGTATTGGTGGCTCAATTGGTTTAGTGCTCTACGCACTTCAAGAAAATATAAACTTATTTTATACGCCAAGTGAACTTATTGACGGTAAAGGCCCTAACAAAGAAAAGCCATATATAGGTCAAAAGTTACGTATTGGCGGCATGGTTGTTCCAGGTACTGTTAAGCGTAATGAACAAAGTTTACAAGTAAGCTTTAAGTTAATTGATACTGGCCCACTGGTAACAGTACGTTATCAAGGTATTTTGCCTGATTTATTTCGTGAAGGGCAAGGCATTGTAGCGCAAGGCGTATTAATTGAGCCTAACGTAATAGAAGCATTTGAAGTGCTTGCAAAGCATGATGAAGAATATATGCCTGCAGAAGTTGCAGAGGCAGTTAAAGGTATTAAGCACGAAAAACCAAAATACAACTTAGATAGTGGTAATTAGCTATGATCCCAGAAATTGGTTATTTTTCTTTAACGCTTGCCATGGTGCTAAGCGTTTTGCTGTGTATTTTTCCTCTTTGGGGTGCGCATACCGGTAATCTTCGATTGATGCGTGCGGCCCCATCTTTAGCAATAGGGCAATTTGCTTTTGTTTTAATCTCTTTTGCTGCACTTATTTATGCCAGTTTAACGGATGATTTTACCGTATCGTACGTAGCCTACCATTCAAGTAGTACATTGCCTTGGTATTATAAAATCACCTCTACGTGGGGCGGTCATGAAGGCGCTATTTTACTATGGCTTGTAATGCAAGCGGGTTGGACAGCGGTAGTTGCTGCACGCTCCAAATCATTACCTTGGGTATTACGTGCGCGCGTATTGGGTGTGCTTGGCTTTTTAGGTGTGGGTTTTATGATGTACACCTTGCTACTTTCAAGCCCGTTTGAGCGTCTACTGCCTTATTTTCCGGTCGAAGGACGTGACTTAAATCCGTTACTTCAAGATCCCGGTATGATTATTCATCCGCCATTACTGTACATGGGTTATGTTGGATTATCGGTTGCTTTTTCTTTTGCTATTGCTGCGTTGTTAACCGGCAAGCTTGATAACACATGGGCTAAATGGTCACGCCCGTGGACAATGACTGCATGGGGCTTTTTAACTCTAGGAATAACAATTGGTAGCTGGTGGGCGTATTCAGAACTTGGCTGGGGCGGCTGGTGGTTTTGGGATCCGGTTGAAAACGCCTCGCTTATGCCATGGCTTGTTGCAACTGCATTATTACACTCTTTAAGCGTGACTGAAAAACGCGGTGTGTTTAAATCGTGGACGGTATTACTCGCAATTGCTGCATTCTCTTTAAGTTTGCTGGGTACGTTTATTGTGCGCTCGGGTATTATTGTATCAGTGCATGCTTTTGCAACAGACCCTGATAGAGGTTTATTTATTCTCGCCTTTTTCGGCATCGTTGTAGGCGGTGGCTTAGCATTGTATGCGCTACGAGTATCGCAAGTGCACAGCGAAGGTCGATACAAGCTTGTATCTCGCGAAGTGGCATTATGGCTCAATAATATATTTTTAGTGGTTGCTACATTAATCGTACTACTGGGTACGCTATTACCTATGGTTCATAAAGAAATGGGTTTAGGCAGTATTTCTATTGGCGAACCGTTTTTTAATAAAATGTTTGCAATAATTTTAGTGCCGTTCGCTATTTTGATGGGTATAGGACCATTTTTACGCTGGAAGCAAAACAAATGGGCCTTTTTGCAAAACAAAATATTAATGGGTGTCGTATCGAGTGTCGTGATCACCTGTGCTTGGTTATTCTCTAGTTACGATTTAGTAAAACCACTTACGCTCTTAGCTATAACGCTTGCAGTTTGGATTGCTATATCAACAGGGATTGATATTTACACCAAAGCAGCTGTGCACGATACCTTAAAAGAAGGCTTAAAACGCTTAGGTGTAAGTTACTGGGCGATGGTGCTTGGTCATATTGGTATTGCGTTTGTTATTGCGGGCGTAACGCTTACATCTGCTTACTCAGTTGAGCGTGATGTATCAATGAAGCAAGGTGATACGGTACAGCTTAATCAATACGAATATCGCTTTGATGGTGTTAAAACTATTCGAGGGCCAAATTACAGCGGACATGCGGGTGTTGTCTCAGTGCTTAAAAATAATGAACTTGTAACCCAATTACATGCTGAAAAACGCAAGTACGATATAGGTATGCAGTTTATGACTGAGGCGGCAATAGATGCTGGCTTTACACGTGATTTATACTTAGCGCTGGGTGAGCAATTAAGCCAAGGTGCATGGTCACTTAGAATTTATCATAAGCCATTTGTTCGTTGGATGTGGATTGGTGGTGTACTTGTATCGTTAGCAGGATTTATGATCTTGTTTGATAAGCGGTATCGTACATCGACGAAAACAGCTCGAAGAGCAGCTGCGGAGAGTGTTTTATGAACCGCAAAGTTTTAGCTATTGCGCCGCTTTTGGTGTTTGCTTTTGTCTGCGTATTTTTATACCAGGGACTTTTTGCCAATCCTCGTGAAATTCAAACAGGGCGATTAGGACAAGAAATGCCTGCATTTAATTTACCTGATTTAATGCAAGATAATAAACAGTGGACTAACGAGTCGTTAAAAGGTGAAGTTTACTTATTAAATGTATGGGGTACTTGGTGCCCAACCTGTTTAGCTGAACTTGGCTATTTAACTAAGTTACGTGAGCAAGGCGTTAAAATTGTCGGCCTTTATTACGTACAAGGTTATGACGCGGACTTTGATGGCCCGTTTAATATGCAATCACTTCGTACAGAAGTGAGTGATATGCTGCAACGTGCAGGCGACCCGTATCAATTTAATATTTTAGATTTGCACCGTACTTTGTCGTTGGATTTAGGGGTGTCGGGTGCGCCTGAAACATTTTTAGTCGATAAAAATGGCACTATTTTATTGCATCACACCGGTGATATAAACCCGCGAGTATGGCGAGCTAAATTTGCGCCAATTATGCAGGAGCTTAAATAATGAAGTGGTTATTACTTACTCTTAGCCTTTTTGTAAGCTTGGGAGCGTTTGCACAGCAAGATCGCTACCAATTTGATAATAACGAACAAGCAATACTGTTTGAAGAGTTGAACAAAGAGCTGCGTTGCCCTAAGTGTCAAAATCAGAATATTGCTGACTCAGATGCTGTTGTTGCTAAAGATTTACGCGATAAAGTACTTGTGTTGGTTAAAGAAGGTAAAAGCAAAGACGAAGTAATTGATTACATGATCGATCGCTTTGGTTATTTTGTTCATTACGACCCACCAGTTACACCAGCTACGTTAGTGTTGTGGGTGTTACCTGTATTAATCGTAATTATCGGCTTTGGTTTTATTGTTATTCGCCAGCGAAAAGCATCAGTAAAACAAACGTGGAGCAGTGACGACGAAATGCTGCTAGCGAAGCTAATCGATGAAAATAAACGTCAGGAGCAATGCTAAATGATTTTAATGTGGGCGTGTTTTGCTTTACTCACACTAGTTGCGCTTGGTTTTGTTATGCTACCTTTTTTAAAAAAAGAGCGTGTTCAAACAATTACTCATAACGCCAATGCTGAATTAATTAGTATTTATGAGCAGCGTTTGGTCGATTTGCAAACTGATTTAGATAATCAACGCATTGATAGCATAAACCATGCAGAATCAATCGTTGAATTAAAACGCCGTTTGTTGAACGAGCTATCACCAGAAAAATCACTAAACAGCAAAGGTAATAATCGTATTTTTGCTTTAACGGGTGGTGCATTCGTTCTTGCGCTCACAGGGATTTTTTATAGCTTTACGGGAAGTCAGCAGCAAATTTCGGCTTGGCATGACGCAATGGATAATCTAGCTGATTACGGTGAGCGTGCTGTAATGCAAAAAGGTGAGCCACTTAGTCAAAATGAGCTACAAGCTTTTGCACTGGCCCTTCGTACAAAGCTTAGCCGTTCGGGTGATGACGAAATTGCTTGGATGCTACTTGGCCGAGTGGCTATGTCGCTAAATGAGTTTGATATGGCGCAGCAATCATTTGATAAAGCATTGCGTATGAATCCTGATAATATGCAGGTACTTATTAGCTACAGCCAAGTTTTATTACTTGAAGGTAGCGAAGCTAATATGACCCGCGCGGCAGGCATGCTCTCAAAAGTATTAAAAGTTGAACCTACAAATTTAGATGCAATTTCATTACTCGCGCTGATTGCTTATGAACGTAAAGACTGGCCGCAAGCTAAAGCTGCATTTGAAGTTCTACTTGCGAGTATGGAAAAAAGTGATTCGCGCTATAGTATGATCTCCAAACGTATTGCTGATATTGAGCAGCAAATGCAAAGTGAAGGTTCTGTTATACCTGTAACAAACGGTGTGAGCACTATTACTGTTACCGTCGATATTGCAAAAGAGCTTATTGATAAACAACCAAAAAACGGCATTTTGTTTATATTTGCAAAAGCTGCAACTGGCTCTCCTATGCCGCTAGCTGCTGTTAAGCTAACTACCTATTCATTTCCAGTTACGGTTGAGTTGAGCGATAGTAGTGCTATGGTTGCAGGGCTTAACTTATCTAGTGTAGAGAATATTGTTATATCGGCTCGTATTTCTATAGATGACTCGGTTATGCCAAGTTCTGGGGAGCTTGAAGGGCATTCAGAGCTGTTAAAGCGTGAAAGTGTAAGTGACTACCAACTTCAAATTAATACATTAATACCTTAAGGACGTTAGATGTTAAAACATAGTTTCACATTTTTATGTTTATTGGTACTGGCCGGTTGTGCTCAGGTACCACAAAGCAAAGTAGATGATAGAGATCCGCTGCAAAGTATTAATCGCCCGCTGTATGACTTTAATATGGATGTACTAGATGCATACATATTACGTCCAGCCGCAGTCGGTTATATAACAGTAACGCCAGCACCTGTTCGACAAGGTGTTGTACATTTCACTGATAATATTACAGCACCAGTGGATATGATAAATGCTGGTTTACAGGGTAAAGCAGGAAATGCAGGCGTGAGCTTAGCGCGTTTTTTAGTTAACTCGACGGTGGGTATATTTGGTATTTTTGATGTTGCGAGCTCATTAGGTCTTGAAGTTGTAGATGAAGACTTTGGCCAAACTCTGGGTGTATGGGGCGTCGGTGATGGTGCTTATTTAATGCTCCCAGGTATGGGGCCAACGACTGCCCGTAATTTAACAGGTGATGTTGTTGATAATATCGCCTTGCCTAAAATAGCACTGACCACACCACAAACAATTTTAGTCTTTGTTTTAAAAGCCGTTGAAGCGCGAGCATCGTTAATCCCTCAAGAAGGTTTGCTGAATGATTCGCTCGACCCATATTTATTTGTTAAAGATATTTACTTTCAACGTCAAATATATGAACTATATGATGGTAATCCGCCAGTAAAAGAAGAGCCTGCGGATTTTGATGAAGATTTTCTAGAAAGTCTGTAATTAAAAAGCCACTTACAAAAACGCCAGCTAAATGCTGGTGTTTTTGTTTGCTGTTTATATAGCTAACTTGAATTCTGGATAATAAATATATCTCGAGCCGCTATTTTCAGCGCTAACTACGTTGAATTCACTTGCAATAGGCCAGCTATTGACGCGTAAGTTCGCCTTGTTTTCACTGAAAATCTATGGCTAGGGTCCGTTGACCTTTCAAGGTTGAATTTGCAGCAGTCTGTTTGGTATCTAGGCAAGGCAGAGCCTATGTAGTGTGGTATTCCCCATAAATAGGCGATAACGCAGCATTAATACCAAACAGACGCTGCCAAAGGGTTCTTCCTAGGGGCTATTTACTCTTTGTTACTCGGTTTTTACTTAGCCCACTAGGTTACAAATCTCGCGCCGTGATTAAATAGCCCCTAGTTTGAACAAATTTCAATCCGCAAAGATCAACAGGCCCTAGAGAAAAATAAATTTAAATATCATTATGATTCAATATATTAGTAAATATCTTAACCAGAGTTCGGGTTATTTATTTTTCGTTAACTATCAACTGCATTTGCTCGCTCACCCAACCAAGCGCTTCGTGATAGGCATCGGGCACTTTGCCTCCTAGATTTAGCTCCTTAGTCATTTCGTTTGCTGCTGACCAATTAGCTTGCTCGTAATATTTTACTAGGTTTAAGTATTTAGCGAGTAGCCCTTCATTTTTGAGCAACGCCGCTTTTATTTCATCAGACAGCGGTAACTTACTCATTACGCTTTCCATGCTTTGATCTAAAATAGCATCCATTAATGACATCATACCGGTCAAAAAGGCCATGCCAGTATCTTTAAACTGTCCATGAGATATTGCGAGCAACTCGGCGAAGCGAGCACGAGTAAGTGACAATCGAAGCAGCTCAACGGGTTTATCAGCAGAGACTTGTGCTGCAAATAATAAAGAGAGTAGTTTTTTTATTTCATTTGCACCGAGTATGATAAGTGCTTGCTTAATAGTGTTTACTTCAGCGCGTTTTGCAAATGCAGCTGAATTGGAATAACGCAGCAATTTATATGATAAATTTACGTCGCGTTCAAATACCCCCGTAATCTTTTGTAAATTGATTTCAACGCTTGAGGTTTCATAAAGTAACTCAGCTAATGCCATTTCAGATGGCGGTAATGCTTTGCTTTGAACCATTTCAGGCTTTGAAAAGAAAAACCCTTGAAAATAATCAAACCCGAGCTCTAAAGCTAAATTATACATTTCATGGGTTTCTACTTTTTCAGCAAGTAATTTGATATGCGGATATTGTTTTAAGTCAGCAATAATGTCTTGAATATTGTCGGTATCTAACGTTAAAAAGTCGATTTTAATAATATCGATAAATGGATAAAAATGCCGCCAAACTGGTTGGTGAGTATAATCGTCCAATGCCAGAGTGTAGCCTTTGCCTTTTAAATCTTTAACAATAGCGAGTAGACGCTTACCAGGCTGGATTGTTTCTAAAATTTCAACAACGATAGCGTCTTTACCCAGTATTGTTGGGTAACCTTTTAGCAGTGTTTCTAAAGTGAAATTTATATATGCTGGTTTATTGTCTGTTAAATCTTCTAGACCAAAGTTAAATTGGCTGCCTTCGATTAAGCGTGTTGTTGCTTCATCTCCATCTATATTGGGAAATACGTTGTCTACACCATCACGAAATAAAAGCTCGTAACCAATAAGCTCTTTGTTGCGGTTTAAAATAGGCTGGCGTGCAGCATAAAAATACATAAACATTCCGTATGAGTAGAGATAGTAATTAGTGTAATAATATATGGTAAAACATTCAAAATAGCATTATGTAAATGTTTAGTATTAGGGCGTGTTGACCTTTGTAGATTGAAATTTGTTCAATCTAGGGGCGATTTAATCGCGGCGCGAGGTTTGTAACCTAGTGGGCTAGGTAACTGCTCCTGCGTTACTCTAATGGCTTACATCCCTGTAAGAATAAGTAAAAACCGAGTAACAAAGAGTTAATCGTCCCTAGATCGAGCTCAAAGGGCAGCGCATGTTTGGCATTTATGCTGCGTTATCGCCTATTTATGGGGAATAACCACACTACATAGGCTCTGCCTTGCCCAAATACCAAACAGTCTGCTGCAAAATCAATCACGAAAGGTCAACACGCCCTAGTAAATTATACTTATAAACCAAGTGAATTATTAGGATAAATTGGGCTTTAAAATTATTTTCAATTTAAAAAAGCGAAGTTTATAAATTCATGTGTTGAATGAGAAGTAGCCAAGCTTAAGCGTTAGGTTTACATTTTATTTATCACACCCTTGTGGTTAAACACGTTTATAACTCCTTGAAGCGTTTTTGCTGAGCGTTACACATTGCTCTTTATTTTATAACGAGTGGTAACTTTGTAATACGCTTTTCAAAAATTAACGGGATCTAATGGTTTGATTTAAAAGCGTACAACGTGAATGTTTTTAAATCAGAAAAGGCAACAAGTTGGAGATTTGCGTATTAGGCATGTTATAGTCATTACGAATAGCTTTTATCCTAATACTGTCTTTATTATAAAATATTAAGAGTCAATATTCGGATCAAAAGCCTGTTATTAATAATTGTGCGGAGGCTAATTTGGAAACAGGAATGATTATTTCACTGACGTTATACTTTGTTGTAATGTTGGGTATAGGACTATATGCATATAAACAATCTACGAGCGATGTTTCCGGCTATATGCTAGGAGGCAGGAATTTATCACCAAGTGTAGCTGCGCTTTCAGCTGGTGCTTCAGACATGAGTGGTTGGATATTAATGGGCCTACCTGGTGCAATGTTCGTAACTGGGTTTAGTAGTACGTGGATAGCAATTGGCTTAATTGCAGGTGCTTGGTTAAACTACTTTCTGGTCGCCCCTCGACTAAGAGTTTATACCGAAAAAGCAAATGACTCGATTACCATTCCAGATTACTTTTCTAATCGCTTTAATGATAAATCAAACTTATTACGTGTTGTTTCTGCTGTTGTGATTATTGTGTTCTTCACACTTTATACTTCTTCGGGAGTTGTTGCTGGCGGTAAATTATTTGAAAGCTCATTTGGCCTAAGCTATGAAATGGGTTTATACGTCACCACGGGTGTTGTTGTTTTGTATACTTTGTTTGGTGGATTTTTAGCTGTGAGCCTAACTGATTTTGTGCAAGGCTGTATCATGTTTATTGCGCTTATCTTAGTGCCTACTGTTGCCTACTCATTGCTAGAACAACCACTAGAATCGACCCTAAACAGTGTTAATCCAGATATGCTTAATTGGATTGGTGCAGGCTCAACACTAGGTATTATTTCAGCAATGGCATGGGGATTAGGTTATTTTGGACAACCTCATATTATTGTCCGTTTTATGTCAGTACGCAGTGTTAAAGACATGCCAACGGCTCGTCGTATTGGTATGACATGGATGATTGTTGCCGCCGTTGGTGCTGTTGCTACAGGTATATTTGGTGCCGCATATACTTATGAAAATAACATTGTAGTGAAAGACCCTGAAACTATTTTCTTAATTCTTTCAGAGCTACTATTTCACCCTTTGATTGCTGGCTTTTTATTAGCTGCAATTTTAGCGGCTATTATGAGTACAATTTCTTCACAGTTATTAGTTAGTTCAAGCTCTTTGACAGAAGATTTATATAAAACATTTTTACGTAAAGATGCTAGCGATTTTGAATTGGTAACCGTTGGCCGAATTAGTGTAGCTATTGTGGCACTGTTCGCTATCTACTTAGCCTATGATCGAGATAGCTCTATTTTAGACTTGGTTAGTAATGCATGGGCAGGGTTTGGAGCTGCATTTGGTCCATTGGTGTTGTTTAGTCTTTATTGGAAACGTATGAACTTTGCTGGTGCTTTAGCCGGTATGCTGGTGGGTGCATGTACAGTACTTATTTGGATCTACGGTCCATTTACTATTGATGGCAAGAGCTTAAGTAGCTTTATGTATGAAATAGTACCTGGCTTTATTTTATCGAGTATTGCTATTGTCGCTGTAAGTTTAGTAACAAGTGAGCCTGCAGAAGATATAACAATATTATTTGATGAAGTAGAAAAAGAGCTTTAAATAGCTAATTTAAGTTGGATTAAGTAATAAAAAAGGGAGCAACTTAGTTGCTCCCTTTTTTATTTAATGCTTTTTTAGCTTACTTGTTTTTCGTCGCTATTTTTGATCGAAGCAACATTATCTGTTTTTTTACTTTTTTCTGAGACTTTAGCCGGCACAGGATCTTTTGCGCCTTTCAATACAGCCATAAAGTCATCTTTGCTCTTTGCTATTTCCAGGGCCAGTGACTCTATTTGTTGCTCACTTAACGGTACATCTACTTTTTCGAGCATTAGCTCAAGTGACTCTGCTATATCGAGCATTTTGTCATAGGCATCAGCTTCTTTTTTAGTAGTAAACGTCATGCGCTCAACTCCGTTTCGTTCTACAACATATTTAACAACAACAGCCATGATTTCTCCTGCAAGCTTGCGTGGCAATGTGGTTTATAAAAACCATTAGTTTACTGTTTTTATGTACAGTAATGGTTTGTGATGTAATTTGCAAGTTTCTCTTATTATTTTCAGTTCGTTCTAAATTTGACAAAAAACGGTAATTTTACTTTAGTTAAGCAATCACTTGTTTTACCCGCTGCATTACAGGATTTCGGATAGTAGTGATAATGCGCTTAGTTATTCTTTAAGTAACTAATTTTAGCACTTTATTTATTGAATGTTTCCTAAGCAAAATTTAAACAATGTTCGAACAAAATTCAAGGAAGCCAAAATGAAAATATTTAACAGCTTATTGCTTGTAAGTTTATTGTGTTTGCTCCCTGCAACTAATATTTATGCTCAGTTATCTGAAATTACTCAACAGATACCGCAATTTGAAGCCATTAGTATAAATAAAGCAGATGCGAGTTTACTAACGAAATTACCAGGAATTGGCAATAAGAAAGCCGAGGCAATCGTTGAGTATAGAGATAAAAATGGTGAATTCACTTCTATAGATGATTTAACTAAAGTTAAGGGGATTGGTAAAAAGCTAATGACTAAGTTGGAGGGAAAAGTTAAGCTTTAAGTCCTATTAAACCGTATTGGCCTTTGACTAAATATATTTAATAATGTGTTAGTCATGTTTGAGCTGTAAATAGGTTTTTTATTGTTAAACTGATAAGCATAAAGGGCGCTTAAGCGCCCTTATTATAATGTTTTAATGCTTCACTGAGATTTTTTTTAGCGAAGTTAATTTCTATTGGTGTTGTTAATAACGGGTAGCAAAGTCCGCCAAGGATTAAAAATGGTATTAGGATCCAACCTTTAAATACGGTAAATATTAAAAATAGTGGGCTGAGTAACAACAATTTTATAATACGAAGCAATACGCGTTCAGAAGGTGAAAGCATCGTTAATGAATCAGCGATAACAGCTTGCCTGTCGCGTATTTTTAAATGCTTTAGTTCTGTAAGTTGACTAGAAAAAAAAGTAAACATAATGACTAAACCGTTCTTTTTAACATTAGGCGACCTGTTATTACGATAAAAAATGTAATAGCAAATAATCCAAATATAATTTCCATCCAAGCAGGCATACTCAAACCCGCAAACTGCCAATCTATGTTTCCGCAATCACCCGTCGCTTGAAAAAAGTGAGGGATCCATTCATGCAAAGGTATAAACGACGGGAAGTTTGGCTCAAACTCGCAGCTAAATGCAAAAGGATCTGTGGTTGTTTGCATATCGATATGTTCGCGTGCTATTAAATAGCCCCAAATACTTGATACTCCCCAGATTGAATAGGCAATAACACGCGTTACTTTACTGTTAGGATTAATTGAGCCAGCAATACCAGCTGCAAGCAATCCTAACACGGCAGTACGTTGATAAATACACATTATGCATGGCGCCAGCCCCATTTGGTATTGAAAGAATAGGGCAGTAACTTCAAGTAAAAAAACAATAGCGGTGAATAAAAGCCAGGGTGTACGTTGGGTGGGTAATTGCGCAAGCCAGTTCATAAAAATTCCACGTTTAAATAAAGCATTAGATTATGACTTAGGATAAAGTCTGCGGCAACAAAAAGGAAAAAAAGCGACCGAAGTAACTAAAATTAATGATCACTTGATACAACCCTAATTGACGCGGTGTGGTGTTCTACCAAGCCCCATTGATAACATAAGTCCTGCCATATCACTTTATAAGCCTATAGTAGGCACCGCTAAGGCCAACTATAGTTAGCGCATGATATACGGTAGTAGGATTAGGATGACACCCATTCTAATTATTAAGAATGAAATCAAGGCTGCAGAAGCATTGGGGAATAGGTGTCTGGTTGCTTTTTATAATAAGAGAACATCTGAAATATTAATGATAAGTGTATCAGAAGTCATTAATAGCGCTAAATCATCAACTAGGCAGGTTTCAGTTCAGTTAAGGTCCTTGCCTAACAAGAACCTAAATCAGGGTGCTAGCACTGTCGCACTTGTCACAAAATAGACGCAAAAACACCGCCAGCACGCCGCTGACTTGCGGTATTCATACATAGTTGTCCAGTGATGAGTCAGATTTTAATTTGATATATTCTAATAGTTTGTTCAATTAAAAGTTATTATCACTCCTTTTATTGGGCCAAAAATCTTATGCTCTGCAGCAATCTTACCTTTGGTGTGTATGGTCACTTTGACTAATGTATATTACTTTACTTGTTAGTTGTGCATCGTCTGGTACAATCAGTCGGCTATTCATGTGAACAATAAGTTGTAGATTAATTCGAGTGGGAATTGAATGAGAATTTTTAAAGCCAAAAGTCCAGCAGGATTTGCTGAAGAATATATAGTTGAGTCTATTTGGAATGGTGATTTCCCTCCAGGTTCAATTCTACCTGCAGAACGGGAACTCTCAGAGTTAATTGGCGTAACAAGAACAACTTTACGTGAAGTATTACAACGTTTAGCACGTGATGGCTGGTTAACTATTCAACATGGTAAACCTACCAAAGTTAATAATTTTTGGGAAACATCAGGCTTAAATATTCTTGAAACCTTAGCGCGTTTAGATGAAGATAAAATGCCTGAGCTGACCGATCAACTTCTATCGGCAAGAACAAATATCAGTGCAATTTATACGCGTGCTGCAATTAAATTAAACCCAGAACGTGTGATTGAGATTTTATCACAAAGTGATGAATTAGAAGATACCGCTCAAGCCTTCTCTGATTACGATTACAAAGTGCATCACGAGCTGGCTGTTGCCGGTAACAATCGTATTTATGTATTAATACTAAATGGCTTTAGAGGCTTTTATTCAAAAATTGGTTGTCATTACTTTTCAGATGCAGGAACACGTGAACTTGCTCGCCAGTTTTACAAAGACCTAACGGTACTAGCGGAAAATAGAGAGCACGATGGTGCGATTTCGATGATGCGTAAATATGGACATCAAACGGGCGAAATTTGGCAGAGAATTCGTGGTGATATGCCATCGGATATAATGGACTAAACGCTTGAAAAAAACCTGTATTTGCAGGTTTTTTTGCATTTTAGATGTTTTAAATCTCTTCGGGTTTATTCCCCGCCGCTTGCGGCGTAGTATTGAGTAATGAGCGAATTTATACATAAAAGCCACAATGTGACAGTTTTACTTTATCACTTAGTTTTCCCTGCAAAATATAGAAGAGCAGTTCTTGATGTGTGAGTTGATAGGGCAATCACAGAAATTTGTGTTGAAATAGAAAAACGTTACGAAATCAAATTTTTAGAAATTGGGACGGATGAAGATCATATTCATTTTTTAGTTCAGTCAGTACCAACCTACAGCATTACAAAGTTGGTAACGATGATTAAAAGTTTAACGGCAAGAGAGGTTTTTAAAAAGTGCCCTCATGTTAAAAAGCAGTTATGGGGTGGAGAGTTTTGGTCAGATGGTTATTTTGCAAGTACGGAAGGAAAACATGGTGACGAATCAATGATAAGAAAGTATGTGAAAAGCCAAGGAAATAATTATGACCAACTCCATTCGGATCATCAGTTAGCTATGTTCTAACCAAATACCCCGCTCACGAAGTGAGCTCTGCGTTAGCAGAAGGGCTTGCCCCGGGGATGTTTATTTATTGTTCGGTATTATCGATTGCACACATCGTAAAATACGATTATCTTTTTTAAATATTTATATCTAATATACAGAATAATTATATATAGGTGCTATTGGTTTTTAGCTTTTAGCGCCCATATATGTACCAGTATTGCAAAAGCAATTGATAACAAACTCAAAATATTTGGAGAATAAAATGGGTGTATTAGTAGGCCGCCAGGCACCAGACTTTACCGCTGCAGCTGTTCTTGGTAATGGTGAAATCGTAGATAGCTACAACCTTCATGAAACAATTAAAGGTAAAAAAGCAGTTATCTTCTTTTACCCACTAGATTTCACGTTTGTATGTCCTTCTGAACTTATTGCATTTGATAAGCGTTTTGAAGAGTTTCAAAAGCGTGGCGTAGAAGTAATTGGTGTTTCTATCGATTCACAATTCTCACATAACGCATGGCGTAACACGGCTGTTGCAGACGGCGGTATTGGTAAAGTTCAATACGCACTAGTTGCAGACGTTAAGCACGAGATTTGTAAAGCATACGACGTTGAGCATCCAGAAGCGGGTGTTGCATTTCGTGGTTCATTCTTAATCGACGAAGAAGGCAACGTACGTCATCAAGTAGTGAACGATTTACCACTAGGTCGCAACATCGATGAAATGCTTCGTATGGTTGACGCACTAGCGTTCCACACTGAGCACGGTGAAGTATGCCCTGCTGGTTGGACTGAAGGTAAAAAAGGTATGGACGCAAGCCCTGAAGGCGTTGCTAAGTTCTTATCTGAAAATGAAGGCGAGCTATAATCTAGCCCTTAGCTTTAAATAAAAAAAACCGCCAACTGGCGGTTTTTTTATGTGTCTTTATTTAGAAAGATAAGCTTACTTTAGTATAGAAGTAACGGCCACGAGGATTGTGCACACCCGATGCATAACCGTATAAATCGCCATCTCCATCACCAATTGCAAATGGTGGTTCTTCATCAAATAAATTGTTAACACCGAGCGATATTTTAGCCGATTCAGTTATACGATATGAGGTTTGTAAATCAACCAATGTTTGTGAATCAATCATGCGTGATGTATTACTGTCAAAATCTAAATTACCGTCAAAGTCGATATCTGGCGTATCTTCAAATTCACCTACATAACTGATATTTACGTTGGTGTTAAACTCACCAATTTCCCAGTTGGTTGAGAAAATGAAGCGGTGTTCTGGGTAACCATATTCACCAGTGTAATCACGGCCATCTTTTTTAAATTTATCTTGAAATGCCCACTCAAAATTAAATTTAAGTACCCTGTACTGCTATATGTAATTTAATTGTTGTAAATTGCAGGGGAGAGAGGATTTAAGTACTGATTAGACGCTTTTTAATCTGCCTAAAGGCTGTTGAATTTTTAGATTAAGTGAGGCCGAGGGAGCTTGATGGTTATCGTACAACTCAATAAAGCTATGCCTGACACAACCTGAGGTTTAAATAACTTTTTTATGCTTTAATTTTTATATAGATGAAGTAAAAATGCCTAACAAGGTTAGGCATTAAAGTTATACTTTGTGTTTCATTAAGCGTTCTTTTTCACGAGACCAATCTTTGTTTTTCCCGTCGTCACGTTTGTCATGTAGCTTTTTACCTTTAGCTAAATGAAACTCAAGTTTTACCCAGCACTTTTTCCAGTACATAGCGGTGGCGATTAAAGAGTAGCCATCACGCTCTGTAGCGCCGAGTAAACGGTCAAGTTCGCGTCTACCTAATAGTAATTTACGATAACGTAACGGGTCGCAAATAACATGGGTCGATGCACTATTAAGTGGCTGAATTTGAGCGCCAAGTAAAAATGCTTCGCCATTTTTAAGATGAATATAAGTTTCTGTGATATTTACTTTACCAGCTCGAATACTTTTAACTTCCCAGCCTTGTAGTTCAATACCCGCTTCAAACTTATCGTGTAAAAAATACTCATGTCGCGCTTTTTTGTTTAGCGCGATGGTATTACTTGTCGATTTTGATGAATTTTTCTTAGCCATAGTGACCTATAATATACGTAATGTGAGATGTTTTACATCGATTTCTTTAATAATATTTTTAAAATTTAAGCCATATGAAAATTTGGGGAAACGCGCAAAGCTTGCTAAAATTCGCCCACACAGTTGGGAGCGAGTATGCCACAAATAGAAAAAAGTGCGCTGGTTATGTACAGCACTAAAGAGATGTTTGATCTAGTTAATGATGTAGAGGCTTATTCACAGTTTTTACCAAATTGCTCAGACTCAAAAATTGTTTCACAGCACGATAATAACATGACCGCGAGTTTAGAAATATCCAAAGCGGGTATAAAAAAATGGTTTACCACAGAAAATACCTTTGTTGATGAGCAAACTGTATTGCTACGCCTTGTTGATGGCCCGTTTAAAATGCTAAAAGGGCGTTGGCACTTCCAAGAGCTTGATATTAAAGCATGTAAAGTTCATTTAGAGCTAGAATTTGAATTTTCAAACAAATTAATCGAGCTTGCTTTTGGTAAAATATTTAATGATGTAGCCAAAAATATGGTGAGTGCATTTACTAATCGTGCAAAGCAAGTTTATGGGGTACGAGTATGATTAATGTTGAGGTGGTATTTGCGTTACCAACGACGGCAACGTGTTTATCAATTGACGTTATAGAAGGGACAACGGCAGAGCAGGCTGTTATCCAATCGGGCATTATAGAAAAATGTCCAGAAATAGAGGCTACTTCATTAACTTTAGGTGTTTGGAATAGAACAGTTAAATTAAATCAAGAGCTTAAAAATGGTGATAGAGTTGAAATTTATCGTCCATTAATTGCAGATCCTAAAGATGCGCGCAGAAAACGCGCTGAAAAAGCAAAAGAAGAGGGGCGAGCAAATAAAGTGACTGGTGGGCGACCATTAGAACGCTAATCTATAAATAAAAAAGTGAGCATGGCTCACTTTTTTATTAACGCATAACTGGAGTATTATTGCTCCAGTGGCGTATTGAAATTTTCTGGTTGATCGTAATCACCCGCAAGAGATACCAGTCTTTCGTTTTCAAACTTAATAACTAATGATTTTTGTTGCTCGTTTTTACGCCCTTTGTTGAAGCTGTAAACATAACGCCATGTATTTTTGTCAAAGGCGTCTTCGGCAATCGGTTTACCTAGTACATAAATAACTTGCTCTCGAGTCATACTAACACGAAGTTTTTCAACATCAGATTGCTCTAAAAAGTTACCTTGAGGGATGTTGATTCTGTACACCCAGCTTGAGCAGCCCGCAGCTGTACTAAGAGTTAGAGCAACGATAAGCCAAAGAGAAAAAGTTTTTAACGACTGCATTGTTAGTTGTGATCCTTATTTTTTATAATCTGTATGATACCGATTAGTCACTGAAGGTAAAACCCTTTTAGCAATTGTTTTTTGTTAAGGGTGCAAAGGTAATGTTTTGACCATTGATAATGAAAAAAGTTTACAGTCAATTGAAGATAATAACGTTAAAAGTACTTCTACTTGGTACTTATACATAGTGCAAACACGTTTTGGGCATTGGTATACAGGAATTACCACAAATGTAGATAAGCGTATGATTACTCATCAAGTGGGTAAAGGTGCTAAAAACCTTAGAGGAAAAGGGCCATTATTGCTGGTCCATCAACAAAAAGTAGGCAGTAAAAGTGAAGCAAGTAAGTTGGAATATCAGATAAAGAAACTGACAAGAGCTAAAAAAGAAGCCTACGTTATTAATTTTAAAGATATTGTCAAGGTATAGGATTAGCAGTTCCTAGACATTTCAACAGTGTTAGTTTTGGGTGTATCTAATAATAATTTATATAAGCTTTGAAAAATAAAACAAATTAAATCAATTTACTTACCTAAAATGATTCAGCAGGAATTCAATTGTGGGAGCTGAAAATATTAGCTCCCACAATTAAGCTTTTTAGTTGTGTTTTCGGTATTTAACGATTTCTCTCAAAGGTGGCAACTAAAGCGTCAAGCGTTTGAGCACTGTTTGCTAAATCTCTAATTGCTTGCTCTGTATTAATTTGTTCGCTCATTGCTTTGTCGCTAATTTCGCTAATTTGTTCAATATTACGGCCCACACCAGCAACCACATTACTTTGTTGCTCAGTGGCTGTTGCGATTAGAGTCGCCATGTCATTCACTTGATTCGCTGTTTCAGTTATGGTTTCAAGCAACTCAACCGAGCTTTGCATTGCACCTACACTTTGCTGAGCTTTATCTTTAGATTGACTTATATCGTTAACAACATCATCAGAAATTCTTGTTAACTCTTCAATCATTGATTGAATTTCAGTCGTTGATTGCGAGGTGCGATTTGCAAGCGCGCGTACTTCATCAGCAACGACGGCAAAACCACGGCCATGTTCACCTGCACGAGCCGATTCAATAGCTGCATTAAGCGCTAATAAGTTTGTTTGCTCAGAGATCGCCCGAATAGAGTCAACAATACTTGCAATATCTACGGTTTTCTTAGAAAGCAGGGTAACTTGCTCGGTTATTCCATCAATATCGCTGGCAAGTGCTGAAATAGTCGTCTGGCTCTGCAATACTTGTTGATGACTCTGCTCTGTGTTTTCACGACTGTTATCGGTTAGTTTTGCAGCTTTTGCAGCGCTTTGGGCTATTTCTTGGACGGTCGCACCCATTTCGTTTATTGCAGCAGCAACAGATATGGTTTGTTCTTTTTGATTATCAATTGCTAATGAGTTTCGTTGAGCCTGTTCAAACACATGGTCAGAGCTTGTTCTGATGTCCCGACTTTCATTCGCAACTTGCTTAATGGCGGTTTCTATTTTATTGATAAATTGATTAAAACCGTCGCTTAAATAATTTAGTTCTGGTTGGCTTGATTCAGGGAGTCTATACGCTAAATTAGCGTCGCCAGAACCTAAGCGAGAAAAAAGTTCAGCCATTTTAGATAAAGGGGATGAAAGTGAACGCGCAAGTAAGTAACTTATTATACTGGCAACGAGCGCAGTAATAAGTGTAAAAGTAAAAATTTGCCACTGTAATTTGCTAACGCTTGAAAATACTTCACTTTTAGGAACTTGAGCAACCACATATAAATCAGTGTTTTTAATAGGCGTTGCAGCAACAAGCGTCGGTTGCCCATTTAAGTTTATTTCTTCTAGCACAAAGCTGGCACTACTTAGCAACTTACGATGCATATCAGATGCGTATAAGTCATCAATATTAACTTTAGCAACTTTACTGGCATCTTTGTGTAGTTGTATTAAACCGTGCTTATCTGCTATGAAAACATAGCCAGTTTTTTCTATTTTGAATTGCTGCAGCAGCTTTTGCATTTCGGTAATACTTTTTGCAAGGCCCGCTAAGCCAGTACCATTAGGCTGCTGATGATTAATGAACATTTTCACATCGTTGGCTGACTCTTGATAGATGCTAATAGAATAAGGTAGCTTTGATTGCTTAAACGCAAAAAACCAGCCATCGGCTGCATCGTTTTGTAAAACGCGTAAAAAGCCATTTTGATTCCAATATTGCGCAGTGTTTCTATTAGCCCAAGATGCAGTCGCTAAATCGTATTGATTAACTAAGCGATTTAACTCTTTAAGTAATAGAGCGTCGTTCTTGCTATCTGTTTGCGCCCATTGCAAAATAAATTCGTTTGATGAAAGTTGCTCGGCGGCTCCGATAAGAGTGTTTATTTCACCTCCAACATGATTACTTATAGTTTGTAATTTACTTGGTAGTTCAGACTCAATCATACGCTGTTCAATGATATCTTTAGAACTGTATACAGAGGTCAAGCCGATAAGTGCCGCAACGCAAATAGCAATGCTACTGCCTAAAACGGTGATTTTTTGAGTAATAGAAAGGTTTTGTAACATCATTATAGTAATTTATTTTTACAACTAAATAGATTGATATATTAGCACAATATTTGCTTTGGGCTAATCTGTGGCTAGGTAAATAAAAAAGCCCATATGTAAAACACATGGGCTTGGTTTCTAACAAGCGAAATTTTAAAGTTTAGGGTTATACAATTTTTTTCATTGCTGACATGTAACCACGTAATTTTGCACCTACTTTTTCAACAGGGTGTTCACGCAGTGCTGCGTTGATTTGAATTAATGTTTGGTTATCAACGTGGTTGCTGTGATCGCCAAGGCCTTTACCAATAATGTCTGTATCAACGTTTTTCATAAAATCAGCAAGTAATGGTAAACATGCATGGTTATATAAATAACAGCCGTATTCTGCAGTATCAGAGATAGTACGGTTCATTTCAAAAAGCTTTTTACGCGCAATAGTATTAGCGATTAATGGCGTTTCGTGTAATGACTCGTAGTAAGCTGACTCTTCGATAATGCCGGCTGCTGTCATGGTTTCAAATGCAAGTTCAACGCCTGCCTTAACCATTGCTACCATTAAAATACCGTTATCAAAAAATTCTTGTTCTGAGATTTCTACATCGCCAGCAGGGGTCTTTTCAAAGTTAGTTTCTGCTGTTTCTGCGCGCCATTTAAGTAAGTTTACGTCATCATTATTCCAGTCTTCCATCATAGTGCGTGAGAAAGTACCGTCGATGATGTCATCTTGGTGTTTATTATAAAGCGGGCGCATAATCAGTTTTAGCTCTTCGCTTAGTTCAAACGCTTTTACTTTTGCAGGGTTTGAAAGACGGTCAAGCATGTTGGTAACGCCGCCGTACTTAAGTGCTTCAGTGATCACCTCCCAGCCATATTGAATGAGCTTTGATGCATAACCCGCATCAACGCCTTTTTCTACCATTTTATCAAAACATAAAATAGAGCCCGTTTGTAACATGCCACATAAAATGGTTTGCTCGCCCATTAGGTCAGATTTAACTTCAGCAATAAATGATGATTTAAGTACACCAGCACGATGTCCGCCAGTACCCGCTGCATACGCTTTAGCTTGTGCTAGGCCATGACCTTGAGGATCATTTTCTGGGTGAACAGCAATTAGAGTTGGAACCCCAAAACCGCGTTTATACTCTTCGCGTACTTCACTGCCTGGGCACTTAGGCGCAACCATAATTACAGTAATATCTTTACGTACTTGCATGCCTTCTTCAACAATATTAAAGCCATGAGAGTAAGCAAGTGTTGAGTCTTTTTTCATCAATGGCATAATTGCACTTACTACAGCGGTATGTTGTTTGTCTGGTGTTAAGTTAAGTACGACGTCAGCTGTGGGAATTAATTCTTCATAAGTACCAACAGTAAAACCGTTCTCAGATGCATTTAAAAATGATTGGCGACGCTCAGAAATAGCTGATGCGCGTAATGTGTAAGAAACATCCAAACCAGAGTCGCGTAAGTTTAAACCTTGATTTAAACCTTGTGCGCCACAACCAACAATAACGAGCTTTTTACCTTTAAGTACGTCAACGCCATCGGCAAATTCGCCTGCGTCCATAAATTCACATTGCGCTAATTGCGCTAATTGCTCGCGTAAAGGTAGGGTATTGAAATAATTCGCCATTGTTAATGTCCTATAAAGTCATGTTTGTTAGATGCGCAATGTTTACTGCGCTTACAAACACCATATGCAAAATCGTTACTTGCGTAAAATGATATATTTGAATTAAAGTGTTTCATAATATGAAATACAGGGTCTGGTATGGATCATAAACATTTAAACTACTTTTTAGCATTAGCTAAAACACTCCATTTTGCACGCGCAAGTGAGCTTTGCCACATAAGTGCACCTACGCTGAGTCGCAACATCAAGTACTTGGAGCAAGAGGTGGGGTTGGCATTATTTATCCGTGATAACCGCAGTGTAAAATTAACGCGAGAAGGGGAGTTGTTTATTGATTACGCCACAGCAACGCTCGCTAATTGGCAGCGCTTTAAAGCAAATATAAAAGACCCTCAGCAGCATATTTATGGCAATGTGAGTATTTATTGCTCGGTTACTGCGTCTTATAGCTTTTTGCATCAAATATTGGAACAACTTCGTGCACAGCATCAGTACATAGAAATAACATTGAATACTGGCGATCCCGCTTTGGCTATCAATCGGGTACTTGATGGACATGAGTCAATGGCAATTGCCGCTAAACCAAGTAAATTACCAGCACAAATTGCCTTTGTAGAAATAGGTTATTCTCCATTATTATTTATTGGGCCAAAAATTCAGTGTCCAATCACCGAAAAATTAACACAAAGCAATGATGACATTAATTGGTCTGAGCTTGAGTTTATCGTTCCCGAGCAAGGCTTTTCTCGCCAAAGGTTGGAGCATTGGTGGCGCAAAAATAATATTCACGGAAAAATTTATGCGCACGTTGCAGGGCATGAAGCAATGGTATCTATGGTGAGTCTAGGGCTCGGTGTTGCGATGGTTCCTAAAATAGTACTCGATAACAGCCCACTAAAAGATAAAGTGCAAATATTAACACCAAAAATGCAAGCTCCTGATGGGTTTGACATAGGTTTGGCCGTGTTAAAAAAGGAACTAAATGATCCTGCAATCAGTGCTTTATGGAATATTGCCCAGATGTTAGCTGCAAAAGCAATATGATACATCATGAATAAATAGGGCCAATAAATGGCTTTAGCCCAAGCCGTGTAATATTGTCTAATGTTAAATATTTACTTATCAATTGTGCTGTATTGCTTACGTATTTTTCTCATCTTTAAACGTAAATGAAATGAAAAGTTAATAAATACGTATACAAATTGTGAATGATTGTAACCAACTACAGCTAGTTCAAAACGAGTTTGCTATTATAGATAGCCTAATTATTTCAATTTTTGACATATTGCTGATGCGGTTTAATTCTTTGATATTAAAAACCATACTTTATGCAACTCTGGTTGCTTGCTTTTCTGCCTGTTCGCAGCAAAGCGATAGCCCCGAGGATGGTTTTAAAGATCAACATATAGCTACCGAGCAATGGCATTTAAGTTTGAGCGCTGGGATCGGGGTTATTACAAACCCTTTACGCGGTGGTGATAACATTCCTTTAGTACTAATCCCGCAAGTTGCTTTTTATGCAGAGCAATGGTTTTTTGATAATGGTCGACTCGGGTATTCATTCGTACAAACTTCAAAGCATCATTTTAACTTTGTAAGTGAGTTAAATACAGAGTCTCGTTTTTTTATCAATTGGCACCCTAGAAATATATTTTCTTTATCCAGTGGTCCATTAAGTAGTCAAGCCGTAGATGAAGGTAATTCTTCACCGGCAAAATACGCTAATATAAACGATGTACAAAAACGCCATATTGCATTTGATGCTGGTGCTGCTTATCACTATGTGAAAAATGATGCGAATGTATTTTCTATTCAAGCATTACACGACATAACGAGTGTTTATAATGGAATACATGCTGCAATGCAGTGGCAATATCATACGCAAATAGGTCAACTTAAATTAAAACAGACGATGGGCATTAATTATAAATCGGCTGAGCTAAATAACTATTTTTATGGATTAAAAGCAGGTGAAACTCAGTTTGATAAAATAGACGTTGGTAGTAGTTGGCAGCCTTATGCTAAAATCGACGCCCGTTGGCCATTGAGTAAGGCTAACTCTCTTCGTTTTCATTTAGCCTATTATGACTATTCAGCTATGGATAGCAGTCCGCTCTTTGAACGTTCTTATTCGATGACTGCCTTTATAGGATTAGATCATACGTTTTAATATGAAGTATTTAATGTTTATTGTGTTTACTGCGCTTGTGTTTAGTAGTCTTAGTACGACGCAGGCTGCGCCCTTTAGCGTTTCTCCTAAAGTATGTGTGGTTTCTGAGCAGCAAGAGTTTTGCGATCTTGATTTACAATTTAATTGGCGTTTAGATGAGATTGTTGATGCTTGTTTGTATCAGCAAAATGAGAAAATACATTGCTGGCAACAGCAACGTTCAGGGCAATTTAATTATAAAGCGCGTGTTCATGTAGAGACCATATACTCCTTAATCAATTCTCAGACGGGTGTGCTATTAGCAAAAACACAAGTTGAAGTGCAAAGCGCTCATGCTAAAAAAAATAAGCGCAGGCTTCGCTCACCGTGGAGCTTTTTTTAAATTAGGAGCAACCAATGCCAAAAATTCTACTTGTTGAAGATGATCTAGGCTTACAACAATTAACAAAAGATTATCTTGAACATAATAGTTTAGAGGTTGCTGTGTTAGATCGCGGTGATGAAGTATTGAATTACCTTGAAAATAATACAGTAGATTTAATTATTTTAGACGTTATGTTGCCAGGCAAAGATGGCTTTAGTGTATGTCGTCAAGTTCGTGATAAATATACTTTACCGATTCTGATGCTTACAGCTAAAGGAGAGGATTTTGACCAAGTTCTTGGCTTAGAACTCGGCGCTGATGATTACGTTATAAAACCGGCAGAGCCGCGTGTACTGCTTGCCAGAATCAATGCATTATTACGCAGGGGGAAACCCATAGAAAGAGTAAATGACGAGTTGCAGTTTGGCGATTTAATAATTGATAAAACAAGTCGTATAGTTAAATTAAGTGATACCGAAATTACTCTTACATCCCATGAGTTTGAATTACTTTGGTTACTTGCATCAAATGCTGGTGAAGTACTCAGTAGAGAGCATGTACATCAACATATGATAGGTCGTCAATACGATGGGCTTGATCGAACAGTTGACGTACGCGTATCTCGGATCCGCAAAAAACTAGGTGATAACAGCGATAAGCCGTATCGTATTAAAACGGTGTGGGGGCAAGGTTATTTGTTTGTTTCTGATGCATGGGATTTATAATTAATGTTTAGGGTTAATCGTCTTTAATGGGAAAATTGTTTGCAAGCTTGTATGTTTACATCATTGTTTCTTTATTCGTAGTCAGTGGTGTTATTGAACAATTGTGGCCATACGACGAATCGCAACAACAAGTACTATTAGATGACGAGTTTGGCCAATCGCTTTTATTGCTTTCTCAAACACCAAATGGCTTGAAAAAACTAAAAGATAATTTTAAAAGCCATATTATTGCCCAGCACGATTTAATGCTACCTCAGCAGCAGCAAACGCAACTAACTAACAATCATTATCTCTACTTATATGATAAACAGCAGCGCATTGTCTGGTATGTGCAATTAAATTCAACGGAGTTGTTACAAGTTGGTCCTATTGATGTTATCACGTCTGAACCTCCCTCTGTTTGGCCATACCTGTTATTGCTTATAGTTGTTGGTATTCCAGTCGGGCTTTGGAGTTTTTTACTCTGGCGCGATTTTTCGAAGTTACGACAATCGTGTGAGGCAGTGGAAGGTTTACAGGATTTTCAATTAACTAACACGTCTAAATCATTTTTTTTGCCTGTTACCGATACTTTAAAAGTAATGCAGCAGCGCATAACGTTTTTATTAACAGCGCAACAAGAGCTCACTTCATCTGTTTCTCACGAATTTAGAACGCCACTGGCACGTTTAAAATTTGCCGTCGCCATACTACAAGACCAACTTCTGGATGAAAAAAATGATCAATACTTAACTAATATGCAAATGGATATTAGTGAATTAGAGTTGTTAGTTTCTGAAATGCTTGACTATGCGAGATTAGACTCTCAACAACCGAGTTTACAACCGGCTAATTGTGACTTGGTCAAATTGGTTAAAACAAGTGTGGAAAAGTTAAATTTTGACACACGAGTGGATCTTATTTATAACCTACCAAATGAATTAAACTATAAATGCGATTGTCATTTTATGGCCAGAGCATTTCAAAATTTAATCGGTAATGCGATTAAATATGCAACAAATCAAATAAAAATAACATTGCGAGCTGAGCAGCACGCTATCGTCTTTATTGTTGAAGATGATGGAATGGGGATTGCTAAAACAGATCGGGAAAATGTATTTAAGCCTTTCACACGTTTAGATAAGAGTAGAGGTAAACAAACAGGGGGGTTTGGCCTTGGGCTTGCCATTGTATCTAAAATAGTCTCATGGCATCAAGGTGGATGTTGTGTTGAGGATTCGGCTCTTAACGGGGCTAAGTTCATTATTAGCTTACCTATAAACCAATAGGCTCTAATAAAAAGATAAAACGCCCGAAGGCGTTTTTTTTATGGTTGGAAACCAAAATCAACAAGTAGCAAAGTAATAGACCGTATACTTTTAAAAAAGTTTCTAATTATTTTATTTTTTGTCTAATAAGGGCATTAGCATTTGTTCTAGTCCATTGAGCTTTACTTCATATATCATCGCTAATTGACTCCCAAGCTTAGAGTCAGGAAAACCTTGTTGTTTAAACCAAACTAAATAAGGCTCGGGCAACATCAGTAATGGCCGGCCTGCGTATTTACCAAAAGGCATTTTTGTATTTATAGCAATTTTTAATTGTTTTGGATCCATTGGCTCATCTAAACATACAAAAGGAGCTTTAGTGTATGGCATTTAGAAGAGATAAAATAGGCTGTGACGGGCAAGAAACAGCCTATTGTATAAGGAGTAGGCCCTTACATTTAGGATTTTATATTGATTAATATGATCATGTGGAACATTAATTAGTCGATTGAAAATTAATTTATTGTTGGAACATAGATTCTTATTTAATCAATGTTAACAGTGTACCTGTTTTTTTTAGGGTTGTTTACTTGGCTTGTAAAGGAATGTAAATAGAGTTGCTTTTTTTGTTTTTATTAATACTAAAGCCCTAGGACGAATTCATAGGGCCGTGCATGTTTGGTATTTATGCAGCCACTTTATTGCCCCATTTATGGGAGCAACCTCATTATATAGGCTCTGCCTTGCCTAAATACCAAACAGTCTGCTGTAAATTCAATGTAGTTGATACTGATAGTAGCTACTTGAAATGGATTTATTATCCAGAGCTTAGGTTACTTAAATAGTTTCTGTTTTACATGCTCTGCAAAGCCGCTACCAGCCTCTAAATAAAAGTTATAGGTTGAATGTACGCCCATATCTTCTAGTTCTTTTTGCTGATCGGGATAGTTTGCGATTGCTGTCACTTGACCGCTATATCCGGAAGCTTGTAGTTGCTCTAAAGCAAATATATTTTGCATATGTTTAGGCATTGCTAACATCACCATTTCTACGTGCGAATGGTTTACACGTTGCCAAAAATCCGGATCTGTCGCGTCTGCAATTAATACTTTGCGACCTTTATTTATATGTTTATCGACAACTTCTGGCTTTATGTCGATACCAGCGACTAAATTTGGGTGCGTCGCATTAATCGTTTCATAAGCACCTGTACCTATTCTTCCCATTCCAAAAATAACAATTTTTGTATCATTTAGATTTACTGGTAACTCTTCGGCTAAGCGGGTCTGGCTTTCAAACTTTAATAACCAATGTTCCACTTTCACATATAATTCGTTTGATCGTTTATTCAAAGGTGAGGCAATAACAAAAGTAATAGAAACAGCAATAGCCAATACAGCTAGCCACTCAGACGTAATCATTCCTGTTGTTGCTGCAACAGCGCAAACAATTAGGCCAAATTCACTGTAGTTAGCAAGGCTGAAAGCAGTAAGCAGGGATGTTCGTGCACGCAGTTTAAATATATTTGTAAACACGTAGTACAAGAGTGTTTTAATTGGCATTAATAAAACGAGGAGTAAGGCTATAAACAATGAGTTAGCAGTCAGCTCTGCATTGAGTCCAATACTTAAGAAAAACCCAACAAGGAGCACATCTTTTAAGTTAAGTAGTGATTTAGAAAGTTCGCTTGCTTTTTTATGCGGAGCGAACATCATCCCAACAATAAGGGCACCTAAGTCGCCTTTAAGTCCTGCAAATTCAAACGCGTTATAGCCAAGTACAAGTGCGAAGAAAAAACCGAATAATGGCAGTAGCTCACCGTGTTTAGAGCGATTTAGCACCCAATACATCACAGGGCGCAGTAATGGTAATGCAATAATGAGAGCCAATGCCCAAATATTTGGAACTTTACCTGTACTAATCGCTAAAAACATCACAGCAAAAATATCCTGCATAACTAAAATGCCAATAGCAATTTTACCGTGTAGACTTGCCATTTCACCACGTTCTTCAAGTACTTTTACTGCAAATACGGTACTTGAAAAACTAAGTGCAAAGCCAATCAGTAATGCACTTTGCCAACTTAAATCAACAAATAATGGTAGTGCAAATACCCCTAGGAGTAACATAAAGCCACTAAATAAAGCGCTGCTAAAAATGATATGCAGTGTAGCAGGGGCCCAAACTTGCGGTTTGATTAAGCTGCTTACTTTAAGCTTTAAACCGATACTAAACAGTAAAAGGGTGACGCCCAATGCAGCAATTGTATTAAGCAATTCGGTGCTTTTATAACCGGCTAAGTTAAGCGCAAATCCTGCTAGCAAAAAGCCAATAAGAGGAGGTAGTTTTAATTGATAAACGCCAAAACCACAAACAAATGCGGTAGCAAAATAAATTAGTTCCATAATTCTTAATTATCACTTCGTTTGGTATTGCAGTGTAGCGAATAATTTATCTCAATGAAAAGAAATATCGATATTAAAGCAGGGGAAAGCTAAGTAATAGTCACTTAATTGCGTATAAAAAATGCACATATAACGTGAATTTAACCGTAAATAGCGTTTAAATCACACTTTTTCACTGACAAGCGCTTTTAAATATGGTTAAGATGCGATAACGAAGACGTTTAAGTTAGGGCAAACAACACATCAGCTCAACTTAAGGAGAAACACATGTTTAAAAGAATTTTAGCATCGGTTGGTATCGGTGCTGCAAAAGTAGATACTATTTTAGAAACTGAGCACTTACAACCGGGTCAACTATTTAATGCACAAATAGTGATCAGCGCTGGCGATGTTAGCCAAGAAATATCGGGCTTAGATTTACTACTGATGACTCGTGTAAAAGTAGCAGCAGAGGATGGCGATTACTTTACTAACCATGTAATCGATCAATGGCGAATTACAGATATTGGTACAATTGAACCTGGTGAAGTAAAAAACATCCCTTTTGAAGCACGCCTTCATTCAGAAACACCTATTACAGAAATTAACGCTGGCTATAACCAATCTCATGTATGGTTAGAAACAGGCCTTGATATTGATTTAGCGCTAGATCCTACTGATAAAGACCATTTACATGTATATCCAAATGAAGCGGTTAAGACATGCATGCAAGCAATGGAAAAACTAGGCTTTAGTTTGACCAAAGCGGATGTTGAAAAAGGTCACTTACGAGCTTCAACCTTTCAGTCAGTATCTGGGTGCTATCAAGAGCTTGAATACAAACCTAATAGCCGAAGCCTATTTGGTATTCAAGAAATTGAATTATCGTTTGTACCAGAAGCGCATAAAACACATGTATTGATTGAGTTAGATCGAGCTTTTAGGGGCGATGGTTATATTGATTTAACAATAGAGCATGACCACGTAAACCTTTCGCAGTTATGTGATCAGCTAGAGCGTTTATTTAATTAAGTGCTAAATGAACCCAGCTTTGGCTGGGTTTTTTGTTTGCAGGGATCATGATGGAATTTAAATGTGAATCTTTTATAGCGCTTAATACGCATACTTTATTTACTATCGTGCGAGGGCGTATTGAGGTATTTGTAGTAGAGCAAATGTGCCCTTATCCTGAACTTGATGATAATGATACAGCAAATACAACCGTTCATATTTATCAAATGGATAAAAATAACTTATTAGCTTATGCACGTTGCTACGAAAAAAATGCTCAGTACAGTGCAATAGGAAGGGTGTTAGTCGCTAAAAGCGAACGTGGTAGAGGCGTTGCTAAAAAACTTGTTAACGAAGCTATAAATTGCTGCAAAGCAAATTGGCCTGAACGCGATATATACATAGGTGCGCAAACTTACTTACTTGATTTTTATCGTTCACTGGGTTTTGAGAGTGTAAACGATGAATATTTAGAAGACGGTATTGCGCATCAAGACATGATTTTAAAACTGACAGATTAATAGCAACTTTATTAAAAACATGATCATTTTTAGCGAATTAAATAATTCACTAACGTCGTTAAAAATTATTTATATACGGCTGCATGGATGCAGATCAAGGCAGGAGCAATTGGTATAACTCACTAAAAAGCCCGGAATTAAAAAATTAATTACGGGCTTTTTAGTATAAATTTTAACAATAAATAATTGGTTATTTATTTTTTCTAGTGTTTAGTCTACGTGTTTGTTTTGCGTGGTCGCTAAGTTCAGTTAAACCTAACTTGTCGTAGCTTTTTTCCATTATTTCAAGTGCTGGCTCTAAGTAACTACTTTGTGAGTAATGCTCAACAACAAACTTACCACGATTCGCCGCAGCCAAATAGGCTTCACGCTCGAAGTAATAAGTCGCTACTTTTAACTCATAGCGTGCCATACGATTTAAAAGCCATACTAAACGTCGTTTAGCCTCCGGTGCATAATCACTTTTTGGAAAGCGCTTAACCAGTGTTGATAAATCGGTAAATGCAACGCGTGTACGGTTTGCATCTCTATCAGCTCTATCTACACCAAAGTATTCTTGGAATGCATTTTTGTCGGCTTTGATGTTGATTAAACCACGCATGTAATACATGTAGTCAAGATCTTTATGATTTGGGTTTAAGCGTATAAAGCGATCGACTGTCGCTAATGCTTGTTCAGTATTACCTGATTGATAATGAGCATAAACTAAATCCATTTGTACTTGTTTAGAAAACGGGCCAAACGGATAACGTGAATCTATTGCACTTAAAAGCTCTATTGCACGCGCGTACAAACCAGAATCTAGCGTTTCTTTAGCATCTTCATACAAAGCTTGTGCCGATCTATTTGGTACACGTTGAATATCTTCTTGGTCAGGAGCAGACGAACAAGCACCTAAACTAAGTACAGAAACTGAAAAAACAATGGCAAATGCACGTTTCCCTATTTTATTTATCATTTTATTTGTTACCTTCGATGTCTTCGGCTAGGCCAAGTCGGTAAAACCGAGTAAACTATGCGTATTATATTATGCTTTTATTAAAAGCGATTCTAACCCAGTCGAGCAAAGCTTGCACTGGTAAATTGGGTAAAGTTACTAATGTCAGAGCAAATTTCTCTTCAAGCCGAGGTTCCAACCGACTTAGGTGGTAAACGTCTAGACCAAGTATTAGCACAATTGTTCCCTGATTATTCACGTTCACGTATAAAAACATGGATTTTGGATGATAAAATAACCGTTGATGGTGAAATATTAAACACTCCGCGTACTAAGTTACTCGGTGGTGAGCTTCTTAATATCGAAACAACCATTGAAGCACCACGCGAATACGAAGCACAAAACATAAAATTAAACATCGTTTATGAAGACGATCATATTTTAGTAATCAATAAGCCAATGGGCCTTGTTGTTCACCCTGGTGCAGGTAATCCAGATGGGACTGTGCTAAATGCGCTTTTACATCACCATCCTGAAATTATTAATGTGCCACGTGCAGGTATAGTGCATCGATTAGATAAAGATACAACCGGACTTATGGTTGTTGCAAAAACGATTCCAGCGCAAACACATTTAGTTACAGCACTGCAAAAGCGTGAAAACTTTACGCGTGAATATGAAGCACTGTGTAATGGCACAATGACAGCGGGTGGTATGGTTGAAAAACCAATTGGCCGCCATGCAACGCAAAGAACGCACATGGCTGTTCACGAACTTGGCAAACCGGCTATTACGCATTACCGTGTTGCCGAAAAATTCCGTGCTCATACTCGTTTACGTCTGCGTCTAGAAACAGGTCGTACACATCAAATTCGTGTACACATGGCTCACTTAAATCACCCACTAATTGGCGATCAGTCTTATGGCGGCCGTCCGCGCCCACCAAAAGGTGCAACACCGCAATTGTTTGAGTTACTTCGCAGCTTTAGACGCCAAGCTTTACATGCAGTAAAGCTAAGCATTGCTCACCCTATTACTGGTGAAATGATGACATGGCAAGCGCCTATCCCTGATGATATGGTCGCCATGACACACGCTCTACGCGAAGATACTAAAGCAAACCCAGACATCGATAGATAATGAATGTGTTATCAGCACCATGGAAAAACCTTCATACTGTAGGAACGTTGAGTACTACACGTGAAGGTGGTGTATCAAAAGCTCCCTTTAGAAGTTTAAATGTAGGGCTCCATGTTGGTGATAATAAAGAGCATGTATTAGAAAATCGTTCATTATTAAATGAACATATACCTAAATCGGCTGTGTGGCTAAATCAAGTGCATAGCGCCGATGTTGTTATTGTTGATAAGCACTTTGACGTTAATGAGCAACGTGATGCGGATGCACTTTATACTCAGCTATTAAACCAGCCGTTAGCGATAATGACAGCCGACTGTTTACCTATTTTGCTAACAAGCAGCGATGGTAGGGAAGTCGCCGCCATTCATGGTGGCTGGCGAGGGTTGGAGCAGGGCATTGTTAAAAACGTATTAGAGTGCTTTAGCGCAAAATATGAAAATATACATGCGTGGCTAGGACCTGCTATTGGTCCCAGTCAATTTGAAGTGGGGGTTGAGGTGTTAGAGCTGTTTGAAAAACGCTCCCCATTGCTTACTAGCGCGTTTACATTGCAAGCGAATAATAAGTACCTTGCTGATATTTATGCAATCGCACGTACTTTGCTCTCGCAATGCGGCATCAAAAATATCACTGGTGGTGAGTACTGTACAGTGACCCAGCATGATTTATTTTTTTCTTATCGACGCGATTCAAAAACAGGGCGTATGGCAAGTTTGATCTGGCGCAAATAATTACTTGTTATAATGATTATATTTTCCTCAGCACCTTGAACAAACCGCACCGCATACCCATTAATTAGGTAATTCGTTATTTATTTAATAGGTAAACCCTGATGCGTTTAGATCGATTCACTAGTAAATTTCAATCAGCGCTTTCTGATGCGCAATCGCTAGCCCTCGGCCGCGATCATCAATTTATTGAACCTGTGCATCTAATGTATTCGCTACTACAGCAAAGTGGTTCTAGTGTACGTGCATTATTTGCACAAACAGGTGTTAGTGCCGACGAACTAAATACTAAACTTTCCCAAGAAATAGAAAAATTATTTAAAGTAGAAGGCGTAGGTGGCGATGTGCAGCTATCAAACAATATGGCTTCACTTATTAACTTATGTGACAAGTACGCGCAAAAACGCAAAGACAAATATATTTCAAGTGAGTTATTTGTGCTTGCGGCATGTGATGATAAAGGTCCGCTTGGCGATATATTTAGATCGTTAAATATTACGTCTACTAAAATTGAAAGTGCGATTAAAGCGATTCGCGGTGGTCAAAAAGTTGACGATCCAAATGCAGAAGAAACACGTCAAGCACTTGAAAAATACACTATTGATTTAACCGAGCGAGCAGAGCAAGGTAAACTTGATCCTGTTATTGGTCGTGATGATGAAATTCGCCGGACAATTCAGGTACTGCAGCGTAGAACAAAAAACAATCCCGTATTAATCGGTGAGCCAGGTGTTGGTAAAACAGCAATAGCCGAAGGCTTAGCACAGCGCATTATTAATGGTGAAGTGCCTGAAGGATTAAAAAATAAACGTGTATTGTCGTTAGATTTAGGTTCGCTGGTGGCTGGTGCCAAGTATCGCGGCGAATTTGAAGAGCGTTTAAAATCAGTACTGAATGAGTTAGCTAAAGAAGAAGGCCAAGTCATTTTATTTATTGATGAAATTCATACTATTGTAGGCGCTGGTAAAAGTGACGGCGCAATGGATGCGGGCAATATGTTAAAACCAGCGTTAGCGCGCGGTGAGTTACATTGCGTAGGAGCAACGACCCTTGATGAGTATCGTAAATACATAGAAAAAGACGCAGCCCTTGAACGTCGTTTTCAAAAAGTACTTATTGAAGAGCCATCGGTAGAAGATACCATTGCAATATTGCGAGGCTTAAAAGAGCGCTATGAGCTACATCACTCAGTAGAGATCACCGATCCAGCGATTGTGGCAGCAGCGCAGCTATCTCATCGTTATATTAGTGACCGTCAGTTACCAGATAAAGCCATTGATTTAATAGATGAAGCAGGCTCTTCAATCCGACTACAAATTGATTCAAAACCAGAGTCGTTAGATAAGCTTGAGCGCCGTATTATCCAACTAAAGTTAGAAGATAATGCACTTGCTAAAGAAAAAGACGAAGCAAGCCAAAAGCGCCGTAGTGAAATGCAAGAGTTGATCACTGATCTTGACGCACAATATCGTGAGTTAGATGAAATATGGAATGCTGAAAAAGCATCGCTTCAAGGTACGCAAGTAATTAAAGCAGAGCTTGAGCAAGCTAGACTAGATTTAGATGTAGCGCGAAGGGCAAGCGATTTGCAGCGTATGTCTGAGCTGCAATATGGACGTATTCCAGAGCTTGAGCGAAAGCTCGACTTAGCATCACAAGCAGAGATGCAAGAAATGACTCTGCTTAAAAATCAGGTTGGCGAGGACGAAATAGCAGAAATACTATCGCGTTGGACCGGCATTCCTGTTGCAAGAATGCTTCAAGGTGAGCGTGAAAAACTACTGCAAATGGAAGAAAAACTGCACAGTAAAGTGATAGGGCAAGATGAAGCGGTGGTTGCTGTTTCTAACGCAATACGTCGCTCTCGTGCAGGGCTTGCTGATCCTAATCGTCCTATTGGTTCTTTCTTGTTTTTAGGCCCAACAGGTGTGGGTAAAACAGAGCTGACAAAAGCACTGGCTGGTTTTATGTTTGATACCGAAGATGCCATGGTGCGTATCGACATGTCTGAGTTTATGGAAAAACATTCAGTTGCTCGTTTAGTCGGTGCACCTCCAGGTTATGTGGGATACGAAGAGGGGGGTTATTTAACAGAAGCCGTTCGCCGTAAACCTTACTCCGTGATATTGCTGGATGAAATTGAAAAAGCACATCCGGATGTATTTAATATTTTACTACAAGTATTAGATGATGGTCGCCTAACCGACGGACAAGGTAGAACCGTTGATTTTAAAAATACCGTTATTATTATGACTTCAAATTTAGGCTCAGATATTATTCAAGAACAAGCGGGTAACAATGATTATACAACGCTTAAATCTAAAGTGATGGAGGTATTAATTAATGAGTTTAGACCTGAGTTTATTAACCGTATAGACGAAACGGTCGTGTTCCATCCGTTAGCTAACGAGCACATTAAAGAAATAGCAGACATTCAGTTGATGAAATTACGTGAACGTTTAACTGAAATGGGTTACTTACTCGAAATAAGTGATTCAGCACTTGAGCGTATTGCTGCAAGTGGTTTTGATCCTGTGTATGGTGCGCGGCCTCTAAAGCGTGCTATCCAGCAAACAATCGAAAATCCGCTAGCCCAAAAGTTACTAAATGGGGATTATGTCCCAGGTAGTATTATTGTCATTGATTCTGATGAAAGTGGACTTGTTTTTTCTAATCGGTAATTAATACCAATCTGTAATTAATATCAATCGGTATAAGTATTTGAAGAATTTAAGAAAATTAGCGTAAAAAAGCCGGATAGTGCCTTAATTCTATAAATTTAGAATCGCATTATCCGGCTTTTATCTAAGAATGATTAAAAAGTAGCAACAACTTTTACTTTATCGCTCACTTTAGCGCTATCTATGTAACCTATTGCATCGCTATTCGCTGCAACAAAGTCAATAACAGCTTGATCACTGTCTAATTTTCCAGGAGGAGTTCCTTTACCAGTAAATACAAGTTTAGACCAGTACGCATTAAGCTGACTGCTTGATTTACCAACGACCTTATCATTGAACTCATCAGCAACAGCAGTACCGTTTTGATCTACAGGGCTAACTTTTGTACCATTGTCGAAAGATTTATTTTTACCTAAATAAATTTTCTTTATAGTATTTGCATCGACTGTAGCCGCATTACTAGGATTAACAATAACCGCTATTTCTGCGAATACACTTACAGAGCTCAGTGATAATACACCTGCTAACATTAATTTTTTCATTATTCGCTCCAATTAAAATACTAAATCAACACCGAATGCAATTACATCAGTGTCTGTATTGGTTAAATCATTTTTATAGCGACTTAAATCAATTTTAAATGCTGCTGAAGGATGAAAATCATAACGCGTACCAATTGTATACACATTACTTTTTGATTTAATGCCATCTAGAGCACCGTTTAGAGCACTATTTAGTGGAGGGATAGCTTGGATTTGATTGTAACGAGATGATTCATGTTCATCGTCATTATTTTCATAAGTGAAATGTACAATTACATCATCCATTCTGTAACCAACAGAAGTGTAATACTGAGTCTGTTTTGCTAACAGGCTGTTTTCAACTTCAAATTGAGTATACTCGGCATCAAATAACACATTGTTATAATCAATAGAGAAACCAATACCAATAAATGTGCCATCGTCTTCATTAATATCAAGATCATCAGCTTGTACTGTTAGTCCACTTTGGCGTAGTACGTTTTCAAGCGCATTAATTTGAGCACCAATTATATCATCAGGATCATTCTGACCAAGTTCTATTGAGGTATCTGCGACTAAATAAGCAGCACGTGCACTAAACCAGTCATAAGATAACGTCCAGTTAATACCAGCGATGTCGTTTAATTCTGCTTTATCATGGTAAGTGACGGCTTCAATTTCACCATCAAAGCTACCATAAATGACTTGTACTGTAGAGTCCCAGTCACCAAGTTGTGAATTATAAAGTAAGCTTAATCCTTCATAAGTAGAAAATGGAATGCTGTATACTGACTCAGGTGGACGTACCCATCGGTATGCATAACCAACATCAATAAAGTCAGAATAACGATAAAAAGGTACTCGCATTTTACCTGCACTTAATTGTAACTCATCATTAAATTCATAAGTTAAGTAAGCCCACTCAAATTCGGCATCAAAATCATTATTACCGCGAGCAACAATTTGCGCTGTTGCACTTAGTTTTTCCTGTAAATCGGCTGATAACTGCAATGCAAACACGCTTTCATTTTTAAATGAAATGTCATCATCATAGCCATAACGACCACGATCATCTTCGAGACTTTTTCCGCCAACTATTGATGCAAAGCCATTAATTCTTACTTCAGCATTAGCATAACTCGTTGCTAGTGCTGCACATATTGCTACTGCTACAGATAGCTTTTTCATATGTAGTTCCTATTTATTATTAAGTGTTGATTCCTTATGCATTATAGAGTTAAAACAATAATTATCTAATAAATAAGCTAATTTATTTTTTAGTGCTATGGAAATAAATGGATAATCACTGGGAAAATAAGTGAAAACGTATGTGTGCATTTTAAGTTTTTGTACGCCAATTGAAATTATTAATACATTTATTCACAATAATGTCATACAATACCCTTCCAGAGGAAAGATGCTTTTAGCGTCTTTTTTTATGCCTGAAATTTATATTATCTAAATATAAACGCATAACCAATCACACGGTATCCTTTGGAGAACATTTTGAAATTACGCAACCTCTCACAGTTAAGTCTCGCAATACTTGCTGCACTAACAGCCTCTGTAAATGCTGAAGAAACCAAAACAACAGCAAAACAAGATGCATTTGAAAAAATCGAAGTAACAGCTCGTAAACGTACTGAAAGCTTATTTGAATCTCCAACCGCTATTACATCAATTGGTGCAAACCTAATAGATAAAGCCAATATGAGTAACCTAGAAGATATTGGCAAATATGTACCTAACTTAAATATCACGCGTTACGGCGTGGGTAATTCTGCTCATGCTTCTGTATTTATTCGTGGTATTGGTCTGCAAGATCATATTATTACAACGGATCCTGGTGTAGGTGTTTATTTAGATGGTGTTTATTTAGGCCGTCAAATGGGCTCTAACCTATCATTACCGAACGTTGAACGCGTTGAGATTTTACGTGGACCACAAGGTACGCTATACGGGCGAAATACACTCGGTGGTGCTGTAAACGTAATAACAAAACAGCCAGGTGATGAGGGGATTATTACCACAACCGCAAAAGTAGGTAGCCGTGGTCGTATTGCTGGTGATGTGTATTTTAATAACACATTAACAGATGATTTAAGTATGTCTGCAAGTGCAGCTTACAAAACACGTGATGGTGTAGGTAAAGCGGTAAACCTTGCTAATCCAGAAAAAGAAATAGGTGAAGAAGAAGAGCTTAGTGGCCGCGTTGCACTTAAGTGGCAAGCAAATAGCGACTTGGCATTTACATTCTCTTTAGATGGTGTTGATAACGAGTCAGGCCAATCGCCATATACAATTGAATTAACAGAGCCACTGGACCCTAATAACGTTTTCAATGGTGACTTTCCATTACTAACGCAAGATTTAATTCCATCAAACCCTGATGATTTAGGCACAACGGTTGCCGGTATTGAATCAACATCTTACTCGGGTTGGGGCACATCATTCACGGCTGATTGGGCTATTAATGATACATACACGGCAAAATTTATCTCAAGTTACCGTACTTCAGAATACGAAGGTGGACTTGATGATGACGCTTCACCACTTAATTTATCAGAGTTTCCAGAAGAAGGCGGCGCAGATCAGTATTCTTTTGAAGTACAGTTAAACGCGACGTTTGATAATATGGATTTTGTATCAGGTCTTTATTTCTTTAATGAAGACGGCTTTACACGTTCTGGTCCATTTGTATTTAGCCCATTTAATACACCAAATGGTTTATTAAATGATGGCGTAACACCATCATTTGGTGGTTACGGTAGTTTTGAAATAAACCAAGAAACTAACTCTTACGCAGCTTATATCAATGCAAGCTACGACTTAACTAATGACTTAACGCTTGGTGGTGGTTTACGTTACTCTCAGGATGAGAAAGATGCGAATGCTATTTTCCCATCATTTCCTGCACGTAAATACGTAACTGCAGATTTTGACGCTATAACATGGGATATCAACGCATCATATCAGCTCAGTAGTAATATGAACGTGTATGGTCAAATTCAAAAAGGCTATCAAACTGGTGGTTTCCCACCGCGTCCATTTGGTGGCCCAGATCAATTTACTTCTTTTGATGAAACGAAAGCGGTTAACTACGAGATTGGTTTAAAAGGGCAAGTGCATGAAAATGTATCTATGATGCTTGCTGTATTTGTTACCGATTACACTGATTTGGCACTGCCATTCTCAGATCCTACTGCGGGTGGCGGCTTTGTAACTATTGTAGAAAATGCCGGCCAATCTAAAGCGCAAGGTATTGAGCTTGAAACAACGGTTGCTATCACAGATGACTTCACTATTCGCAGCGCTGTAGGTTATCTTGATTCTGAAATTACTGATGTTGCACAAGGTGTACAAGGCATTGGCAAAGGCGATTCACCCGCTTTAACTCCACGCTGGACTGTAATGGTTGCTCCATCTTACTTTATGGATTTAAGCAATGGCGGCACTTTGGCGTTAAATGCTAACTACTCATACCGTAGTGATATGCAAGGACAGTCGGTTTATAACCAAAGTGAAACAATCGATTCTCGTGAATTAGTGGGTTTTAATATCTCTTACACTAACCCGTATGGCGATATGGAAGTAACACTTTATGGTGAGAACGTATTAAATGAAGTTTACGACGTAGGCCGTTTACAGCAATCAGGTTTTGTTGGTGTAATGCGCAGTAATGACCGCAGTGAATTTGGCTTAAAATTCAAAAAAGATTTTGAGTTATAAATAATATCAATAGCGTTAAATTAGAGGTTTTTAGCTTTGTATAAAAGCCTCATTAAGCGCTATTTTAGTCGTTAAAATCGAAGTACTTTAATAGCGCTGCGATTAAACAAAAAAAGGTAAGCCTAGGCTTACCTTTTTTATTAAAAGTAGGAAGATTAACCTTCTTTGTGAGCTTGACGAGCTTGTTCAATTTCGTCAGCAATTTCTTGTGCTTTTTGCTTTGTTTTTTCAGTTAATTCGCCAGCGGCTTCTTTACTTTTTACCCATGCCTCAACAGCAATTTCTTTGCCATCATCGTACATGTCTAGGCCCATAGCTTTACTTTGTTCTAATAGTTCATTTAACGACTCATCATTTTTTAAATCGTTTGTAGTCTCTTTTACATCATCCCACGCATCACCAAGCTTTTCTTGCATTTGCGCGCTTTTTTCTTTTGCATCTTCTTTTACTTCATTGGCGTCTTCACAACCCGTTAACGTAATTAAGGTGCCCAATAAAGCTAAACCTGCTAATTTGTTCATGTGTTATTCCCTTTAAAGACTAATTATTAATTCAGGGCTAATTGTAAAACAATGAAAATGAACGTACTCGGAACAGAACGATTAAATTTAAAATTAATGCATGAAGGCGCAGGCCCACAGCTATACGAACAAACATGTTGGGGGCTATGGGAGATAACAATAAAACAAAGTAATGTTTTTATTGGCTACATACTTGTAAAGCCAATGGACTTATTTAGTGAATTACCTGATTTTAGTGATATTGAAATTGGTTGGCGTTTAAAGCAAGAAAGCTGGGGAAACGGCTATGCTACAGAAGCTGCCAGCCTCATGTTTAATGAAATAGCGAAGCAGCCAGATATAAAAAAAATTAGTGCGACAGCGAATAAAAACAATCAAGCTTCTATTAAGGTGATGGAGAAACTAGGCATGCAATTTATTAAAAATTATATACAAAAAGAAGAAAGTGGCGATGTGCCTTCAGTGCATTATTCAAAATGTATAAATTAACAAATTGTGTGATGATTACTTGGTATTTAAAAGCCGATTGCTATAAACAATAATTTAAGGATGTTCGATGGGACTATTTTTATCTAGAAGTACGCTTATCGCTAAAAGCGTATTTATTTTACAACTCAGTGTGTTTAATCTCGCAGCAAAGCCATTATCTCAAAGTGCTGTAGCAATGCCTGATGCATTTAGTGCAGATGCCGCTAAGAGTATTTTAGATCAAGGTGGTAATGCTATTGATGCGGCTATAACGGCGCAATTTGTACTTGCGGTAACGTTACCTGAGGCAGGTAATATTGGCGGTGGTGGTTTTATGCTTATCCAAAAAGGTGGGCAGGGCGATTTTATCGACTACAGAGAAACTGCACCAAAGGCATCTTATCGTGATATGTATTTAAACGATAAAGGTGATGTAATTACTAATAAATCTATTTATGGCATTAGCGCCAGTGGTGTACCTGGTAGTGTTGCCGGTATGTGGCTTGCACATAAGCGCCACGGCACACTGCCTTGGAAAACATTAGTGCAGCCAGCAGTGGCTTTAGCTGAACAAGGTTTTGTCGTGCCTCCTAAATTAGCAAAAGGTGTTAGCCATTATATAGCTCATCTAAAAGAGCAAAAAATAAATGTAAACTTTGAAAAATATTTTATTGATGTAAAAGCGAATAAAGTATTTAAACAACCAGAGCTTGCGACCACCCTTAAGCGTATCCGCGATAACGGACAAGATGGTTTTTATAAAGGTGAAACAGCCAATATTATTGCAAAATTTATGCATCAACATGGTGGTATTATTGATCAGGATGATTTAAAAAATTACACCGCAAAGTCTCGAGTGCCTATAAAAGTAAAGTGGAATGGTTATGAAGTACTTACTTCTCCACCGCCAAGTTCGGGCGGTATTGCTATTTTGCAATGGCTTAAAATGTACGAGTTGAAAAAGCCAAATAATGGTCTTGCACACAACTCAACGCAGTACGTTCATTTACTCGCAGAAATAGGTAAACGCGTGTTTGCCGATAGGGCTGAATACTTAGGCGATCCTGACTTTTTTAATGTGCCAGTAACAGCGCTAACAGATATAAATTACCTTAAAAACCGTAGTAACGATATTTCGTTAACGGCCATTTCAAACACAGAAAGCATTAAGCCAGGTCTTAAAGAAAGCGAGCAGACTACGCATTTTTCAATTGTTGATAAAATGGGCAATGCAGTTGCCAATACAACCACAATTAACTTAGGTTTTGGTAGCGGAGTTGTGGTTGAAGGTGCTGGGTTTATTTTAAATAATGAAATGGACGATTTTAGTGCAAAACCTGGGGTAATGAATGTGTTTGGTGCTATTGGAGGTAAAGCAAACGAAATTCAGCCGCATAAGCGTATGCTTAGCTCTATGACGCCTACAATATTACTTAAAAATAATACGGTTAAAATGGTAACCGGTTCGCCTGGTGGTACAACAATTATTAGCTCTGTATATGAATCAATATTAAACGCTGTTGAGTTTGATATGAACGCAGCAGATGTTGTTAACAGCGCAAGGTTTCATCATCAATTGTGGCCTAAAAACGTGATTAGAATGCATGCAGGTTTAAGCGCGAAGGTAAAAGCTGAGCTTGTAAAAATGGGCTATGTTATTGATGAACGCCACTTTGGTGATCTAAACGTCATTATTAATAAAAACGGTAAGCTAGATGCGGCGTCTGAGGCGTCAGGTCGAGGAAAGTCCATTGTTTTTTGATCCATGTTAAACATGGCCAACCTTTATTTGGGATTTATGCGTTGTATTTAACAACGCGTAAATACCAAACAGTCTGCTGAAAATTTAACCTCGAAAGATAAACAGGCCCCAGTTATTAGAGTGCAGTGTTACCCAATTGCAGGAATAACGCCTGCCATTTGCATAAACTGCGCTGCTATAATTGTTATCCCGCATACGGCCGCTATTCCAAGGCCTATATTACCGCTCCTTACTTTATAACCTGTTTTATCTGATGACATGCGTTGTTTATACACCATCGCTACAGGTAAAAATACGGCGAGCACCACTAATGCAATTGCAGCGTAACCGAGTGCCATAATAAACCCTTGAGGATAAAATAATGCAAATCCTAAGGGGGGAATAAAGGTAATAAATGCTGTTTTAATGCGATCTGTTTTATTATCCCCTTTTTTAAATGCATCAGCAAAAAAGTCGAATAAACCTAAGCTTACGCCTAAAAATGAAGTGGCAAGGGCTAGATCAGCAAATAATTTAACAGCAATTGCTACATTGGGGTTATGAGCAATGCCCGCCACACTTTCTACAAAGCCACTGAGCCCTTCGCTGTTAAGCAAGTTTGCTTGACTCATAATACCTTGGCTTAATAATTGCCAAAAAATATAAATAACCAACGGAAGTGCTGCACCTGCAATCATAACCTTACGCAGCACTTTTATGTCAAGGCCGACATATTTAACAATCGAAGGTATCGAGCCATGAAACCCAAATGAGGTAAATATAACGGGAATAGCAGAAAGGAGTAAGCCTTGCTCTACAGGCATTTCTAATAGGTGTTTACCTTGCACATAAGGTGAAAGCATATAAAACAAGCTACCTAATACAATAATTTTTATTGTAAACAATACCCTATTAAATTTATCGACTTTACTCGTTCCTAGCGTCACTACGCTTGCAATAACAATTGCTAATATGACAGAGCCAAGTTGTGGTGCAATATTTGTGTTAAATCCTGAATTTATACGATCTTGCAGCTGCGCCCCACCTCCTGCTATATACGCAGCACACAAAGCATAAAATAAAAATATCATTGAAAAATTAGCAATATATTGACCTTTTTTACCAAGCCATAATTTAGCCAACGTATTTAAAGTTGCGTCTCGTGGTGCGTACTGATGTAGTTCTAACATGAGCAATGCGGTGTAGGTCATAAGCAACCAACTACACACAATGAGCGCAAGCGCAGTGGTAAAACCTAAACCAGCTGAAGCGATTGGAAGCGCCAGCATTCCGGCTCCAATGGTTGTTCCTGCAACAATTAACATGCTACCTATTGTTTTATTTTTAAGCACTTAATAACCCTGATAATTCGAGAGAGGTATGCACGATATAACTAGTTGCTCAAAACTGAAATAGTTTTGTGGTAAAAGGCTGCAATTAAAATGTAATTTTCAATTTACAACTGTATTTTTAAGCGTGTTTTAACTGATGAAACACAATTAAATACGTTAAAGTGCAACAGTTTAACGGTATAATTTGTTGTTTATCATTTATGCTAATTCATAATTCAGGAATAAACGTGCCAATTAAAGCATCGTACTTTTTAATGGTTCTAATATGGTCTACTACACCACTTGGTATTGTATGGAGTAGCGAAACTGTGTCGCCTACACTTGCGGTGCTAATGCGGATGCTGGTGGGCTTATTTTTAGGCGGCTTAATTGTTGCTGTTACTAATATTAGAGTGCCTTGGAGTAAAAATGCGTGCTTACTTTATTTTTATTCGAGCATCGGTATTTTTGGTGGCATGTTATTGAGTTATATGGCGGCTAAAACAGTTCCTTCGGGCATTATTTCACTCATGTTCGGTTTAGCACCTATTTTGTCGGGATTACTTGCACAACAATTGCTAAGTGAAGCTAGGTTTAGTCCTATTAAGCTAATGGCATTGGCATGTGCATTAATTGGTTTATATTTTGTCAGTTATAACCAAATTCAACATTCGCAAACACAAGGACTTGGGTTGTTGTATGTATTTATGGCGGTGTGCTTTTTTAGTTTAAGTGGTGTGATGATAAAGCGTGTACAAATAGCCATTCACCCAATGGCGACCACGTTTGGCGCATTGGTGTTTGTAACACCGCTATTTTTTATCGCTTGGTGGTTAGTTGATGGTGAGTTGCAGATAAATAATTGGAGTGCAAAGTCGCTTTGGTCTATTGGTTATTTAGGTATATTTGGCTCGCTTATTGGGGCACTTGCTTACTTTCATGTATTACAAAACTTAAATGCCAGTACGGTTGCTTTAACAACGCTCATTACACCGAGTTTTGCACTGGGGCTTGGTGCATGGCTTAACAATGAAGCACTTAGTACAGAGCTTATTATTGGGGCTGTTATTATTTTAATTAGCCTAGGCGTATTTCAATTTGGTGATAAATATTTAAAGCGTAATAAGCAACGTGCTAAAAGCTAGAGTGCTGTCAGCGACTACATTTTAGCTATTTGAATAATCAAACGACGGTTTTTATCTCGTCCTAAAATGTTGTCGTTGCTGTCTACAAAACGTTTTTCGCCCAAGCCCGTTGTTTTTACTTTGGCTTCATCAACACCTAAACTCACCATATAATCTTTTATTGTTTTTGCACGTTTACGCGAAAGATCTAAGTTATTCCAACGTCCGCCATAGCTATCTGTATACGAATCAATACTAATAGATTCAATTGTTGCGTCATTTTTTAAATACTCAGCAATTTGATCTAGGCGTTGTTGCGATGATTTCGTTAATTTACTGCTGTTTGATTTATAGTTCATAACTGTAAATGAAATATCTTCAAAACTGTAAGGAAGCAATTCATCACGGCATTGTAGAAATGCCCAGTACGCTTGTTTAAAGTTTACACTTGATAAGCCAACGGCAATTTTATCGGCACTGTTTTGCCAGTCTTGGTAGTAAAAAGTAGGGTAGAAGCCTTTCTCAAGCTCGGTGAGCATTTCCCACGAGATGCTATTATCAAGTTCGCCATCAAACTTTTTAAGTAACTTCATGTCGGTAATATCACGAGCCGGCAAACCAGCACGCCAAGAAGGGGGAACCGCTTTTAACCCTGCAATTGAATAATTGTCTGGGCGTACAACCATGTCTAAATTAAAGGTTAGATTTTTGTTTTTGCTAGCGGATGCTTTAAATACGGCCTCGCCATAATATGGAACTTCATGATTTAATTGGCATTGTAAGCGAGTCGTTTTAACTACATTCCAATTCGAATTATCTTGGTTTGCAGTATATTGGCGCATAGCAGCATCGGCACTATTGTTTAACAGTACCTCACAAATACATAGGCTAATAAATAACAACTTAAACTTCATGGGGTATTCTCCAGTAAATCGGGCATGCCAATAATTTGGCAAAATGCAGTGCCATTACAGTTAAAGTAAATAACACTCAGCTAGCTATAACTTTAAAGCAAATTGTATGCCTATAATTTAAGGCATAATTAATCGAGTAAGTGACTAGCCGAAAGGCCCTCACTTTTGACATAATAGAGGGCTTATACCTACAAACCAAGAATACTATGGCAAATACTGAGCAAACACTTTTCGCAAAACGCTTTCGCGGCTTTTTCCCAGTGGTTATTGATGTTGAAACAGCAGGGTTTAACAAAAATACCGACGCTTTATTAGAAATAGCTGTTTCTGTTTTAAAAATGGATGACGAAGGGTTGCTTAGCATAGACCATACGGTGCATTTTCATGTTGAGCCTTTTGAAGGCGCTAATATAGAACAAGCTGCTATAGAATTTAACGGTATTGATCCATTCTCACCGCTGCGTGGTGCTGTCGCTGAAGACGAAGTAATAAAAGAAATTTGTAAAGTTGTGCGCAAAGCACAAAAAGCAGCGGGTTGTCAGCGCTCAGTAATAGTGGCGCATAACGCCGCGTTTGATCATGGCTTTTTAAATGCAGCAATAGAGCGTAATAATATTAAACGTACGCCGTTTCATCCGTTTGTCAGTTTTGATACAACAACACTTGCAGGATTAGCTTTAGGGCAAACTGTACTGGCTAAAGCATGCCGTGCTGCAGGTATTGAGTTTGATAATAGCCAAGCGCATTCAGCACTTTACGATACGGAGCGTACTGCTGAACTATATTGCTTTATCGTAAATCGTTGGCAGCAGCTCGGTGGTTGGCCATTAGCAGAAGCTCAGGATAACGATGACGAGCCACAAGCAGATGATATTAATGAGAGCACTAAAACGACAGAGTAATTTTGCCTTCGCTTAGGTGAATCATATGGGGCGGATAAATACGGGCAAACTGCATAGTCTCTTTCGCTATTTTAAGCTCTACGCCTGGGTACATTAGCTCATTAACCTTTAAGCGGCTTGTTGCTAATAGCCGAGCTATCTTTTGTTTAATAAGCTTTTTTTGTCGCTGAACATTTGCTGCACGGGCTTGTATTTGCTGTTCATTGGCCGTTATTTTATCTAAAAATAATTGTCGTTGGGCAGCTGATGGTATTTTTTTTGCTTTGTCTAGCGCTTGTTCTAATGACGCGGATTTACTCGCTAGTACTTTTTCAAAGTCAGCAATTTGGATTTGTTTATCACGAAGTTCGAACCAGTTTTGCGCTAATAGAACGCGCGTTTTTATACCCGCAGGAGCGCCTAATTCACCAGTTTCAACGCGAATTGCATCTAAAATATTGCCGCCTATAATCTTCCCTTGAGGATCATCTGCTTTACCAACACGTATTAACCGCCGAGCACTTAAATCGCAATGAAGAGCTTGGCGCTCAATAAATAGATCTTGCTCTGTTTTTATATCACAGTACTGTGCATAAGTAATCGAAATTGTTCGCTGGGCTATAATTTGGCATGTAAAAGCATCATCGTTTTCACGTTTTCGGCCAATCGCACCTTGCATAATTGTTACAGCACTTTTACTTTCAACGATGCCAGACTCAACAAATCCTAAGACAGTAATATCGCCATTTGCTTTTACGCGCATGCCATCTTTAATATCACCACTAATAATAACACTGCCATCAAAGTCAACATGTCCGGTGCTAACATCCACATTATCAAAACATAAAACATCATCAACACGCATACCATGGGGAAGGGCAACAGGCACACCTTTGCTATCTGCAATTAACATGTTTGGATTGTTGGGATCAATTTTCGTGCCTTCAAAAGGCTGTAGTTGGTATTCGTTTCCAGGGTTTGCTGGAATTAAATCCCCAAACACCGTGTAACCATCTTCACCATAAGTTGCAGCTACGCGCTGCATTAACGCCATGCCCGGTTTAACGGTGATAATAGCACCGAGATCTTTCATATCAACTTTGCCGCCTTCTGTAGCCTGTGGGCTAAGAACACGGTCTTGAGCTGTTGAGCATAAGCGAACAAATTTTGCGTCACTGCCTTTTTTAGGGTTTCGTCCGTGGGCAACTATGGCGCTATACACGCTCCCAGCCGGTTGCTCAAGTTGTTGACCTAAAAATGTATCAAGCGCTCTGGGGCTAACCCCTTTTTTTACACCAACATCGGCAAGCGCTTTTTGTGCGTCTTCCATCGATAGTAAAGCTCCCCCTTTTGCTGTCGTGAGAGTCGCCTCTGCAAGCATATTTTTTTCATCAATATTAATAACAATAGACGCGTTAATAGCCTTAGCAATAACTAACGACTCTTCTTGATAATTTTCACTTTGCGCAAAAAGCTTGCCTATATTGGCTGAAATAACCTCGAAATCACAATATGAAGATTGTTCAAATAACTCGATTAGCTCTGTGCCACTGGTCGGAAAACCACTATCGACAGGGTGCTTTATTAAAGACAAACTCCCTGTTTTTTCATCAAATGAAAAAACCGACATTCATTTATTCCCCACTCAATATGTGTATTATTTTTATAGTATTCAACGCGTTTATTTTTTATTACACTAAATAGCTCTCTATTTGAGCATAACAGCGTTGTTATGTTAAGCAAATGTTGTTTAAGCACTTTGTGATATAAGGCGAGAATGTGTGTTTAATACGCAGTTTCTATAATAACTAAAATAAAAGTGTGTTACCCCTTGAGTATCAGCACTTTACTCAGTTATACTGCTCGCACGCTCTGAATTGAGTTTACTAATTCAGGGGCTGATTAGGATTCGACGGAATTCAAGACGCCCAAGGTGCATGTCGAGGTGCGGTTTGCCTCGTTAAACAGCCGCAATCTAAAGTAATCGCAAACGACGATAACTACTCTCTAGCAGCTTAGGCTAGCTAGCGCTCCTTCCATGTATTCTTGTGGACTGGATTTTGGAGTGTCACCCTAACACCTGATCGCGACGGAAACCCTGGCCGGGGTTGAAGCGCTAAAACTAAGCGGCCTCGCCTTTATTTATCGTGTTCGTCCGAGATCTAAAGGTTAATTAAATGACGATACTAAACATGTAGTACCGACGGTCGAGGCTTTTCGGACGGGGGTTCAAATCCCCCCAGCTCCACCACTTTAAAGTGTTATAAAACAGCCAGTTAGAGTAAGTTGCTCTAACTGGCTTTTTTGTTTTTATAACTCCTGTCCACTTAGTGCCCACATCAGTTATTTAAAAGCCCAATATTACAGGCTCTATTTCAAAAAAATCTACTCACTGCGATTTGTCACCATGAAAGTATCGATTAGCATTGGTCTAAATGGGCCCACTGCGATTTGTCACCATGAAAGTATCGATTAGCATTGGTCTAAATGGGCCCACTGCGATTTGTCACCATGAAAGCATCGATTAACATTGATCTAAATTTGCTCTCTATGATATTTAAATTGGAAATACTACTCTCCCTATTAGTATATGAGGGTCTCGGCATCATCATTACTCGAAATTCCGTATTGGCTTATCAATGGCGCAAGCGCGGGTACTGAATGACTAAATAGCTGGTTAACGCTTCGCTTGGATTCGGCCAGCAGACATTAAGGGATAATAACATTGGCGTGTGGCCTTTCATGAAACAAAGTTTCATAGGTTCGAACGTACTGTTTGATTATAATAATTAGTATGATTTATTACGTGATGCGTTACGTACCTGATAAAATCAAGCCGCTACGCTCAGGCTTCGCTTGGCGGCTTGATTTTATCTGCTTATAAAGATGAAAATAAAGAAGATGTTTCTAAATCGTCATTTTCTTGCTTAGGTTGCTCATAAGGGTTTGGGCTGCATAATGCACGATAAGCAATAGCACTATTTTTAATAAGGACATTACACGGACTGAAATATTGGATGCTAAAGCCCATACTAGCTAGCTCGTATGAGTCGATACTAAATACACCATATTTTTCAGTTATAAATTCAAAAATATATTCTCGATGTGTCCGGTCGGACCGCTTCACTTCTTGTATACCAGTAACGAAAATATCAGTTGCACCGTACGGTAAATTTACAAAAACAGGCTCACTAATAGGAATCTGATTATTAACATTACGACTATTAGAACCAGTATCTTTTTTAACACTTTCAGAGCTTTGATTAGTGGTGACTTGGTTAGTTTCCACACTTTTTTCAGCACTGGAAAAATACCATACCCAATACAATAGGCACAAAAAGACAATAGTAACTGGAAAGGCAAAAATAGGACTGAATAAGAAATTCTTACCTTGTCCTTTTGTAATACCGCCGGTAGCGGTCGACTTGTAGCATTTGTGCACTTCGACTGGGATTTTTTTCCAAGTGAGGATTGTTCCTTTGGTTGGTGTTTTACCGTCAAGTTTTGGGTTGTGCTCAAAGATTCTTGGCCGTCTGTAGTAGTAAGGGATTTTTGCGAGTCCGTCAAAATATTTGTGCGCATAGGCATACTGGCTGACGTTCCGAATGTATTTGTGGACGCTGGTAATGTCGGGAGTACAGACGATAATGTCCCAGTTGTATTTGCGGTGTCGCATGTAACATTCTTTGAGTGTTTTGGGGTAAATAATGTGGCCATGTTCATTGAATAACTCCTTTCCTAAATCGTCTGTGTCGCCACTAGTTAAACTTTCAGGTTTAAAGCTTTCTAGCTGCTCATAATGGTATAAATACCAATGCTCGGGTATCAAATTTTTGTAATTATCAATGTGTTTATAGTTACAAGATTCTGGTTTAAAGGTTGATTCAGTTGGGTAAACGTCTTGCACTTCATCGATTAAAACAAGTGCACCCGTAGGCATCCAATGATACCAATTACGCCAAAGGTGCTGACCTTCTTCATTTTGTGACGATAAACGCCAAAGCTGGGCAGTTTCAGGAAAGGTTTCTTGTAACTCAGTTTCAATTTCATCGAGCGGTAAAATACCCTCTATATTCGTAACGACTAAGCGGCCTTTTCTTAAAGCTGGAAGAACTTCAAACCAAGTAGCGCTAGCAGATTTAAAAGAACCTGGTGCACCATGAAAAATTGAGGAAGCCATTATAAAAACCTTAATACGTATCTAGCTACATATGCTTGAAGAACAATATTTACACCGTCTAAAATCCTTAAATCTACTAAAGCGCCTTTTACATCTTGACGCAAAACACTTATAGCGCTTGCTAGTTTTGATGCGATTTGAAAATTTTCCATGATGGCCTTAGCTGTAGTCCATGCTAATTTCATTGTTTGTATTTCCATGGTTATTCTAATTAACGTTACTTTTTCAACGATAAAAGCTAATGCCCTATCAAAAAAACTTGGTACATCATTATCAAAGAAATCCCAAAAATCAGTAATGTAATCACCAAATGATTTTGCTGCACCAGCTGCACTCTCGTAGGTATCAGCAAAAGTAAATAGAGGTAATAAAAAGAAAATTAATAAAATAAGGTTTTTCATTAGCCATTTCTCCCTAGCAATATATAAAGAGCGGTTAGTGTTGCAACAAGTAAAATTGCACCTGAAATAAGTTTAAAGAAGTCAGAAAAACGAGAAATACCCGTTTCGATTTCTACACCTTTAACAACTATTTTGTGCTCTTGGTAACCGCCAGCAATAGAAGTATCTAACGTAAAAAGACTAGAAGACTCTGATTTTATGGTTTCAATATATTCATTAAATTCAGTCTGTTTTTCTTCAATCTCAGTTTTTATTTGCTGTATATCTTCATCAGTAAAAATATCGTTTAAGCCGCCTTGCTTGCGATTAGCTGAAAAACTAAAGCTCTCAGGTGCAGTATTTTTTTCTATTTTTTCAAGTAAGTTGTTGGTGTTGGCTTGACCTGTTTTGATATCAGTTAAAGTGTCATTATCTTCTAATGTGTTTTTTTTAATTGATGAAAGTAGTTCATTTGAGTTTTGAGTCTCTTTAGCTAAACGATCTAGGCGTTCATCATTTGATTCATATCCACTAATCATATTTTTATTTATAGAATCTAAGTTTTTATTTACCTTGTTTAAAGCACCTATTGTATCGGGGCTTACAGTTGGGTCGGTATCTTCTGGCGGAGGCCTTGTATCTGGAGGTTCTGTTGGTTCAGGGTCTGGTTCTGGTTCTGGTTCAGGGTCTGGGGTAGGCTCTGGGTCTGGTGTACAGGGAACTGGTTCAATAGAGCCAAAAGAAACAGGAATATAATAACCTCCATTAACATCGGTTTTAATCTCACATTGACGACCATCTGAAACAGGAAAACATATGCTAGTTTGTCCACCGCCTGTACCAAATACAAAAGGGTCTGAATCTGTAGGGGTTGGGCAATCAGGATCTAATTCTTGCTCTAGTTCATAGCACCACATTTCATAATTGTATTCAGTAGGGCCGTTAGGGTAGTTTGGGTCTGGGCATAAAAAAGATTCTGAGTCTTGTTGCCTATCAGATAACTTGCCTACAACTTCACTAGTCCATCGTTTTGGGCTTTCGGTGGATTCGGGGTCTAGAGGGGATGACTCAAAAGAGCCTGAGCAAGTAACAAAATAATTACTACCATCATTAAGTAAATCTCTGTAATTACAAGTTGGTGCTGAGGTTGGCTGATATTGCGTAAAACCTTCGCGCACTGATGGGAAATAACCATAGACTAAGATCCCATTCTTTATTACTGCTTCACATTCTGAAAAATTATTTTCAGTTACCCTGAAAGTGCTATCTTCATAATCACACTCATATGTATATATACCTTCATTAATTGCTGGAATTTTATCAGCTGAGTAAGATTTGAAGCAAAAAAGCGCGCAATTAAGCGCTAGCATTTTAATTAATAGTTTCATTAATATTACCAACAGTGTGAAATGACGTTAATAAAGCTAAATTCCATTAGTAGAAATGTCATAAAAAACAAAAGAAAAAATACTAAGTGATATCAAAACCATAAAGTAAATAATGAAACCCATTTAAGGTTTATTAAATTGCTCATGAGATTGTGAATTTTCACGGAGAATCAATCGTTTTTTATGACGTATAGCGTAATCATCAAGCTCTTTTTGAATGAAATCTTCATTTGACTCAGTCATATATAATCCAAGTATTTTTTAACAAACATAAAAGCAGATACAATTCATATAAAAGCAACCATGCTGCAAATAAGTTGGTATTTAATTGTTAGTCAAAGCAGTGTGAAATAACGTTAGGATATGGCGGTTTTACCCGCCATTGTTAACTAGCTCTTACGCCGCTTGAAAAGCCCTCTACAAAGCACCAAACAAGGAAGCAAGCAAGGCCAATTGAAGTAACCATTATTAACGGTTGAACTGGCGAATAATCATGCCAATAGCAAAGCCAACGGCTGCAACGGTAATTACACCTGTAATAATTGCCGTGTAGTTAGTTGTTCCATCGGCAACAGCGGCATCAATTGCGGCAGTGTGATCAACTGCAAAAGCAGATGCTGAACCAAGAGCTGAGGTAACTAAAAGTCCTGCTTTAGCACGTTTTGTAGCTAAGATATTTTTAAATTTTTTCATGTTGATATTCCTTATAGGAGTTAAGTTTTGCCCATTACTCGGACTACACGACCGATACAATGAGCAGTTATAAAAGCGACTAAAGCCGCTGTGTTTATTAGGCCAAAGGTGGCCGAGTCAAAAGCAAACAATTCATTCAGAACGTTTACTAATCCGTTTTGCTGGAGCTCTAAAAGCTCAGCTTGTGTAACAAGAACAAAATCGCAATCACTACCAGTTGCAGCCTCAAGGGCGTTTTTGGCGTTAACGATTACGCATTGAGTCATTATTGTTTTACAGTCTGTTTAGATTCAGTTGGTAAGCTATGTAGACGGAAACCTTTCCAATCCATCTGACGAGCAACATTAGCTCCCTCGTAATACTCAATATTCAATATCACAGGCTTCAAACCCCAGCCGTTAGGATCTGATTGACATTTACCAAGTAATTCGTAAGTGCCATCTTTAAATTGATCAGCAGATACCTTTACAGATAAAATTTGAGCAGGGTTTTTTGTATGTAGCTTAAACTCACCAGTCGTAGGCAGGGGGGCGCCTTTATCGTCTGTACGGTTAACTTTTACTAGGTCTGTAATAGCGCCTTCAATATTCATAATTTCTCCAGTTGGGTTTAATTTTATTAATAGTTACACTTAATGACACAAGTCCAAGGGCGCGACTTCGTCGCTTGAAACATTAGAAGCCAAAGCTTCGTAGTCCATGAATAAGCACATGTTTTGGTAGTCTTCGATTGCACAAGATTCTATGAATTGCATATCTTCTTCACTGGGTGCAAATAAACGGCCGTCATCGTGCCAACCTTGTATTTGCTCCGATACACCACACATAATTTTGCGTTGTGCTTTAAGGTCAGTTTCAGTCAGTATTTGGGTTGTTCCACGGCGAGTAATTACAACAACAGCGTCCCAAGCAACCCCTAAAATTCGATTAGCTGGCTGATCTCCGTATTTTGTAGCGAAGTAAGGTGATTTCGATTCTGAGCGACTAATTTCACCCGTAATACGGTCAACAATGTCGGGTAGCTGATAATGAATGCGTAGCGTTTGGTCTTTGCGTTTAACTTGTACGCCACCCATAGCTAAGCAAAAGGCTTTCCAGTCAGATGAGTCAGCTGCATGACGCACTTTTTCTAATGCATATTTTGAAACAGTATCTAGTGTTGTATTCATTGCGTTTGCAACCTCACATTTGCCAGTATCACCTTGGCCTAATCGTCTAAGCTCACGCCAAAGGGTGACTGAAGGGCCGCCAATTTGTTGGAATCGTCGAAGAGTGAATTGATAGGCCCATGTTGATGAAGATTCCGCAGCATCAGCAGTTGATATATTTATTTCACCAGCTTGAGAACAAACGACTTTATCAATGTTATTTCCCGTAATTGCTTTGGTAATATATTTAGCAATATAACCAGCAGCAGAACCTTTATTTTTATTAATCCTAATTGCTTTGAAGCGGGTACTGCTTGTTCTAAATTCATTAGGGCTATCTTCCGTACACAGCTTTTTCATAATTGTGCGAACCTGAATAGCATCACCCTTTTCCATAAATAGAAGCATGTGCCAATGTGGGCAACCGTCATGATGTGGTTCAACGACTCGAAACCCATAAGGGCGTATGTTTTGCTTTGAAAATAAGGCGCGAGCACGTTTCCATATATTGTTGAAATACTCTTGTGTATCTATTGGGCTCAAGAAATCATATTTATTATTGGGTATGCCAGTGTAGTGAACTGAGTGATAGCGACTTGGAGCTGACAATGTGTAAAATTCACCGCAGTGGCCGTACATATCGGCTAACTCTTCAAATCCTCGAATGCGTACCATAAGCTCGGCTGCTTGTTGCTTTCCAGATGTGTGAGAACGTTCAATAATTGATTGCAGTGTTTCAAATTCATCAAAAGGGTTTGAACCATCAGGTACTGCAAATAAATTTGACATTATTTCAGCTGACTTACGTTTACGCTCTCGACGCTTACGAATTGAGTAATTAGAAACATATGGGCTTGCTTTTTTATGAACAAGTCGTAAATCACGAGCTAATTGCTCAACAGTAAATGCCTGAATCTTGCGTAATTTACGGCGCCAAAAAATAGGATCAGCAAATCTGTTTAACACACCTTTAAGTGAGTCAGCGGCTAAGTATGTACAAAAAGGGGAGGCCAATTCAGGAGGTTGTATATCAAAAGAGGTTAAGTATTCAGAAAGTAATTTATAAATAGATAATTGGTAACCGTGTTTGCTAATTTTTAGCTCACAGTAACGCGCTTTTTGCTCAGCAATTTCTATTAATTCATCATCAGAGCAAGATAAATTGATATGCCCATACTTGAAATTACCAATGGTTAAAACTCTATCGGCTGCTTTTAAACGTTTGTTTGCCTCTGCAAAATCATTAAATTTCTCAGCAAGAAAATATCCAGTACTCAGCATGTGAGCAAGATTTGAATGACGTTCAAAAATGCGATTGCGCCAAGCTTCAAAATCAAAAAAGCGTTCTTTCATTGGCTTTGAAACATTTTCAAATATATCTTTGGCAGTACATGAAGGACGCAAGCCAGCAGTTAGATTAATAGCTGTATTTAACGGAAATATTTCAGAGTATTGTTCAGCTGATAGGGTAGCCATTTTTAAACCTGCTTATCAGAAGTTAAGGCCATATCAATATTTGCGGCTTTGGCTGCTTCGGCATAAAGCGCAATCATGTTGATATATTTTTTTACTCGCGCAGGGTTTTCACTTGGTGAGCATGGGGGTGTATAAGTTGGTAGTCTTCCTGCAAATACGGCATTGACAACGTCTTTTACTGACAGACCCTGCAAACGTGCATACTCTTGATATGTCAAAATAGGGGCTGGAATAGATAAAATTAATTGGTTGCTCATGCTATATTATCTTAAAGAGTATTAATTCAATGAAAAATAGCGTAAACCCATTTATTATATTGGTCAAACTATATTTTGTATGTGTTTTTGTTTGTAGGTATCTAAAATGCAGAAAGATTCAAAAGAAGTATTTGAAACGATAAGAGTTTTATATGATTTCAAGAACTTAACTGAGCTATCAATTTATTTTGAAAAAAATGGTAATTGGGCCGCACAAATGGCAAAAAAAGGTTCAGTACCATTCCCTCAATGCGTCCAGGCTTCTATTGAAAAAAAGGTTTCTATGGATTATTTGTTATTTGGTAGTAAGGCAAACAAGTCAGTAGAAGAAAAAATATCTAAGTTAAGAAATTCAGTTACCGATGGAGTTTTTAGAGCAATTCAAACAGGGCTAATTACACCCAATGCAGAAGTAAGCATTTCATTTATTACAGATGTAATAATGCAGGAACTTGATTATATTCACGAATACAACACTGACGAGGCTAGATTAATGTCAGAACAACTTTTGGAAAATTTTAAGAATACATGATTAATACTCAGCAAAGTATTAAGTGAGTATTAGTTTTAATTCATAATTTCATTTTTCCAGCCCATGATTAACCACCCTGATATTAATAATTTAAAACTATCGTTACACTAACAATTAATAAATCAGTTTAATTTTAAGTGTGGAATAGTTTAAGCTTGCGTCAAAAATTGCATATTAAACGCATGTTGATACCTGAGAAGTTAAATGACAATAAAAAAAGTTGATGGTGGTTATAAAGTTGACATTCGCCCTTGGGGGGCTGATGGCCGTAGGATTAGAAAGGTTTTTCCTACCCGTGGTGAGGCGCAACGATTTGTAAATCATACTATTGCCGAGGCGGAAGATAAGCCTTGGAAGCAAGAAAAAATTGATAGCCGTTACTTATCTGATTTAGTCCAACTTTGGTACAAAGTGCATGGTCAAACTTATGCTTCACCGCAGCGGGCTTTAGCTAAATTAGAAATGATTAGTGAAGCGTTGGACAATCCAATTGCTATGAACTTACAGGCTAAAGATTTTGTTAAATGGCGTGGTGAACGTATGTCGGGTGAAAAGCCTATAAGCCCGAAAACAGCAAACAACGACCTTGTTTTAATTAAGAGTATATTCAATAAGTTAATTGAAGTAGGGGAGTTAAAATACCCTAACCCTCTAGCTGAAATTAAGCCATTTAAGCTGCAACAAACCGAACTTTCATTTTTGATGGAAGACGAAATAATTACCCTACTTAATGAGTTAAAACGCTCAACTAATCCCCATATTTTAACCGTGTCAAAAATCTGTTTAGCTACTGGTTGTAGAATAAGTGAAGCGTGTAATTTAAAAGGTTCTCAGGTTATTAAATCAGGTGATAGCTATCGCATCACGTTCATTAATACCAAGGGTAAAAAGAACCGCACAGTACCAATTAGTGAAAAGTTGTTTAATGAAATTCCTAAAAAGTCAGGGCCACTATTTGCAGATTGTCGAAAAGCTTTTGAAAGGGCAGTAAATAAAACGGATATTAATTTACCTAAAGGGCAATGTAGCCATGTTTTAAGGCATACTTTCGCGAGTCATTTTATGATGAACGGAGGTAATATTTTGGTACTACAGCAGATACTTGGTCATGCAAAGATTGAGCAAACCATGGTTTACGCGCACTTTGCACCAAGTCATTTAGAAGATGCTATCAAGTTAGGTCCGAGAATTTGTTTCTGAAGAAATTCACTTATGCATAGCCCTCTATCCTATCTACTACATTTAGTATCCAATTTATTGATTTGTTAGTCTTTTATTTTCCACAAGCTGGACAAGCACCTGGAGCTGGAGCAAAGTTTATAGTTGTACTACTTGCTTCAAGACCAAGTGATCTCATTACACGACTTTCATTTATTGGACCGGCATCATTAAGAGCTTTTGCTATTTCTATAACCTGAGCTTTTTCACTAGCAGAAAGTGACTGAAAAGCTTTTACAAATTTTATTACATTTTGGTTCATGGTTTACTCCTTTGTTAAAAATTACCGCAACCATCACATTTAGTTGGTTTGGATGATTTAGGCGTTTCCTTGCATATATAGCAAGGTTTTTTGTAATACTTTAGCGATATGTGATTAGCATAACGCTTTTCTTTCTCAGTAATATGTTTAGTAATATCTGTTGATTCCCGCCTCTCGTTTTGTTTAATTAATTCAAAAAATTTTATTTCTAGATCGTTGGGTGGCATATCGGCTAGAGCTTTAAAATGATTGTACAAATTTGTGTTGTCTCTAACTGACTCAATAGAATAATCATACTTTTCATCCCATCTAGACACGATTGACCATGCAGACACAACCAACTGTATAGTACCGACTGCACCTGCTACAGTTAGTAAATATGGTAGTGCTGTTGCCGAAGTGCCGAAAGCTAATACTATTGAGCCAACAGATAGAGGGGTTATAATCCCAAGGAAAGTAATTAAAGTTCTCCGAAATTGAAGAGAGCTAGCTCGTTTATCAAAAATACTACTAGTTCCATAAGCATGAAACTCTTTTTCTCTGCAACTATCGATTATGACTTGTTTTTCCATTTTATATAGCTCCCTATTGTTAACCGCTAACACTGTCCACATTGTGCCCAAATACACTAGACGATACAAGACACTAAGAGACTGAATAAGGGCTTAATATACTGATATTTATGCAACTTATTGTTTTTATTGGTTAATGATAACAATCGAGGCTTTTCGGACGGGGGTTCAAATCCCCCCAGCTCCACCAATAACGGTTTTTAGATTCGTTATCTAAAAACCATAAAAACCCGCAACTTGAGTAATCAGGTTGTGGGTTTTTTTATGCTTATAGCTTATTTATTGCAGCTGATCCGATTTAAGGGGTAATCCCCCCATTTTTAATGGAGGCTATCTGTAGAATTTCCGTTGTTTAACTTTTCCTGTTTTTGTATGGGTGTTATCCCACCTATGCCCATGTTAGGGCGTTCATTATTATAAGTCCATAACCAATCGGTAGCTTTATCTTGTAACTCACTAATATCACTGTAAATATAATGACTTAGCCAGTCGTCGTTGGTCAGGAAAGTCTAGAGATTGGACAATGATCAATGAAGTAAATTTGAATCCAGAGAAAAAAGAAGAAGTGCGGGCGGCATAAAATTTAACTTGATGCGACAACTAACTTGAAAAACTCCGCAATTCTTTGAAAATGACAATGTGAGGCCAAGCGCTTTAAACCTAGTGCTTGCTATTTCTCGCGTCTTTTTATCAATAATTGACAAGCTTCTAGAAGGCGCAATTATCCTAACTTCATCATTCACTTTTAGCTTATTGGGGATTATCAATTTGTTCTCCTACCGGATACTTGAAACAGCATGTACATCAAAATAGACCGAACTTCGCCAAGGTGCCTACAGCAGACATTAGGAACGCCTCGTTATACGCTAAATGCGTACCTATCTAAGCGCTTTAATTGCCTCAGTAAGCTGCACATCTTTTCCGCTTTCAATATTCTTCACATTAAGAAATACAAATTCATGATCTACAGGCAATCCAATGTTTTCATAATTTTCCCCATGAGAATTGAGATACCTTTCATTTGATAATGTGATCCCCCAACCATTAGGCAAAGCTTTTGTTAACGCATCGCTAAAAGCTCCGTAGCTTCTTTCACCAATAAAAGTAACATTGCCCCTTGCTTGTAACCCTAAAAGAAATACCTCAGCCGCACTAGGTGTTTTTTGACTAGTTAGAACAACAATACTCCCAGTGTAATTATCAATTTTTGATGGGGCGACAACAATTTTTTGAAGTTCACTGTAACCTGTCGATGTTTTAAACTGTTTCCCCCCCAAGGCTAATTCTGAATCTATTAAGTAAGATAAAATAGAAAATGCCACTAAGTCACTTCCACCCATACTAAAACGTAAATCAATAATTAAACCACTGGTCTGTTTGATGATAGGCGTAAATATCTCCATAACCTCTTTTGTTGCTTTTACGTCATTATTTGAGAAATCATTAAAGTTACTTATTTTTAAATAGGCAATATTTTGAGACGTTTTTGCTAAGGTAAAATTATCGTGATATTGAAGAGTGGAATAGTTTTTATCAATGTAATTGATAATGTTTTCCTGAGACTTTTCAATTAATGCGGTATGTAATTCCCAGTAAGTTGAGTATTCAGGGTAATTTGCTGAGTGCGCTTTTAATTCATCCCAAAATGACCACTTTCTTGGTGAGTAATGTGAAAGCCTATCAAGTTCTTGATTGAGTAATATGGCATGACCGTCGCGTAATTCTTTAAGAAAGTCATCTATGATACTAAATAGCTCATCTTGCGTAGTTTTTGAGGTTATTCTTTTTTGCCAAAATTTTCTCTGCTCAACCCAATTAATATCTTTATCTTTTGAAAATGCATAGTGCTCTTCAAAATTATTCATAAGAACGTCAAGAACAATACTGGCATTAAATTCATAGTTTTTGTCTTTTATAGTAATAATTTTTTTGGATTGGCATTGAGCAGGTAAGCTATCTAATTTTGTTAGTTTTAACGGAAATAAACCACCAAAGTTAAGCAAGAGAGTCTCTTTATTCACTTTTTGTGTTTCTTCTATGAACGAAATTTGTTCAAACTCATCGGTGATAAGGTGGTTTTCCAAACAATGCTTAGTTGTTAAATCAAAGGCTGTTGTTTTATTGTCCACAGTATGAAAAACGTAACCATAACCTTGGGTTTTCCAAGTTGTTTCTGTGGAGTTCGCAGAATTAATGGTACAAAATACGGTGAGTAGAAATAATAAAATCCCTTTATTCAAAGTTTACTCCTAATAGTGAATCACAACCAAACTAGATTAATCGTATAGCAGCTTTATCAGGGGACACTTCCCTATTTTAGCGCGAAAACGTCCTTATTTTGTGAACTTATATTAATAGCAAATAGTGTAAGCTATTGCCAGCTATAAATATTATGCTTTATGTAGCTTATAAATATGTAATTAAGAGGAAAGTTTTCTCTTATTCTTACTAAGTTAATGACGACTCATCTGAATGACTGTTGCTCGCTCTTTGCCGAAGTTCGCCTCAGTGCCATGAGCCGAACTTGAAGCGTAACTCGTTTCTGCCCCATAATAAGTTAACGTAATTACTCTAAGGCTGGCTTTGAGCGAAAGCAGACGTTTACTCTTTTAAATAATTTATTATTTATTGAGGTTAAATCTAGCTCAACTTGTTGTTAATTTTTAGGGCGGGGGATTGTTTATTTATGCTATCTTGTAAATAAATATTTAACTAGATATAAGGGATTATTCAGTGAGAAAGTACATAAAAAGTGTCATTTTTTTATTTCTTGCAGTTACAAAACTTGCATGCGCAAGTGAAGCTACAACTTTCATTAATACGCTAAAAACTCACTATCAAAATACATCTTCTATAAAAGTATTTTCTTTAACTCATAGCTATCTAGGGCGAAGTGACCCATTCCAGTCTTGGGACTTTCAAGCACCCACTCGATATAAGGCTTTTAAGGTTACGGATATTGATATTAATAATCAGCATTACTATCAAAATGTAGTTCATCTCTTTACTGGCGGCTTATATTTTGACGAAGTACATTTCCAAAATAGTAAAGAAAGTTTGCGTTATGAGCGCAATGGAATTTCTTTAGGAAAAAGTGTAATTAAACAAAACATGAATAGCTTTAACCGTTATAAAAACCTAACTTTAATGAATTTAGACTTCTTTGCTATCATGCCATTAATTAGCGAAACGAATATCGAAGAAAAAATAGAATTTCAACAAGGCTCCCCATCTGGAAAAGTAACGTTAACTCATCAAACATCCGAAAAAATAACAATAGAATATGTATTTAACACTAAGCCTTTACAGTTAATATCAATCAACAATAAAAATAGAAAACGAATCTATCTATACGATGATTATAGATATTCTAATGGTTACTATTTCGCCCACTCTCTCATTAAGAAATACAATGGGGATACTACACCTAGCTTTATAACAAGAATTGAAAATTTTGAAAAGATAGAACTAATTGAAACAGAAAAGCTAAGGCTTCCAAGTGATTACTACAAAAGTGTATCAGATAATAGCTCAGCTTTAACAACAACATCTATAACCAAAAACCTTTACCTTGTTACAGACGGTTCAGCTTTAAGAAATATACTGTTTAAAATAAATAATAATGATATTACAGTGTTTGGTGCATCAAAAAATAGTAAATCGTCAAATCAAGTTATCGACACAATTAAGCAACGATTCCCAGATAAAAAAATTACTGCGGTCTTTGTTACTCATCCATATAGCGACCATATTTTAGGTCTTCTACCCTTTGTAGAACAAGGTGCCAAGATTTATGCAGACGCTTATACTGTCAAAGCAATAAAGGCTTTTCCTCGATTTAATGACAAAATACATAAATTCAACTTTGAAGAGATTAAAAATAGACAGGTTATTAATAATGTACGCTTTTATGTTTTAGAAAATGCGCGTTCAAAACGCCAAAGCTTCGCTTATTTTGAGCAAGATGGCATCGTATATCAAACTGATTTTTTAGAAGTCGCTTTTGATAACACCATTGCTAATATACTGCCAAGTTACAGTAAACAATTTATAGAGTTTTTGAGAAGTGAAAAATTGAAAGTTAATCGCATTGTGGGTTTTCATCGAAATAATAATATATCGCCTGAAGTTATGGATAGGTCTTATCAAACCAATACTATGTAATGGAGATGAAAAAAGTAATGGAGATGAAAAAAAATCCCTTACAGTTGCTTAAACGTAAAAATAAAAGTGGGTCATCACCACGCGATTATAGCTAAGTTATTTTTCGCTAAGCAAGGCTTTCAATGTCTGCTCATGGCACAGAGCCGTCCTTCGGCTCTAACTCATTTTTGTCCAAAAACGAGTTATCGACCGTCTTCTTCGCTCTCCAAACAGAACTTCGTGAATATGCCATAAGCCGATATTGACTCTACTAGGATATAAAAATTCACTTTAGTTTGCTGTACCTGCTCGGAGTTATTCCTAAAATTTCTTTAAAATCTCTAATAAGGTGAGATTGATCAACATATTCCAATTGGGTAACAATATCTAAGATACTAACGGAGTTGGTTTCAAGTTCATCTAAAACCCTACTAAGTCTGTATTTACGTATAAGCCATTTAGGACTAAGGCCTACATATTCTGAGAAGTATCGCTGAACAGATCGTGAAGAGATATTAGCATAGCTTGCTACTTGCTTAACTGTACAAATATTTTCATTATTTTTTATCAATGAGACCAAACTTTGAGTGATAGCCTTTGACTTAGTGATCGGTTGAACAAAAGAAGTAAGATTATCATGGATATAGCTAATAACCTCTAAATCGTTTTCATGTTCATATAAAGATATTAAATTATTTACGAAATCTAAGCCAAATATCTCTTTGGCTAGTACCTCTCTATTAACATAATCTTCAATCGGCAGAGGTAAAAGTTCCTTTAAGGCTCCAGTTTCAAATTTCACACCTATTATTCGTCCTACCCCTTCCATTTTATAAGAGTATTTTTTGCTTACAGGGCCCAATAACTTAACCCCCTCATTACTTATAATTAAGTGAAAATTTGGATCTGGTAAGTTTTGTTGAGTATGGGGTCTTTGTTCTTCTAAGTTCCAATTCACAAACCAAAATTGTTCAATAAAACCATTAAAAAGGTCACCTGGAAAATATCTACGTAAGTGATAGTTATCTTCACTGACCTGACGGTGTAATACCCCTTTTATTTCTTCATTATTTATCTTCAAATTTGATCTGTCTTTGTTTATTGTCGCGTTTTTACTATATCAATCAACTAATAACGTAGTAACCTTTTTTTTAAGTTGATTAAAAGGAAAAAACTATGGAGTTAAAAGGTACATTTCTAATTACAAAGTGGCAAGAGACCGTTGAACAACAATTTGAAAAGGGTCAAAAATTTAGCACTGCATTAGTACAACAAGCTTACTCAGGTGATATTAATGGTAATAGCGAAGTAAGGTATCAGCTTTACTACAGTGAAGATGGTGATGCTCTGTTCAATGGATTTGAAACCATTACGTATGATAAAAACGATGAACAAGTTGTACTCACATTAAAGCATGATGGAAAATTTGAAAGTGGGGTTGCATCAAGCGAATTTACAATAGTTGATAGTAGCCATGAATGTAGCCTAATAGATAAAAGTGGCACCTTCAGATCCATAGAAGGAGGGAAAGGTATCTACCAAATTTCATAAACTTTTACAAAGCGGACAATACTATTACGTCCGCTCTTCGCTCTTAACCAAACCTCGTAAAAGTGCCATGAGCGGACACTCAAGCGTAACTCGTTTCTGCCCTATTATCATTCAGGGCATGTACTCAGCTGCATTCTGCTTAGCTAAGTTAAACCCTATTTCAACTAATGTTAATTGCCATATTTAGAGACAATTTTATTTACATCTTTAATCAGCCCAAAACTTTGATGTGAACTTCAAGCAATATTGGCGATAACGAATACGTACCAAGATAAGTTATACCGCAATACCGCAATACCGCAATACCGCAATTTTGCTTATTATTCATATGCTTACAATGAACTTTATTTGTAAAAGACTCTTTTTTAGGTATACTTAGAAAATCAAAACTTAAATATTTGAGGATGGTACTTGATGATAGTTACTATAATTTATAAAGCAGCCGCGGCAACTGTAGTAAAAACAACAGAGGGGGAAATCACCATTAAGGTTGGTGAAAACCCGCTAGATATTCGTCATTGGATTGCTTTAAAGATACAGCCAGCAATCCTAAGAAAAATTAAAAATGGATATATTTCCGTAAAAGATACAAGTGTAGAAGAGGAAGCTATTAAGGAGTTTAAATATTTACTTTTTGAGCAGTTAAAGACTGAAGGGTATTCTTTAGTTCAAAAAAAATATGAATCAAGTAATTACAAAGATTTTGAACAAGCCTTGGTTAGACAATGGCTTTCGAAAGAAGAGGATGCAATGATAGAGAGCAAAGCACTGCGTGAAGTAGATAGTTTGGGTATAGCTAAAAGTACTAAAAATATCGCATTGTTTACTGCTGTAATGTTATGTGTTCCGATAGTTATAGGTTTAGTGGACATGATAACCTAAAAAGATATTGGCGAGGTAAGAGTAACCTCAGTTCAACGTTACAATGGATTTTCTAATCTAAAAGTAATCTCGCCACATTACTTTCGTAACTCAGTTTTGTCTAAAAACGAGTTTAACCGACCGCCTGCTTCTCGCTCATATCGGTCTGTCAGATAAAATCTAAACCTATTCGTCAAAACTGTAAGCTCAGATCTGAGCTACTACAATAAAAGCTGAGCGCTCTAACAACCGTTCTTATTTTATTGTTACACTATCTGCAAAGTAATTTAGAGTAAATAACTGTGCTGCCGGTTCAAGACATATATCAACAACTTGTTACTACATTACAAAGTAATCCTATTACATTATTACAAGCACCACCTGGTGCGGGTAAGTCTACGTGGTTGCCGCTGCAGCTTATGCGCGATGGGCACTTTAAACGTATTGTAATGTTAGAGCCTCGCCGATTGGCTGCGCGTAATATTGCCAGTTATTTAGCAAAGTGCCAAAACGAGAGTGTTGGGCAAAGTGTGGGGCTACGCATTCGCGGTGAGAGCAAAGTAAGCAGTTATACGCGCCTTGAAATAGTGACCGAAGGCATGCTGACACGCATGCTACAAAACGACCCAGAATTAAGTGATATTGATTTACTGATATTTGATGAATTTCATGAGCGCTCAATTGCTGCCGACACTTCACTGGCGTTTGCACTAGAGACCCAAAGCGCATTGCGTGAAGATTTAACCATCATGCTTATGTCGGCAACGCTTGATAGTGAGCGTTACACTGCGTTTTTTGATTGCCCTGTCATTCAATCAAATGGTCGCAGCTACTCAATAGACGAAGTATATATACCCATAAAAGATGAAAGCCGCTGGCTTGATGCAATTCCTGGAATAATAAAACAAGCGCTTGATGAGCAAACAGGTAGTGCATTAGTATTTTTACCTGGGCAGTTTGAGATACTACGTGTACAACAAGCACTCACTGATTTACCCAATAACTGCACGGTGGCAACGCTATTTGGCGAGCAAGATAAAGCTAATCAGCAAGCTGCTATTGCCCCCGCGCCAGAGGGCATGCGCAAAGTAGTGCTTACTACTAATGTGGCCGAAACCAGTTTAACTATTGAAGGCATACGCATCGTAATTGACTGCGGTAAACGCCGTGCAGCGACCTTTAATTTAAAAACAGGGGTTACTGAGCTCACAACACAAAGTATATCGCGCTCGTCTGCTGTGCAGCGTGCAGGACGTGCAGGGAGAATAGAGCCGGGCATTGTTTATCGAATTGGCTCAAAGCAAACCTTTGAGCGTCGCAATAGCCACGACAACCCCGAAATACTCACATCAGACATAAGCCAGCTCATGCTTGAGGCAAAGCAGTGGGGGGCCAGTATTGATGAATTAACTTTGCTCGATAAACCCACTGAGCAGCAATGCGTACAGGCAAGCAATTTACTTAACATGCTTGAGGCGATTGACTGCAAAGGCAAGCTCACTGCGCTTGGCAGTAAAATGTTAGGTTTTGGCGCTGATATCCGCTTAGCGCATATGTTAATAAAAGCACAAATGCTGGATAAGCAACTTCTTGGTATTTATCGTCTTGCTATATATTTAGTCGCATTATTAGAGAGTCGAGTAAACAGCGCTAATGAGTTGAGTTTGGCACTTCATAGCCAACAGCAACGGCCGCATCCGGTATTTAAGCAGCAGTTAAAGTATTGGCAAAGCCGTTTAAAGGTAAAAGATGAAAACAGCGAATTAAATACGCATTATATTAGTTTGCTAGTGGCACTCGCGTATCCCGATCGCATTGCTAAAAAACGCGGTAATGGTTATTTACTTGCCAATGGTGCAGGCGCTGAGCTGAACAACGATTACTGGCACAACGACGACTACCTAGCTATCGCCACAATGGGCGGGCACAAAGGCGGACGTATTTTTGCCGCCACCGCGCTTAACCCCGCTGAGTTACAGCAATATTTACCGCATTTATTTAGCACGCTTACCCGCTGCGAATTTGACGAAAAAACCGCACGTTTTATTCATCAAGATGAAGTGAAGCTCGGTGCAATTGTGCTTTCAAGCCAACCAAGTAAACAAAAACTAGATAAGAGTGAGCGTGCAAAAGCATGGCTTAATTTATTTTCAAAACAGGGGTTTTCACTGTTTAATGAACAACAAAAAAGTGAGCAGTTACTTACTCGAATGAGCTTGGCAAGTAGGTTTATGCCCAATGATTTTGTGCAGATAACAGAGCAACAACTGATTGACAATGCAGAGCAGTGGCTAGGCGTATTTTTAGAAGATATTAAAACCTTAGATCAACTTAAAAAGTTTAATTACTTTGAAGCGCTGCAAAATTGTTTGGATTGGCAACAGCAATCGCGATTGAAACAATTATTACCACTGCGCTTAACCGTACCGAGTGGTTCAAATATTAAAATAATATACCAGCTCGACGGTCCAGCAAAACTCAGTGTGCGCATGCAAGAAGTGTACGGTTTAACCAATACGCCGATACTGGCTAATGGCAAATTGCCGTTACTTATGGAGTTATTATCGCCAGGTAAACGCTCACTGCAACTTACCCAAGACTTAGCGCACTTTTGGGCTAGCAGTTACCGTGATGTGCAAAAAGAAATGAAAGGTCGCTATCCTAAGCACTTTTGGCCAGATGACCCCGCAAATAGTGTGGCAACCAATAGAGTAAAAAGTAAAATGTAGATTTTGGTTACTACGATTACAATCTCATTTATTTATGTTGAAATAAAATGTTTATGCATTGTAGTTTATAATGTTACAGGGTTTACATGAAATACACTAAATTAACATTAGCTCATTGTAATATTTGATTATTTTTTGCAACTCTATTAGTATGACTTTTTAGGTACAAGTGGGTTTCTTCGTTCTATATAAAGCGATACAAAAATTCAATTTTAATAAAAAATAAAGGATCTATAATGAAATTTAAAAGTTTAGCTATTTCAAAGTTAGCTATATTTTTTTTGCTTTCGACACAAGTTGGAGCTAAAACAGTTGTAGTTGAAGATACTGGGCTTACTAGTAGTTTTTTCTGTTTAAATAAAGCTCATAGATATAGCGATGGTTCAAGTAGTGGCAGTGCACAATTGCTAAACGGAATACCTAAGTACTGTGGGGCAACTGGTACATACACGCACAAGCATATTCCAGCTGCAGTAAGTAAAGATGGGCATCGTTATGAGGTTTTCAGTGACAACACTCAAAATGGAAATATATTCTATGAAGATAAAGCTTTAAGAATATATTTAGTTAAGGATTCGGGACCTAAGGTGCTAGTCCATACTGAAGAGAAATGGCACGATGCCCATATGAATGCGGTTGTTGATGTTGATGAGGATGGGTATGTATCAATACACATGAGCTCTAGGGGTTTGCGTCATAACTTTAGAAGTGGTTATGTTTTCAAATCGATTGCCCCACACTCAGTGGTTATGAAAAGAATTGAGGGGGGGGAAAGTAACCCTCAAAATGAATCTTATCCTCAAGTACATCATACCAATTTCGGGAAAGTAGTTTTATTTACTCGTTATGAGAAGACGGGGGCGACGACTAATAGAACTGTTTGGGTTAACAAAGAAGGGTTGGAACCATATAAATTAGTGGAAGGCGGTCACTATCAAGTTAGCTGGTATGATAAATCTACCTCTACGTTATATACAGCCTATAATTATCATCCTAATGGTTCATTAAATGATAGAGCCAATGTTTTTGTTTTGAAAACAACAGATGGGTTGACGTGGAAAAATGTTAAAAATCAACAGGTCGCTAGTGCAGGTAGTCCTTTGCCTGCACGTTCTGTAGATAGCTTAGTTTACGATAGTGAATTTAGAGGCTTAACAATCTATCTAAAGGATATAATAACGGATTGTAATGGTAGTTTGCGAGTACTAATGACCGAGTCCGTTTCATTTAATCCAACTAAAGGTGCAAGACAGTTAAGTGAATTGACAATAAATCCAAATGGAAATGCATCAATTAAAACTCTGCATATGACTAATCATAATTATAGTGCAGGTGCATACTTATATGAGGGATGCCAACTATACACCCTTAGTAATGGTGATAATGGAAAACCATACTATGGTGGCGATCTAATACTTAAAAAGCTAGTAGGTGGGAGCTATAAGCTTGAAATGGAATATAAAGATGGAAAAAATTATAGCTACGTAAGGCGAGTTAGAGGTGCTGGTATGAGTGCTGTTGCATCTCAAGGTAGTATAGAGATTGAACCTTATGAGCCTAACAATCCTAACTCATCACCATTGGAAGGTAATAGGATTATCGATAGTACAACGAGTACTCAAGTAAGAATTTCAGTCGAGTAATTACTTGAAAGTTATTATTGTTATTTTAACTTTTTGCTGAGATGGAACTCATTGTAAACGTGCTATCTCAGCACTACTATTAATATAATTATTACCTAGTATTATTGGCCGATGACATTGGCAATCAGCATATCCCGTATCAGCCTGATGATTCACGTACTCCCGATGGCAAAGAACAAATGCGCAAAGGTATGAGTTTTTACCTAGGTGCACATACGTTTTATGAAAGCACACTGCTTAATACATTTGTGTTTAACGATACTGGTTTTGCGATTCGTTATAAAAACGATGTAAAAGGTATTCACCCGCAAAATAAACAACCAATTGAGTATACCTCCACAATGCTGGACGTAATCGAAATTGAAAACGGTAAAGTGGCGATGATCCGTAAGTACCATGAATAAATACTTTTAAGCATTTATTCATGGTATTAATATTTTTTGATAATTACTTTTTTGGGTGGTAATTGACTTTTTTAAAAGCATCGTAAACAGCTAAGTGTAGAGTTTCGGTATAATCTAGGTTTTCAAAATACTTAAATTGCACTTGGCTTTTTTTGTTAAGAATAGGCGCTACTTTTTTGTGTAATTGCCTTGCTAGACCTTCCATTAGTTCGCCTTCTTTACCAACGCCAATATAAACCGATTGTGGAAAAGTTTTTGGTTCAAAAGGGCCGTTTAGTAACTCATTATCGGCCCACCATAAGCTTGGACTAATTATTACGTAATGATTAAACATAGCTGTATGATTAAATAAAATATCGGTGGCAAATAGCCCGCCGAGCGACTGACCAATTAAAGTATTCGTTGAGTTTGTGCGGTATGTTTTATTAATTAGCGGGCGTAGTTCATCGTTTATAAAATGAATAAACTTTTTTGAGCCGCCATGCGTTGGTAAATCTTTTATATCAAGCGGGTGACTACTTGCTGACGTTAAATCGTGTTTACGATCTATATTCGCAATACCCACAACAATGCTTTCAGGCATGTGATTTATCGACGAAAAAGAGGCAAATTGTACAAGCCCTGCAATATGGATAAAGTCTTCATCTTTTGAGCCATCAAGCAAGTAAATAACGGGGTAATGTTTTTCTGTATTCTGTTGGTAACTATTTGGCAGGTACACGTTTATAATGCGTTGCTGGCTAAGTGTTGTTGAATTAAGTGTCAGGGTTTCGCCAATGCTAAAAGGCTCAATTTTAACCTTTTCTGCGTAGCTAAAAGCGCTAATGGTTAAACATATTATTGAAAATAAACTTAGAGTTTTATTTTTCATAGGGCTGCCTTTAGTTGTTATTGTTAAAGTTTAGACTTCTTTTCCGCCATGTTTTTCTGCTAAGTCGTCAAGTTCAGCTGAAGTGTAATCAAATCCGCCTTCATCAGACTTATAAGTTACTTTAACGCTATCCCCACCATTAAATAAGCGAGTTTTCACCTCGTTTACTGACCAATTTTTTAGCATATGCACAAATCGGTTAGCAATTTGTGATGATTCAAAACGATAGCTAATTTCTGTTTTCATAAATAATAAAGCTCTGACTATTTTTACCCCCGCAGTGTGTGCATTTTATAGAGATAGTCAAGTTTCAATGGTAAAAATAAAGGGCTAAATTGTAAGTTTTGTAGTTTAGTCACTATGTGGCGCACTTTGAACTTGTAGGTGTTTTTCAAACTTATATCATTTTGATCACACAACATTGGACTTTTTTGTGTAATTAGTCGCTAATAGTAATCTAAAAGTATTTATTAACAGTACTAAACTGTTTAAAAATAACAATCACACAGTAGCGGAGCAATTTGATGAAAATATTAGTGAGTTTGGTGAGCTTAATCGCCTTTTTATTGGTTGTACTACCAGGCCCTTTATATAAGTTTGGTATTGTAGAACTAGGAACTGCATTTACAGGTTTTCGGTTTGCTGTTTATGTAGGTGGCGCTGCGCTTGCGCTGCTTTTACTACAAGTTATATTTATGCGTAAAACAGTAACATTTGGTAGTACAGCGATTGCGGTTGTATTTTCGGCGATTGCCATTGCTATGCCTTTAAATATGATGAACACAGCTAAAAGTGTGCCACCAATACATGATATTTCTACCGACTTAGTTAATCCGCCTAAGTTTGTCGCTATTGCACCACTTCGTGCTGATGCACCAAACCCAGTGGCTTATGCCGGTGAAGAAACCGCAAACCAACAACGTAAAGCTTACCCTGAACTAGTTACATTAAACTTTGTTCAATCAAAAGCTGATTTAATCGTAGCTACAGAGCAAGCGGTTAAAAATTTAGGTTGGGAGCTTGTTAATGTTGATGCTAGTTCAGGCCTTGTAGAGGCAACAGATACAACAACATGGTTTGGTTTTAAAGACGATGTGGTTGTGCGGATCAATGATGAAGGTAGTCAACGTTTTGTTGATATTCGTAGTAAGTCGCGTGTAGGGCGAAGTGATCTCGGAAAAAATGCACAGCGTATTCATACATTAATTAACGAGATAAATGCAGAGCTAACGAAGTAGCGCATTTTAGTCAAAGTAATAAAAAGCCCGAACAATGTTCGGGCTTTTTTGTGTCTATTTTGTATTGTCAGTTTCTATTCACGGCGGATGTAGCATACTGTTGATGATTTAAATTTTTAACAACTATGGAGTTATTATGAAAACAGTAGGATATGCAGCAAAAAGCCAAGGTTCTGAACTCACAGAGTTTTCTTTTGAGCGCCGCGATTTACGAAATAACGATGTAGAAATTGAAATTTTATACTGTGGCGTATGCCATTCAGACTTACACGCCGTTCGAAATGATTGGGGTGGCAGTGATTATCCGTTAGTTCCTGGACATGAAATTGTAGGCAAAGTACTGTCGGTAGGTAACGACGTAAAAAAATATAAGCAAGGCGACACGGTTGCTGTTGGTTGTATGGTTGATTCGTGTAAAAGCTGCGATCAGTGTGATAACGACGAAGAGCAGTTTTGCCGAGAGGGCATGGTAGGTACTTATGCAGGTAAAGACAGAGTCAATGGCGACATGACTCAAGGCGGTTACTCAAAACACGTGGTTGTACGGGAAGAGTTTGTACTTTCGGTACCACAAAACCTAGATCTTTCACGCGTTGCACCGCTACTGTGCGCAGGTATTACAACGTACTCTCCACTTCATAAATGGGGTGTAAAAAAAGGTAGTCGAGTTGCTGTTGTAGGTCTGGGTGGACTTGGTCATATGGCTGTTAAAAATGCAGTTGCTATGGGGGCAACGGTTACAGTTGTTGGTCGTAGTGAGTCTAAAAAAGAAGAGGCAGTGAAATTAGGTGCAGACCATTACTTAATATCATCAAATGACGATGAAATGAAGGGGGCGCAATCTGCTTTTGACGTTATTATCGATACCGTGCCCGTCAAGCATGACTTGTCTATTTATACACCGCTACTTGATGTTGATGGTACGTTAGTTATCGTTGGCCAAGTGGGTCCCGTGGATGAAGTAAATACGGTCCCCCTATTAATGGGACGTCGTCGAATTGCAGGATCGTTGATTGGTGGTATAGCAGAAACGCAGCAAATGCTCGATTTCTGTGGCGAGAACAACGTACTCCCTGAATGTGAAATGATCAACATTGATGAAATTAACACCGCGTACGAACGGATGGAAAAGTCAGACGTTCGATACCGTTTTGTCATTGATATGGCGTCGTTAAGTGATTAATTCATAAGTTAGTAAAAAAAACCGCTACTTAGCGGTTTTTTTACAGTAATTTTTAACCGACTCCTGCTATCGTTTTTATCTTATTCCAAGAAGCTTAGAAAGCACGTATCTAAAATATTAAAAAAGACTATAGCTGCCACGACAGACATGTTAGATGTAGCGTATTACGTTGTTGTAATTCCATCAACTCAATAGGATTGGTGGTATTAGATATGAATAGACGTAGTTAAAGTTACACAGCCAAAGTTAATAATTACAATGCTCAGTAGAGTAGCCGTTTTTCCTAGAACATTTAATTTTACATCATATTTCATAAATAAACTTTAAAGCTCACTCTAAAAATAGTGAGTACACGACGATTTTTAAGGTGTTTTGAGGTATAAAAATTTTATTTGAAAATAAACTCTCAATGAAAGTAGATTATTTTAAATCAAGAAAACAATTAGATAGTGTTTAAATTGGCCCCTTGTTTTTTGAATATTAATTAGAATAATGTGATTTATAATGATTGCAATACATAAATAGACTTTTAAAACAGCTACTTACTACAACTCAAAATAGTAGTCTAAAGGTTGTTTTTAATCTATATTTGTAACACTGTGTATATTAACATTTGGTTAGTATTACTATTCATTTTATTAAGGCTCCTTTATGTTTGGTATTTCTAAAAAAAACGAAAAAATTGAAGAACTGGAAATTCAATTAATTCAAAAAGAGTCTATCTTGTCTGCAATTAACAAGCATGTGGCCTATATAGAATTTACGCCAGAGGGAGTAATAAGTGATGCAAATAATCTGTTTTTAGATACAGTTAATTACAGCAAAGAAGATGTTATAGGCAAACATCATCGTATTTTTTGTGACAGTGAATATGCAAATTCGAGAGAATATAGTCAATTTTGGCAAGCTTTAAAAGGTGGAAACTCTAAAAATGGGACTTTTTTAAGGTTTAAATCCAATGGCGATAAACTGTGGCTTGAGGCGACTTATTTTCCTGTAGAAGAGCACGGTGTGGTTACTAAAGTTATTAAAATAGCGTCTGATATTACGACCAATTACTTACAGAGAAAAGCGCAAGAGGCTATTGCTAGCGCGCTTGATAAAGCTTTAGCCACAATCGAATTCACGCCTGAAGGTAATATTTTAAAAGCGAATCAAAATTTCCTAACAACGATTGGCTACAGCCTAAAAGATATTGTAGGTAAGCATCATAAAATGTTTTGTACTAAAGTGTTTTATGAGAAAAACCCGAATTTTTGGAGTGAGTTAGGCGAGGGGCAGTTTAAATCAGGAAAATTTAAACGTATTACCGCAGACGGCTCAGAAATTTGGTTAGAAGCAACTTATAATCCTATTTTAGATAACAAAGGTAACGTAACTAAAATAATTAAGTTTGCGTCAAATATTACTGATCGAATTAAAAATAATAGTGCAGTAACTGAGGCGGCTAAAATCGCTCATGAATCAGCCGTTGCAACTGCGCTAACAGCTAAACGGGGTTCTCAAATATTACAAAACTCTATTGCCAACTCTGATGCGATTGTAAGCCAAGTTATCAAGTCAGTAGATTTAATAAAAAACCTTAATGAGCAATCTGCTGTAATTGGGTCAATAGTTTCTACAATTAGTAGCATTGCTGATCAAACTAATTTATTGGCACTTAATGCTGCAATTGAAGCTGCTCGTGCTGGAGAATATGGTCGAGGTTTTGCTGTGGTTGCTGATGAGGTGAGGCAGCTTGCTGCGAGTACCAGTAAGTCAACAAATGAAATAGCCACTGTTGTTAAAAATAACCAAGAGTTAACGAATGACATTTCAAAACAAATAACATCGGTTTCAGACTCCTCTGCAAAAGGCCGAGAATTAATAGCAAGCGTATCTGAAGTAATTAGAGAGATTGAATGTGGTGCAGATGCTGTTTCTAAAACAGTATCTAAACTCAACACATAACTAGTTTAGATACTGTTGTTACCTAATTTTCGAGTTTGAGGTTTTTCGTTAAGATATATAAGCATAATTAATAAGCATGCTAAACTGATAAAGTGCGACAATTTGTCGCGCTTTTGCTTTAACCGTACGTACTATAATTTATGCCAATTATTACAGTGGTATAAATTAAAATGGTTTATAAAAGAAAAATTAAAAAAACATATTTACTAACTCCTCTCGCACTTCTAATTAGCGGTGTGTTATCACCCACAGTATTTGCCGACGGCACGTCATTGGAAGTAATTGAAGTACACGGTCATGTGCAAAATAAACACTTAGCGCTTGGCTCGTCAGAAACACTATTAAGTGATTTAGGTGTGGATTTTTCAGCGGCAGGTGGGGTGTCAAATTTACCCATTTTGAACGGTTTAATGGGCGATAGAATAAAAGTGCGTGTTGATGGCGCTGATGTAACCGCTGCGTGTGCTAACCATATGAATCCACCCCTTTCTTATATTTCTGCAAATCAAATTACCGCTTACAACGTCGTTGCGGGTATATCGCCAGTGAGTGCTGGTGGCGATAATACTGCAGGTGTAATAAGCGTAAATTCTATTTCTGCGCAGTATGACGAAAATAACGGCCTTAGTTGGCATTCAGGTTATGTGTCGGCGCAGTACAACAGTCTAGGTAATGGCCGTAAATTGGGTATGGGAGCACGTGTTGCCAGTGATACTGTTAGTTTTAATTATCAAGGTGCTTTTAGTGACGCGAAAAGCTACGACGATGGTAATGGCGATTTGGTGTTCGATACTTTATATCGCGTACAAAACCACAATTTAACTGCGGCAATACGTGATGAAAAACAACAGTTTGTACTTAAGCTAAGTCATCAAAAAATCCCGTATCAGGGATTTGTAAATCAATATATGGATATGACTGATAACACCAGTTACGGTGCTATAGCTCAATATAAACGCTCTTTTGAAAACAGTGAGCTTGAAGCACAGTTAAATTGGCACAGCGTAAAGCACGAAATGGGGTTTTTCAGTGCAGAAAAAACAGGCATGATGCCAATGAAAACCGATGCCCAAGATATAAGCTCGCAACTAAAGTGGCGCATTGCGCTTGATCAAAACAGCAGTATTTTACTCGGTCAAGAATATTATCATTACAGTATTAATGATTGGTGGCCAGCTGTTGAAGGGTCAATGATGATGGGGCCAAACGAGTACGTAAATATAAATAATGGCAAACGCGAGCGTATTGCTGTATTTGCTGAATATGAGAGTCAGTTAAACAAACAATGGTGGCTAAACACCGGTGTACGAATTGAAAATATAAGCACAAATGCAGGTGAAGTGCAGGGATACAACAATGGCATGCCTATGATGAATATGGGTACAATGAACTCTATGCCTATGCAGCCAAATAATGCCACTGCAGCTATTGAGTTTAATGCCAGTGATAGAGCTAAAACAGATACGGTCGTTGATGTTAGCTTATTGCTTAATTATCAAATCACAAATAACGATGAGCTTCAGTTTGGTCTTGCTCGTAAAAATAGATCGCCCAATTTGTACGAGCGATACAGTTGGGGAGTAAGCAACATGGCAACCACTATGATTGGTTGGTACGGTGATGCAAATGGTTATATTGGCGATCCTAACTTAGCTATTGAAACGGCGCATACATTTAGTTCGACGTATATTAAATCGGCAAAAGAAGATGACTGGCGTATTAGTGCTAATGTTTGGTATACCAATATTACAGATTATATTGACGCTGATATTATTAGGTCCTTCAATCGCTTTGGTTTAGAGGACACTACACGTAATGTGCTCAAATTTACCAATGTAGATGCCACTTTATATGGCGTTAAATTAGACTTAACCGCTAACATTTATAAATCTAAGCAGTTAGGTAACTGGCAATTAAAAGCGAAAGTTACCAATACCAGAGGCAATCGCGACGATACTAACCAGCCGCTTTATCAAATAAAACCATTGCAAACCGAGTTTGCTATTAACCAGCAACTAGGGCGCTTTGAAAATACATTATCGTGGCAATGGGTTGATACTAAAACGCGTATAGATAATAACCGCTTTGAGAACCAAACAAGCAGTTACAGTTTAGTAAATTTGAATTCAAAAGCATCGTGGGGGAATTTAACGCTCAGCGCAGAAGTTACAAACTTATTTGATGAATACTATCAATTACCGCTTGGTGGAGTGAGTATTGCTCAGCTTAAACAGGGAAGTAGTAATCGTTTTGAGCAACTCGCAGGGCAGGGGCGTTCATTTAATATGGGCGTAAGCTACGTATTTTAATTGCATTATACTAATCAACAAGGGCAGGTTATTCCTGCTCTTGGCTATTTTCATCAATTATTTGCGCAGTATTATCTTGCTGCTCAAGTTTTTCTCGTTCGGCTTTTGACACATAAGCAGGTTTGTTGCTTTTGTGTAGCTTTGCGTTAGTACGCTTGTCTTTTTTTTGAAATTTAGTGACGATTTTTTTTCGACGGTTCACAATTAAATGCCTTGTTAATTTTAAGTCGCGCATTATACAGTCATCCATATAAAAGCCGCTATATAAATATTAACTCAGGTAACTTGTGCGTTTACCGCAAAGTGCTATATGTAAACTCTTCCAAGCGTTATAGTTGCCGCTCTTAGTTATTAATTAAATGGGAATTGTTTTGAAAAAGTTAGCTTTAGCCAGTATTGCTTTATTTGCATTTGGCGCTCATGCGCAGTTAAATAAAAATATTGATAGCGTTGCCGATTACGCAGTAAATACCTACCAAAATGCTCAAATACACACACTAACTAACTTAGTGGCTTTTCCAACCGTTAATAAAAGCGACATTACGGCTCCTCAAAATCCCGACTTTATTGGTTTTAAAGCTCTTTTAAAAATGAAAGCGGCAGAGCTTGGCTTTGATTACCAAGATTTAGGGTACACAGTATTAATTGGTATGGGTGAGCAAAGCGAAAAAGTAACCGTAGTAACGCATGGCGATGTACAACCCGCTAATGCGAGTAAATGGAAACAAAGCCCTTTTATTATTGATACGTCTGAACCTGGTAAGTTAGTTGGCCGTGGTACTGAGGACGACAAAGGTGCAATAGCGACAGCGCTTTACGCAATGAAAGCAATTAAAGACAAAGGCATACCGCTTAATAATCGCATTGAGTTAATGATTTATCTAGCAGAGGAGTCTGATTGGGGCCCGCTTACTGAGTTTATGAAAACGTATGAGCAGCCAAAGTATGCAGTAACGATTGATGCATCATACCCTGTCGTTGTTGCCGAGAAAGGCTGGAGCTTAATTGCCCCTACCTTTAATGCAACATCACCACAAGTGGGTTTATATGTAAGTAACGTAACGGGTGGTGCGTTTAGAAGCCAAATTCCAGAAGACGCAAGCTTAGTACTTCATAATGCAGATACTGCACTTATTAATACATTAAAAGCCAAAGCCAAAGCATTAAATAAAGTTGAGTTTAACTTTACTAAGCAAAATGATGGCTTAGCAATAAGTGTTAAAGGGGTGTCGGCGCATTCATCAGAGCCCGAGTCTGGTATAAATGCCATTGCTTATTTAGCCGAATTATTTAAAGGTATCGAGCTTGAAAATAACAGCGATGGGGAGCTAATCGACTTTGTGAATCAGTTAATTGGTTTAGATATTCACGGTAAACAGTTTGGTGACATAGCGTATAAGCACGACTTTATGGGCCCGATGACAGTGGCACCAACTGTTATTGAGCGCGATGGTAAAGCGCTAACACTTGCTGTAAATGCACGTCGCCCGATGGGTAAAGATGAAGCCGTATTACAAAAACAGATTGATGATGCTCTTGCTAATTGGCAAGCGGCTAATAGCATCACGCTTGCAAATATAGAAATGACTATTGGTACACCTATGCTGCTAGATAGTGCGCCGCATGCACAAAAGTTGCTTGATATATTCAAGCACTTTACAGGCGACGAAAAAGCTGATTTTGTATCAATTGGTGGTGGGACTAATGCAAAGCTGTTTGATAACGCCGTATCGTTTGGTCCTTCTATGCCTGGTAAACGTTACACGGGCCACTCAGAACATGAATTTATTACCCTTGAGCAATTAGAGCTTAACTTACGTATGTATACAGCGATGATGATAGAGCTAGGTAATATGTAATTTAACCAGTAGCGCGGTTTAAATAATAGGTGCTGAGTGTTTATCAGCACCTATGTCTTCAAAGTTCACATCAGGTAGGCTCTCAAAGCTTGGTTTTGCAAACAAATAGCCTTGCATAAGCTCAACACCTGCGTGTTTTAGCCATGTATATTCTTCTACTGTTTCTATTCCTTCGGCAAGTGCTGTTATGTTTAAGTCGCGAAACATATTTAAGCAATGGGTGACTATAAATTGGCGTTTTTTGTCGTTGTTAATATTGCGTATAAGCGCCATATCTAATTTAATAATATCTGTTTGAAAGTCAGCTAGTAGGTTTAATCCAGAGTAGCCTGCGCCAAAATCATCGGTTGCCGTTTTAAAACCAAGTGATTGGTAGTAATCAACAACGCGTTTTATGTGTGCAGTATCTTCTACTTTTTCCACCTCGGTAAATTCAAACATGATATTTTTTATAGGAAAGTTATATTTTTTAGCCGCTTCTAAGGTGGTGCGTATGCATCGCTCGGGTTTATAAATAGCGTTTGGTAAAAAGTTAATACTCAACATAGACTCTACCCCCAATTTTGCGGCAAGCTCAATGGCTTTAATACGGCACAGTTGATCAAACGCATAGCGATTATCTTCGTTTACTTTAGAAATTATAGAGTAGGCAGATTCGCCATTTAATCCTCTAACGAGGGCCTCATAACCAAAAATAAGACTAGTTTGACAGTTAATGATTGGTTGAAAAGCCATTGAAAAATCAAACTCGAGCTTTTTTGTTTCAGCACAGTTACTGCATGTGACTTTTTCACAATATTTTGATTTTTCATTCATTTAGCTTCAGCCTCTTATGTTTATTTATTTTAGGTTAGTTGATATTAGAACCTAACACAAACGAATAGGGTATTGGCTTTTATGTTTGGAATACAATAAATAATTGTATTTTTTAAGTGGGGCATGATGATTAATTTCATATCAATTAATGACATTTACCAGTTATGCACGTTGTTTATTAAAACAATAATAGTGGCGTATATTGTTTTGATAATAAAATGAGTAATGCAATTATATTAGGCAAAAAATTAAAGCATATTTACTTATTTTAACATTTACTTATGGTTATAAATTTACTGACTTCGCCAAGTTATATGTGTATTTTTTGTCTGCTTTAGGTGTGGGAATAGCGTTATTACTTCGTTATCTAAATGACTTAGGACAACACCAAAGACGTTAAAATATTAAATCACTTTGTAAGTTTGCAGCGCTCTGAGCAATAAATAACGTTTTCCCAATCGCGTTGCCATTTTTTACGCCACGCAAAGGGCTTGTTGCACACAGGACAAATTTTTTTCGGTAGATTAATTTTTTTGTGTACCATATTTATGAGTTCTCTTTGTTATTTTTACTAGGTGTTTTGCGTTTTACGCGAGTAACTTTTTTGGTTTGGGTTACGTGTTTTTTAAGGATGACTCCGATGGCGCGTTTAACATCTGCTCGCTCGCGGTATTGCCATAAGCGTTCGCGCGCTTGCTTTGAAGCTGCGGTTAAATCAAGCATTGGCTCGGGGTAATCTTCTCCTAGCTTAAAGTCGTTAAATAGCGCTTCCATCGGGGTTTGTTGCCAAGGCTCGTGCAAATATTCAATAGGGAGCTTTTCAAGCTCGGGGCACCATTTTTTAATAAAAGTACCTGTTGGATCTTGATCTTCTGATTGTTTAATTGGATTGTAATGCCGAATGGTATTAATCCCTGTTACCGATGCTTGCATTTGAATTTGCGGGTAGTGAATTCCAGGCTCAAAATCTAAAAAGTAATTAGCGAGAGGAACGCTTGCTTGCTGCCAGCTTATATTTAAATGATGCGTTACAAAGCTCACAAGCATGGCGCGCATTCTAAAGTTTATATACCCAGTCGCCTTTAAGCAGCGCATGCAAGCGTCAATAATTGGAATGCCTGTTTGGCCCTGCGCCCAGCGTTGAAGATCACTTTTCACGTTTTTGTCATCACGATACGGAAATACATGATAACCTGGATTAAGGGCCAAAAATTCCATTGTGCATTCGCTTTCAAATTTTTGCATAAAGTGGCAATGCCAATGCAAGCGAGACACAAACGCTGCAAGCGGGCGTTTCCAGCCTTTTTTATTTGGATGCTTTGAATGATATTGCTCAATAGCCATTTGATACACTTGCCTGAGGCTAATATTACCCCACGCTAAATAAGATGAAAGCCGAGAGCAATGAGTTTGGCTTAAACTTGGGCTAGATATACCCTTTTGATAACCTTTACCGCGTTCGGCAAAAAAACTATGCATGATCTCTTGGGCATGCAGCGGGCCGCCTCGTTGAAAATTATCATCGTCTTGCGTGTAAGCGTTTGGTAAATCAGGTGCTTGATAGTTATTTAGCGCAATTGTCTGGATGTTTTTCCAGTTGGGTATGGCAATAGGTGATTGCATTGTTTTTTGCCAATGCTCATTCCAATTATCGCGATTTTTTTTACCGCGTATAACAGCACCTGTTTGCGACTCCAGCCAATTAATGTGATTATGTTGGCACCACGCTTTAACAGCTTTATCTCGCTTAAACGTGTTGTTTAAGCCTATTTCTTGATGACTAAAAATATTAACTATTTCAAATTGCGTTTTTAATGATTCAAGTAAGTCGCTCATGTTTAAATTAAATATATAAACGCAGGTGTTAAAACGAGTTAGCTGTTTATTTAATTCAACGATTGATTGGTATACAAAGCGCCAATGGCGCTCGTTGTAATGCGCATCTTCAAGTAGCAGAGGTTCAAAGTTATAAAGTAATAGCGTGGGTAGACCGTTACTAAAAGCATTTTTTAAAGGCGGGTGGTCGCGGAGGCGTAAATCGCGTTTAAACCAGACTATGTTTATTTTTATACGCATGAAATCAACATATTATTTAAAAAATGCTATTTAGGTTTAAGTTGTACGCAGCGCAGTGATTTTCCGATTTAGTTTTCAAGATTAAAAGTGAGAAACCATGTTTTTAGATTTAACCGATAACAGTAACCACTCTGTTTACTCTTATCTAGTTGGCGGGATAAGTCCCAGACCTATTGCTTGGGTAAGTACGTTAAGTAGCGAGGGGGTTGCCAATATTGCGCCTTACTCTTTTTTTACTGTCGCCAGTTGTAACCCACCAGTGTTGAGTGTAACGCAAGTAAACCCAAGTAATAACAAAAATAAAGACACGCTAAATAATTTACTCGTTACCAAAGAGTGCGTGGTTAATATTGTTAGTCATGATCTTATTGAACAAATGAATCAAAGCGGTGCAAATTACTCAAGTGAAATAAGTGAGTTTGATGCTGCTAATATCTCTCAAACGAGTAGTCAGCTAGTTCATGCGCCAAGTGTTACCGATTCTAAAATAAAATTTGAATGCAGATTACGAGAGGTCATTACTATTTCAAAGGAACCGGGAGGAGGAAAAATCATGCTATTAGATGTGATTGGCATCAATATAGATGATGAGGTTTTAGTCAATGGATATATAGATCCAACACGTTCAAATACTGTGGGTAAAATGGGCGGCGACTATTTTAGTACCACGAAAGATAAATTTGTGCTCAAAAGACCACTGTTTTAGTGTTTAGTAATAGAGACTGTATAGATTCTAAATTTAGTTATGTTTAATCGCTTTATGAAAAGAATGCTTTAAATATGGATTTATTTACGACTGATCTTATTTCGCCTATGTTGGCATTAGTGTTTGTTTTGTTGGCAGGTTTTACTTCATTTTTTTCTGCTGCCTTTGGTGCAGGCGGCGGGCTAATGTTACTTGTTGTGATGGCATCGTTTATGCCCATGACTTTAGTTGTTCCTATTCATGGGCTCGTACAACTAGGGTCAAATACCAATCGCTTATTACTGAGTTTTAAACATATAGATAAAAGTATGTTTATTTATTTTGCGCTTGGAGGCGCAGCTGGGGCGGTATTGTCGAGTTTTATTGTTTCAAACATTCAATTAGATGTTATGAAGTTAGTTGCAGGAGTTTTTGTTATTTATATTTTGTGGGGAAAGACTCCATTATTGCACAGCAGATCAATACTTTGGCGTTTAGCTGGTGGCTTTGCTACTACATTTATTTCGATGTTTATCGGTGCAAGTGGCCCATTAGTCGGAAGCTGCTTACACATGAGTAACTATAGCAAGATGCGTTTTACAGCCACGTTTTCAAGTATCATGTCAACTCAGCATTTATTTAAAGCTGGCGTATATGGGGCCGTTGGTTTTAGCTTTTGGCAGTGGCTACCTTTAGTCGGTGCAATGGTTTTTAGTGGGGCTATAGGCACATGGCTGGGAATTCGATTATTAAACCATATACCAACAGGCAAATTTAAGTGCATTTTTAAATATATTTTAACATTATTAGCATTGCAATTAGCTTGGCAGGGCTTTAAATCGTTATGTAATTAATGCTCATTCTACGAGGTAAAATGAGCATGTTTTAATAAAATCAGTTCATTAAGGCTTATTTAACGGCTGCTTTAATTGGTTTATCGCCATCAAATAATTCAAAAATGCGACTGCCACTGGGACTATTTGTAGCAATATGAAGTAACGCATTAGCCACATTTTCTCGGCTAATTTTAGCTTTATCCTGATCTTGTGGGCGCTTAGTTGTTACTGTTAATGAAGCTGCATCGTTAGTTAATGTCCCTGGGCGAATAATAGTGTAATTTAAGCCACTGTTGATTAAATGTTCATCGGCCATGTGCTTAGCAACTAGATATGGTTTTAAATCGCCATCGATTGAATCGGGGTCGTCTGCACCAATTGAGCTGACCATGATAAAGTGCTTAATTGCATGCTCTCGAGCGTAGGTTGCCGCTTTAGTTGCAGCCCATAAGTCAATCAACACAGTTTTGTCATCCCCTGTATTACCACCCGAACCAGCCGCAAATATAACTTGTTCGCAGTCTTTTAGTGCGTTACTAAAATCACCTTCGAGATCTTGCTCGACAATATTTAAAAAAGGGCCTTGTAAATCACTTAGTTTGCTTTTGTCACGCACTAAGGCAACTACACTTTGTTCATTTTTAAGCAGTAACTCGGTAGTCATTTTACCAATTTGTCCGCTTGCACCAATAATTAGGGTCTTGCTCATAATTAATTCCTTCTTAATTTAATAGATTGAAAAAGTAATGTGCCGTGCAAATAGACGTTGGGGTGTGAGTATATTTTTAAAGGGTAAATTGGAATTTTAATTAATTTATTTTATTTAAATAAAAATTTACGGGCTAGTAAGGGGAAGTTGTCTTGTCGTTATTAGTGCAGATTGAGGTTTAATCATAAAAAAACCCAGCAGAGCTGGGTTATAAAATATTCTAAGGAGAAATTGTTAACTTTGGGTTACATTAAATTGCCCAAAAGTATAAACCTTGAACAAGTAAAAAGTATTTATTAACACCAAACTCATATTTGAAATAACACTCGACGACATAAGATCTAAGCTAAATGATAAGAATAATAAACCACACGCACTAATAGCTGCAATGCGCAGTAAAGTGATCTGGTTGATAAAGAATGCACCTAAACCTAGTGCAAGTAATATAGTATTTAAAAGCCAATCTAGCTCGTTTAGCATGGTCGTTTCAATAGTTCAGTTGTTGAAAAAAGGAGCGCCATTATGTTGATATTTTGCACAGCTTTCAACCAAGTAATTTTAAATTTTCAGATTAGTTTTTTTAATCCAAAAAATCATTATTGTTATGTATTTATCATCAATTACGGTTCTTAATGCTTTTGGTGGGGGTTTAAATAGTACAGTGAATTATTTGATTAACATTTATTATAAATAGAGATTTTAACTCGAGAAGTGGGTTGTTCATCTGGGTTAAGAGTAACTTACGACAAGACTTCACTTAATAACGAGATAATCTGCATTGCTTTAAAGTATTTATAATATATGGAGCTTTGCTTTTAGCAGGCTGACACTATTAATGCGTTCTCATGTTTGGTCATTATATAAATGTATGACTCCTTTATTTAACTGGTACTTTTTATTTATGGCTTAATATAAAGCAAATGTGGTCTTTTTGGTGTAGGTCTCTATAATTAAAAAAGTAAATTTATATATGAAGTTAGGAATTAATTATAACCTAGCTTATAGCTTATAGCTTATGAAGGAATAAAGATGAATACGCAGCTATCAATTTTAATTGTAGATGACGTTAGCACGGTGCGTAGCTTTTTGAGTCAAACGCTAATGCATTTAGGGATAGACAATGTAAAGGAAGCATCTACCGCCTCACAGTGTATTAGTGAGTGCCAGGCTGCAAATTATAATATTATTTTTTTAGATATTGAATTACCAGACGGGGACGGCAAAGAGTTAATAGCGCAGATCAACGATTTAAGCCCTGAGACGAATGTTGTTATGGTGTCGGCTCACTCTGGTATTGAAAATGTAAAAGATGCAATAGATAAGGGGGCCAAAGGTTTTGTAGTTAAACCATTTACTCCTAAAAAAATAGCGGCAATGCTTAAGAAGTTTTATCCAGACTTGGAAAATGTATAACACCAATCTGCTTAAATATTTATGCCGATGGTTATAAACTACGAAATTAAGTTTTAGATAAAAAAAAACCGGCTAAAGCCGGTTTTTTATATTCTAACAAAAACAAATTATAGAGCTTTAATTTTAGCTGCTATACGGCTCTTATGACGAGCTGCTTTGTTTTTGTGGATTAGACCCTTAGTTGCGTAACGGTCTAGGATAGGTGTAGCAACAGAAAAAGCTTGCTGTGCAGCTTCTTTATCGCCAGCTTCAATAGCAACAAGTACTTTTTTGAAGTAAGTGCGCATCATTGAGCGACGGCTTGCGTTGTGCTGACGGTTCTTTTCGCTTGTGATAGCGCGTTTTTTTGCAGACTTGATGTTAGCCAAGGTTTGCTCCTAACAATCTTAAAATAAAGCTTAAATTAAAGGCCGTGGAATATGCCTGTTTCTATCATGAATGTCAATTTAAATTTAACATCCAAGAAAAACTGCACCATGTAACGAGCATCAATTTGCCGCTTTAGCAGTTAATGACGACATTGTAACAAAGCACAGACCCTCAGCCTAGTGCTTTAAAGCGATTTATAAAAAAGACTGTGGCATAATTGCATTTATTAGAGATTTTCAAGTAGGTTTAAAGTGTCAAAAGGTTTATTTCGTTCCGGTATGATTGTTAGCTGCATGACTATGATATCGCGAGTTTTGGGGCTTGTACGTGATGCTGTAGTGGCTAATTTGTTAGGCGCAAGTGCTGCAGCTGATGTTTTTTTATTTGCTAATCGTATTCCAAATTTTTTACGCCGTTTGTTTGCCGAAGGTGCGTTTGCTCAAGCGTTTGTACCTGTATTGAGTGAAATCAAAGAGCAACAGGGGGATGATAAAGTTAAACTCTTCGTTGCACAGGCTGCTGGTACGTTAGGCACTATTTTACTGGTTGTCACTATTGTAGGTGTAATTGCGTCTCCTGTTATCGCTGCACTATTTGGCACAGGCTGGTTTATTGATTGGTGGCAAGGCGGCCCTGATGCCGAAAAGTTTGAACTTGCTAGCTCATTACTGAAATTTACTTTCCCTTATTTATTTTTTGTAAGTTTAGTGGCGCTAAGTGGTGCAGTAATGAATGTGTATAACCGGTTTGCTGTTGCTGCATTTACACCGGTTTTACTCAATGTATCTATAATTACATGTGCAATTTTTTTACATGATAAATTTAACGTTGGGGCTTATTCTCTTGCAATTGGCGTGTTTGTTGGTGGTGTGGTGCAGTTGTTGTTCCAACTTCCATTTTTGTATCGAGCAAAAATGCTGGCTCGACCGCGTTGGGCATGGCAAGACGAAAACGTAAAAAAAGTACGCAAACTTATGCTACCGGCTTTATTTGGTGTATCTATTAGTCAAATTAATCTGTTGCTAGATACCATGATTGCGTCATTACTAATGACAGGCTCAATTGCTTGGCTTTATTACTCTGACCGTTTAATTGAGTTTCCGCTGGGCTTATTTGGTATTGGTATAGCGACAGTTATTTTACCGGCGCTCTCTAAATTGCACAGCAGTAAAAAAAATAGTGACTTCCAACACACGCTCGATTGGGGGGTGCGTTTTGTTATATTTTTAGGTCTGCCAGCAATGATAGGCTTAATGATCGTTAGCCCACTTATTATTACTGTTTTATTTGATCACGGAGCGTTTAAAGAAGACAGTGTTGATCATGTTAAAGCCGTAAGCTTAGGTGTTGTTGCGTATTCAGTTGGCCTTGTCAGCTTTATGCTCATTAAAGTACTCGCGCCAGGCTTTTATGCTCGCCAAGATACCAAAACACCGGTGCGTATTGGTATTATTACCCTTGTGCTAAATATGGTGTTTAACATTATGTTGGCTCCTTTTATTGGTTATTTAGGTTTAGCGCTGGCTACTTCATTATCGGCCAGTTGCAATGCTTTTTTACTCTACAGGCAGCTTAAAAAAGAAAACGTATATCAGTTTTCGTCAATGAGTATACGCTTTACTGTTAAGTGTTTTGTTGCAAGCATTGTTATGGGAGCTATTACATGGTTTGTGAGCAGTTACTATTATTGGGCTACTTGGGCCTTTGCAGAGCAAGTTGTATTATTAATAGCGTTAGTGTTTTTGGCAGGCGTTAGTTACTTTGCAATGCTATTTTTGATGGGCGTTAGACTAAATACGATAAAAAGTGTAGCAATTACTGAATCAAATTAAAAAAAAGATTATAATCGGCAACTCTGCGACTTTAAGTATTTTTTAGTCGTAATTAATAACTCGCTAAACAAGGCATCAGGTGGCATGGAGTTAATTAGAGGTATACACAATATTCGCCCACACCATTTTGGTTGTGTGTTAACTATTGGTAATTTTGACGGTGTTCATTTAGGCCACGCTGAAGTATTAAAAGGTTTACTTACTGATGCTAAAGCGCATAGCTTGCCTAGCACTGTAATGCTGTTTGAGCCTCAGCCACAAGAGTTTTTTGCCAAAAACAATGCACCTGCACGTTTAACGCGCTTACGAGATAAGCTATGTTTGCTAAGTGAGTTAGGCATTGAGCGAGTTATTTGCATTAGCTTTACTCAGCAGTTTGCAAATATGCACGCTGAGCAATTTGTTAGCGATATTTTGATTAAAAAGTTAGGTGTTAAAGCGCTCACTGTTGGTGATGATTTTAAGTTTGGTAAACAGCGCCAAGGTAACTTTGCTTTACTTGCTAGCATGGGAAAACAAGCGGGCATGGATGTAAAAAGCACCGCGAGTTTTCGCCAGTTAAATGCTAGAGTGAGCAGCACTTTAATACGAGATGCTTTAGCATCAGGCGATTTAGCCAGTGCAAAAGTAATGCTTGGCCACGATTATGCTATTTCTGGACGTGTTATACATGGCTGGAAAAGAGGGCGAGAGCTTGGTTTTAGAACCGCAAACATTGCGCTAAAACGCCAAGTGTGTCCCGTTAATGGGGTGTTTGCTGTACAAGCAACGATTGCAGAAAAACAAATTTTTGGCGTTGCAAATGTAGGTAATAAGCCCACATTTAATGGAACGCGCGCATTATTAGAAGTTCATCTTTTTGATTTTGCGCAGGATATTTACGGACAATTTATGCATGTGGAGTTAATAAAAAAACTTCGCAATGAAAAAAAATTCGAGACATTAACACAATTAACGGCACAAATAGCAACCGATGTTGCTGCCGCTAAGCAGTGTTTTGGTTTAAATCAGGTAGCCGATAGAGACGGAATGTAGGATAAATGAGCGACTATAAACATACTTTGAACTTACCGGAAACACCGTTTCCAATGCGTGGCAATTTGGCACAACGTGAACCAAAAATGCTGAAAGCATGGTATGAAGACGACCTGTACGGTCAAATTCGCAGCGCTAAGAAAGGTAAAAAGACCTTTATTTTGCATGACGGCCCTCCGTATGCAAATGGCGATATCCATTTAGGCCACTCAGTAAATAAAATATTAAAAGACATTATTGTTAAGTCTAAAACATTATCTGACTTTGATTCACCATTAGTTCCTGGTTGGGATTGTCATGGTTTACCAATCGAGTTAATGGTTGAGAAAAAAGTAGGCAAGCCGGGCGTAAAAGTAACCGCGAGCGAGTTTCGTGAAAAATGCCGTGCTTACGCTAAAAAACAAGTTGAAGGTCAAAAAGTTGATTTTAAACGTTTAGGCGTATTTGCAGATTGGGATAAGCCTTACTTAACAATGAACTTTGACTTTGAAGCGAATGCAATTCGTGTACTTGGTCGTATTATTGAAAAAGGTCATTTGCATAAAGGTGCTAAGCCTGTGCATTGGTGTACAGATTGTGGTTCAGCATTAGCAGAAGCTGAAGTTGAATACCAAGATAAGCAATCACCAGCGATTGATGTACGATTTACTTTTGTTGATCAAAATGCTGTTGTTAGCGCATTTGATTTGCTTGAAGGCCATAAAGGTGAGGGCAGTGTTGGTACTGTTATTTGGACAACCACACCGTGGACGCTTCCTGCAAACCGTGCCGTAGCTGTACACGCCGATTTAGAATATGCATTAGTACAAGTTGAAGATGAAGGCTTACAACAACGTCTAATTTTAGGCTCTGAGCTTGTTAAAGATGCAATGGACCGCTTTGGCTTTAATCACTTTCACGTATTAGGTTATGTAAAAGGTGCTGCGCTTGAAAACTTACAAGTTGCGCATCCTTTTTATGATTTTAATGTACCGGTAATTGTAGCAGAACACGTAACGACTGATTCAGGTACTGGCGTTGTACATACTGCCCCAGGTCATGGTCAAGAAGATTTCGTGGCTGGTTTAAATTACAACCTTGAAGTAGCTAACCCTGTTGGTGCAAATGGTGTTTATTTACCAGATACCGAGCTTTTTGCAGGTCAGCATGTATTTAAAGCGAATGCGAGCGTAATTGAAGTATTAAAAGAGCGTGGTGCGCTTATGCATCATCATGCGCTTACGCATAGTTACCCACATTGCTGGCGTCATAAAACCCCTATTATTTTCCGTGCTACACCACAATGGTTTGTAAGTATGGATCAGGCTAACTTACGTCAAGATTCATTAAAAGAAATTAAAAACACGCAGTGGTTACCAGAGTGGGGCGAAAGCCGCATTTCTAACATGGTTGAAAGTCGCCCAGATTGGTGTATTTCTCGCCAGCGTACTTGGGGCGTACCCATTGCCTTGTTTGTTGATAAAGACACCGGTGCACTTCACCCAAATACACAAGAGCTAATTTCACAAGCAGCAGAGCTTGTTGAAAAGTCTGGTATTCAAGCATGGTACGATTTAGAACCAGCTACATTACTTGGTGAAGAAGATGCTAAGCAATACATGAAAGTGCAAGATACGCTAGATGTATGGTTTGACTCAGGTGTGTCACACGCTTGTGTTGTAGACGCACGTGAAGACTTAGTGGGTCCCGCTGATTTATACCTTGAAGGGTCTGATCAGCATCGTGGTTGGTTTATGTCATCAATGATGACATCAGTGGCTATTAATGGTCATGCGCCATACCGCCAAGTATTGACGCATGGTTTTACTGTTGATGAAAACGGCCGCAAAATGTCTAAGTCACTAGGCAATGTTATTTCACCACAAAATGTGATGAATAAACTAGGTGCCGACATTCTACGTTTATGGGTGGCTTCTACCGATTACACGGCAGAAATGACTGTGTCGGATGAAATATTTAAACGCTCAGCCGATCGTTACCGCCGTATTCGTAACACCAGCCGTTACTTGCTAGCTAACTTAAATGGTTTTGATCCAAAAACAGATCAAGTTGCTATTAATGACATGGTTGAGCTTGATAAGTGGATTGTTGGCCGTGCAGCTCAGTTGCAAGACGAGATTTTAGCCGCTTACGATAGCTACCAAATGCTATTAGTAACGCAAAAGCTAATGAACTTCTGTACGGGTGAGCTTGGCTCGTTCTACTTAGACGTAATTAAAGACCGTCAGTACACAGCTAAGAGTGACAGCCATGCTCGTCGTTCTTGTCAAACAGCGCTTTATCATATTGCAGAAGCAATGACGCGTTGGATGGCACCTATTATGAGCTTTACCGCACAAGAAATTTGGGAAGCGTTACCGGGTGAGCGTAGTGACTACGTATTTACATCAGTTTGGTACGATGGCTTACAAGCGCCAACAAATAGCCAATTTAGTAACGATGACTGGTTAGAAATTCTAACTGTACGTGACGAAGTAAACCGCTTATTAGAAGCTGCACGTAAAGAAGAAGTCATTGGTGCAACGCTTCAGGCAACGGTTAATTTATTTACGGGTAAAGAGCTTGCCGCTAAATTAAATGCGCTTGGCGATGAACTGCGTTTTGTATTGTTAACATCAGCTGTAAATGTTACTGAAGTTGATAGCCAGCCTGCGGATACACAAGCCACCGAAATTGAAGGCTTATTTATTAGTGTTGCTGCAACAGATGCTGCTAAATGTGAGCGTTGTTGGCATTACAGCGAAGATGTAGGTGTTAACCCAGCTCATCCTGAAATTTGTGGTCGTTGTGTAAGCAATGTTGATGGCGAAGGCGAAAAGCGTCAATTCGCTTAGGAGTTATTTTTAGTGAGCAAACTAGCCCAAAAAAGTGGTTTAGTGTGGCTTTGGTTAAGTCTATTAATATTAGTAATAGACTTTGCCAGTAAAACACTTGTTGTAAATACTATGACTTATCAAGAGTCGATAAATTTACTGCCTGTTTTTAGTATTACCTATGTTCATAACTATGGTGCCGCTTATAGCTTTTTAAGCGATGCGGGTGGTTGGCAGCGCTGGTTTTTAAGTGGCATTGCAATCGCTATTAGTGCTTTGCTTGTGTGGTGGTTAAAGCGACTCCCTGCAACAAATAAAGTGCTGTGCGGTGCTTATGCGCTAGTACTTGCAGGTGCTATTGGTAATTTATATGATCGTATTGCCTATGGTTATGTAATCGACTTTATTCACGTATTTTATAAAGACTCACACTTTCCTGTATTCAATATTGCCGATTGCGCTATTTGTATTGGCGCAGCATTATTGTTATTTGATGCCTTTACCGGTGAGAGTCCAAAGGAGCATAAAGCATGAGCCAAGCTGTAATTGGTGAAAACTCGCAAGTTATTTTTCATTTTTCTATTAAGTTAGAAGATGGCTCTGCCGCTGATTCTACTAAGGTACATAACAAGCCAGCTAAATTAGTAATGGGTGACGGTAGCCTAACAGCAAACTTTGAAAAATGTTTATTAGGACTAACAGCTGGCGAAAGCAAAACCTTTGAACTAGAACCTGAAGACGCGTTTGGTCAGCCAAACCCAGATAATATTTACTACGTTGACCGTAGTAAATTTGGCCCAGAAACACCAGCTAAAGTAGGTGCAATTATTGCGTTTACACAACCTGATGGGACTGAACTCCCAGGTTTAGTTCGCGAAGTGCAAGGTGAGTCGGTAACGATTGATTTTAATCATCCTTTAGCGGGTCAGCGTTTAACGTTTGAGGTAGATATTATTGAGGTAGAAGGTTAATGGAAATATTATTAGCTAATCCTCGAGGCTTTTGCGCTGGTGTTGACCGTGCTATTAGTATTGTTGAGCGCGCTTTAGATATTTTTGAAAAACCGATTTATGTTCGCCACGAAGTAGTGCATAACCGTTATGTGGTTGACGGGCTAAAAAGCCGTGGTGCAGTATTTGTTGAAGAACTTGATCAAGTACCTGACGATAGCATTGTTATTTTTAGCGCACATGGCGTATCGCAAGCTGTTCGGTCTGAGGCTAAACGCCGTGATTTAAAAGTATTTGATGCAACGTGTCCGCTTGTAACTAAAGTACATATGGAAGTTACGCGCGCTAGCCGCAAAGGTATTGAGTGTATTTTGATAGGTCATCATGGGCACCCTGAGGTAGAGGGTACAATGGGGCAATACGATAACTCAGCCGGAGGTATTTACCTTGTCGAAACAGTGGAAGATGTTCTGTCATTAAATGTAAAAAATGCAGACAATCTTTTTTACTGCAGTCAAACAACGTTATCAGTAGATGATACCGCAGATGTCATTGATACGCTTCGTACTAAATTTCCATCTATTGATGGACCGCGTAAAGATGATATTTGTTATGCAACACAGAATCGACAAGATGCAGTGCGTGATTTAGCAGACAAAGTTGACGTGTTATTAGTCGTAGGGGCTAAAAACAGCTCTAACTCAAATCGCTTGCGTGAGCTTGCAGATAAAATGGGTACGGTTGCTTATTTGATTGATGATGCCACTGATGTGCAAGCCCAGTGGGTTGTAGATGCTAAATCAGTGGGAGTCACTGCCGGTGCATCGGCGCCAGAAGTGCTCGTACAACAGGTAATTAGCCGATTAAAAGAGCTTGGTGGTAAACAGGTTGTTGAGAATCCAGGTGAAATAGAGAATATTGTATTTGCTGTGCCAGTAGAGCTGCGTTAATTTAAAAATTTAGATTAAAGGAGAGTCGTTATGAGCAAGTCGCTTCAATCGGGTGCATTGCTTTTTTCGGCTCTTTTTAATGAGCGAGGCGTTCTAGCTTCGCTTATTGTGTCTCAAGTTATTGCTATTGTACTGGCGTTTTCACCCAATACCGATGGGGATATATGGCAACGCCTCGGGGTTATCAGTTTATTTATCCATTTAATTGTTTTAGTCAGCACTTCTTCTTTATATTTATGTCGGCTCTTTTTACAAAAACACACTCATTTTTTTCAATTAGCTTATTTTTTTATCACTTTTATAGTAAGTACGATTGCATTTAGCATACTGTTTTCATACTTTGCTTTTGATATAGAAAATAGAGAACAACTGGTGTTTTTTACTCTTCGAAATTGCATTATTGTTTTTTTGCTTACGGTATTATTTGTACAATTTTTACTACTTTACTTTGAAAATGAACAGCAAACAAAAGCGCTTTCTCGCGCCGAACTCGATGCACTCCAAGCGCGTATTCGCCCTCATTTTTTATACAATAGCTTAAATACAGCCGCAGAACTTACTCATCAAGATGCACAAGCTGCTGAACAGGCTATTTTGGCGTTAGCAGCATTATCGCAAGCCGCAATGCGCTCAGGGCAAAATGTATCTTTAGAAGATGAAATTGCGTTGAGTCAGCAATACATTGCACTCGAAATGTGGCGTTTCGGTACTCGTTTACAAGTTGATTGGCACATACCAAATGAGTTGCCAGCACTTTTAATTCCGTGCTTAACATTGCAGCCTTTAATTGAAAACGCGGTTTACTATGGTGTAGAAACGAGCGAAAGTGGGGCTGTTATTAATGTTGAGCTGCATGTTACTACTGGCTATTTAACTATTATTGTTTCTAATCCAATAACGGTGAGTGAAACTAAAAAAAGAGCTAATAACGGCATGGCACTTGATAATATTCGCCAGCGATTAAATATTTATTATAAAAATAAAGCACAACTAACAATAGCTAATAACCATGGCGTATTTAGGGTGAAAGTTGTGATCCCTAAACGTGTTGAGAATATTTCATGAATATACTCATTGTTGATGATGAGCCTCTTGCTCGGGTACGCTTAAAGCGCTTACTTACTAATAGCCAAACGATAAGGTTATTAGGGGAGGCAAGTAATGGCCGAGAAGCGTTACAATTAGCTAAAAAACAAATACCTGATTTAGTTTTTTTAGACGTTGATATGCCTGGAATGAGTGGGTTAGAGGTTGCTAAAGAATTGAATCTTTCGGCTGTTCCCCCTGCAATTATATTTACCACGGCGTATCCAGAGCATGCATTAGATGCTATTGGATTAAATGCTGCGGGTTATTTAGTAAAACCAATATCAGAGCAAAGCTTACAAAAAGCAATAGGGCAGTTAGGGCGCTTAACTAGAGTACAGGTACAAAAGCAGCACATGAATAAAATCAGCTATCAGCTAGCAGGTACGCTTAAGAGTATTGAAATGGAATCAATTTTTTATTTTAGTGCGGAAGAAAAATATACAAAAATAGTATTCGAAGAGGGTGACGCACTTATTGAGCAAAGCTTAAAGCAGCTCGAAGCGTTATACCAAACTTTCATCTTACGTATTCATCGCAACACCTTGGTAAACAGAAGCAAGATTATCGCTTTACATAACCAAAGCAATGGACACCATGTTATTCAATTACAAGGTTGTGATGAATTACTTCCCGTTAGCCGCCGTGAATTAAGAGCCGTTAAGGATGCACTCTAAATAACCTGAACTCTGGATAATAAATCTATCTCAAGCAGCTTTTGCAGCGCTAACTGCATTGAATTTATTTGCAATAGGCCCGCTATTGACACGTAATTTCGCCTTGTTTTACTGAAAATCTCTGGCTAGAGAAAATAAATTTAAATATCACCATGATTCAATATATTAGTAAATATCTTAACCAGAGTTCAGGTTAAATACCAAACAGTCTGCTGCAAATTAATTTCGCAAGATAAGCAGGCCCTAACCGTTTATCAACAAATATAACCGTCTGTCGTAGTCCTACTTGAATCTACCTATAAATTGCATAAACTTACAATTAGATAACTTTACTTGGTTTTACTATGCAATCGTACCAGTTTAAATTGCAAAAAGGTTTCACACTTATTGAAGTGCTTATTGCATTTATTATTCTTAGTTTTGGTTTATTAGGTGCCGTTGCACTGCAAGCGAAAGCAAAACAAGCCAGCTTTGACTCTATGCAGCGTGCTGCTGCTATTGCACTTGGAAATGATATAGTCCAGCGAATTCGCGTTAACGACAGCCCCCAATTAGCGACTCTTTATAAACAGTCCTTTACGAGTAAAACAGCAACTAATTCATCAACCACGTGTTTTGAAGGCTCGTGTAGTGCAGCTCAAATAGCTTTACTTAATATAGAGCAGTGGAAACGTGCTATTCGAGCGCGTGAAAATACGGGCTCACTAGATGGTGCAACAGTATGCATAAACTTAACACCAGCAGGTAGTAAGGCATTTAATTTAGAGGTCATTGTATCGTGGCAAGGCCGACAAGAATTTAAAGCAAACACACAAACAAGCAACGTTAAGTGTGGTGCAGCTGATAAGAAACGCCGTCTAGTCGTTTTAACCAGCTACATTTATATTAGGAGTTAGTATGTATCAACGAGGCTTTACGCTTTTAGAAATGATGATTTCACTTTTTATCGGTGTGCTGATCTTAGGTGGCGTTATGTTTACGTATATTGGCATGAAAGTCACGACGAAAGACACAATGACCATAGGCGAGCTTCAAGAGACTGGTCGTCTAGCAATAAATATAATGCAGCGTGATATAGAACAAGTTGGCTTTTGGGGAACTTTTTACGAAGACTCATTCGCAGCAAAAAACACTGAGACTTTATCTGCCCCTGGTGGTGACTGCTTTGAAGGGGTAAATAATGGAAGTTTTCCAGATTTTTCTAGCGGGAGTAACTTTAGATCTATTTATGCAAAAAAAGCCGACTCAGGAACCGAGCTTAACTGTGTAAAAAATCCGATTAAAGGGAGTGATATTCTACAAATAAAGTTTTTACAGGGTAAGCAAATTATAATCGAACCTGGAAATAACAATACACAAGATGACGAAAACTATTTTATTGCAGAGCAAGAAAAAGCCCAATATGTTCGTGGAATTATAGCTCCTGGAACATTAAATGTTAGTGCAACTGTTTGGCCTTATAGCCACCATGTTTATTATCTTGCGAAGCAAACCTATAAAGTAAATAACAAAAGTTTAACAGTACCTGCTTTAATGCGAAGTCGCTTAGTTAATGATGCTATGAAAACAGAAACAATTATGGAAGGGGTTGAAAATATGCGTTTTGTTTTTGGTTTGGACACTACAGGCGACAATCGTGTGGATACTTACAGAAGCATTAACGATATGACCCCGAGTGATTGGGAAACCCGCAGAAGGATATTAACGGTGCAGATGTTTTTATTGATCAGAGCACTACAGCCGGATGCCGGTCTTAAGGTTAAAAATCAAACCTATACCTTGGGTGAAGATGCAAATAAACGTGAATTAAAATTCACTGATAACTTTAGACGTACAGTATTCACGACAACGATTCGTTTGAATAATGTTGGAGGAAACTCATGGCGAATTTAAAGAACACCTCGGCAAAACAGCAAGGAGTGGTGCTTATAACAGCGCTGATCATGGTTATTGCAGTAACGGGGATAGCGGTAACATTAATGAGTAGCAGTAGTATTGATGTGAAAATTACAAATGCGGCACAAGAAAGAGAAGTGGCAGAAAATAAGCTAATTGGAGAGATACAGCGCGTAATTTTTACTGAAATAAAAAAAGGCGGTAAGAGTAGTTTTTTATTAAGCCCTGAGGAAACGATAACAAAAGTAGTCAAAGAAGGTGAAGCCGATACTTTCATTTCAGCTAAAGATATAGCGAACCATGACGGTATGAAAAGCACAATGACTAATTTAAATCAGGGGGTTCAAAATTTAACTTGCCTGCGAAGTAATGCAGCAACTACCGGTATTTCATGCAATATACTACAAGTTACGACGACTATTGAATATGGCTCAAAAAGCAAGCACCAGTTAACAATAGTAACTGGAATGGCACAACAGGTAGTTAATTAAGTGAGCGGATTTAAAATGAAATTTAAGAAAGTGTTTGCCTCATTCCTTTGTTCAATTGTAAGTTTATCGGTCATTGCCGAAGATATAGAGCTATATGTAAATCACAACGTTGAGACCGATGAAAAGCCACGTGTTTTAATGATTTTTGATACATCCGGCAGCATGGCGTGGGATGTAACAGATGGAGATAGGTGTTATGACAGGAACTATTCTCAGATAGAGTGCTTTGAAAGCAAGTCCATATATAACCGAAATCAGCAATGCTACAAAAGAGTGAATGGCTCTTTGCGGGCTTCGTGTCAGGATAGTCGTTTAAAAGTTGCACAAAATGCCATTAAGCAATTAGTCAATGATAATGATGACATTGATTTTGGTTTAATGCGTTTTAATGGCAATAACGGTGGCTATGTTTTAGCCAGAATTGGTTCTGAAAAGGCATTTTTGTTAAACCAAATTAATGCATTGCCGGCAAGTGGCTCTACACCATTAACTGAAACCTTGTGGGAGGCGTATTTGTATATCACCGGACAGCGTGTTTACTATGGGACTAACACTAATTCTCGTGATTTTACTGCAGAATCTTTCGGGGTATATCAGTCACCTTTTAAGCCAGTATCTGGTGAGCCTTTACGCTGTGATAACAGTGTAAACATAATCTTAATGACAGATGGTGACCCATCTGAAGATGCAAATCGAAACAGCGATATAAATGAATTACATAAAAGCTATTTTTCCGGTAATGGACCCGTTGTGAGTAATAGCTATTTAACGGCATTAGCTAAAGTTATTCATGGTACTAAAGATGTTGAGATTGATTTATATACAAACACAAAAACAGTGCATGATATTGGTAGAGTCTATCCGATAGGCTTTGGGACAGGGATGAGTAATTCAGGTAAAAATTTACTCTCTGATACAGCGTCTTATGGTGGTGGTCAATATTTGCATGCAAATACTGCAACGCAATTATCAGATGCTTTAAAAAATACAATTTCACGGATTCGAGAGGTTAATGATAGTTTTTCATCTCCATCGGTCGCGAGTAACAATGTAGATCAAACGAGGAGTCGTAACGCGATTTATTTTGCCATGTTTTATCCGGAAACAGGTGCTCGATGGCGAGGGAACTTAAAGAAACTAGAAGTCTCTGGCAGTACAATTATAGACTCAGTAAGTAAACAAGCGCTAGATAATAATGGTTTAATTGATAAAGGGGCCAAAACATTTTGGCTCCCCAGTGGAGATCCTGCCGATGGTAATGCCGTCGCGCAAGGTGGCGTTAATCTTCATTTAACGACACTAAATACGACTAGTCGAAATTTATATACTGATAAAGAGGGAAAAATAGTCAGTTTTAACACATCAGTTGTAGGCGACATACTTGATTTAGTTACTGATAATCCCCTTAGCTTAGCAAGTTCAGACATAAAATGGGCTATGGGGGTAGATGTAGACGATGAAGATAAAGACGGTTCATCAAACGATCAGCGTTTAGATATTTTTGGCGATCCACTGCACTCGAAACCTGTTGCCATTGATTATGGCAATGATGATATTCGTATACTTATTGGCACTAATGCTGGCTTTTTACATATGTTTAAAGATAGTGGTAATACAGTGAGCGAAAGCTGGGCATTTATTCCCTCTGATCTATACGACATAATTAAGCCATTACGCAATAATCAGGCTGAGACCAAAGTGTATGGTATGGATGGGCCGATTAGTGTTTATTTTAATAATAAAGATTTAAATAACGATGGTATAAACGATGGCATTATAGATGCTAAAAAAGGTAATGAGGTTTGGGCTTTTGCTGGAATGCGCCGTGGAGGGAAAAATTACTATGCGTTGAATATAACATCTCCAAATAAGCCTGAAAAATTATGGGATAAGCCAATAGAAGGCGGTAAAGGAGACTTTAAGGAACTTGCTCAAACATGGTCTAAACCAAAAATTGCCTATATTAAAGCTTTTGGTGATAAGCCATTATTAGTTTTTGGTGCAGGGTACGACACTAATAAAGATGCCGCTATACGTAGTGAGGATGATATCGGGCGAGGTGTTTTTATTGTGGATGCGAAAGAAGGGACTCTTGTATGGGCCTTGACTCCAGACAAAAATGGTTTTACAGGTAAGCACAGTATTGCCGCCGATGTAACAACACTTGACTCTGATTATGATGGTTATATTGATAGGATTTATGCGGCAGACACCGGTGGTAATATATGGCGTATCGATATGCCAGGAACAGATGTAGATGAGTTTAGCCACTTTAAACTAGCTGAATTAGGTAGTAGCAAGGCAACAGAAGATAGGCGTTTTTTTTACCAGCCATTAGTGGCAAGAACTATGTTTAGTAAGGTTACAGAAACGACAATCAACGGTAAAAAAACAGTCACTCGCCTTGATACGCCTTATGATGCAGTAGTGATTGGAAGTGGTAATCGTTCAAAGCCAACTGATACGAATGAAAAAGATCAGCTATTTATGATCCGAGATGAAAATACACTTACAAAATCATATAAAACTAAAGCGCCAGATAGTATTAAGCCTGCAGATTTGATGCATATGAATAGTGATCCATTTGGGAATGCATTGGATGATGTAGATAAGTTTGTTGAGTTAGAAGCTGACTTAGCTGATTTTAAAGGCTGGCGATATGAGCTTGGAATCGGTGAAAAGTCCCTAGCAGCTTCAACTGTGGTTGGTGGCGTTGCTTACTTTACGTCCTTTACACCCGAGTCAAAAACATCAACTGAAAATCAATGTTCACTCAGTGGCGGTGGGGGCTCTTTATATGCTTTTCATTTGCATTATGGGACTAAAGTTTATGACGAGTTAAAATTTGCAACGAGTTATGATGTGCCAGATACCCCTCAACTCTTCTTTGGTGAATCACCCTCTTGTGTTGATAGCAATGCTGATGGCAAATGTGATAGCGACCCTAGTGTTGACGTTACCCAAGAAAGCCAATTTTATTTTCCGGGTCCATTAAGAAAAGATGGAGATAATCCAATGAAGCCGATTAAAATACAAGGGCCTGATTTGGTGGTTGTTGATGGCGAAATAAACCTAGTAGATGAAGAGGATGCTTCAGGAAATCCAGTGAGTTTAGGGCTTGAGGTTTTCCAAACTTATATTTATAAACGTGAAGAAAATGATGAAATTAAGAACTAAGGATATACAAATGCTAAAAAAGCAGAATGGATTTACACTCATTGAACTTATGGTAGCCGTTGCTATTGTTGGTATATTAGCTTCTATAGCGCTACCTAACTATACCGAATACGTAAAGCGCGCATCTAGAGCAGAAGCTGCCGCTGCTTTATTGGATGCAGCAAACAAAGAAGAGCAGTTTTTTGTTGATAATCGTGAATATACTAAAACATTCTCAGATTTAGGTATTGAAAATAAAACTGAAAACAAACACTTCGAGTTATCAATAGAATTAAACACAGAGAAAACGACATTTACTATAACAGCAAAACCAATTGCAGGAGTGGTAAAAGATGATGCAGACTGTAAAGAATTGTCCATTACTGATGTCGGGCTCAAAGGCGCTAAGGGTAAAAAAGGCAATTCTGATATTAATTATTGCTGGGGAAGGTAGCTTATTTTTTCTGGCATTTATTCGTTGATTTAATTCTAATTCTTCCTGTTTGGCTTATCGATAAAGCAAGTCCTTCCAGATTTGCTTTATTATTGTTTGGGCAGTAGATAAAAGTACCGTTTTGAAAACCATTTAATGAGCCATCAGGTCTAAATGTAATCGCATTTCTTGGGTATTCAAGACTATCTGCATGGTGAGTATGCTCAAACGTACTTAATAGTAATTCTTCGTCATTTAGCGATGTAGACTTATCACTATCAATAAATAGTGATACCTGATCATCCCAATAATCTACCACACACTCATTATTTTTTAGTGCACATAATGTAACGTATGTTCCATTTTCTATGGCATATAGCCTCGCGTAGTTAATGTTACGATGCAATAAGTTCATTTGATTACTTGCACGATTTAAGGCTAAAAAATTAGGAGAAAAAGACAGAGTAAGGTGGCTAATTATTGCAAAAATAGTTATGCATACCATTATTTCTAAAAGGGTCATCCCAACAACATTGTGTGAAAGTGTGATATACCTCATCCTTGAAGTTCCCGTTAGTGCAAAACATTATTTTAGTGTAGTAAATGATAACAATATGACAAGCATGTTTGATTGTTTTTTAACCGCATTTATTTTCGTTATCACCAAGATAAAAGGCGGTGCCCGACTGAGTTATAGTCAACGCTTTTACGTTCTCGCTACCACTATTTGGGCAATATACGAAATCACCCGGCTTAGTGGTAATTCGACCACTTGTATTAAATCGCAACATACTTTCGTTTCCTGTATATTTTAGCTTATCGTTTGGTCCAATTTTTTCCATTACACGTAGTAAGCTATCTCCGGGTGAATTGTAGCTAACTTTATTTTTATCACGGTCTTCTTTTGAATTAATTTTATCGATAAAAACAATGATTATTTTATTTTTATCCCAATTATTCCTGCATGGTAATTGTTGATCGTTCCTTTTTAGGGCATTGAACTGTACCGGGCAAACAATGACAATTTCATCGGAGCTGGCTGCTTGAGAGCGCGCATAGCTAACATTCCTCTTTAATTCTAACAAAAAATTCTCAGCGCGGTTCTCTTCTAGCATGTTACTGCTGCTCCAAAGTGCAATAGAAGCGACAATACCCACAATCGCAACCGTAACCATCAGCTCTAATAGGGTGAAGCCATGTTTCTTATTTTTCATATTAATCTCACTTACTGCGATAGTGTAATTATTGTTATAGTGAAAATTATATCACGGCTGATTGTTTTATCACCGCAATTCAATTGCTTTGTTTGCTATGAAGATAATGATTGTCTAAAATCGAGGTAATTAAAGCTTTGGAAAATAATGAATATGAAAAAAATTGAAGCAATCATCAAACCTTTTAAACTAGATGATGTGCGTGAAGCGCTATCGGAGGTTGGTATCAACGGAATGACGGTGAGTGAAGTTAAAGGCTTTGGGCGTCAGAAAGGGCATACCGAATTGTATCGTGGTGCTGAGTATATGGTTGATTTTTTACCTAAGGTAAAACTAGATATTATTTTAGCGGATGACGATGTAGAGCGTGCTATAGACGTTATTGTTAAAACAGCACAAACAGGAAAAATCGGCGATGGAAAAATATTTGTCACTGATGTAGAGCGTGTTGTTCGTATTCGAACTGCTGAAGAAGATGAGGATGCTATTTAAGCATTTTCATATCTGTTTTTTATTAAAACTCACCGGTTTTTAATTTGAATTCGCGTGGTTTTAATCTGAGATCCGTAATTAGCATGCTAATTACGGATGGGTTATTTTTTATAGCGTATTTTTAAGGTATTTAGCTTAGCAGTGAGTGCAAAAATACCATGCCTATAGCGAGCGGGCATACGAACTTAGTGTACCAAGGCCATATTTTCCAGAATAATGTGTTATGTACTTCTGGATTACCTTGCTGAATTGCTTTAAGCAACGAGCCTCTATACCAGATCCAGCCTACAAATATACAGCACATCAGACCAAGTAAAGGCTGAGCAACTTTGGTTGTAAGTGTAATTACTAAACCAAATAAACTCTCTAGATTACAGACTATAGTAATACTAACTACAGCAATTAATGCACCAATTAGGCATGTTGCTTGTACCCGCTTAAGTGCAAATCGCTCTACGGTATACGATACGGGCGCTTCAAGCATTGAAATAGACGATGTTAGTGCTGCAATACTCATTAGCGCAAAAAATGCAAAACCTACAAATAAACCCATGTCACCCATACCATCAAAAAGCGCTGGCAGTACTTGAAATACTAACGTGTCCTCTGAGAGCAGTTCACCTGTTGTCGAAGAGAAAATCTCAACCCCTTGTGCTTGTGCAACGTACATAGCCGGAATAATAAGTAAGCCTGCGACAAAGGCAATGAATACGTCTATAAGCGTTACATAAGCCCCAAGTGAAACTAAATTTTCTTTTTTACTGATATAAGAGCCATAAATAATCATAACACTAGTGCCCAGTGATAATGAGAAAAAGGCCTGGCCTAATGCGCTAACTAATAATTTAGCGTCAAAAATAGACGAAAAATCAGGAACAAGGTACGCTTTTAAGCCCTCAACTGCACCATCTTGAGTCATTACGTAAGCTATTAGCGAAAATAAAATCCCTAAAAGTGCAGGCATTAAACGTTTTGACCACTTTTCAATGCCATTTTCGACACCACGGCTAATAATCGCCACTGTTAATAGAATAAACACGATAGTAAATATGATATTGCGGGTAAGTGATTGTTCACTTAACCACGTTGAAGCCGATGATGCGCCAACTAATGTTGTGACTGGCTCTATCGTCGCGCTGAGCATCCAGCCTGCAACGATGGCATAAAAGCTAAGTATAAAGCCTGCACATAAAATACCGCCAAAGCCGACAATAAAAGCAAAGTGCTTTTGCCAAGGTTTATTTGATATTTTTGCAAGTGATGAAACAGCATTTGCTTGGCCGTGTCGACCAATCATTAGCTCTGCCATTAATGCAGGGTAGGCTAAAAAAAATGCCAATACTAAATATGCAACTAAAAACGCTGCACCGCCATTACTGGCTGTTTGTGTGGGAAAACCCCAAATATTGCCTAAACCAACGGCAGAACCCGCAGCGGCCATAATGAAACCAAAGCGAGAGCTAAACTCGCCTCTAATTGCGCTCATATTCTTGTACTTCTCTATTTTGTGACGGCGCTGACAATCTACTGGAAATGTAAAAAAATAAAAAGTGCTTATTGCTGATCTTGCGCAATTTATTGAGTGAGCAGTGTGTTATAACCGTGAATTTTAATTAGTATTACCGAGTTTTATAAATTACCGAGTTGATTTAAAAGTCATTAGGCACAGCACTTAACGAATACTTTGCGTTTTATAATGTTGATCAATAGTAAGAGTAAAGCAGGCGCCTCCAAGTTGTTTGCTGGTACTGACTTGAATATTACCGTGATGCCAATCGGCAACTTTAGCCACAATAGCTAAACCAAGGCCATAACTTTTATCTGCACGATTTCGGTGTGCTTCTTCTTTAAAAAATGGACTGAATACGTTGTTAAAGTTTTCCTTAGCAATACCAGGGCCATCATCCTCAACAGTAATAACAAGTTGTTGCTCATCAAGGCGTGCACTGAGGTAAATATGTTGTTCAGCAAAGTCGCATGCATTGGTTAATAAGTTTGTGATTGCGCGAGCGAGCCAGTGTAAGTCGGCGTTAATTATATCGTTCGAACTGTTGAGTTGAATATTGAGCATTTGTGATTCTAATTTAGGGGCTAGCTGCACTAAAATGTTTTCAAGGTAGTGCTTAATATTAGTGGATGAATACGTTAATTTATTAGCATTTTGTTCAAGTGTTGAAAATGCTAAATAGCTTTTTAGCATTGATTCCATATGATCTAAATCATTTTCCATACGGGCTAAGTATTGCTTTATTTTTTGTTCTTCGCGGCTGTCTAATGCTGCGTCGAGCCCAAATCTTAAGCAGGCAATTGGTGTGCGTATATCGTGAGAAAGACTCGAAGCCATAAGCTTATTTTCAGCAACTAGTTTTTCTATCTGGCTGGCCATCCGGTTAAAAGTAAGCTCTACATCTTTAATATAAGTAAAGTACGATACTTTAATTCTGGCTTGCACGTTACCTGATGCAAACTTTTTAGCCGCTTCGTTTAAAACAGTGAGGCGTTTTGCTAGGGGGGCTATAATAAAACCCATAAAAACACATAACCCAGTATAAAAAAGAAGAGTCAGTACGATATCGTTACGCTGCTCTTTATTTGCGCGTTTATCTAGCCGCATTGAAATATGATAGGGGCTTAACGTTTGACTGCTATAAAGCATATAAAAGCCTTGTTGATCTTCTAAAATCAAACCATTAGGTCTATGCATTTGCAATAATAGTGAAGGAGGCAGAGCAAGTGAGTCATTTAATTTATAATCAAGCAGTAAATCAAAGTCATCAGCAAGTTTTTTTACATAAGCTTTACGTTCGGAAGTGGCAATATAAGTTAACTGCTGACTGAAACCAGTAATCATTTTACTTTGTACAGCAAACTCATCTTGCGGTGAATGGGTTTGTTGGCTAAATGTATCAATTAACCAGCCTAACACTACGATCGATAAAAGTGCACTGCCAAGTAATGAGATATAAAACGTTTTCATTTATATACGCATCATTTTATTACCACGCGGTGGTAACGAGTAAATAGCCTCGCCCCCAGATGGTTTTAATTTTTTCTGGATTTTGCGGGTCGTCGTTAAACTTTTTACGAAGCGCAGAAATAAGCACGTCAACACTTCTATCAAGGCCGTCGTATTCCCTGCCTTTAGTTGCTTTAAAAACGGCATCGCGAGACACCACTTGACCTGCGTTACTCGCTAAGTAGTGCAGTAATAAGTACTCGGCGCTCGAAATATTTATATCTTGCTCGTTAAATTTTACGTTACGTGATTCGGTGTTAATACTCAACGTACCAACAGTAACAATATTATTGTTTGTTTTTGGCTTATTAGGTTCATTGTTTTGGCGAAGTGCCGCTTTGATCCGCGCTAAAAGCGCACGTGGGCGAACAGGCTTCATTATATAATCGCTTGCTCCGACCTCTAAACCTATGACTTCATCCATTTCTTCGTTTCGAGCGGTAAGCATGATAATTGGTGCAGTATAAAAGCTACGAAGCTCTCTGCATACACTGATGCCATCTTGTCCAGGTAACATAATATCGAGTAGAACAATATTTGGATTTAAGGTTTTTACTTTACTTATTACTTCATCACCTCGGTGGCAAACATGGGTGGTGTAACCCTGCTCAGTTAAATACTCAGCGACCCATTGAGCAAGCGATACATCGTCTTCAACGAGTAAAATAGTACCGTAATTATCCATAAACTATCCTTAATATGTTGTTTAAAATAGTCGCCAGCGGCGCTTTTTTTGCCTGTTTTGGTATACCCACTGTAGCTTAACTTCGCTGGTATGGATTACTTTTGATGTGTTACTGTCAAAAAGCTCAAACGCGATGCTTTGCTCTGAGTCAAAGGTGTAATTAAGCGTGCCTTGTTTTTGTTTTAGCCAACACTGCATAATGTATTTAGAGGTTGCATCACGTAAGCAGTAGTTGCCAATAGTCGGTTGCTGCCATGTTATGACAACATCGGCATAGCAATTTCGCCCTTCACGTAAGGCGACACATGTATCGGGAATTACAATAAGTGGTACTGGGTCACTTTCTGTCTGTGCAGACAAAACAGTAGGAAAAATTGCGAGTATGCAAATCCATCTAAAATACATAACGTAGGCCTACCTTGGCTTTGTGTTGATACCTTTGAGAAATGATAGGACTGTTATCAATTTCTTTTGAAAACCATGTAGTAAGCCAACCAGCTAAAAAAACCCAATCTTGGTTTATAGGGTACTCAGCATGAAATTCAAAAATAAGACTGGCACTAACGTTTGTTTTATAAATAGGGCGTAGTGCTGAAGCTTCATCTTTATCTATGCCAAAATAATAGTTAGTAAAATTGGCAGAATATGCACTTAGTCCAACACCCGATCTAAACTCCCAATTTCGCCAAGGTAAAATGTGACTAAAAAAGGTATTAATAACCCAGCCATTGTGGGTGCTTGAAATATCATGAAGGTATTCAAATGATATTTGTGAGTTAGCAAAGCGACGAGTTAATCTAAGACCAGTATCAAAGTCATAGCTACGTGATTTTATACCGCGTAATTCATCGATTATATCATTCCCGGTAAGGCCAATACCTCTTTCATCAAACCCCGCTTGAATATTTGTGGCTAAAATATCTAATCCCCAATCAAACTTATCAACTAAACTATAGCCTATAACAAAGCCACCACTGAGTTGGTTATGATCGAAGTCGAGATAGAATTTATCGTAAGAAATAGCAAGGCTTAAATCAATCTCTATACCGTCGGCGTAGGAGTCAACACCGACTAAGTATGAATCTTTAATATAATAGCCCCCACCGGCACTCCAATCCCAGGCAAAGCCTTGAGTTGGCTCTAGTGTATTATCGGCGTAGTAGCGATTACTTGCCATACTTGTAGTGCTGTACATGCAGCTACAAAATAAGCTTATGTAAAATAAAGTATGGTTAAGTAAAGAGTGTTTCATCTTTCGACCTAATTATTAGTTGTTATAAAGCGTAGTATATTGTTAATAGCCTTTCATAATCTGTAAGAAAATGTAGTGAAAGCCGAGCTTTACTGCACTTTAATTTTATCTATTAATATACTACTTAAGTAAAATTGCATCATGGGAGTCAATGCGCTCACTTCTGTGCGATTACATGGTCCACTTATTTTTGTCAGGTTAGATAGCTTCGATATTATTTTATAATCGGGTATTTCTATTTCTTTATCTACTCGAGCAAGGCGTGCTTGCTCCGTATTTTGTTGGTGGATAAAAGCAGCTACTTCCAACTCGTTAGATATTTTTTGTTCTTCGTTAAAGCTATAAGCTAGCGGCTCTTGGTGAAAGCTTGCACTGTCTATTGATGATTTTGCAAACCACACAACGTCACCAGACTTTTTGTGGGTTAACCGCATGCTTACTTCTGCAAAAATCGCTGCGCATTGTTGAGTGGGGTATTGTTGAACAACCTTTTTATACAAAGGATATGCTTTTTCTGGTTTACTTGGCGTGTATTGAATATCGTCTTTAAATGCTAAATCAAGTTGTTGAATTGTAAGAATGTAATCACTATCGTTTCTTGTTGTTACTTTTAATTGTTTTTCGTTAAGTGCTTGGCTTATTTGCGACAATAATGTGTCAGTCATACTTGCTTTATCTGATACGATTTTAACTGTTTGATTAAACTGTATTTTATGAGCAGGTAATTGAACAGACTTTACTTTTGGAGAAGCGTGCTCTGTTTCATACTCAAGCAGGTATGTTTGACTTTTTAAAGTTGGCTTTAACGGCATGGTTAAAGATTCAGCAGGTTGCTTTGTGATTGAACAACCAGCGGATAAAAAAATAAAAAGTGATACAACTAAAAAACGCATAAGAACTAAACACCCACTAAAGCATAATAATTGCCGTATTGTACGTTAGTCCAAACAAAACTTCATGATATTATGTGTCTAGATAAAGTTAAAAGATAAAATTATAAAATGAAGTACCTTAACCCTTTGCTGTATTGCTTTGCCGCAGTGTGTTTATTATTTAGCACGGTGGGCTTTGCAGCAAAAGCAGATCCTGACTGGGATGCATTTGTAAAAAAATACGGTCGTTATGTAGAAAAAAAACTAAAAAGCAAAGGTATTCCTGGTGCTGCCTTGTCTATAGTTAATACACAAAACCGAGATTATATTCATACTATGGGCTTAACTAAAGTACCCAACGGGAGAAAAGTAAACGCGCATACCCGCTTTAGATTAGCATCTGTATCTAAAACGTTTGCAGGCTCGTTGGCTGCTCAACTAGCCGCCGAGGGCCTACTTAAATTAGATAGTCCAATTAGTGAATATATTCCTGATTTTAAAAACACGAATTATAAAAACGATTTAAAAGTGTTTCATATTTTAAGCCATTCAAGCGGCTTGGTTCCAAATGCTTACGACAATTTGATTGAATCGCCTATGAGTTACCCCGATATTGTTCAGCAGTTACTAGATGTTGAACCAATCTGTAAACCTGGACGTTGTTATGGCTATCAAAATGTTATGTTTAGTTTAATTAATGAGGTTATCTTAAAAAGCACAGACAGAAGCTACACTAGCTGGTTAACTGACGCGATATTTAGTCCCCTAAAAATGGCTGACGCCAGCTTAGGCTATGACGCAATGGTAAAAGATCGTAATTATGCCTTGCCGCACGTGCGTGGAAAAAAACGTTGGTACAGTACCAAGCTTAAAAAAAATTATTATAAAGTCGGGCCTGCAGCTGGCATTAACGCAAGTGCGAGTGATATGGCTATTTGGTTAAAAGCACAATTAGGTCAGTATCCCGAAGTTTTATCACTTGATGCATTGGCAATTCAAACTCGTCCTTATACTTTGACAAAAAAAGAACGCTATAGGCGCGTATGGAAAAAGCATTTAGAGGGCACATTCTATGGGTTAGGGTGGAGAATATATAATTATGCCGATGAAATACTTTATTATCACAGTGGTTGGGTTCAAGGGTATCGCAGTGACTTAGTTGTTTTTCCACATTTAAACGTTGGTTTCAGTTTAATAATAAACGCAGAAACCGGTGCAATAAATGAACTGACGACGGAATTTATTAATCGCTTATTAGAGTATAAACGAGGTCAAAAAATATGAATGTTAAAAATATAATGATGCTACTTTTACTTGCGTTACTGAGCTGTGATTCAGTATTTGCAGCGCCGGATGAAATTTATTTATTCCGCCATAGTGAAAAATCATCAGGGGAGAATCCTAGCCTAACAGAACAGGGTGAAAAGCGTGCGCAGAGTTTGATTAGTCTATTTGAAAAATATAGTAAAGTTCAGTTGTTTAGCAGCAACTACAAGCGCACATTACAAACAGTAGCGCCATTAGAAAAGTACTTTAAGATTAAAGCTGAGGTATATAATGCAAGTGATTTAATTACACTTCAAAATACATTACTTGATTTAGATGGGGTTGTGATTGTAATTGGACACAGTAACACTACACCTAAGCTTGCAGAGTTACTCTCAGGTGACAATGTTGAGCCAATGCATGAAACAGATTTTACGCGTTACTTTTTATTAAATAAAAATAATGAGACGCATAAATATGATGTAAGTGATTTAACCATGAACTTTTAGGCCCTAATAGCCATTAATTAAATTTTCCAATCCACAAAGCCAACACGCCCTAGAATAAAAAAACCAGCGCTAGCTGGTTTTTTTATATACGAAATAAAATACTATTTTAGTTACGTGGTAAATGTATTTTTTTCTCAGCGCTTTGACGGTAAAGCACGATAGTATGACCGATTGTTTGTAGCTTAGTCGCACCTGTTTCACGAACGATAGCTTCAAAAATAAGTGCTTTAGTCTCACGATCGTCAGTTGGAGCTTTAACTTTAATCAATTCGTGAATTTCTAATGCGCTTTGAATTTCCATTACTACGCCTTCGGTTAAACCGTTAGAACCTAGTAAAACTACAGGCTTGAGGCTATGTGCCTGACCTTTTAAAAACTGCTTTTGTTTGTTTGATAATGTCATGTTTATACAAATTTTGCTGAATATGGCTTGAATTAAGGGTATTCTACCGCCATCTTAAGAATATTACTAATTAGTTGCGTGTTAATTTATGACAAATAAAAAACAGTCAGCCAGTTCACAGCGATGGCTGAAAGAACATTTTGATGATAAATATGTTCAAGAAGCGCAAAAAAAAGGCTGGCGTTCTAGAGCCGTTTTTAAATTAGATGAAGTCCAAAATAGAGATAAAATACTGCGTCCAAGTATGACCGTAGTTGATTTAGGTGCGGCTCCTGGTAGTTGGTCTCAATACCTAGCTGAAAAAGTGGGTGATAAAGGTCAGGTAATAGCGTGTGATATTTTACCAATGGACTCTCTTGCCGGTGTTGACTTTTTACAAGGTGATTTTCGTGAGGAGGCGGTATTAAATGCGTTATTAAAACGCATTGATGGTAAAAATGTTGATGTGGTATTCTCTGACATGGCACCAAATATGAGTGGTAATAATTCAGTTGATCAAGCTGGTAGTATGTATTTGGTAGAGCTTGCACTAGACATGTGTAGTCAAGTACTAAAGAAAAATGGCGCATTTATTGTAAAAGTATTCCAAGGTGAAGGCTTTGATCAATACTTACAAGACGTACGTAATAGTTTTAAAGTAGTGAAAATACGTAAACCTGATGCCTCGCGTGCCCGTTCTCGGGAAGTATATATAGTAGCGACTGGATACAAACTGTAGTACAGTTGCTTGGCGTTTAGTTGAATTTAAATTAATTGGATACAAGAGGTTAACCCCTTGAGCGATATGGCGAAAAATTTAATACTATGGCTGGTCATTGCAGTTGTGCTGATGTCAGTCTTTCAGAGCTTTAATGGCGGCGATCAAGTAGATCGTCAAACAAGCTACAGTCAATTTGTTAAAGATGCCCGAAATGGCTCTATACAAGAAGTGGCAATTGAAAGTACCAGTGGCACAATTACTGGCACTAAATCCAGTGGCGAGCGTTTTCAAACGATTATGCCAATTTACGATAAAGACATTTTAAATGACTTACTTAAAGGCGATGTCATTGTGAAGGGTGTTAAACCTGAAGAACAATCGTTTTTAGCAAGTATATTTATTTCTTGGTTCCCGATGATATTGCTTATTGGTGTATGGATATTTTTCATGCGTCAAATGCAAGGCGGTGGTGGTAAAGGGGCTATGTCGTTTGGTAAGAGCAAAGCGCGCTTAATGAGCGAAGACCAAATTAAAACAACCTTTGCTGATGTTGCAGGTTGTGATGAAGCAAAAGAAGATGTTACCGAACTGGTAGATTTTTTACGTGACCCATCAAAATTCCAAAAGCTAGGCGGTAGTATTCCTAAGGGCGTACTAATGGTCGGCCCACCGGGTACTGGTAAAACACTCCTTGCAAAAGCGGTTGCCGGTGAGGCGAAAGTCCCATTTTTCACAATTTCTGGTTCAGACTTTGTTGAAATGTTCGTAGGTGTTGGTGCATCACGTGTGCGCGACATGTTTGAGCAAGCTAAAAAAGCAGCGCCTTGTATTATCTTTATCGATGAGATTGACGCTGTTGGTCGTAAACGTGGTGCTGGTATGGGCGGCGGTAACGACGAACGTGAGCAAACACTAAACCAAATGCTTGTAGAAATGGATGGTTTTGGTGGTAACGAAGGTATCATCGTTATCGCAGCAACTAACCGACCAGATGTATTAGACCCTGCATTACTTCGTCCAGGTCGTTTTGACCGTCAAGTTGAAGTAGGTTTACCTGATATTCGTGGTCGTGAGCAAATACTTAAAGTACACATGCGTAAAGTGCCATTAGGCGATAACGTAGAAGCGGCTCTTATAGCACGTGGCACGCCAGGTTTCTCAGGTGCTGATTTAGCAAACTTAGTAAATGAAGCTGCGCTTTACGCAGCACGTGGTAATAAGCGTGTTGTAAGTATGGCTGAGTTTGATGCTGCTAAAGATAAAATCATGATGGGTGCTGAGCGCAAGACCATGGTGATGAGCGAGCAAGAGAAAGAGATGACAGCTTACCACGAAGCAGGCCATGCAATTGTTGGCCGTATGGTGCCAGAGCATGATCCTGTTTATAAAGTATCTATTATTCCACGTGGCCGAGCGCTCGGTGTAACAATGTACCTACCTGAACAAGATCGCGTTAGCCATTCCAAAGAGCTTTTAGAATCGATGATTTCTAGCCTCTATGGTGGTCGTATTGCTGAAGCACTTATTTATGGTGCGGATAAAGTAACAACGGGTGCAAGTAACGATATTGAGCGAGCTACAGATATAGCGCGTAAAATGGTTACGCATTGGGGTTTAAGTGAAAAACTAGGCCCGTTACTTTACGCTGAAGATCAAAACGAAATGTACATGGGCGGTGGCAGTAGTCGTTCATCTAGCATGTCGGACGATACAGCAAAAGTAATAGATGCAGAGGTTCGATTACTATCTGATCGTAACTATCAACGAGCAGAAGAAATATTAAAAGAAAACATTGATATTCTTCACTCAATGAAAGATGCGCTGATGAAATATGAAACTATTGATGCTAAGCAAATTGATGATTTAATGGCGCGTCAGGAAGTTCGTGAACCTCGTGATGCACACGATCGCCACGAAGCAAAACCTGCAAAAGTAGAAGAACCTCAAGAGCCTGTTAGTGATGAAAGTCAAAAATTGGATGATTCATCAAAAAAAGATGAAACAAACCTTGATGATAAAGCTGAATAATCGTTAAAATAGTGAATGAAAGCCCCGAACTTCGGGGCTTTTTTGTATCAGCGATTTAGAAAAAATAAAGGTTGGCAATGACTAGCACATTAACTCTTCCAAGAGGGCGTACACTCAATCTTGAAAAACCCGTTATTATGGGGATATTGAATGTAACGCCGGATTCGTTTTCTGATGGTGGGCAATTTTTAAAGCCTGCTGAAGTGTTAAAGCGTGCGATGCAATTATTAGATGATGGAGCGCAAATTTTAGATATAGGGGGAGAATCTACTCGCCCAGGTGCCCCCGATGTAACGCTTGAAGATGAACTTGCCCGAGTAATTCCAGTCATAAGAGTAATTCGTGAGCAAAGTGACTGTATTATCTCAATAGATACAAGTAAAGCGCAAGTAATGGAGCAAGCAATATTAGCAGGGGCTGATATTGTTAATGATGTTCGCGCACTGCAAGAACACCGAGCGTTAGAGGTCGTTTCTCAGTTTAAAGATGTAGCTATTTGCTTAATGCATATGCAAGGACAACCTCGTAGTATGCAATCAGCCCCTCATTACGATGATTTATTTGCCGATATCAACACATTTTTTACTCGGCGTATTAAAGCCTGTGAAACAGCGGGAATTAAGTTAGAACAACTTATTCTAGATCCTGGTTTTGGGTTTGGTAAAACGCTTGCTCATAACTATGAAATATTAACTAACTTTGATGATTTTAATAAATTTGATTTGCCATTGTTGGCAGGGTTATCACGTAAATCGATGATAGGTAATTTGTTAAATAGAGACATAAACGAGCGATTAGCGGGCAGCCTAGCAGGCGCGTTAATTGCAGCGCAAAATGGCGCAAAAATTATTCGTGTACATGACGTAAAAGAAACAGCAGACGTACTCAATGTATATCAAGCCTGCACACAAGGAATTTTATAATGAAAGAAAGAAAGTATTTTGGCACAGATGGTGTGCGCGGATTGGTAGGCACTCCACCAATTAATCCTGAATTTGCGATGAAATTAGGTTGGGCTGCAGGACGAGTGTTATCTCAAAGCGGTACTAAAAAAGTAATCATAGGTAAAGACACACGTATTTCAGGGTATATGCTTGAAACAGCACTTGAGGCTGGCTTAATTGCTGCCGGTATTGATGTTATATTACTTGGCCCTATGCCGACGCCTGCTGTTGCATATTTAGCACAGACGTTTCGCGCTGAAGCAGGGATTGTAATTAGTGCTTCACATAACCCATATTATGATAATGGTATTAAGTTCTTTAATGGGCAAGGCCTAAAGCTCGATGATGCTGTTGAGCTTCAAATTGAAGCTATGTTAGATGAACCAATGACGTGTGTTGCTTCAGACAAGCTAGGTAAAGCGAGTCGTTTGCCTAGCGCTGATGGCCGTTATATTGAGTTTTGTAAAAGCCAGTTTCCACAAGGGTTGTCGCTAGAAGGTTTAAAAGTAGTTGTTGATTGTGCTAATGGTGCCACCTATCACATTGCACCCTCAGTTATGCGTGAATTAGGCGCAGAAGTAATAACCCACGCATGTGAACCCAATGGTGTAAATATTAATCATGAGTGTGGCGCTACACATGTAGATACCTTAAAACGCAAAGTGCTTGAGTTAAAGGCTGATGTTGGTATTGCTTATGATGGCGATGGCGACCGTGTGATGATGGTTGATCACAATGGTCGTGTATTTGATGGCGATGATTTAGTTTATATTATTGCTTGTCAGGCTGCTCAAGATGATAACCTAGGTGGTGGTGTTGTTGGTACTGTAATGTCTAACATGGGTTTAGAAAATGCCTTAAAAGCTAAAGGAATCGAGTTTGAACGCAGTAAAGTGGGTGACCGATATGTAATGGAGCTGCTACAGCAAAAAGGCTGGAAAATTGGTGGAGAGAGCTCTGGTCACGTTCTAAATCTTGATTTGATAAGCACGGGTGATGGTATCATTTCAAGTTTACAGGTATTAGCTGCAATGGTTGCACAAAATCGTACATTACAAGATTTAGGGGCAGGCTTTACAAAATACCCAATGAAAATGATTAATGTGCGCTATACGCCAGGAACAGATCCGACCAAATCATCTGAAGTGCTGGCAGCTGTTGCTGAAGTAGAGCAAACATTAGGTGAAAAAGGGCGTGTATTACTTCGTAAATCAGGAACCGAGCCAGTTGTTCGCGTTATGGTTGAAGCAGAACAAGAAAAGGTTGTAATCGATAGTGCGCAAAAAATCGCAGCTGTTGTTGAATCTATGAGCAAACACACTGATTGATAACAATAACCGCTTGTATTTTTGGGCGATAAAAGTTAATATCTCGCCCGTTTTCTAATGTGGAGTGGAAAAATGGCAATACGCAAAGCGATGGTCGCAGGCAATTGGAAAATGAATGGTTCTTTAGAACTAGTTAAGCAAATGTCTGACGCTATCAACAATGTTAAATCTAAAAAGATAGACGTTGTATTATTTCCTCCGTTCCCATTAGTTTCAGCGCTTATTGCAAGTGGTGTATCTACTGGAACTCAGACTATTTCTGAGTATAAATCTGGTGCTTTTACAGGTGAAGTTGATGCACAACTAGTTAAAGACTTAGGGGCAGAGTATGTGCTTGTAGGCCACTCTGAACGAAGAAGTATTTACAATGAAAGCAATAGTACTGTGGCTGAAAAGTTTTCACGTGCTCAACAAGTCGGTTTGACTCCTATTTTATGTGTAGGGGAAAGTGAATTTGAGCAAGAGAATGGTAAAACAGAACTTGTCGTTGCTGCACAAATAGATGCTGTAATTGAGAAATTAGGTGTAGCAGCATTAAAAGATTCTGTGATAGCATACGAGCCCGTTTGGGCCATCGGCACAGGTAAAACGGCGTCGCCAGAACAGGCGCAAAACGTTCATAAATTTATCCGTGATAAAATTGCTGCACTAGATAGTGATTTAGCACAAGGGCTTACCATTTTGTATGGTGGTAGCGTAAATGAAAAAAATAGCGAATTATTATTTGCACAAACAGATATAGACGGCGGCTTAATTGGCGGTGCTAGTTTAAAAGCAGATTCATTTTCTGCGATCTGTGAAAGTGCGAAAGGAACCCTATAAGATGTACGAAATTTTATTAGTAGTTTATTTAGTAGTTGCTTTAGCTTTAGTTGGCATGGTTTTAATCCAACAAGGTAAAGGCGCAGATATGGGTTCGTCATTTGGTGCTGGCGCTTCTGGGACTGTTTTTGGTTCATCAGGTGCAGGTAACTTTATGACAAAAACAACAACAAGTTTAGCCACTGTGTTTTTTGTTTTGAGTATCGTTTTGGGTAACCTTACAGCTAGTCAAATCAAAAAAACTGATGAGTGGGAAATTTTACAAAAAGCACCGTCAGCTGAAACAGTAATTCCTGTTGAAGAAGATGTGCCAGTGACAGTTACTCAAGATAAAAATTCAGATATACCTAATTAATAATTAATAATTAATAATTAATAATTAATTGTTAAACGATTTATATTCCTCAAATAAATCATTAAATTTAACAGTTACGTAAAAGTTGAAATGCGGATGTGGTGGAATTGGTAGACACGCCACCTTGAGGGGGTGGTGCTTTCGGGCGTGGGGGTTCAAGTCCCCCCATCCGCACCAAATTAATAAGCCAGTAACAGCAATGTTACTGGTTTTTTTTTACTGAATTTTGAAATGGAACGTTTTTTGAGCACTCGGTTGCTGCTAATTGCATTTAATTTCAAAAAAAGCATAAAAAAACTAGAAATATTAAAAATATAGTTAACACTTATAGGTATTGAGCCGATAATAGATCTAGACAATAAAATAGGGTAAACAGTATGGCTTCAGGCTTCTCTTTTCAAAATCTAAGTATTACTAAAAAAATACATGCAATAACGAGCATAGCTGTTATTGCATTCCTACTGATCGTTTTGATCAATTACTTTGCGATGAATGATAACAGAGTGTCGCTTGATGAAATGGAGAAGTCATCTTACAAAGTCGTAAAACTAACCTCATCAAATGTAACCCTTTTAGAAAAACTTGATGAGTTATACACCCAAGCAGTGACATTTGGTGAGCAAGAGCTTGTTATAAAAGCAAGTGATACTTATAAAATGCTTGAATCAAACATAGAACTAATAGAGCAAATAAATCCCTCTTTCGTGAACAGCACAACAAAAAAAGAACTCGTTAATTACGAAAGAATATCTTCTAGCATTGCAAACGGAATGGTTAATGGCGGAGCTGATTTTAGTAAAATACAGCAGCAAGCTAAATTAAAAACAACCTTGTATAGCTCAGTTTTAGAAAGTTTTAAGGGTGCACAGCAAAAAGCGGATGATAGGTTTTTTGAATTAGTCGGGAATACCCGCTCTCGCTCTGATGATGCCCTCACTTTGATGCTTGTTGTTGCAGTTGTGTCTCTAACGTTGCTTTTGTTTATGGCTATTTGGATTGCCAAAGGGATCGGTTCATCGGCGAGTGATGCCGCAAATAACTTAAGCTTACTTGCAAGCGGTAAGGGCTCTTTAAGCACGCAGTTAACAGTAAATTCAGAAGATGAAATTGGGCAAGTGTCAATTAATTTCAATGCGTTTATAGCCTTACTTAAAGATACTGTACTTGAAGTAATTGCGGTATGTGAACCGTTAATGGAAAACTCAACACGGTTAATGCAAGGCATGGAACAAGCAGAAAAGGCTACAACAAAACAAACCACTGACGCAGAAATTGTTAAGCAGTCAATGGAAGAAATGAAGCAGAGTGTTGGTGATATATCTCAATCAGCAGGTAATGCGTCACATGCGGTTCAAACGGCAGAAAAAGAAGTAGAACAAAGCCGCTCTCAAGTACAAATGTCTGTAACTGCTTCACGCACTCTTAGTGATGAGATAAATCAAGCAGCTACAACAATCAATAAACTTGCAGATGATACAAAAAATGTGTCACAAATTTTGAACGTAATTACTTCAATTGCTGATCAAACTAACTTATTAGCGCTTAATGCTGCAATTGAAGCTGCACGTGCTGGTGAACATGGTCGTGGTTTTGCCGTTGTTGCTGATGAAGTTCGTGAGCTTGCTTCTCGCACAGCGCATTCTACTAATGAAATTCGTGAACTATTAGGCGCACTAACTAAAGCAGCTAATGAGTCGGTTACAGCAATGACTTCGGCTCGTGATATGGCAACCGACAACGCCACGGCTGCTGAGAAAACAGGTATCTCAATTGAAAAAATTGCAGAGCAGATGCTAGAAATTAATGGTATGAACTCACAGATTGCAGCTGCGACTGAAGAACAGACCTCTGTTGCCGCTATGGTTGTTGAGAATGTATCTAATATGCATGTGTCATTTGAAGACACCATGGATTCATTGCTAGCAGTACGTGATGTAGCTAAAAACCTACATTACTTATCGGATAATCTGCTAGACGCGACGGCTAAGTTTAGAATTGAGTAAGTTATAGCTTTAATGGCTATCAAAAGTTATTAATAAAAGATGGGCTAATTTATAGCCCATTTTTTTTAACTAATTTTCGTGTTATCTAAATACAAGCCTTTTGTATTGATCCACTTATACCAATCTGCTTATATATGGGGTCTATTTAACGTTAAGAAAATTACGCTAGAACTAGGCAAAAATTTTTGTATCTATTTGTTCTAAATAAAAAATTTTTAAATACGTTATAGTGCAATTTAATTCGTTAAATTGCTCAAAGATTTATGCAGATTGGTATTAATTAAGTGAGTTATTTTGAGGTAAGAAAATCTTGTTGATAACAAGGAAGAAACCTCGTTATTTAGTTGCTCTCGGTAATTACTCTTGCATTGCTCTACCTCTTGCGTCATGCAGTTGTATATCAGAAGTTTTTAACACCATTTGCGTCAGATTAAATCTTTTTAATTAAGTATTACCAGCGAATAGGCATTATTAGCTTGACTGGAGGAATTAAATTTATCGGGCTTTGATTACGGTAGCTATGAAATTTATGTCCGATATAACTAATATTACTTCTTTCCTTTATAGATAATAAAGAGCTGGGCTAAGTAAAAATTGAGCAACAAAGAGTTAATTGTCCCTAGAAAAAACCGAAAGGGCAGCGCATGTTTGGCATTTATTCCACGTTATCGCCTATTTATAGGGAATAACCACGTAAGGTATTTCTTTTATAAAAAAAAGGCCCGTATAGGGCCCAGTTCAAAAGAAAACAATGCGTAGAACTTAGAGGCAGTTTAAAGTTAATTGTTATTTGGCAGTAAAAGTAAGTAAAAGATCATTTACCTTACGTGAGCCCTCAACTAGCTCAGCGGCTCCTTTTGCAACATTAAAGCTCAAGTTTAAGTTATCGTCACCAAGCTCTTTAATCTGTGTTACGTTGCCACCAATGTCACTACTAACAACTTGTTGCTGCTCTGCTGCTGCAGATATTTGAGTCGCTAGTTGAGATATTTCGCTTATTTGCAAAAATATACCATCAAGCTCTACTTGAGTTTGATCTGTTGTGCTAACGCAACTATCGGCTTGTGTTTTAGTATCTTGCATTATTTTAGACCAGCTAAATAATGTGTCTTGGATTTCTTTTATTGAGCTATGAATCTGAGCTGTTGCATTTTGAGTACGAGATGAAAGTGCACGCACTTCATCAGCCACAACGGCAAAGCCACGACCATGTTCACCAGCACGAGCGGCTTCGATAGCGGCATTAAGCGCAAGCAAGTTGGTTTGTTCGGCAATACCCTCAATCTCACTCATTACTTGGCCGATCTTATCCGCTTCAGAAGCTAAACTATTTGCTGTTGTAGCTGCTTGTTCTACTTGCGTCGCTAAGTCAGAAACCATCGAGCTATTGCCAGCAATATGTTGTTTTATATCAGAACAACTTTGATGCGTAAGATTTACTTTATCAGCTGTATGGTGAGTATTATTAGATATTTCACCAATAGTTGAACTCATTTGTAGCATTGCGGAGGCTATTTGTTCTAAGCGCTGTCCTTGTGAGGCAATGCCTTTTTCCGTTAGTGTTGATTGTTCATCTAGGTGTATCGCTATATTATTGAAATTCAGTGTAGAATCTCTCATTCTGCCAAGCACAGTTCGTAATTTTGCGCTAAGCATTTGCTCTCTATAATCACTCACGCTATGTGGATTACTTCCACTAAAAATGTAGCGAGAGACCGAATCGAAATTTGCTTTTTGTGTGTTTAATATCTTGGGGGTGGCAATTAATTCATCATAATTTAGCGCTATAACTAAAACACACACAAGTGAATTAATTAACGCAGTACTCCAAGAGGCCAATAAAGCAACAGAAACTAACCAAGCGATTAAGCCAATAAGTGTAATACCTTGTCTAAGATTTGTTTGCTCGCGAAGGTTGAGCAGTGATTTACCCGCGTTTATTTTATTGTAAAGGTGCTGGGCGCGTTGTTTAAGTTGTTCACTTGCTTTACTTCTTACTGATTGATAGCCGATCAATTGACCATGCTCAAAGATTGGCGTCACAAAGGCATCTACCCAGTAGTAGCGTCCATCTTTGCAGCGATTTTTTACCATGCCTCGCCAAGAGTGACCTTGCTTTAGTATTGTCCACATTTCTTTAAATGCCGCCTTCGGCATATCTGGATGACGTACAATATTATGATTTTTACCCATTAGCTCTTCTGGACTATATCCTGCGATAGCACAAAACTCTTGATTAGCGTATGTAATTACACCTCTAAGATCCGTTGTGGAAACGAGCTCTTGTGATTCGTCAAAGTGAACCTCTTCATTTATTAAGCTTTTATTATTGCGCATTGTATTTACTGTCATCCTTTAATGTTGTCGCTATTATATTGCTTACTGGGTACAAAGCAAAAAATCGAACCAATCTATACCTGCTTACAATTTATATCTTACACTTTTATGATCTACATCAAGTCTTTTTAAATTAAATTATTGAAAGTGCTTTGAATTATTTTTATCTAAATTCTGGTCTATTAAGCGGCTTAACTTAATACTAAGGCATGCTGACGCCCTTTACTTACATCCGTGTGGGCAACAAAGAGTTAATCGCCACTAGAGCGAACCCAATGAGCAGCGTATGTTTGGCATTTATTCTAATCGCCTATTTATGGGGGATAACCACACTGCATAGGCTCTGCCTTGCCTAAATACCAAATAGACTGCTGCAAATTTAACCTTGAAAGATAAACAGGGCCTAATATGTTTTACTCGAAATTGGTTAGTTACCCGTGCAAAGCAATTGTATAATGTTAAGAGCAGTGGCAGTATGGCGATTTATTGCATGGTGTAATTCATATCACGCGTATGTTCAAAACAGGGCAAACGATCATTGGTAAAAAATTGTATCGTTCTTAGCAATTTAATCTTGAGTAATAAGTGACTAGCCCCCATAACCCTATGATTAAGCCACGTGGCCCGAGGAAATATTTTTGACAACACATGATTTAACAAATGCGCTTAATGCGTTATCAGCTGAAAAGCACCACAACGCAGTTAAAGGCATTAAACGTGGCATTGAACGAGAGTCGCTAAGAATACAAAGTAATGGCGTGATATCTCCTAAAGGACACCCTAAAGGTGTGGGTAGTGCGTTAACTAACGGTCACATTACAACTGATTTTTCTGAGTCATTACTTGAGTTTATCACCCCTGTTAGTGATTCGTCGTCGCAAACTCTTAAGCAATTAAAAGATTTACAAAAGTTTACGCTAGAAAAAATGGGCGATGAACTGCTTTGGCCTATTAGTATGCCATGCTTTATCGAGCATCAAGATGATATTGTTTTAGCTCAATTTGGCAGTTCCAATACAGGTAAAATGAAAACACTCTATCGTGAAGGGTTAAAAAATCGCTACGGTAGTATGATGCAAGCCATTGCGGGTGTGCATTTTAATATTTCTTTTCCAGATACCTTGTGGCACTCGCTTCATTCGCTAGAACAAAGCAATGCAAGCATGCAAGATTTTATTTCTGATGGTTATTTAGCACTTATCCGAAACTTTAAGCGCGAACTATGGTTAATTAGTTATCTATTTGGTGCATCACCGGCTTTATGCAGCTCATTTTTACAAGGGCGAAAAACAGAGTTACCCTTCAAAAAACTGGGCAAAGGCACACTTTATTTAGAGGTGGGCACTGCGCTGCGTTTAGGTAACCTAGGGTATACAAATAGCGCACAATCATCTTTACGTGTTATGTATAATTCGCTTGATGAGTATGTAGCAGGGCTTAAGAAAGCAATTAATACGCCATCAGATATTTACAGTAATCTTGATGACTATACGAGTACAGCACCTAAGCAACTAAATAAAAATATACTGCAAATCGAAAATGAATTTTATTCACCTATACGCCCTAAACGCAATGCTAAAAATGGTGAAACGCCAACAGATGCATTACTTAGAGCGGGTATTGAGTATATTGAAATTCGGGCACTAGATGTAAACCCATTTAGCGAAGTGGGTATTGATATAGAGCAGATTCACTTTCTAGATGTTTTTTTGACGTATTGCTTATTAAAAAATTCACCACAAATGGATTGGAAAGAACAAGCGTGTAGCACTGAAAACCTCGATACGGTTGTAAATCAGGGTCGCGAAGAAGGGCTCATGCTTAACTTTAATAATGAATCACGTAGTCTTCAATCATGGGGAGATGAGATATTTTCTCAATTAAGTGAAGTAGCTGTGTGGATGGATAATGCTTACGGCGTTGATTATTACTCAAGTACAGTAAAGCGGATGGCTACATGGATCCATAACCCAGCATTGACCTATTCGGGGCGTTATGTGGCAGAACTAAAAGAGTCTGGTTTAGATAATGGACATTTTGCTTTAGCGTTGGCTAATAAGTATAGGGAAAACCATGCTGAGGCCCAGTACAGTGAGTTTTTAAAGCCTTGGTTGGAGCAACAAGTTGTAGAGTCTAATGAGGCTAAGGCAGCGATTGAAGGGGCTGATACGCAATCGTTTACTGAATTTTTGGATGCGTATTTTAAAGGGAAATAATTGGCTGTTAGTTAAAATAAAAAAACGCAGCCCTTAAGTGGCTGCGTAAATATTCTTCAGGGATGAAACAATGCTGTACTGCTGCATTATAAAATCAGACCTACACATTTTATAAAAGTTCAGTGAGATCTTAAAATATGAAAAAAAACACAATTATTTTATCTCTAGTGCTGACTATAGCTGGCTGTGCAACCGCTCCTCCAAAGCAACCTAATGATATTTGTAAAATTTTTGAAGAAAAGTCAGATTGGTATTACGACGCAAAAGACGCTCAAGAAAAGTGGGGCTCTCCAAAGCACGTACTCATGAGTATGATGTATCAAGAAAGCTCGTTTAAACACGACGCAGCCCCACCGATGGAATATTTCTTATGGATAATCCCAACGGGTCGTGCCAGTGATGCTTATGGTTATTCACAGGCCAAAACGCCTACGTGGTCTGATTATATTAGAGAGACGGGTAACAGTGGCGCAGATCGGGACGACTTCGATGATGCAATTGATTTTATGGCATGGTTTGTTTATAAAACTCACAAAGTGAATGGTATTTCTAAATGGGATGCTTACGCACAATACCTTAATTATCATGAAGGGTGGGGCGGCTACAAACGTGGTACTTACAAGAAAAAAAAGTGGCTAATGGGCGTAGCTAATAAGGTAAAAAACAGAGCAAGCCGTTATGGTGCGCAATTAAAGCGATGTGAAGATGAACTTGATAAAGGTTGGTTGGAACGGCTATTTACGTAATAGAAAAACAGTTTAAATAGGGAGCCAAATGGCTCCTTTTTTGTTTTAACGGGTTCGCTTACTAGGCTGTATTTTTACCTGTTTAATCATGTTCTCTTTTACTTCGAGCACTTCAACAGGGTAACCAGCAATACGTAAACTAATGTTGGCATCAGGAATGTCTTCTAAATACTCAACAATTAAGCCGCTAAGTGTTTTAGGGCCATCGAGCGGAAATTCCCAACCCATTTCTTTGTTTAAATCGCGAACGTTAGCACCACCATCAACAATAAAAGAACCATCTGTTTGAGTGGTAACTTCTTCACTTGGTGTGCGTGTTTGCGTTGTTGTAAAGTCACCCACTACTTCTTCAAGAATATCTTCGAGTGTAACTAAACCTTGAATGTCACCGTATTCGTCAACCACCAAACCAATACGTTCTTTAGATTGTTGGAATTTTAAAAGTTGCGTATTGAGCGAAGTACCTTCAGGTATAAAGTAAATTTCACGAACCGCACGCAATAGTGATGGTTTATCAAATTGCTCTTTTGTAAGTAGCCTAAGCGCATCACGCGAATGAATAAACCCAACAGCATCGTCAATATTATCTCGATAAAGTAATACGCGTGTATGTTGAGAGTGCGTAAGCTGGCGGCTAATTAGTTTCCAGTCGTCATTTATATCTATAGCCACAATTTCGTTGCGTGGGATCATAATATCTTCAACGGTGACTTGTTCTAAATCTAAAATTGAAGTTAGCATGCTTTGGTGACGGGCGGGTAATAGAGCACCGGATTCGTTTACCACTGTTTTTAATTCTTCTTTACTCATGCTGTGTTCGTCGATTTGAGCGGCACTAATACCAAATAACCGCAGTATTCCATTGGTCATCCAGTTAATAACAACAACAAAAGGGAATAGAATTTTAAGTAACCCTTTGAGTATTATTGAACTTGGAAAAGCAACTTTTTCAGGATATAAAGCGGCAAGTGTCTTAGGAGTCACTTCGGCAAATATCAGCACAACAAGTGTGAGTGCACCTGTAGCAATAGCGATACCTAAATCACCATATAAACGTATACCAATAATAGTGGCAACTTGCGCCGCTGCTATATTGACTAGGTTATTGCCGATTAAAATTAAACCAATTAATCTATCTGGACGGCTGAGTAATTTACTGACTCGCTTAGCTGCACGATGATCTTGTTTAGCAAGATGTCGCAGGCGTATACGATTGATTGACATGATCCCAGTTTCTGAACCGGAAAAATAAGCAGAAAAAAGTACCAATAAACCTAAAATGATAAATAGGGTACTTGTCGATATGTCGTCCAACGATGGATCCTTTTCTTATAAATCAATGCGTATTAAGCTAGAGTGAGCTTGCAGAGTCAAGTTAAAACTTATTAAGTACCACTTCTTGTATGAAACGGCTGCCAAAATAAGCAAGTGTGAGGATAAATGCAGCGACCATGATGGTAATAACAACGGGTTTTCCTCTCCATCCTTTTTTCATATGACCTAATGCAACGACAGCAAATATTACCCAAGCGAGCAAAGATAGTATCGTTTTGTGGATAAATTCTTTTGCAAACATCCCATCCAGAAAAACAAAGCCAGATATTAATGCAAAAGTAAGTAGTACAGTACCTAAGTTAAGCAGTTGGTATAGTTGGCGCTCAACAACCATAAGAGGTGGTAAATGACTATGCACTATGGCTAAATCTTTACGTTTTAAACGCTTATCAATAAAGTAAAACTGAACCCCGTATAAAGTAGCAATAATTAAAATACAATATGCCAGTAAAGATAAAGAAATATGAGTGACTAAGCCAATTTCAACTTGCAAGCTTTGCAAAAGCAAGTGGTGAGGGATAAATAAGCTTGCAATGCTTAATAATGCGGCAAAACCATATACAACAGGGAGTAACAAGGTTGCAGGAAACTTTAACGATACGGCCGTGACGGATACAACGATAACCCAGCAGGTTAGTAAAGCCACATTAACGATACTTAAATCTTGGCCGTCGGCACGAAAAACAGAGTTTACCAACAATAGCATATGCGCCAATATAGCAACCGTACTCAGTACTATGGTGACTTTTTGGCTCGGGCCTTGTTGGTGAAATAGTCGTGAAAGCACGTGAGACGTTGCTAGCACATAAAATAAACTGGCAATAATAGTTAAACTAATAATCAGCATAATGCTTGGGCCACTTAATTTGAGTCAAAAAAATTCTTGTTGTTATGTAGCCATTGTATTTTATAGCAAAGCAAATGCATAGACCTTAAAAAAAGAAACTCAACTACTAGCACTTGAACACTGTATTGTCCGCCACCATTTACGGTATACTGTTTTTAATTCAAATTTAATAATATCAATATTGTTAATTGAACGACCAGACTAAGCGGTCGTGTGATTAGATTGATATAACGTCTTATCGGAACCGATACATGTTTGAGAACCTCCAAGAACGATTAGGTAAAACCTTAAAAAATATCAGTGGTCGAGGCCGCCTAACAGAAGACAACATTAAAGACACTCTTCGTGAAGTGCGTATGGCTTTTTTAGAAGCCGATGTGGCGTTGCCTGTTGTTCGTGATTTTGTAAAACAAGTAAAAGAACGCGCCGTTGGTGTGGAAGTTACTAAAAGTTTAAGCCCAGGCCAAGTATTCGTAAAAATCGTACGCGAAGAACTTGAAAAAGCAATGGGTGAAGCCAATGAAGAGCTGAGTTTAAATGCACAACCGCCAGCGGTTGTAATGATGGCAGGTCTTCAAGGTGCAGGTAAAACCACGAGTGTTGCAAAACTAGCTAAGTTTTTAAAAGAGCGTAAGAAAAAATCGGTGCTTGTAGTCAGTGCCGACGTATACCGCCCAGCGGCAATCAAGCAGTTGGAAACACTTGCTGCTGAAGTTGATGTTGATTTTTTCCCAAGTGATATCTCGCAAAAGCCGGTAGATATTGCAACAGCTGCTATCTCTCATGCAAAAAAGAAATTTATCGATGTAGTACTTGTTGATACCGCTGGTCGTTTACATGTCGATAGTGACATGATGGATGAGATTAAAGATCTTCATAAAGCAATCAACCCAATTGAAACATTATTTGTTGTTGATGCAATGACAGGCCAAGATGCCGCCAATACAGCAAAAGCATTTGACGAAGCATTACCACTTACCGGTGTTATATTAACAAAGACCGACGGTGATGCGCGTGGTGGTGCCGCTTTATCTATTCGCCATATCACGGGTAAACCGATTAAATTTATGGGTGTGGGTGAGCGTACTGATGCATTAGAACCTTTTCATCCGGACCGTATAGCGTCGCGTATTTTAGGTATGGGTGATGTACTTTCATTAATCGAAGAAGTCGAGATGAAAGTCGATAAAGAGCAGGCTGCCAAAGTTGCGGAAAAAGTATTTAAAGGTGCAGGTTTTACGCTTGACGATTTTGCCGATCAACTTAAACAAATGAAAAGCATGGGCGGCATGATGTCAATGCTTGATAAACTGCCTGGTATGTCTAATTTACCCGATGCAGTTAAAGGGCAAATGGGTGATAAAACGTTCATTCAAATGGAAGCAATTATTAGCTCTATGACGAAAAAAGAACGTGCTCGTCCTGAAATCATTAAAGGTTCGCGTAAAAAACGTATCGCAGCGGGCTCTGGTACACAAGTGCAAGAGATCAATAAGTTGCTCAAGCAGTTTACGCAAATGCAAAAAATGATGAAAAAGATGAAAGGTAAAGGCGGCATGATGAAAATGATGCGCGGTATGAAAGGTATGTTACCTCCAGGAATGATGGGAGGCGGTGGGCCTAAATTTTAAAATTAGCTCAGCGCTATTTTTAAAATAAAAATCATATTCAATAAAAAGGGAGCAAATTGCTCCTTTTTTATTGAATAAATTATGCGTATTGTACATAGTTAATCCTATTTCCTCGTTCAGATCACAATTTAACCTACTAAACTGTCTTTTTGGTTCACTTCTTACTTGCGTTATTGCCAAAAACTCGTACAATTCCCCAGCTCCCCATTCTGGGGAGTAAATCTTATTAATGAAAACAGTCAATCTTTATAGAGGACGGTATGGTAACTATTCGTTTGCAACGTGGTGGCGCTAAAAAACGCCCTTTCTATCAAATTGTGGTTGCGGATAGCCGTTTCTCGCGTGACGGTCGCTTCATCGAGAAAGTAGGCTTTTTTAACCCAATTGCTGCAGGTCAAGAAGAAAAAATTCGTTTAGATTTACCACGTGTTGAACACTGGGTAGGTCAGGGCGCATCTCTTTCAGATCGCGTAGCTAAGTTAGTAAAAGACGCTCGTAAAGCGGCTTAATAGGCGTAAGTGTAACCATGAGTCAAGAGAACACCTCATCAATAATTGTCGTAGGAAAGCTCGGTGCCCCATATGGTATAAAGGGCTGGCTTAAGGTACATTCATTTACTGATGATCCCATAGGGATCTTCGATTTCAGCCCGTGGTTGATAGGGCAGCAAGGTAAATGGCAGTCCTTAGAAGTGGTCGACTGGCGTCGCCACAACAAAGGCTTTATCGCTAAATTTGCGCAGGTAAACGACCGAGACGAAGCTATGGCTTATACCCATGCCGAAATCTCAATGGATTCAGCGCAATTACCAGAACTCCCGCAAGGTGAGTTTTATTGGCGAGATCTCATTGGCATGTCCGTTGTAACTGATAAAGGTTATGACTTAGGCATTGTTGATGACCTAATGGAGACAGGATCAAATGACGTACTAGTTGTGAAAGCAAACAGTAAAGACGCATTTGGTCAAGCTGAGCGTTTAATTCCTTTTTTAACTGATTCAGTTATTAAAGACGTTAAATACGATGCAAGAGAAATTACCGTAGACTGGGATCCTGGGTTTTAATGACGCAAACTAGTTCATTATGGGTAGGGGTGATAAGCCTTTTTCCAGACATGTTTGATGCAATTACCCAGCAAGGGGTTACCGGTCGCGCAGTAAAAAGTGGTTTAATTGATTTTAACTGTTGGAATCCACGGGATTACGCTTTAGATAAGCATAGAACAGTGGATGATCGCCCTTACGGGGGCGGACCTGGTATGTTAATGATGGTTGAACCATTAAAAAAAGCCATTCTTGACGCTAAAAAAGCGGCAGGTGATGGTGCTAAAGTAATTTATATGTCCCCACAAGGGCGCAAACTTGATCAGCAAGGAGCAAGCGAACTCGCAAGCTCTAAAAAACTGATTTTGATTGCCGGTCGCTATGAAGGTATAGATGAGAGAATAATAGAATCATATGTTGACGAAGAATGGTCAATTGGTGATTTTATTTTGAGTGGTGGTGAACTACCTGCCATGACATTAATTGACGCAGTAGCGCGATTAGTGCCAGGCGTGTTAGGTCATAACCAGTCAGCGGAACAAGATTCATTTTCGGATGGCTTGTTAGATTGTCCACACTATACACGACCAGAAACATTGGACGACAAACAGGTTCCTGCTGTATTACTCAGTGGCAACCACCAAGAGATAGCAAAATGGCGGCTTATGCAGTCATTAGGCAGAACTTGGTTACGACGTCCTGACTTGTTGCATAACCTAGCTCTGACTGAGGAGCAAGCGGTATTACTCGCGAAATTTCAGCAAGAGTACCAAAAAGCTTGTGGCTAGAAGACAGTTACACCTAGGAAAGTGAGAAACATAATGGCAAAAGTAAACCAAAATATTATTAAAGCGCTTGAAGATGAGCAGCTTAAAACAGACGTACCTACATTCGGCCCTGGTGATACAGTGGTTGTACAGGTAAAAGTAAAAGAAGGTGCTAAAGAGCGTCTACAGGCCTTTGAAGGTGTTGTAATCGCTAAGCGTAATCGTGGTCTTCACTCAGCATTTACAGTTCGTAAGATTTCGAACGGTGAAGGTGTTGAGCGTGTATTCCAAACGCACAGCCCTCTTATTGATAGCGTAACAGTTAAGCGTCGCGGTGCAGTTCGCCGTGCTAAGCTTTACTATCTACGTGAGCGTTCTGGTAAATCTGCACGTATTAGAGAAAAACTTAACTAATACGCGCTGTTTATCAACGCAAAAAAACGGGTTGCATCCTTCGGGTTGCAACCCGTTTTGGTTTTTGTGATATTATTTTCTTAACTCTTAACTCTTAACTCTTAACTCTTCACCTAGCCTTCATTCCCCGTAAAATTTTGGGATTAATCTTTTCTCAGTTCATCGATCCTGTTAGTATTTATCGTATTGATTAGTTTACTTTTATGTAAATTTATATTTACGTTATTTGTTTTTTAAGGTGGTATGGACGTGGCTGACATAAATGATTTAGCACAGCTAAGAGAAGGTATAGATGAATGCGACGCACAGCTGGTTGCTTTACTCGCTAAACGCAATGGTATTACGCAAAAAATTGGTGAGATAAAGCAACAAACGGGTGTGCCTTTACATGCGCCTGTCCGTGAAGCTGAGCTATTAGCGGCAAGACGACAAGAAGCAATAAATCAAAATGTAAGCCCAGATCTCGTTGAAGATATACTAAGACGTATGATGCGAGAAGCCTATCAAAACCAACAAGCAAAACTTGCATGTGCAGCGCCAGAACTTTCGCCCATTGTGATCGTGGGTGGTCAAGGTGCTATGGGGGAGTTATTTGCACAGCAGTTTATTCGTTCAGGTTACGACGTTAAAATTTTAGATAAAGATCAGCAAAGCGATGCGAAAAATATTTTAAAAGGCGCGAAGTTGGTAATGATGAGTGTGCCTATTAATGCATTAGACTCCGTAGTTGCCAAATTACCTAAACTTGATGATGATTGTTTACTTGTTGATATAACATCAGTGAAGCAATCGCCGATCAAAGCACTGAAAGCTGCACACAGTGGCCCTGTGGTTGGTTTACACCCTATGTTCGGACCAGACATATCCCATTGGGTAAAACAAACAATAGTTGTGTGTGAAGGTCGAAATTATCAAGCTGCTAAAGGTTTATTAGCGCAGTTACAAGTATGGGGTTGCCAACTTGTTGAACTTGATGCGAAAAAGCACGATGAAGCAATGCAAATTATTCAAGTAATGCGTCATTTAACCACCTTTGTATATGGGCAATTTCTAGCTAAGCAAAGCCATACGTTAGAAGAGTTACGAAGCTGCTCTTCACCAATTTATCAGCTTGAATTAATGATGGTGGGGCGTTTATTTGCTCAATCACCAGAGCTTTATTCGGATATTATGTTAGCTCAATTTGATGATGTAGAAAGTTTACTTGCGCAGTATCAAGATACATTTTCTAGTACATTAGCAAAATTAAAAATGGGAGATAAAAGCGCGTTAATAGCTTCCTTTGCTGATGCAAAGGCGTATTTTTCTGATTCAACGCAGCACTTTTTAACGCAGAGTAGAAGTTTATTAAATAAAGCGAATGATGCAAAGGTACTCGATTAACGTTCAGGGCGTGTTGAACTTTGGTGGTTTGATTTTCAGCAGACTGTTTGCTATTTAAGCAAGGGAGACCCTGTGATGTATGCTCCCCATAAATAGGTGATAACGCAGCATAAATGCTAAACATGCGCAGCTCTTTGGGGCCTTTGTCGGCCCCGTAGTTTCAAGTTAAACTCAATTAACTATTTACGCTCACTGCCTGTAACGTTTCACTTTGGTAGCAGCCCAAAATACGCACGTACTGAGTATGCTCCTTAAGTTCTTCTAATGCTGTTTTTATTTGATTGTCTGCAAGGTTCGCCTCTAGGTCAACATAAAAAACTTCTTCCCATGGGTTGCCCGGAGTAGGGCGAGATTCTAGTTTTACCAGATTAATTTTGTGCTGTTTAAAAATCATTAATGCGTCAGCAAGCGATCCTGCTTGTTGTTTTGTCGACATTATTAAGCTGGTCTTGGTTGGAATTTGATTGGATACCTGAAGAGGCTTACGCGCAACAACAATAAAGCGGCTATGGTTTTCGCTTTGGTTTGCTAGGTTTGATTTAATAACCTCAAGCCCTACGTTTTTCCCCGCTTGTGCAGAGCCTATTGCCGCGCTATTAGGTGTGCTTAAAGCTGACTGTAATGCGCTTGATGTTGAATCACAGGTTTCGTGTTGTAAGTCACCTAGCCCTTGTAAGAATCGACTACACTGAGCAAATGGTTGCGGATGTGCAAATATTTTTGTTAGTTGACTAAGTTCAGTCTCAGGGTTGGCGAGTAGGCAATGCTCTACACTGTGAGTAACTTCGCCAACAATAGACACTTGCGCATGTTGTAGTAAATCAAACACCTCATTAATACTACCAGAGCTTGTATTCTCGATAGGGAGTAAACCAAAATCAGCTTGGCCGTTTTCTACTTTAGCCGTTATTTCATCAAATGATGTACAGCCTATTTCAATAAGTTTACCTGGACGGCGACTAAAGTATTTATGACAGGCTAATTGGCTGTATGATCCTTGGCCGCCCAAATAAGTAACACGATGAGTTTCGCTTAATGCATCAGGGTTTAAGTTTTTTTGCAGCATCGCTTGCTGATGTAATACAGAATCTTCTAAGATGGTTTGAAAAACATTATTCACATAATAAGCATCTAAACCAAGTGACTTTCCGTAGCCAATTAGCTTTTCAAGCAATGCTAGCTCACGTGCTTCATCACGAATAGGCTTGTTATTAGCTATTTTGTACTCTACAACTCCATGGCTGATACGGCGGCGCTTTGCTAATAACACGAGTAGATCAGAATCAATTTCGTTTATGTCGTGTCTTAGTGTATTTAATACATCATTAGTCATTTTGGTTTCCTCATTCCAAAAAATCCGCCGAATTATACGGCAGAAACAAAAAAGCCTCCCAGTTGGGAGGCTTTACTATTCGATTGATTTTATCTCACAAACAGGGAAGCCTCTTCTATATAAAGAAGCTAAAAAACGAAAAGAAGGTGTGAGCGTAAATAATATTCATCGTGTCAATGTATGGAGTGTTGTCTGTAATGTCAATAAGTAACCTGAGCTTTGAATAATAAATCTATCTCAAGCAGCTACTTTCAGTGCTAACCGCATTGAATTTACTTGCAATTGGTCCGCTATTGACGTGTAAATTCGTCTTGTTTTTACTGAAAGTCTCGGACTAGAGAAAAATAAATTTAAATATCATTATAGTTCAATATGTTAGTGAATATCTTAACCCGAGTTAAGGTTAAGTAGTTTGTACTTAATAGCTGACTAATCAGTATTTACTTTTAAGCGAGTACGATTTATGAAAAAGTTAACAAAAAATTTATAATTTAAGGTTCTGATCTGGTATATTTCGTAGTACTGACTTAAATAAAAATAATTATTAATAATAAGGCTGGCCTGTGGTGTATCGACGCCCTCCATCACGCTTTGGATTAAACTCTTTAAGTGTAAAATTATCACTGCTTATTTCTGCAATTTGTTTGATTGCGGGTGTGTGTGCTGCTGCCTTAATGCTCAAGTCAGAAGAAAAACAACTTGTATTTGAAGAGCACGAAGTACTAAAAAGCTCGACTGATTTATTAGTAAAACAGTTTAACGAAAAAGTTAACACAAAAGTGAATATTGCTGAGCAAGCAAATAGTGTTGTCGTCGAACAGCTTTTTTCAAAACAACAATCAATTAACCTAAGTAATAATGCTAAGTTGCAATTTAATAATGACGGTACAATTAGAAGTGCATCAGCAGATGGTATGTCAGCGGCTTATTTAGCCCAAAAAAATTACTCCCCTTTTTATAAGCAGTTAATTAATGATTCAGAATCGTTATGGCGAATAATCGCGCCAACATTAATACATGATTTTTTTAATTTTTATCTCATCACAAAAGACAATTTCATTCGAATCTCCCCACCTAATTGGGCATTAAATGCACCTGCAAACTTTAATTTTACAACGGGGACTACCTATAACGCAGTTCAAAAAAATATTAACCCGACTCAAGAGCCTAAGTGGTCAAAAGTTTACTACGACAAGGTGTGGAATAAATGGGTTATCAGCTTATTAGTGCCTATTTATGTAGAAAATGAGTTTTTGGGCGTGACAGGGAACGATATAGCGTTAAACACACTTATTTCACAGCTCCCTGTTGGTGATAAAGAAAAGCATTTACTTGTATTTGATAGTAAAGGTCAGCTATTAGCACATCCTGATGTTAGTCAGAATTTATTAGCTAACTATGGTAGTAAAGGGAAAACACTTAACACGCAAGATTTCGTTAATGACGAATTACAAGCCATTATTAATGAAGCTAGAACAATGCATCTTTCTGAATATGCAAACTCGTTTGAGCAAAATGACGAAGAACATATTATTAATATCCGTAAAATAGATGAATTAGATTGGTATATAGGTGTTTATAAAAAACGTTCATCTACGTTATCAGCGTTACAAGATTTAAAGCTGAAATTTTTTGGACTCTTTATTATGTACGCTGTTTTAGTTGCTTTGTTATTACATCAAGCACTCTATCAACTTGTACTTCGCAGATTGCACACTTTAGTTTATGCAGTTACAAATTTTGGTAAAGGGAATTTGCAAATAGAGTTCCCACCAGAAAATAAAGATGAAATAGGTACTCTCAATGGTTCATTTAGAGATATGACGGTAGAGATCCGTAAACTTATAGATGGCCTAACTCAACGCATTACAGAAAAAGAAATAGCTGAAAAAGCAGCAAACAGACTGTCCAAAGCGGTTGCATTTTCGGGTACTGGTGTGGTGATCACAAATGAAAACTTTATTATTGAATACGTAAACCCCAAAATGCTTGAAATGACAGGTTACCCAGAGAGTCATTTTAACAGAACCCCATTGTTGAGTATTATTGCTACCGAAATGGCTATTTTGGTTGACGACATTGATATTGATTTGCGAAGTCGCAATTATTGGCGAGGCGATACCCTTATCCAAGGCTTAGATAAACAATCAATTTGGGTATCCCTTAGTGTGTCGCCAATCCGAGATGAGAGCGGTAAAATCACCAGTTATGTGGCGTCTGCACAGGATATTTCGTTTGTAAAAGAAAGCCAGCGAAAAATGGAGCAACTAGCTTATTTTGATACATTAACCGGGTTGGCAAACAGAACATTTTTTAGAATGCAACTTCGTAAATCTATGGCACTGGCTGAACGTGGGCATTACGCTTTTGCATTATTTTATTTTGATTTAGATGAATTTAAACGCATTAACGATACGCTGGGACACGATGCTGGGGATCAACTCTTGGTTGAGGTTGCAAACAGATTAAAAAAACGCCTGCGCGCAGAGGATACGATTGCACGCCTTGGTGGTGATGAATTTGCTGTTTTACTTAGTGGAATAGAGAGTCAAGAGCATGCAACAGATGTGGCAAACACGATCCAAAAAACGTTAAATGTTCCTATAAAGCTTAGCAGTAATGAAGTTATTATAAGTGCTAGCATTGGTATTACAATGGCGCCTTACGATAGCTTAGAAGAAGATCAGCTTTTAAAACATGCTGACTTAGCAATGTATGAGGCGAAGGCCAAAGGGCGTAATACATTCCACTTTTATAGCCAAGAATTGGATGCCGCAGCAAACGAACGTTTATTTATCGAAAATGAACTACGCCAAGCCTTAAGAGAAAAACAGTTTGTTATTTATTACCAGCCTCAAGTTGATAGTAGTAATCAACAGGTAATGGGTTATGAAGCCTTGTTGAGATGGTTTCACCCAACCGAAGGGCTTATTCCTCCAACTAAATTTATTCCTATTGCAGAAGCGACCGGTTTAATTGTTGAATTAGGCGAGTGGGTATTACAAGAGTCATGCGACTTTGCGGTTAGGTTAAAAGAACAAGGTAGAGAAAACAATATTTCAATTAATTTGTCCGCTCGTCAGTTTAAAGATGCGAGTTTAGTTACCATGCTTAGCAAAATGATTATTAAGTCGGGAGTGTCGGCCAAACGCCTTCATTTAGAGCTAACCGAAAGCATGTTGATGGGTAATGTGGAAGCCGCAATAACACAATTACATGAACTTAAGGCATTAGGCGTTTCAATCTCAATAGACGATTTTGGAACTGGGTATTCGTCGCTAAGCTACTTAAAGCGATTCCCTGTTGATATATTAAAAATTGATCGCTCTTTCGTAAGAGATATTCCCGAAGACACCAATGATATGGAAATTACGGCGGCTATAATTGCAATGGCACAAAAGTTGAACATTAATGTAGTTGCTGAAGGTGTTGAAACAATAGAGCAAGTTCAATTTTTACAGAACAACAACTGCTTCGTTGTGCAAGGTTACTATTTTAGTGCGCCGATCCCAGAGCGTGAATTTCCTAGTTTGTTTGAGAAATTAAATAATATTCAGCGTATTGAAAACTTAAATAAAAATGCGGGTTAACCACCCGCAATTTTTACTTTAAATTTTAAGCCTTCTAAAATAGCTTTTAATTTATCGCGGTCGTCACCTTGTACTTCTATAACGCCCTCTTTAACAGCACCACCTTGACCCATTTTACTTTTAATTACTTTTGCTAATTTTTTTAGGTCATGCTCTTTTGGGTCTATACCTGTGACCAACATAACGCCTTTTCCCTTACGACCTTTTGTCTGGCGTTCAATTCGTAAAAAACCGTCTTTGAATATCTTACCAGCGACCTCTTTTTCTGGCTTTGATTGGCTTATTCTGCCCGTATCTGTTGAATATACTAACTGACTATCACTCATCTTTTACCTATGGATAAAATGAATTAAACAATGGCATAAATGATAGCAAATTTGCGCTTGTGTGTTTTTATTTTTGCTAATTACTTTTAACAGGTTATATTTAGTTCAAAGGAAATACTATTGAGAGCTTAAGATGAGTTTAACTAAAAATGAGTCTATTGATGGCACTACTTTAACAATACAAATTAAGGGTAAATTTGACTTTAATTTAGTGCAGTCTTTTCGACAAGCCTATGCGCAAATAAATGAGAGTATTATCAAAGTTGTTATTGATTTAAGAGAAACAGAGTATATGGATAGCTCTGCCCTTGGCATGTTATTAAATATGAGAAAAACAATAGAAAGCCAAGTTAGCACTATTCAAATAAGTAACTGCCAACCACAATTAAGGAAAATATTACAGATCTCACGTTTCGATAAAAAATTTGATATTAGCTAATGATCCATGTGCTAATTGTTGACGACCAAACGCTTAATCACATTTTACTTAGTAAGATGCTAGAGCAAGAAGGTTATAAAATATCGATGGCTCATAATGGGCTTGAAGCATTAAATGTATTAGAAAAAAACGAGATTGATGTTGTTTTACTGGATGTTTTAATGCCAGTGATGGACGGTTTTGAAGCTGCGCAGTTGATTAAACAGCGTTTTAACGAAGTATACTTACCAATTATTTTTATCACCTCGTTAGACGACCAAGCAAGTTTTGAGCGTTGTTTGGAGGTTGGGGGTGATGATTTTATTCATAAACCCTTCGATAAAGTTATATTACACGCAAAAATCAAAGCGCATAATCGCACTCGAGAGCTTAGCCAAAAAGCGAATCAACAAAAAAAAATGCTCCAATATCACCATAACCAGATAGAGCGTGAACATGAAATAATTGAGCATATTTTTAATAATTCGTTAGAAAATCAGGATAAGTTTAAGCAACATCTTGATTTTAACCTCTCTCCTGCCTCTATGTTTAATGGGGACATGTTTTTAGTCGCACAAAGCCCAATTGGTAATTTATATTGTATGCTCGGCGACTTTACTGGACATGGCCTTGCTGCTGCTATTGGTGCGTTACCAGCTTCTCACGTATTTTACTCCATGGTACAAAAAGGCATGGCGGTTAATGATATTGCAAGTGAGCTCAACACTCTGCTTTATAATTTATTACCCGGACACATGTTTTGTGCAGCGACAATTATAGAACTTAGTGCCTCAGGAAAAAGCATATCAGCATGGCTGGGAGGCCTACCAGATGCGTACCTAATTGATAAAGAAGGGTGTGTTAAACAACTACTAGAATCCCAGCATATGGCATTGGGTATTTTGGATGAAGATGAGTTTGAGCATGGTGTTATTCATTTTGAAACAAACCAGCAAATGCGCCTTGCACTAGCAACTGATGGCATTATTGAAACTGCGAATAAAGGCGACGAATTTTTTGGCGAAGAGCGCTTTTTAGATATATTAAAGAGTAGGCACATGATCAGCTGTAAAAATATAGTTGATGACGTCAGTGAATTTGCACAAGGTAACGTACAACAAGATGATGTAAGTATTGTTTTGCTCAATTGCTTACCGTTGACGGCAGAAAAGCAATCGATAGAGGTGTTTTCGACATTAGCTTTTAATTTATCATTAAGCTTAAATGCCAAACAAATAAAACAAACCGATCCTGTTTATGATTTAGTGAATATTTTAAGCAGTGTGGGCGGGCTAAAAGCGCATCGTTCAAATATATTTTTACTTCTCTCTGAGGCTTATAATAATGCGCTTGATCATGGTGTATTGGGTCTTGATTCTAATGTTAAGCATCAAGAAGATGGTTTTTTTAAGTATTACGAAATGCGAGAAAAAGCACTAGCGAAGCTCAGCGATGCAATGATTATTATTGATATGCGTTATTGCCCAGAGACCTTGAGTTTATACTTTATCATTTGTGATTCAGGACGCGGCTTTATTAGTAAAGCCGATGAGCTGGAAGCTAGCAATAACGAATTCGGCCGAGGATTATCATTGCTTGAAGAAATAGCTGAAAAGGTCACTTATAATGCCAGTGGGAACCAAGTGGAAATGTGCTATAAGTTGAGCTAGCTCTGTAAAAATATCCATGCTATTATTCCTTCACTATAGATGTATGGATGGCCAAATGATTTCCTCTTATTTAAATAAAGCACAACTAAGTGTTAATCCTATGCTGATTTCAGCAGAGCTTGAAAAGCTTGAACAACACCTCAAAAATACAGCTTTACCTGATGTTCGTTGGCAGTACCAAATACCGGAACTTGGCGAGGGCGGTGCATGCAGCTTATTTGGTTATTTACAGGATGAGCCATTCAAATTAACGGATTATATTAAAAGCAATGAGCAAACACAGCGTAAGCTGGCTAATTTACAAAGTATAGTGAGTTATATTGAATTACAAACGGGCGTGGATTGGTACGGTATTTATCAATCAACAAACACAAGTGAAGGTAAGCAGTTATTAAAACTAGCCTATCACGGGGCACCAAGTCGACCATTATTTCCGTTAACACAAGCATTTGCCACTGGTAGCAATAATGTGCAAGTTGCATTGTCTAACAAAGGACGTGTTATAAATAATGTTGAACAATACTTCGCTCAAGGTGGTGAGTATTATACGTGCGATCCAAAAGTTAAGTCTGAAGTGTGTTTGCCTTTGTTTAATCTTCAAAATGACTGTGTCGGTATCATTGATGCAGAAGCATTTAATAATGATTTTTTTGATGAGAAAGCGCTTGCAGTGCTAATTGCATGCTGTATTAAAATTCCTCACTTTTTAGTGTAAATAACACTAGTCAATGTGACGGGCTTTTATGTTAAGCTTAGCCTAACAGCTAACCCCTAAATAACGATAAGAGATAGCCAATGTTCTCAGTATTAAAACCATTACCAACCGACCCTATTCTTGGCCTTATGGCTGCATATAAACAAGATACGAATCCTAATAAAATAGATTTAGGCGTAGGTGTTTATAAAGATGAGCAAGGCAATACACCGGTTCTTAAATCGGTAAAAAAAGCAGAAGCATTTCGTCTCGAAAATGAAATCAGCAAGTCTTATATCGGTTTAGCGGGTAATTTAGATTATTGTCAAAAAATGGAGCTGTTACTATTAGGCGAGCATCAAGCGTTGCTAGCTAATCGCGTACGTACAGCACAGGCTCCTGGTGGCACTGGCGCCCTGCGTGTTGCTGCTGAGTTTATTGCTCGTTGCAATGCAAAAGCAACGATATGGGTTACTAACCCTACATGGGCCAATCACATTAGTTTATTTGAAGCCGCAGGCTTAACGGTAAAAGAATACCCATATTACGACTATGAAAATAAAGATCTATTATTTGATGAAATGATCAATACCCTAAAGCAAGTGCCTAAAGGTGATGTTGTTTTACTTCATGCATGTTGTCATAACCCAAGTGGCATGGATTTAAGTGAAACACAGTGGAATATAGTCGCTGAACTAGCAAAAGATGTTGGCTTTACACCGCTTATTGATATTGCATACCAAGGCTTTGGCGCATCACTTGAAGAAGATGCACGCGGTTTGCGTATTTTAGCGAATGCGGTTGAAGAGCTTATTATTTGTTCTTCATGCTCTAAAAACTTTGGCTTATATCGTGAACGTATTGGTGCCTGCTCACTTATTGCAAAAGACAGCGCAGCGGCTGATATTTCAAATTCGGTAATGCTAAGTGTCGTTCGTAGCATTTATTCAATGCCGCCAGCGCATGGTGCAGACATAGTAAACACTATTTTGAGCAGCACAGAACTGACACAAATGTGGCATTCTGAGCTTGATGAAATGCGAAATCGTATTAACGGTTTACGTAGCCTGATCAAAGAAACGCTAGCGACTAAAGACATCGCTCAAGATTTTTCATTTATTGAGCGCCAAAACGGTATGTTTTCTTTCTTAGGTATTAATAAAGAGCAAATTGCTCGCCTGCAAAAAGAATACGCAATTTATATTGTTGGCTCTAGCCGCGTAAATATAGCGGGTGTTAGTAAAGCAAATATTGATTACTTTGCTAATGCGGTTGCTGCTGTTTGCAAATAATAGTAATCATATAAAGTTAATGCTCCCTCATTATTGAGCTATTTTTAATTAATGAGGAAGCATTAAATTAACAGTATCGCTTTTATATTTAACCCGAATTCAGGTCATTAACTGAAAATTATTTATCAATTAAATCTTCAACACCTACAATTAACCAAGGCGCATCATCTGCGAGCACACGCTCTAAGTGCCAAATTTCTAAGATAGGTTGTTCTTTTTTATCGCCTAAATCACGATACTTCCCGCTAAACCGAACACTCATTTGCCATAAATTGACATTAGTATCTGCACGGACAAGCTCAGCATCAATAAACATAACTTCAGTGTCTACGTTTTCTATGGCTTCACGCTCAGTTTTAAACTCGGCAACAAGTTCAGGGCTCAAGTATTCAGCCATTGTAGTGTAATCAGCATTATTCCAGGCAGTTTGTAGCGTATGGTAATGACTACGGGCACCTTGTAAAAAACCATTTACGTCAAAGTTAGGTGGTAAGTTAAAAGGAACATCTGGGGCTTGTGGTGCGTTGCTTGCAAAGCCTGTACTTGTTGGTTGCTCGATAGGCGCTTGTTTAAACGCATTTTGCTGAGCACTTGTACCTGCACTGGCATTTGCAAGTTGCGGTGCACGATTAGCACGTAAAAAGCCTGTTATTAATTTGAATAAAATAAAGAGTCCGCCGGCTAATAAAATCATTTCTAGCAACTGAAAACCTTCAAAATTGTCGCCTAGCATAGCTGCAATTAAGCCACCAGCTAAGAGCCCACCAAGTACACCAGCCATAATGCCTTTTTTATTTGATTTAGCTTTAGGTGCAGCCGTTGGGGTTGTTGTATCGGCTTTTTGTTTTTGCGCTGTTTGTTGTGTTGCAGGCGTTTTTCCGCGTTTACTGCTGCCAAACTTTTTACGTGCCTGTACATCAAAACTGGCAGTACATAATAATGCCAATAGTGAAAAAATAACGATGATGTTTTTCATGAAAATCCTTAATTTTAATCGAGCCGCGATTATAATTTACTTTCATGAGGAATTTAATTAATTACTTTAAAAATCAGAGGTTTTAGGTATAAAAGGAAGAATTTATTAGATGTTACTGAATAAAAAACCGCTCAGTAAAAACTAAGCGGTGAATTTGTTTGTTTCAAAGCCAACGAATGGCGTCTGTAACGCGTTCGTTATAAATATTGAGAGGAGCTCCAACACTTGCCACTAAAATAGTATCTGCTTGTGAGCCTCGATTAATATGACCTTCAAAACGCTCATCACGAAAATTATCATCGCCAAAGCCAAATGACTTATTTTCAGAAGGCACTATAAATACAGTCATTGGACCAAAGTCAGATTCAAAAATTAAATGTAAGCCTTTTTCACCTTTAAAATCGCAAAACATCGCATAGGTTATTGCACCTGGTAGCTCTTCGATATGGCCGCCTAAAACAGCGAGCTTGTCGTTAACGCTTTGCAAGCTAATCGGTTCTTTCTTATCAAGTGCATTAATTTCGTAGTACACGTGGGCGAGGGCATGTTCACCTGCTTCGTGGGCAATATTTTGCTCTGTACTCATAAAAAATGCACCAATAGCGACGAAAAATGATGCCGCTAATGCAAGATGTACGCGATCAAATTTAAATCGCGAGCGGGCATCTACTACATTGTCACCAGCTGCTTGTTCATCTTGCAACGCTTTTTCTTTTAATGATGTGTTTAAAAGAATGCGATCCGCAAGATTTTCAGGCACAGGTATATCAAGCGCATCTTGAATATATTGATCAAATTCTTTCATGTCGTTAATAAAACTTTGTCGCTCTGGGTTATTGTCGGCAAACTCCATAAGCTCCTTATCAATGTCGTTTGGCTGCGCAATAGTGCGGCGACGAAACTCAAGTTCATCCATTATTTTGATGCCCCTTTAAGTTGTTCATCATCACGGCTTAAGGCCTCTTTAAGTTGATTTCTAGCACGGTATAAACGAGTCATTACCGTGTTTTTATTTAAATCGAGTATGTCTGCAATTTCTTCACCAGAGCAGCCCATTACAACTTGTAATAATAATGGCTCACGGTATTCATCTGACAATAGTGCAATTTGACGTTGAATTACCGTTTGTTCCATTTCATCGTCTAATGAATGGCTGGTCTCATCAACAAGCGTGTCGTTTTCTACGTCGCTGTAATCAAACTGTTTACGTTCAAATCTGCGTGCATTTTCTCTGCGTAATATAGTCAGTAGCCATGGTTTAGCTGCTTTTTGGTCAAGTAAAGAGTCAAGTGAACGCCAAGCACGTAAAAACGTTTCTTGGACTAAATCATCTGCTATGTGCGGATCTCGGCACAACCAATAAGCAAAGCGATAAAGCTCCTTATTGTAAACGTGCACCAAGGCTTCATAGCGTTTTTGTTTCTCTACCATATTAATTAAGACCTGATTGTTTGATTTTTTCTTTCCAAGCATAAGTACTTTTTTATTAAAAATTATAATTTATTGCAAAAGAAGACCTGAGTATCGTAGTAATTATTTATAAAGATCTTTTAATACAGGTTGTTGCGACTTTGATGCTTGAGCTTGATATTTCTCAAGAATTTTAATGATAGCATTAAGCTCGCAGCTTGTAGCTTTATTACTATAAAGTTGTGCCTGTAGTTGGGCAATATGGCTATCTAATTGGCTGTCATTTACAGCGTCGCGTAATGCATCGATTGAACCCACATTTTTATTTGTAATCTGCACTGCATAATTATTAAGCTCATTATAAAATGCTTTATTGTCGTTTAATTTTGCGGCTGCAACCAGCTTTTTTAAACTAGGTTGATTAATGGTGCTTGCAGTAGGCTGTGATTTTTTTATGGTGTTTTTAGTAGAACGGTTAAACCAATAAAACATCACAGTCGCAATCCATAAAACATAACCCAATACTGCAACAATAATAAGCCATAGAGGCGTTTGATTTTGTACTTGCACTGATTGTGTATGTGAGACGTTTACATTGTTATTTGGCGCAGGAGCTAGCGTATTTACATTTTGCTGGCTGTTATTTATTGCCGGGCTAATGGCATTACTGCTTGGTATTACAGTCACTGTTCGCGCTGGGAGTGTAGCCATGCTAATACGATTCATTTTTGTATTAAACCAAGGTAGCTTTATTTCAGGCAGGGTGTAAGTCCCCGGTTTTTGTGGTAGCAACGCATACGAAGCAGTTTGTTGCGATACAACTCGACCATCACGTACTGCATTGTTATTTTCTTTTTTATCAGGGTAACTACGTATGCCATCAATGGTGGGCATAGAAATTTCAGGTAATTGCTCTTTTGTGACACCAAGTGCGGTCAGTGTAATTGTTCGTGTGATAGGTGTACCTACTTCGACGGTATTATCGTTAGGCTGCCACTCTTCGTTAAGGTTAACTAGCTCACTTGGTAACCACGCACCTTTATAATCACTTGGAATGGGTTTGATCTCTAGTTGCTGATCGTCGCCAAGGGCCGACACTTCTAATTGTCGGTAATTTTGTTGTACTCGACCTTGAAAAGCAGGGCCCGCAATTGTGTAAGCGCCACTTTTTTGCGGCTGGATCAAATACTCTCGAGTAATAACGAGGTAGCGTTTACCGTCAACAAGTTCATAACTCTCTTTTTGTTTACCTAATTGGGTCAGCTGAGCGTCTTCCATCCTTGGTGTGCTTAAACTGCCATCAAGTAGTTCTTTCGCCAGATAAAGTTTAACAGTATAGACACCGGCTTCTTGCACAAATAATGAATTACTCGAGAGCGACGTTTTTAAAAATATTTCGTTATTTTTATCTGCATCAACAGAGCGTTTTGCCACTTTTAGTTTAATAGGCTGTGAGGTTAACCCCGCAACGCTAAATGCTGGGATTGTGTAATCGCCCTCTGCACGGGTCATTAACTTTACAGACCACGTAGTTTGTTTATTTATACTGCCGTTAACAATATTGGTGCGCGAGCTTAAGCTAGTCGGTCCTACAACAAAGTCTTTTAATAGTGCTGACGTATCAGGCTGATCGCCTTTAACGGTATCATCTACCGATATATTAAGCATAAAAAACTCACCCGCTAACACAGGGTTTTTATTTACGCTGGCTTCTAATTTGGTGGCAGCCCACAAAGGCATCGCACTTAATAGCAATAAACAGCAAAATAATCGCATTACCATGATTTTTCGACTCCTGTAGGGCGACGTTTATATTGTCTTTTTTGGGCTTCTAATTGCATTTTATTCCGTAATAAAATAGCCGGATCATCCGGTACTTTTCTAAGTAATTGATTAATCTGTTGGGCTTTTTCTTTTTCTTCATTAGTGAGTTCACTGGCTTGAGCTTGCATAGCCTGTTGCTGCGCATTTTGCTTTTGCTCATCAGTGGCAGGTTGCTCGCTCATTGCTTGTGGCTTACTTTGTTGCTGCTCGTCCTCTTTAGGCTGCTCAGCGTTTTTATTTTGCCCTTGTTCACTTTGTGGCTGGGCTTGCATATCAGGTTCATTTTGTTTGTCTGATTGCTCGCCTTGTTGATCTTTTGATTGTTCAGGCTCTTTATCCGATTTTTCATCGCTCGGGCTCTGACTTTCGTTTTCGCCTTTTTCAGAGTCGCTTTTATCACCATTTTGTTGCTGATCCTGCTTTGACTCATCAGAATTTTGTCCTTGCTTTTGATCATCTTTTTTCTGGCTATCATCTTGGTCTTTAGAGTCGTCGCCGTCGCTTTGCTGATCTTGCTGGTTTTGTTGCTCTTGTTGATTTAGTAATTGCTCAACCAAGGTTTGGTTATCGGCTGCTTGCGTAAAGTCATCTTGTAAGGCTTGGGCTTGTTTATAAGCTTCAATAGCGTCCTCAAGCTTGCCAGCTTTGGCAAGGGCATTACCGTAGTTGTATAAACCGGTTGCCGACTTGTCACTATTAAATTCATTAAGTGCAGCATCAAAATTACCTTGCTGATAAAGCGCAGCACCCTTTAAATCACTCGATTGAGCCTGTGTTGCTGCCTCGTATTCTTTATTTTTATACGCCTGCAATGCACGTTGATCTGCATTTTGCAAAAGAGTAGGGAGCTCTACGGCATACGCATTTTGCTGCGGTAAAAAGCCAAAGGCTAAAAAGGCACCTAACAAGGCGGCGCGTCTAAATAAATATAAACCAAGTGGCAGTAAGAGTAATAATCCATAAATCCCGGCGTCTATTCGCCAAAGTGCATGGCTTTGCTTTTCGTCTTTCAATAACTCACTCTGTGCGCTTGGGGCAAACGTATTTATGTCACGACTACTCGGCTGATAGCTGGCAAATTTGCCGCCACTGCTTGATGCTAAATTTTTAAGCTGGTTGGCATTGAGTGTAGGGACTACAATTTGGCCGTATCTGTCTTTCAAAAAACCACCTTCAGGTAACTTAATTGGTGCGCCTTGAGCGGTCCCTACGCCATATATATTTAATCTATATTGGGTGTTACTGGTAAAGCTACTTACATCGCTTTGTTCTTGTTGGTCAATACCGTCAGTCACTAAAATAATGTCGCCATCAATATAGCCCGCTTGCGTTAATAGCTCTTTGGCCATATCAAGACCGGCTAAAACGTTTGAGCCTTTGTCAGGCATTATTTCAGGGCTTAAGCTTGGAATTAAGTTGCTGAGTGTTGCAGCGTCGTTTGTCAGTGGCGATATTGTATAGGCCGTTCCTGCGTAAGCGACAAGCGCGGTATCACCTTCTTTGAATAGTTCAATCATATCAAGCGCTTTAAAGCGTGATTGCATTAAACGATTTGGTAAAATATCGGTGCTGTACATTGAGTACGACATATCCATAACAATTACACGGGCACTTTTACTTTGAAATACAGGAACTTGTTTTTTCTCAAAGCTAGGCCCTGCACTAAATAAAATGCCAAGGCTGCAAAACAAAGCAACTAACCAAAGTGGCTGGCTGGCTTTAGTGTTTGCTTCGCTCATTATAAATTGTGCCAAATGCGGTGCAATTAGCTGCTCACTGGTGGTTTTTTTATGCTTAATTAAGGCGACAAAAAATAATGCCACAGCAGGTATGAGTAACCATAAAAGAGCAGGGCGAATAAATTCAAAATCCATTAGTTTGGCTCCTTTAATGCACGCAGTGTACTAAGCATTACTTTTAAGCTAATCAGTAAAATGGCAATAAGTAACGGGCAGTAAAATAATGAACTTTGTGGGCGAAATGTTTGTTCATCAGCGTTAATAGGTTCAAGCTTATCAAGCTCTGCGTAAATTTGTTGAAGGCCTGCTACATCTTTCGCTCTAAAGTATAATCCGCCAGTTTGCTCGGCAATTTTTTTAAGTAAGCTTTCATCTAAATTACTGCCACCAGAGCTACCCATATTAAATAAGCTAAAGCCGCGTGGATTATCTGAGCCAACGCCAATGGTGTACACTTTAATGCCTTCTTCGCGAGCTAGCAGTAAGGCATCTTCTGGGTTTAGGTTGCCTGCGGTGTTTTGTCCGTCGGTTAATAGCACCACAATACGATTGCTTTTATCTTTATTGGCAAAACGTTTTACCGAAAGACCCAATGCATCGCCAATAGCTGTGGCGCGCCCCACCAAACCAATTTGCGCTTCACTGAGCATTTTACTTACTGTTTTAACGTCGCGGGTGAGTGGGGTTTGTAAAAACGCGGTATCGCCAAATAATATCAGCCCAAGCCTGTCACCTTGACGCTGCTCTATAAAATCACTGAGTACGGCTTTTACCATAGTAAGGCGGTCAACATATTGGCCATTGTAAGCCATGTCTTGTTCGGTCATAGAGCCTGATAAATCAACCGCTAGCATTATATCGCGGCCTTCATTTGGTAATGAAATTGGCTCATCTAACCATGTTGGATTGGCGGCAGCCGTCACAAGCAATAACCAAATTATCCATTCGAGGGGATTTAAACGTCGCGACTGTGGCTCAATACTTTGGCTGGTTAAATTATGCTTTGCAAAACTGGGTATACGTAAACGCGTATTAGCGTTACTCGCAGCGGGTTTTAATAGTAAAAGTAACAAAGGCAAGGGTAGTAATAAAAATAACCATGGCCAGCTAAATTCAAACATGGACTGGCTCCTTTACTTTAAATTGTTTAATACCTTGGCGAAATTTTTCGCACAGTGTTGTATCTTTTTGGTTGGGGTTATACAAGCTTAGTATTTCTTGTTCGCTAAAGCTTAAACCGGTAAGCGTAGTAAGTGTTGTGCACCATTTAGAGGTAGATTGCGCAGCAAGGCGCTTGTCGTAATACTCAAGCACTAAACGTTTTAAAATAATATGTAGTTGCTGAGGGTTTTGCTCACTTTGGCTTAATGCTATTGCATAGCGTTTAGGCTTTTTAAATTTATGTTTTTTGTAAAATATATAAATAGCTGTGCACAGTGTTAAAAACAGCAATGCAATAATAACCCACCAAGCGGGGGCGAGTGGCCACCAATTAACTTGGCTTGGCGCTATTATGTCGTGCAGTCCATCGAGTGGATTGGTTTGCATGGTTATTTTCTCACTAATTGCAGCTCAAGCGGTGTTGCTGCATTGAATGATATTAAATTAAGACCTGATTTAGTTAAGCGATTAAGGCGCGTGCTAAATGCGTGTTCCGCATTTTTAGCAAAGCGTTCTCTAAAGCTGTTATCCATTAATGGCAGGGCAAAATCTTGACCATTTGCATTAACGGTTACAGCTTGCTTAAATGCAGGTAACTGATGCTCAAACGGATCGCTTATATGGCAACCAATCAGCTCGCAGTGACGACTTAATATTTCAAGTTGCTTAAAGCTGGCATCGTCCAAGGCATTAAAGTCAGAGACTAAATACACTAAGCTGCCGGGCTTTGCTAAATGATTAAGGCGCTTTAGATTATCGCTAAAGTTGTTAGTGGCTGCCTTATCGATATTGTTGAGCGCTTGCTGGTGGCTGTCGCATAAATTATGGCAAAGCTTAAGGACTGCTTTTTCGCGAGCACTGGGTTTAAGCTCTAAATGCGAATGCTGATTAAACACAATACCGCCAATTCTATCGCCGCGCTGGCACGCCGACCACGCAACAAGTGCACTTATGTGCGCTGCTTGCACTGACTTTAACAGTAACTTTGAGCCAAACAGCATTGAGTTCGAAAAATCAGTAAACACAAACACAGGGCGTTCTTTTTCTTCTTGAAAGAGCTTTGTGTGTGTTTCGCCGGTACGGGCAGTGACTCGCCAATCAATCGATCGAATATCGTCACCTTGCTGATAATGTCGCACTTCGGCAAATTCCATTCCTCGGCCTTTGTGCGGCGCAAGATATTGCCCTGTTAAGGTATTTTTTATTTTTACCTTAGGGGCAAGCTCAAGCAATTGCGCTTTGGCTTTGTAATACATCAACTCTTTAAGTGCTAAATTAACACCGTGGCTATGGCTCTGTTTGAGCCATGCTTGGGATTCTAATTGTTTTTGCATAACTTATGGTACGGCTACAAGTTCAACTATACGGCTTATTACCTGATCTTTAGTAATGCCATCGGCTTGCGCTTCGTAACTTAAAATAATGCGATGACGCAGTACGTTATGCACAACCGCTTGAATATCATCAGGGGCTACAAAATCACGGCCTTGTAACCATGCGTGGGCGCGAGCACATTTATCAAGTGCAATCGTTGCACGAGGGCTTGCACCAAATTCAATCCAGCTACCAAGTTGCGCGTCTAATTTAGCGCCTTCACGGGTGGCAATAATGAGTTGTACTAAATATTGCTCAAGCGGCTCAGCTAAATACAGGCCTAGTATTTCTTTACGAGCTGCAAATAAATCGCTTTGACTAATTTTTTGCATTACCGGTTGTTGCTCGTTAAGTGCTTCGCCGCGCGTTAAACGCAGTATATCAAGCTCATGCTCTGCACCAGGGTAGCCAATACTAAGGTGCAGTAAAAAGCGATCCAACTGGGCTTCTGGTAGCGGGTATGTGCCTTCTTGCTCTAGCGGATTTTGCGTTGCCATAACTAGAAACAGTTCGCTAAGTGGGTAAGTATTTTTACCTACAGTGACTTGGCGCTCTGCCATTGCTTCTAATAATGCTGATTGTACTTTTGCTGGAGCACGGTTAATTTCGTCGGCTAAAATAAGGTTATGAAAAAGAGGGCCTTTTTCAAATACAAACTCACTGGTTTGTTGACGGTAAATATCGGTACCGGTGACATCGGCAGGTAATAAGTCTGGTGTAAACTGTACACGTTGGAACGAGCCTTCAATACCTTTTGCCAGTGCATTTACAGCACGTGTTTTGGCAAGCCCTGGAGGGCCCTCTACTAATAAGTGACCATCGGCTAAAATTGCAATAAGTAGTGCTTGAGTAAGCTCTGGCTGGCCAATAATTTGTGTATCTAAATACGTTTTTAATTGTGAAAATGCGTTAGCTGCCATAATAATTTCGACTTTCCTCGTCAGCTGGGTTTATACCTGAATGTTTTAGGCGTTAAATACTGACCTATTTATAAGGTTTATAGTTGTGTAACTCAAGGGTTAGACTGTATTTTTTAAAATAGTTCGTTATTTATTAATGATTTTTAGCCTATCACAAAATTTTGTAAATGCGTTTAAAAAAGCATATGGTTGTAGCGCATTTTACGGGCTTGTGGATTATTTATATTGCTGCATTTGCATTAATTACAGTTTATCTATTGGCTTTAGTACACGGGTTGTTTAGAATCGAGAAAAATAAACAGGTCAGACCTGTCAGCGGGAGAGCATAATGTCTGAACAAAATATACTAAAAACACCAAAGGGCGATCGTATTGCCATTGTTAGCGGCTTACGTACACCTTTTGCTAAGCAAGCAACTGCATTTCATCATATATCTGCACTTGATATGGGGAAGTTAGTCGTAAACGAGATGCTTGAACGACTAAATTTTGATAAATCAGAAATCGATCAACTGGTATTTGGACAAGTAATACAAATGCCAGAAGCACCTAATATTGCCCGTGAAATTGTATTGGGTACAGGTATGCCTGTATCAGTTGATGCATATTCGGTATCGCGTGCTTGTGCTACTAGTTTTCAGGCAATTGCTAATGTAGCTGAATCTATTATGGCAGGCTCTGTAAGTGTAGGTATTGCAGGTGGCGCAGATTCATCATCGGTACTTCCTATTGGTGTTAGTAAAAAGTTAGCAGGCAGCTTAGTTGATTTAAACAAAGCCCGCACGCTTGGTCAGCGTTTAAAAATATTCTCAAAACTGCGTTTGAAAGATTTACTACCTGTACCGCCAGCGGTTGCAGAGTACTCAACAGGCCTTTCAATGGGGCAAACTGCTGAGCAAATGGCTAAAACGCACAATATTAGTCGTGAAGATCAAGATGCACTCGCGCATCGCTCTCATACGCTTGCAACTCAAGCCTGGGCCGATGGCAAATTAAAAGATGAAGTAATGACGGCGCATTTACCGCCATACAAAGGCTTTATCTCAGAAGATAATAACATTCGTAAAAACTCAACGGTTGAAGGCTATGCAAAGCTTAAACCTGTTTTTGACCGCCAACATGGCTCAGTAACTGCTGCAAATGCAACCCCACTTACAGATGGTGCCGCAGCGGTACTGATGATGAGCGAAAGCAAAGCAAAAGCACTGGGTTACGAAATTTTAGGTTACGTACGTAGTTTTGCGTTTTCAGCCATTGGTGTTGAAAAAGACATGCTAATGGGTCCTGCTCATTCAACGCCTATCGCACTTGATAGAGCCGGCATTACCCTTGCTGATTTAGATTTAATTGAAATGCACGAAGCATTTGCATCACAAACACTTGCCAACATGAAAATGTTTGCGTCAGACAAATTTGCGCAAGAGCATTTAGGTCGTAGCAAAGCAATTGGCGAAATTAACATGGATAAGTTTAACGTTAATGGCGGCTCACTGGCATATGGTCATCCATTTGCAGCAACAGGTGCTCGCTTAATTACGCAAAGCTTATACGAGCTTAAACGTCGTGGTGGCGGTTTAGCATTAACAACAGCCTGTGCTGCTGGTGGTTTAGGTGCAGCCTTTGTATTGGAGAGCGCGTAATGACTGATTCAGTATTTAATTTAACGGTAGATGAAAATAAAATCGCCGTAGTGACCATTGATGTGCCGGGTGAGAAAATGAACACCTTGCGCGATTCGTTTGCGGATGACTTAAAAGCGTTATTGGCTCAAGCTAAAGAACATGCTGTAAAAGGCATGGTATTTATTAGCGGTAAAAGTGATAACTTTATCGCCGGTGCCGATGTAAAAATGCTCGACAGCGTACAAAAACGTGAAGATGCGCTAGCAATTAGCGAGCTGTGCCATCAAGCGTTTTTTGATATGACAAAACTGCCTTATACCACAGTTAGTGCCATTCATGGTGCTGCACTTGGTGGCGGTTTAGAGTTTGCTTTAGCCTGTGATTACCGCGTAGGCTCAGATAGCGATATTACAAAAATTGGTTTACCAGAAGTGCAACTTGGCCTATTGCCTGGTGGCGGTGGTACGCAGCGTTTAACTAAAATTGTTGGCATTCAAAAAGCACTTGAATGGATGCTTACAGGTAAGCAAATTCGTCCTAAGCAAGCTAAAAAAGCAGGCGTACTTGATGATTGTGTACCGCACAGTGTACTTTTAAACGTAGCAAAAGAATTTGCCGCCAAGAAAAAGCCACAAGCTAAAGAGCCTAAGCTGGATAAAATTAGTCAACTGCTAGAGTCAAACCCGTTTGGTCGTAACTTTATCTTTAAAAAAGCGAAAGAAAACGTACTGAAAAAAACCGGTGGGCATTACCCAGCGCCGCTAGCGATTATTAAAGCGGTACGTGCAAGCGTAGAGCTTGATGAGCTAAAAGCGTACAAAACCGAAGCCGAAGGCTTTGCCACACTGGTAATGAGTGACGAATCTAAAGCGCTTCGTGGTATTTTCTTTGCCACCACGGAAATGAAAAAAGAGTGGCGCAATGATGATGCACCGGCCATTACTAAAACAGCCGTACTAGGCGGTGGTTTAATGGGCGCAGGTATTGCACATGTAAGTGCAGTAAAAGCAAAAGTACCAGTACGCATTAAAGATGTAGCAGAGCAAGGCATTAGCAATGCCATGAACTACACCTACAAAATTTTAGATAAGCGCCTTAAACGCCGTATTATGTCTAAATCAGACATGCAGTTAACAATGAACCGTATTACCGGTACAACTGATTACAGCGGCTTTAAGCACATTGATTTAGTGATTGAAGCGGTTTTTGAAGATTTAGAACTAAAGCAAGGTATGGTTGCTGATGTAGAGCAGCAATGCCAAGCAAACACTATTTTTGCAAGTAATACGTCATCACTGCCTATTTCGCAAATTGCAGCGCAGGCAACGCGTCCTGAAAATGTAATTGGCCTGCATTACTTCTCGCCAGTTGAGAAAATGCCGTTAGTGGAAATTATCCCACACGAAGGCACTTCACAAGAAACCATTGCTCGCGTGGTAAATTTTGCACGTAAGCAAGGTAAAACGCCAATTGTGGTAAAAGACATGGCTGGTTTTTATGTGAACCGCATATTAGCGCCTTATCTTAACGAAGCCGCTAACTTAATGCTTGCAGGCGAGCCAATTGAAAAAATTGACGCAGCCCTTGTCGAGTTCGGTTTTCCGGTAGGGCCGTTGGCACTGCTTGATGAAGTAGGTATTGATATTGGCTCCAAAATTGCCCCAATTCTTGAGAAAGAACTCGGTGAGCGTTTTAAAGGCCCAGATGCATTTACCCGTATGATTGACTCAAAACGCCTAGGCCGCAAAACGGGTCGTGGTTTTTACGAATACGATAAAAAAGGCAAAAAGGTTGATGAGTCAGTTTATGAGCTACTGGGTGTTACGCCAACACCGCGTTTAAACAAAAGTGAAATTGCTAAGCGTTGTGTAGCACAAATGCTTAACGAAGCTGTACGTTGTTTAGATGATGGCATAATTGCAAGCCCACGTGATGGCGATATTGGTGCTATTTTTGGCATTGGTTTCCCTCCGTTCTTAGGGGGCCCATTTAGCTATATGGACAAACTAGGCGCTAGCAAAATAAGCTCTGAAATGTCTACACTGGCTAACAGCAATGTTATTTTTGAACCATGTGAATCACTCGTAGCAATGGCTGCCTCAGGCGCAACGTTTTATGGTGATAAACCAGCAGAAGCTGCGTTGATTGAAACAGCCGATGTTGAGTCTGAAGAGTCTTCACAAGAGCAAGCCACTACAGCTGAAGATGTTAAAGGCGACACTAAATAACATTTAACCCGTTTGAAAAAAAAAACCGCATTTTATATGCGGTTTTTTTATACCTGTGATATTAATAAGGTAATACCAAACTGCATAAATCTTTGATCGATTTAACGAATTAAATTGCACTATAACGTCGTTAAAAATTTTTATTTAGAACAGCTAGATACAAAAATCTTTGCCTAGTTCTAGCGTAATTTTCTTAACGTTAAATAGACCCCATATATAAGCAGATTAGTATAATACAAATTTTATTAAAAACATGATCATTCTATCGCATTAAATCACCCCATAACGTCGCTAAATAGACCCCATATTTAAGCCGATTAACATAAAAGGAAATATATGCAGTTATTTACAGAAAGACTCAGTATGCGGCAAATCACGCAAGCTGATTGGCCTCTTTTTTTAGAGCTTCATCAAGAGCCTGACGTGCTTTTATATTGTTTTGATAAGCCAAAAGACGCATTTGTGAAGCACCGATTTGAGCAACGCTTACCGACGTGGGATCCAAATTCGCGCCATCCGTTATGTTTTGTTGTTATAAATAATGAAACGCAGCAAATGATAGGTGTTACTGGTTTTACTTATGATGGAACAACTGCGGAGCTAGGGTATTTATTCTTGCCAAAATACTTCGCTAAAGGGTATGCAACAGAGTCGTTAAAAGCAGTCATTGAATGGGCACAAAAAGCGTGTGGTATTAAACAGTTTAAAGCCGTGGTAACTCGGGGAAATGTAGGATCAGAAAATGTATTAAGTAAATGCGGACTCACATTGACTGATACAATTTTGCAAGCACACACAATTGCTAATAAATTATATGATGACCTTATTTATACGCTTAATATATAATCAAAATTAAATGGGCTAGTATGCAACTAGCCCATTTAATTTTATAAATGGATTGCGATTGCGTTGCGATCTTTCTCCGGCATATTCTGCACAACTAAATCAAACGAATTATCAATCATACGTTCAATTTCACCTTGAGGAATTGAGCCATCTAAAATAACCGTATTCCATAAGCGTTTGTTCATGTGATAGCCTGGGATCACCGCAGGAAAAATGTCACGTAATGAAAGTGCTTCATCGGGATCACATTTTAAATTAAGCCACCAAATAGGGTCTCCATTGTCATTCGTTTCGCCATCGTTGCCAACGGCAAGGGTGGCAAACATTTTATGATTCACTTTATAAACGTCAACCTCTTGAGCAAATGGTTTTGTAACTTGAACAAGTGGCTTTTTAATTAAATACTCATGTACTCTTATTTGGTCCATGATCCATTCCTTGAAGTCATACTCGATACACATACCATAGCATTATTTTATTAGTTTTGTGATACGAAATATTATTTGTACTCATTTTTTCTTCATTAATACACTGAAGTCGTGGAAGTTATTAGTATTGACACAAAGAAAAACCCTATAAATACGAAAAAGTAACCAAGCTAACGCTATAGGGCTAGACAGTTTTCGGTAGCGATGAATAAGCAATTACAGCGGCGTCACGTTGAGTGAGATTGGGCCTCGTTGTATTGTGGCTATAAAGACGACAATATTCTATGGGATCGCCTTCGTGTGTTAAATAAGCTTCAGTGGTGAATTGCAGTAACGTCTCTTTCCAGCGCTTTACAATAGAGGGGGGTGGGTTTGGTAAAGCATTTAAAATGAGTTTAGATTCTTCAAAATTACTATTAATTGCCACATTAAGCATGTCATCGTTAGCAGCGGCTAGCCAACTAGCGCCATTAGTGCCTACGCAAAGTAATGGCATATAAGGTGCCAACGCTGGGCATACATTGTTTTTGTATATTTCAACTTGCCAGTATGGGCGCGCTATTTTTATAAATTGAGTAAAACTTTCAATTGTCGTAAATTTGGATGTTGCAAGAGGCAGAATTTCAACCCTAGGTTTATTCGCGTTCACTGTATCATTGGCAACATCAATATACCAAGGTCCAAGTATGAGCGCGTTTTGAAAGTACTCATCTCGTAGTGATCCCCAGGCCTTTTTTAAATCAGTACCTTGGTGAATGCATTCTTTTAATAAACTGAGCCCGAGCTTATCTGTGTGTGGTAATTGTGCTTGTAATAATGCAAACATTTCATCGCGAATTTCTCTGCAACGTCCTATCGGATAAGGCTTGTTGGCAAAGTTAGGCATTTTAGGTGCAAGTTTTAAATCGACGACTAATCTTAGTTGTGCCAGGTCGTTGCAGATCATTGTTAGCTGTTGTGGTGTGAAGTTATTATCAAGCACGTATATTTCCCAAAATCGTTATTGTAATTTGCTTAACTGGGTTTGTGTATAGGCGTCATTTCTTAGCCACCTTAACATGTTTGGATAACCGTTAGGGTGGTCTGGCTGTTCACACATAAACCACGAATATAAAAGAGGGTAACCAAAACCCGTGCTGTTGGTAAAGGCCTCTATTAAGTTATCAGATGCCCCTTTATAACCCTGCTCATGAAATAAAATATTCGGGGCGATATTTAAATAGCAAGCTGCAGCCCATGACCAAGCTATTGCGGTCATTTCTTCGGCCGCTTGATGATCATGGTTTTTCATATCTCCTGTTAAACACGTTCTTGTCGTTTCTGAGGTAACTGCAATATGACCTGCTTCATGAAGAATATCACCTGGGTATAACAGCTTTTCTAAATCAAGTAATAAAGTGCCTTGTTCTATTTTAAGGCCAGGTAAAAAAGTCTTTTCGTTTAACGTTTCATACCGATGGTTTATACCTATATCAGTAAGAAAGGCTAAAATATTTTCAACCTCAGTTAACTGCTTATCTGTATTGTGTTCAGTGCTAATAGTCATAATGATTTGAGATTACTGTTAGTGACTAGCCAATGTTCAAATTCTTCAATACGTTGACTTTGATAAAGTGCTGCCGTTGTTTCATGGTACGGCAGCGTTAATGAATCTAGTAGCTCTGTCCATAATGCCCATTCATCTTCGGCAATGCTGAAGGAGTGACCGCTTTTAGCTGCCTGTGCACGCTCAAACATACGCTTTACGCCTGGTAAACCTAAATTATTAAGATCTGTAAATTTAGCTAATTTAGTCTCTGTTTTAATTGTATTTTTTATGGGGAATTTAAATATAAAGTCTGCGCATTTGGGCATTATATATTCATAATGAATAGCTTCACCGCCACGAAGCTGCGCATCATGAGGTAAAAAAGTCAGTGGTATATTCAAACTACATTGGTTTTCGGTCAATTTAAGGTGTTTGTATACTTGAATATCGGTTGTTAGTTTTAGTCTGTAATTAGTTTCAACGCCATTTGGGAGCAGCATACGGCCTTTAAAGGCGGATGTATCTCCCGTATTTAAACGCTTAGCTTCGTCGATATTTAAGCAATAAAACTCTTTTAGGAGTATGTCAGTGCTCGGTTTATCTTCTGTCTGCATTAAAGAGTTAAAAGGTGTTAGCCATGCCTTTAAAGAAATTTTTTGTGGGATCAAGGTGCCAGATTCACTCAGGTATTGACATAAATGAGCAAAAATAAAAACTTGGGGTTCTCGCTTTAATAGCGCTGTCATAGTTTCAGAAATAATAATGTCAAATTGCTGGGAGTCTGGTGTTTGCCAACGCGTTGCGTCATCACACGTGATTGCAACAATGTTTTGGGTGATTGAAAAGTGCTTTACTAGCTTTTTAATTGCACTGATGTTTTCTGGATGAATGTCAATGAGAGTGACTTTTATGCGCGGGTTTGTGGCAACACTTAAATAAGGAATAAGTAACGTACCATAAGGGCCTGTACCGGCATAAAGAACATGAATATCATCAGTCGTTGCTTTTAAGCGTTCTTCAATAGCGAGTTTAACACCTTGCATAAATATTTGCGTACGAAGAGTTTATTCTATGCATTTAGCTGCTTGTACGGGAGAAATTGCAACGCCTTGGGATGTATTTTCATCATTCCAGTCATTCATATCTAAATCAGTTGATATAGACGTAATATTCCCTAAGTAATTTTTTAAATCGTTGATAAAAGGCTTCATCAACCCAGCATCACCTGGCTCATTTAGCAAATGTGTAACCGCATTACGGTATCTATTCAGTAACTCACTATCCATATCGCTCCCTGTATTTATCTACAACAATTGTTGCTTGCAATAATATAGCACTCTATTCTAATTAAGTTTAGCTTGTGTTAATAAATCAATTTAAGGTGTTTTACTTGCCTGAAATCAGGTAAGGAAAAGGAGTTATTATGCAAAATGAGTTGATAGCAAAAGTGCCACCTCCGCACACAATAACGCAGAGCACACTTCCTTGTTATAAAGAAACTGGAGGCTTAGGTCTATTTCAATTAAAGCGAATGTGGCACAAAGCACAGTTACAAAAACAAGGCTGTGCGGATAAAAAAATAATAGAAGACGAATGGTCGCTTGATGTCATGATCATTGACACTTTAGGTTTAGGGCTCACTCCGGCTATAGAGTCTATTTTTGCGAGTGATAGTTTTTTCGAATTTGAAAATTGGGTAAAAAAAGTGCATGGCAGAGTTATTTCAAACGCAAAAATAAATCAGCTTAATAAAAACATTGTTTCATTTTTTGAGAAAGCAGACATAAAAAATGAAACAGTATTAGTAGAGACGCCTCGTTACTCTATTTTAACGCCACTGCAGTGGTAAAGCTGGGATGATAATGGTTATGTTATTATTCCAGCGTTGGTGCCAAAAAAATTATGTGAAGACGTTTGTAATATGCTTTATGAACGTTTAAAAATGGATAAAAACAACCCCGCTTCATGGTATAGCTGTCATGCGCTTAAACAGGGGGTTATGGTACAAATATTTAATGATATAACCATGCAAGTTATACGCTCTCTTCCTCAAGTTCGAGATGTTTTTGAGCAACTTTGGGGAAGAGAAAACTTAATAGTAAGCACTGATAGGATTAGTTTTAATCCACCGCAGACAGAAAGTTGGCAGTTTCCTGGGCCAAATCTTCACTGGGATATAAACTTTAATAAACCACTCACCTTTGCAACGCAAGGGTTATTGTACCTTACTGACGTTGCCGCTGAGCAAGGTGCGTTTAGTTGTGTACCTGGCTTTCATAAAAAAATAGATAACTGGCTAGCTAACTTACCTAAAAATACTAATCCACACTCTTTTGATTTCGATAAATGCCACAGCACTCCATTAGCGGCAAAAGCAGGTAGCTTAATTGTTTGGCGACATACATTACCGCACGGTAGTTGTCCAAATAAGGGAAGTAGACCTCGTATTGTACAATATATAAACATGGCTCCATTAAAGTAAGTAGCTAAAGACTCGCTATGAGTAATAAACAATGCCGTGTAATAAAGTGTAATATTTTTTACAGCAAGTTTGTGGCATATTGTTTTTTATAAATGCCATTTAATCAATGGTTTAGTGATTTCTTCTTAGTTTATTATTTAAAGTAACTATTATTGATATTTATGCAAAAATAATTGCGTTCTAAGCCTTGTGGGTTAAAATGTTAGCTGAATGTAGTATTAACGAATGAAGGTTTTACATGGCAATCAAAATTCAAGGAAATGCTTAATTATGAAAACATATAGCTCTCATCCTAAAGCGTGTTTGGAATATGCAGAGCCCCACATTGATGAGCTATTAAAACATTCAATACGTACCCAGCTTGAGTCTCTTCTAAAATCTAAATTAACAACTGAACAACGCCAACAAGTTTTGCAAAAAAGCTTTGTTGATACAATGACTTTGGTATTGAGCAACACGCAAGTCGAACACCTTCAATTAGTGAACGCTTTTGAGTCTATGTATGATCATGCTGTGCAATCAATGGCATTAGCACAGCTCAGCCAAGAGCAGCTAACGCGGCAATATGTGTCAGGCTCTGGTTTAATTATGTCTCCTCATAACTGCAAACACACCATAAAAGATGTGTATCGTATTCAAGGTTATGCACGTGGGATTGATCAAGCGATAGAAAGCAAGCTTAAGCACTCGTCTTCCATCACCATTTTATACCCCGCCTGTGGCCCATTTGCACCGTTGCTGCTGCCTTTGTTGAGTCACTATAAAGAGAGTAATAAATTTACGTCAAAGCAGGTCAACGTAATTTTGGTAGATGTTCACCCTGGGGCAATATTATCGTTGCAGCAGTTAGTTAAAGACTTACAACTTGGCGATTATGTTTTGCGAATTGAAGAAGCTGATGCTACCCAGTATCACCCTACTGAGTCGATAGATATTCTTGTGCTAGAGGCAATGCAGCATGGTTTCACGAAAGAAGGGCAGCTAAGTATTGCCAAACATTTGGTGCAATTTTTAACCATTGATGGTTGGATGATCCCACAAAATGTCTCAGTGAAAGGCATGATGGTGATAGGAGAAACCGAGTTTAATGAACAATGGAAAGATGTAGATTACAGTCATTCGATCACTATTAATAAAAGCGCACAGCAAGATAGAGTTGAACTCGGTGAAATTTTAAGTATTAACAAATCAACGTTGTTAAATATGCAGGAACTTGAGCTGCAGGACGGCGTAAAAGTTATTCCTGCAAACCAAATTACTTTACCCAGCAATATTCAAGATATGAATAAGCGTGTTTTAGCTATTTATACGCATATCAACACATTTGCTGATGAGAGTGTTGGTCAGTATGACTCAGGGATTACACACCCAAGGCCTGATATGACGTTTTATATAGACGTTAAACCCAGAGATATTGAACACACTCATTTTGTTGCCAATAGCGGTGATACTGTGCAGTTTTATTATCAATTAACTGGTTTGCCAGGATTTGTCCCTGTCAAAGTACAGGGTGATTAAAGTGAAAAAAATAGCTTTCTTTACAGGTAGCTGCCAAAGTCTACCTGCAATTCAATACTTACTTCAAAGCAATTTATTAGGCTGTGTGGTGTTAGTTGAGGGTGAACCGAACCCCGATTTAATACAACTGCAACATTGGTTACAACAGCAAGGTATAACGACGTTATCTTACGTTAAAGCACAAGACGAAACACTGATTGCTCAGTTAGATAGATTAGCTATCAACTGTGGGTTGATTTATTTATTTAGACACAAAATAAGAGCGCCATTGATCCAGTATTTCAATGGTGAGTTGATGAATATTCACCCAAGTCCTTTACCTGAATACAGAGGGCCACAACCACTTTATTGGCAATTAAGAAATGGTGAAACACTCACCAAATTAACATTGCACAGAGTAACCGAAGAATTAGACTGTGGCGATATTGCATTGGATGTTGATATAGAGATCCACCCGTTTGACACAATTCAGTGTTTATATCAAAAAACAAATCAAGCCTTACCTTATTTAGTTTCGCAATTTTTTCAGTTGAGTGAGCAAAGTAAACTACAGTGGCGTCAACAAGAACAAAAAAACGTTAAACCAGCACCTGCATTGCAGCAGTTAGATTTATTTATTAATTGGTACAAACACAGCGCTCGCGACATTGTTAATATGGCAAGAGCGGGTAATTTTGATAGCCTATGTGCGCTTTTTCAATTTCGCGAAGGTACTTTTCAATTACTACAAGCAACTAAAGTCGATTCTACATTGAAGGGGGTCAGCCCTGGTACTGTTGTAGAGCTTGATAAAAAACAAGGTTTGATTATAAAAACATATGATGGAGCCGTTAAGTTAGATTTCATTGGCACATCACAGGGTGGCTTTGATGGCTATCGATTTGCACTGCTATTTGCATTAGAGCCTGGTCAAATATTGGAGAATATGAGTTGTACTAATAGTGCATAATTTTGCAGTAGGTCAATACTTACTTACAATTTATAAGTTATAAATATGATGGTGTAGTTGAGATAAAGTGATATGGCGTGGTTGCGGTAAGACCAATGTAGTTTGTTATTCCCGTGGTCTACTATTATCTGATTACCACTTCAGAGGCGAGGTAGGTATGAATATAAAAATAGGTCTAACAAACCACGGTGGGTATGAGCTGATTGCTTATTCATTTAACGGTGGTATTTACCCCGATAGTAGTAAAACCTCAAAAATAATGCAGAGTGAAGGCACGGGTGAGTAGACCATCGTCAATAGTGAAATCACGATTATAGAAATACCTGGTATGGAATTTTTACTGATACATTATTAGGCGATCAAAAGCTAGAAAACGTCCATGATAGGGTTTGTGAAGTTCCAAGTTACTTTGATAAATATGGACAAATGACACTATTACGCTATAGAACTACAGAAATTTATTGGCGCTTTCCTACCAGTGACGATGCCGCTGAGTTAACCGTATGTGTTATTGATATCGGTACCGTGTGTTTAGATAAGTGTTAATAGGCGTAGTACGCTGTGTTTGTGACTGAGTAGGTGATGGTGGTTCCTAGATTTATATAAGCACTAATTGCGACTAACTCGTGACAGCGGTATTTCCCAAAGCGATAAAATACACTCTACAGTGCGTTTTATAAAAAAGCATTAAAACAAATTATGAGGAATTAAATATGGCTACTGAACCATTTATTGGCACACTCACTGCGTTCGGCGGTACTTTTACCATTGAGAAGTGGGGTATGTGTTGGGGGCAGATGCAGGCAATTAGCGAGAATACGGCTTTGTTTTCATTGTTTGGGGCGATGTATGGTGGCGATGCTCGTACCACCTTTGCTTTGCCAGATTTACGAGGTCGTAGCCCAGTTGGTCAAGGGCAGATGCGAGGAGGGCATGATTATCGACAAGGCATAATGATGGGGACTGAGCGTATAAGTTTGGCTACAAGCCAGATGCCAGCCCATTCTCATACTGCTATTTTTACGCCCTCGGGTGGTGGTAGCCCTATTGCAGCAAAACTTGAAGTTGCTACTAATGGAGGCACATCTACAACGCCAAGTACAAGCACTTACTTAGCAGCAGGTAGTACTAGTGATAACTATGTGGCACCTGGATTAGGTGGGGTTGACTTAGTAGACATACCGGGTCTTACAGTAACTGGTGGTGGCAGTGAGGGTGGAACCGTGACTGTAGGGGCAACGGGGGGTTCCGAACCGATTGGAATAATTAACCCCTTGTTACCACTTAACTGGTTAGTAGCTCTGCAGGGGATTTACCCATCAAGGAGCTAGCCATACTCTGGTTATGTTGTTAGCTAAGGTGTAATTAATAGTGCTTGTAGCTGCTATTTAAACTATAGTTGGTTGTTTTGAAAACGTATATCATCGAGCTTAGTGACGATGATATACGTTCAACAGTTTGAACTTTCGTTAAAAGTAAGCGCCAGTTTTAGCGAAAGTTAAAGTAAAGCGAGTTACTAAGAGTGAGCATATATAGAGGATTTAAACAATGCATTTTGATTTCGCATTTCCCAAGTATGTTAACCCACAGAGCATGTGTGTTAACTATAATAAAATGACAAAACTAGCCTTATTTATGTCCGCAATTTATAGCACACATGCTGTTGCAGGGACATATGATTTTAGTTCAGTATCTGGCTCTGGAACACCAACGCTAACGACCACGGTAGACGGTATTACATTAACAGCAACTCAGTCAAACAGTAATAATATAACCCTTACTGCAGGCTTTTTAGATCCTGGCATCTCTAACAATAGTGATACTTGGACCATTACCTTTAGCTCACCGATAAATATAAGCCAGTTTCAAATGGGTGAAATTTCTAATCTATCAGATGGTATTTATATTTTTACACCAGATAGTGGTACGGCGGTCAGTATTGATGCGGATGATCCGGCTATTGTCGGCTCTGTTGCCACCTTAACACCAGGTGACTGGACATCGGTTAATTCTGTAACAATGAGTTATGATTACCCTTCTAATTCGTCTCATGTGGGCGTTGATAATATTCAATTTACTGCTGCGCCAGCAAATTCAGCGCCTGTTGTTGATTTAAATGGTGGGATTCCAGGTACAGGGAGTTTTTCGGCGTTTACTGAAGGCAGCCCTGCTACCGTGATTGCACCCGATGCTGAAGCTGGTGATAGTGATGGCGACTCAATAACAACAATAACCGTTGCATTAACAAATGATCAAGACGGGGTGTTTGAAGGTCTTAATGTATCTGCTAGTGCGCAAAATGCACTTGGGGGTGTAAGTGGTGCATCAGATATTAGTTTACAAGACACAATTTCTATTACAGGTGCAACTGCAACAACGGCTGAAGTTACCACTTTCCTTAAAGCAATCACGTATAACAATACCAGTTCGTCGCCCAACACAACTTCGCGGACAGTGTCAGTTGTTATCAATGATGGCACTGAAAACAGTACTAGCCGTACCGCGACAATTTCAGTGGCTAATCTTACAGCAGCTAGCTCTACAGCAGCGGGTTTTAGCACCTTAGATGGTACAAATTTAAATCCGGCAATAACGTTTAGTAGTGATGATGAGGTTTTAACTGTATCTTCAGCAAGCCATATTATAGGGTCTACAGCCCAGGGTGGCGATGGTACAGATGAGATTATTGTTATAGATGGTAGTGATCTCACACAATTTACCAGTTTAACCTCCTTTGAAACGCTCTCTACTTATAATGACGGCTCATTAACGCTCAGCGAGTCGCAACACGATGCGTTTACAACGATAAATGGCGCTGGAACAAATACATTTACTTTGGCAAGTGCAGATGGTGATAGCAGCGTAATTGCAGATGCAGACATAGAAACGTATGTTTTAAATGCTGCTTTTAATATTACTTTAGCTGGGACCGCGCAAAATGTTACCGGTAGTAGCAATGCTGATACTATTAATATTGCTGGATTGAGCGTGACAGGTACGCTTGCTGGCGGCGGCGATACCGATGTACTGCAAATGAGCACCGGTGCTGATATTAGTAATGCCACGGTAAGTGCATTTGAGTCTTTAGCATTAAATAGTGGTGCTTCAGTGACGATGACTGAGGCGCAGCACGACAGCTTTCCTTCGATAACAGCAAGTGGCACTGATTCAATTACCATAAGCACCGCGACCGATGGCCTAACTGGTAATAGTTCGGTTGAAACGTATGTGTTGAGTGCAGCGAATACATTTACGTTAGGCAATGCATCACAGAATCTAACCGGTAGTGGTGGTGACGACACGGTTAATGTGAATGCACTGAGTGCAACGGGTATTTTAGCGGGCGGAATTGGTACCGATACCTTGGTTGTTACCAACGGTGGTAATATATCAGGTGCGACAGTCAGCGGGTTTGAAGATTTATCGGTTGCTGCTGGTGGCACAGTCACCCTAGGCGCATCTCAGCTTGCGAGTTTTTCTGGCACAGTATCAGGCAGTGGCACTGAGACAATTTCTGTTTCAGGAGATGGTAATGTAAGTACTGTTTCGGCAATAGAAAGTTATACCTTAAATGACGATAGTACGAATACGCGCTCGGTTACAGTCACTAATGCTAGCCACTCTGTAACTGCAACCTCTGCGACTGATGCAATTACGTTTGATTTAGGTTTACTTACATTTACTGGAATCATTACCGGTGACAATACTGTTGCAGATACACTGAGTTTAAGTAATGGTGCAAATATATCAGCTGGGACCATAAATAATATAAATAACCTAACCTTGGCATCTGGTGCTTCAGTTAACATGACGACCAGCCAGCACCAAGGATTTTCAGGCACAATCACGGCTCCAGGCTCAGAGTCTATTACCATTAGCGGAGATGGCGATTTTACTACTTTAGCAGGTGTTGAAAGCTATAGCGTGGGTGATGACAGCACTAATACTAGAATCATTACAGTTTCAAGCAGTAACACCAATGTGGATGCTACTTCAGCTACTGATGTTGTTACGTTTGCAATAGGCACTAGTGCATACACTGGTACCCTTACAGGCGACGCAACAGCAAGTGATATTGTTAACGTATCTGATGGCGCGGATGTCACAGGAGGGGGCTTCTTTAATATTGGTACATTAAGCTTAGCCTCTGCTGCAACAGTAGCAATTGATGTTAATAATATTAATGATTTTAATACAGCCATTACAGGCTCTGCTGGCGCTGATACGCTAAAACTTATGGATGGTGGTATTTTTAATTTTTCCAGCACCACGGTATCGGGTATTGAAAATCTGGCAATCGGCACTAACAGCAACACGACTATCACCTTAACCGATAATTTTAATACTGATGCTGGCGTTGTGTCTTTTTCTAATGCTAGTGGCAGTGCTATTACAGCTGCAGTGACGCTAGATGCAAGTGCATTTAGCGCTGACATTTTAACAATGACCTCATCAGATTTTAATGGTGATGATGTACTTAAAGGTGGCTCTGGGGCCGATACTTTACGCCCAGGCGCTGGTACAGATACGTTAACAGGTAACGCAGGTAATGATAATTTTGTAGGTAGCTCATCTCAATTATCAGGCGATACAATTACCGATTTAGCCGCAGGCGATCGTATTACTATTGCTGGTATTACAGGGCTTTCAGCCAGTAACGTACGTTTTAATGGCACAAGTACATTAGAAGTAGATACCAACGCCACTGATTTTAACATTTCTGAGCTAACTCTTGCTCTTACAAACGCACCAGGCAACGACCTTACCTTTACGGTTGCTGATAGTGGCCCTGATACTATCATTACTTTTATTTCACCGAACTCAGCACCCACATTTAGTTCGCTTAATGGCGGTGCTACATTTATCGAAAATGGCAGTGCAGTGATAATAGATAGCGATATGACAATTGCAGATGCTGAGCTTGATGCACTTAACAGCAACGCAGGGGATTACAATAATGCTAGCTTGACTATTCGCCGGCGCGATGGCGCAAGTACAGAAGATATATTTGCTCATTCGGGACTACTCAGTACATTAACTGAGGGAAGTACATTTAGTTACAATGCTAATAATATAGGGACTGTTACCACAAACTCGGCAGGCACTTTAACGCTAACATTTAATAGCAATGCTACTTCTGCAATCGTAGATTCTGTTGCGCAAGCAATTACCTACGCCAATAACTCAGATGTGCCTCTAAATGCAACTGTGCTTGACTATACCTTTAATGATGGAGTCGTAGATAGCACAGGTACTAATCAGGCGTCAGTTACTATTACCTCGGTTAACGATGCGCCTACGGTATCAGCAGTGGGGGCTAATCCAACCTTTACAGAAAATGGCTCGGCAGTTGGGATTTTCTCTTCAGCTTCTATTAGTACGGTTGAGAGTGGGCAAGATATTGAACAAATATCACTAACAATAACTAATGTAAAAGACACGGGTCATGAGTTCCTTCAATTTGGCACCGATCTTATCAACTTAGAGCATAATGCATCGGGCACGTACTCGGGGGCCGTTAATTTTAGCTACGTGGTCTCGTTAAGTGGTTCAACAGCAACGGTAACGGTTACCGCAACCGATTCAGCTGCGGTGTGGCAAAACTATGTGCCGTTTTTACAATATAAAAACACCAGTGAATCACCAACCACCGATAATAGAGTTGTTACACTTACATCAATAAAAGACAGCGGCGGCACCGCTAATGGTGGCGCTGATAGAGCAATTGGCAGTTTTGGATCCTCTACAGTTAGCGTCGTGGGTGAAAACAATGCACCTACTGATATCAACCTTTCAAGCTCTACGATTAGTGAATCAATTGTTGGTGCCGGTGCTGATGTTGGATTATTAACAACGACTGATCCCGATTCGAGCATTCATACTTATTCGTTAGTTTCATCAACGTCATTGGCTGCGGGCAGCTGTACTGCAAGTACAGGCAATAGCTCTTTCCAAATCAATGGCAATACGTTAGAAACAAAAGCCGCATTGCCACTGGGTATTTACACTGTTTGTATACAAACAAACGATAGTGCTGCGACCTTTAAAAAATCATTTGCTATTACCGTAACTGAAGCGCCTAAACCAACTAACCCTGAAATCAGTGGCGCACCAGTAACAAAAGTAAACCAAGGTGAGGCTTATAGCTTTACACCAACAGCAACGGATCCACAAAATAAAGCACTGACGTTTAGTATTGCTAATAAGCCAAGTTGGGCGAGTTTTAGTAGCGCGACGGGTAATTTATTGGGTACTCCCGTTAAAACTGACGTAGGGCTCTACCCTAATATCGCCATTACTGTGAGTAACGGTAGCGAGCAAGCAAGCTTGCCACCTTTCAATTTAGAAGTGGTATCAACAAATAGTGCTCCGGTTGCGTCGAATTTAAGTTTAGAGCTTGATGAAGATTCTAATATCAGTTTTTCCCCTGATATTACGGATGTGGACTCAGATACGTTAACAATTAGCGCTGTGTCGCAGCCTCAATTTGGTACATTAACCAAACAAGCCAATACATTCACGTATACACCTAATGCAAATTATTTTGGCCCTGATAGTTTTAATTATCTTGCAGATGATACAAAGGAAAAATCTGCTATTGCCACGGTGAACTTTACGGTAGCTTCTATTAATGATGCGCCAATTGCCAATCCAGATAGTTATTCATTAAATAGCAACGCTGATAATAGCTACCCACTTGATGTGCTAGTTAATGATACAGATGTTGATGACGATGAATTAGTTATTGTTAGCGCCAATGCAAGCGTGGGGTCGGTGCGAATTGAAAATGGATCGCTGATTTATCAGGCTCAGGCAAGCACTAAAGGGGCTATTCAAATTAACTATTTGATCGAAGACCCTGATAAAGAAACAAGTAGAACAACAGCAACATTAACGTTGAATAATCAAGCAGACAATGTGCCAACGATCGAAACGCCGGCTGATATTGATGTTAATGCAAAAGGGTTGTTTACTAAGGTCAAGTTAGGTGTCCCTTCGGCAACGGATAGCGAAGGTAATAAATTAGCGGTTTCATTAGTTAACCCAAGTTTGTTGTATGCGCCAGGTAAGCATTTAGTTTACTGGAAAGCTGTAGACAGCAGCGGGCTTGAAGCAATCGCAACGCAAAATGTAAACGTGAGTCCGCTTATTTCGCTTAGTAAAAATAGCGAAATAGCTGAGAATAAAACACATAGCTTTAATGTGTTTTTAAATGGTGAAGCACCAAGTTATCCAGTGACCATTGCCTATGAAGTATCGGGTACTGCTGATAGCTCTGATCATGATTTAGTGTCGTCAGAGTTGGTTATTAACAGTGGCACGCAGGGACAAGTTAATTTTACAACGTATGCAGACTCCGAAACGGAAGGCAATGAAACCGTTGTAATTACACTGGCAGATACACTAAATTTAGGTGCGAAGTCTTCAGCAACAATCACTATTGTTGAAAATAATGTAGCACCTACTATTAGTACCAGTATTACACAAGGTTCTCAACAAAGATCACTTGTTACCATAGGTAATGATCTTGTCACGATTAAAGCTGTTGCTCAGGATGCAAATCCGAATGATAACGTAACGTTAAAGTGGGTATCAGAGGATAATAAACTTCTTAATACAAGCGCAAATGAAAACGAATTTGTTTTTTCAACACAATCACTAACTCCTGGTATTTATAAAGTATCGGTAACAGCGCAAGACTCTGGCGAGCCAAGTCTCTCAACAACAAAAGATGTTTACGTTGAAGTATTAACCTCACTTGAGACGCTAGGGCAGGAAGATTCCGATGGTGACCTTATCCCAGATGCACAAGAAGGTTACGGTGATAGTGACGGTGATGGCATTCCTGATTATTTAGATGCAATTAGTGAATGTAATGTCATGCAAGAACAAGTTAAAGACAGTGATAAGTTCTTAGTAGAAGGCGAGCCGGGCGTTTGCGTTAGAAAAGGGGTTACAGTTTCACAAAATGCAACGGGCGGTGTTCAGTTGCTTGATAGTGAATTACCTGAAGATGAAGGCGCGATAAATACAGGCGGACTATTTGATTTTATCGCAACAGGTTTACCTAATGCTGGAGATACTTACAGCATAGTAATACCGCAAAGAAAACCAATCTCACAAAACTCTGTTTACAGAAAATTAAAAGAGGGACAGTGGATTGATTTTGATACATCAGGTGACAACCAATTACTCTCTACAGCGGGTGAACCTGGCTATTGTCCTCCACCAAGAAGCAGTGAGTGGGCGCAAGGGCTTACTGAGGGCGCTTGGTGTGTGCAATTACAAATTGTTGATGGTGGCCCTAATGATGACGATGGCAAAGCGAATCGCTCAATAGTCGACCCTGGTGGTGTTGCAATTGTTCGCACATCGAACCAGCTTCCTGAGGCTAATCAAGATGAGATAACAATTGGTGCAGGGGAATCAACGACTATTGATGTATTAAAAAATGATACAGATCTGGACGGTGATACACTTACTTTAAGCGGCGCGACGGCTGATTTTGGTGATGTAAGTATTGTTGATGAGCAGTTACTGTATACCCCACCAGCTGGATTTGTTGGTGTTGCGATTATTGAATATAGTATTAGTGATGGCAAAGGGGGCACATCAAACAGCCAAGTTAAAGTTAACTTAGTTATAAATAATGCACCAACAGCTGTTTTTGATTCGGCAACAACCACAGATAACACATCGATAGAAATAGATGTACTTCGTAATGATTCAGATATTGATGGTGATGAATTATTTGTCGTTAATGCAGTTGCAGCTCAAGGCACAGTAACAATTAACATTAACGGCACTTTACAATACACACCTAAAAGCGGCTTTGACGGTGTTGATATTATTGATTACACAATAAAAGATAGCAAAGGTGCAAAGTCTACAGCACAAGTAAAAGTGACGGTTAGCGCTGTTAAATCAGTGGCCATCACTAATAAGTCATCAGGAGGAAGTATGGGAGGTTTGGGTTTATTGCTGATTTCAGTACTTGTTATTAGTCGAAGAAGGTCAATGCTTCCAAGCTTTGCAATAGTAACGACCAGTTGCTTAATTAGCACCAGTGCAATGGCTGATACATGGTCGTTTGAGGCCACGCTAGGTGAGTCTAAAGCAAAGCATTCTTTAGTAACTAAAGACAACAAGGCTAATTTAGTTTCTATTGATGATACTGATACTAGCTGGTCAATTGGCGCTTATTATGACCTGTCACCCAATTGGGAAGTCGCTATAAGATATATTGATTTAGGTGAAGGTCAAGCCGATTTAACTGCCCAAACAGTGAAAGCTGATGCAGATAAATTACATCAAGATTATTCACGCTTTGTACCGGTGTTACCAAAAGGGGTGGCAGCTGAAGTAGGTTACCGACATATGCTTGCTGAATCTTTAAGTACAAAGGTATTTTTAGGCGCTTATCGTCATCAGTATAAAATACAAAGTAGCATCACGGATGGAGCTCCCTTAGAGTATAAAGAACACGCTACGAAACCTTATATAGGTGCCGCTTTAGGTTATTCGGTTTATAAACAGACTGAATTATTACTAAAGTATACTTATTATAAAGTTTCAAAAAATGATGTAAGTGAGTTATCAGCAGGAATAAAAGTACGCTTTTAAGTTGATGCGTAGTGTGAACAGCGCCGCTATTAGCGGCGCTGAGCCACATATTTTTAAAAAGTATCACTAAGTTGTTTTGTTTCTATTGAAGATTCCTCAGTTCGTGGTATGTTTCTCGCAATCAAAAAAATAATAGGAATTCACCCATGCCAAAGGCGAGTGATGTTAAAAAGGGTACTGCCATTGATTTTAATGGCCGAGTTTTAGTTGTAAAAGATATTGTACGTTCTGTTCCACAAGGCCGTGCTGGTGGCAGCTTATACCGTATGCGTTTATACGACGTAGTAACGGGCAGTAAAGTTGACGAAACATTTAAAGACAGTGATATGTTAACGCTTGCCGATTTAACACGCCGTGAGGTGATGCTTTCTTATGTTGATGGCGACGAGTATGTATTCATGGATAATGAAGATTACACGCCATATAACTTAAACAAAGACGCGATAGCTGAAGAGATTCAGTTTGTTAATGAAGAAACACAAGGCGTACATGTGATTGTGATTGATGGCGCACCTGTAGGGCTCGATCTTCCTTCAAGTGTTGAACTGGTCGTTGAAGAGACCGATCCGTCAATTAAAGGTGCCTCTGCCAGTGCTCGCTCTAAGCCTGCACGTATGTCTACTGGCCTAAATATTTCGGTTCCAGAGCATATTTCAACAGGTGACCGTATCCGTATTAATACTGTTGAGCATAAATTTATGGGCCGTGCTGAAAAGTAGCTCACTTAAGTGAAGATGTTTTTAACAATATTGATATAAGCTATAGATTGTAGTTTTAATAGCCGAGGTTTTATTATCTCGGCTTTTTTATGTCATGAGTTTATTGCTTTAAATTTGGTCAAATAGACGTTAAAATACTCGCCTTATTTTTAAGTGATGTTATACCAAGCGGCATAAATCTTTGATCAATTTAACGAATTAAATTGCACTATAAGGTCGTTAAAAATTTTTTATTTAGAACAACTAGATACAAAAATTTTTGCCTAGTTCTAGCGTAATTTTCTTAACGTTAAATAGACCCCATATATAAGCAGATTGGTATTAGGAGTAGGTTTGTTTTTTGTTTTTTTAAGCTGCGTATTTATAGCTGTTATGTATTTAGAAGCGATCAAAAAAGGCATGCCAGTAAAGCGTTGGGTATTTTTAGGTGGTTTATTGGGGCCAGCTGCATGGTGTTTATTTAATCTGCATTATCGACGGGCGTTGATCCGCCATACTGGTCAAAATGCATGTATTTGGAACTCTTAACTTATTGCCGCTACGACTTTTTCTTCTCTAATTAAGCTTGGCGCTGCTTTACTTTGTTGTTGTTTTAAAAACGCAGTAAATTCAGCTTTTGATAAAGGTTTAGAGTAATAAAACCCTTGGACTGTTTCGCAGTTTAGGGTTTTAAGTATTTCTATTTGATCGGCTTGTTCAACACCTTCAGCAACAACATGTAAATCAAGGTTATGCGCAATAGTTACTATTGAGTCGACCATATTGCGGCCACGCTCATTTTTCATATCATCTATAAATGCTTTATCAACTTTGAGCGTGTTAAGTGGAAATTGTTTTAAATACGCTAACGATGAATAGCCTGTGCCAAAGTCGTCCATTGCTAAATGAATACCGCGTGCACTTAACGAACGCATAATGGAAATTGCTTCTTTAGGATCATCCATTACCGTACCTTCGGTTATTTCAAGCTCTAAAAAGTATGAAGGTAATTCGTTTTTTTGTAAAATAACATCAATACGCGATGTTAAGTCCGGTAAGCTAAATTGTTTTGCAGATAAATTAACGGCAACTCTGCCGTTAAATAAACCGCTATCGAGCCATTCTTTAACGTCTCTACAGGCTTTATTTAATACGACTTCACCTATTTCTATTATTTGTCCTGTTTCTTCTGCAATCGGTATAAACACACCTGGACTAATAATCCCTTTTTTGGGAGTAATAAAACGTACTAATGCTTCCATGCCCGTTAGCTTACCGGTCCGGATATTCATTTTTGGTTGATAATACACCTCAAAATGATCTTCTTTTAAACCAAAACGCATTAAGTTTTCTATTTGCAGACGTTTAACTGCTTGGCGGTTCATCGTATCGTTAAAAAATAAATAGCTATTACCTTTCTTTTTCGCATGATACATAGCAGTGTCAGCATTTTTTAATAATAACTCAGGCGTATTCCCATCTTCGGGGAACAGCACAATACCGACACTTGAAGTGATAACAAGTTCGTGGCCTGCCATTTTAAACGGTGTCGCAATGGCGGCTAAAAATTGCTTGGCCATACGCGTGATCATATGAATATCGTTAGTGTCCGACATAACTAAGGCAAATTCATCACCGCCTAAACGATAAAATACATCATTCTCACGGGTTAGCTTATTTAAACGCATAGCCAGCTTTGCAAGTAAACTGTCACCTAATTGATGGCCTAACGAATCATTTATTTTTTTAAAGTTATCTAAATCAAATACTAATAATGCATGGTGCGAATGTAGCTTAACCAGCTTGTGTAAATCAGTAAAAAATAAGTTGCGATTAGGTAGGCTGGTAGTGCGGTCTCTGTTTGATAAGTTATGCAGCTGCGACTCTGCTTTTTTACGCTCAGTTAAATCTGAATAAACAACAACGTAATTAGTGATTTGATTTTGATCGTTTTTAATTTCATCAATTGAAATCTCAATAGGAAGTAAAACACGCTCACTATTGCGCAATTTAACTTCTTGTTGAATATGATCGGTTTCGCGGACAATTTCAATAATGTTATTAATATAGCTTTGCTCATACCCAGGTAAGTTAAAATCTCTTTCAAGGTATTGCTCACGCTGGCCACCAAAAAGCGTTAAAAAGCTAGGGTTAATATCAACTAACTTAAAATTTTTGTCATAAATTGCTAATGCATCGGTTAGGGACTCTACACATTTAGCAAATAAATTTAAACGCTCCTCAGTCGACTTTAACTGTGATATATCGCGAACAGTGCCAGTCATTCTAAGTGGAGATAGGTTAGCGTCTTTTTCGATTATTTTGCCACGATCGAGTACCCAGTGCCAACGACCAAAAGTATCTTTAATGCGGTACGTTGCTTCAAAAAAAACGGTTTGTTCAGCAAAATGCTTTTTAAGGAGAAGTTCAACATTGGCAACATCAAGGGGATGAATTAGGCTTTTATTTGGGGGGAATCCAAGTAATGTGGTTGAATTCATCAAATATTTATCATTAATACGGATAACTTCACCCGTTTTTATATTCCAATCCCATAGCGTATCGCCACTGCCTTCTACCGTGCTTTTTAGGCGTTTTTGCGAGAGACAAAGCTCTTGACGCGAACGTCTGAGCTTAAAAATATTAAACAGTAAATAGGGCAAAGCAAACGCAATAATTGCGCTTGCTAAAAATAGTATTGTATCTGAATTGTAATTAAATGATGACTCGAAGGCACAAAGCTCAAATGAGTAAGCAAGTAATACAAGTGACAAACTGAGTCTTATAGTTATTGTTTTTATCATTTTTTTATTACTTATAATTTACAAACGATAACTTAAATCAAGCTTGACCAATAGTCAAAGAGAATGAGAATAAATTGGCATATTTTGTGATTTACTCACCTTTGCAGAACTTAAAAGTTCATACCTTGGCCTATCTTCATCAAAAAGTTGAACAGCATATTCTTTTATGTCTTCAAGGGTGAGAGCATTTAATGCCTTCAGTAGCTTCTGTTGCATATTAAACTCATGATCTCTATTGCCTATAGCAAGCCAAAGGCGCTGCGAACGTAGGCGTAAATTCTTATCTTTTTCAGCAATATGGGTTGTTAAACCATGTTTTTGTTGCTGCCAAATATGTTCATCAATTTTATCAATAGTATTTAAGTATTGACTAATAAAACAATTATGCCTGTGGATAAGTGTCTTGGTATCAAACGTGGGTGATTGTACATAAAAGGCAATTCCAGCTCTGGTATTGAAAGGAGCATAACCCGCACCCACTAAATAGCCTAACTGCTGTGTGGTGCGCAGTTCGTTAAAGTAGTCTTGGTTTATTAGATGATTGAGTGCCATCATCTTTATTTTTTCCGTTACGCTACTCGTTTGGGCCTGATAATAAATAACCATTGCATGGTCGTTACATGGTAGTTCTAGCTCGTAACGCGTCACTTTTTTGATTTCAAATAGTGGGCGTCTTAAATCATCAATGGTTGTAGCATTTTTTAAGTGGGCAGCGACTTTTTTCTGAAATGCAATAGCATCGTCTTGCTGCCAATTACCGTGTAAAAATGACTCAACATGAAGCGCTTTAAAAAAGTCCCGCCTAAACTCCTTAAATTGCTGAAAACTTGTGTTTTTTAATGCAGATGCAAGGTCTCCTGGTTGTGGATTCCAAGGCATTACTTTGGCACCTAAAATGCTAAATAACTCACTAACAGGCTTATTTTGGTTACTGTTGCGCCAATGCCTAACTAGTTGTTTTTTATATTCAGCGAAGCGCTTTGCACAAATTTCGACATTAAAAAGGGCATCAATGAGTTGATCGACTAATTCTAACTGGCTAGAAGAAAGGCCGGCAGTGTGAAGGGTTAATCCACCTTGATGCGAGGTTAGGTGGTAACTAAGTCCAGCAAGTTCTGCTGGATAAAACTGCTCGCCTACGCTATCCATAAATAAATCAGTAAATAAGCGAGTCAGTGCCATGTGCTTTACGTCTTTAACTGCAAAGTCGGAATCCATCGCTAAATAGAAATGACCTTTAGCGACTCTAAATGTATTGTCTTGCTTAAACCAAAAGTCAAAACCGGTCTCTTTCACAAGCAATTTTGGCTGAGTTTGTGGTTTTTCAATATCAAACAATACCACTTCTTTGGTTAAGTAAGGATTTGCGGTCGGTAATAGCATTTCATTAAGGGGTTCATTTATATCACTGAGCGCGTCGAGCCAGCTGGATGATACTTTTTCTACTTTATAAGGTGTGTTATACCACGCTGTTTTATGCTCAGGCTCCACGTTAGGGTGTATTAGAACAACACGCATATTATTTGGCGTTAACCATTGCATGGCCATTTCATGGGTCGCTCTTTTAAAGCCTTCCATTAAATAGTCACCTTGAACATAGTTACATTCGTCGTAATGCTGCATGTTAATACTTAAATTACTGACCCAGTCAATCAAGCGAGACTTTTCTTGGTTATCGAAAGCTATTTGTAATAGGTTTTTTTTATCTTGATAAAGGCGAGGTAACTTATCTGTATTGGTATTTATTAAGCAAATATACTCAAAGACCACTTCAATAATGTCTTCAAAGTACTCAATGCCTTCGTCAGTTAGCGCCATGCTAATATTAAAGTCTTTGAAGTTACTGCCGTTAATCCCCCCTCCGGCAGAAAGTGCATTTATCCAGCCTTGCTCTTTTAAAATAGAGTAAAGCGATCCTGCTCCTTCATAGCCCAGTAAATGGGCAATAAAGCTCACCGTTTTATGACGATAAAAATCGTCAATGTTTGGCATCGCAAAACTGACAATCAATTTTTGCATGTGCTTGTGCGGCTCAATATGGAGTATTTTACCTATGTCTTGCTTACGATATAGCGGCTCATTGATAGCTGGCTTTTTAAGATTTTTATGACCATTTACTTGATTGAAATACGTGTTAGTCCAGTCTTGCAGCGTATCGAGTTCTTCGTTGGCGCAAATAACTAAGGTCATCCACTGTGCTTGATAAAAAGTATTAAAAAAATCACGTAGTTCATCACTTATACAGCGTTCTCTATCTGCAAGTGTTTGTAAATTACCGACTGAAAATTTAGCAAAGGGGTGAGCAGGGTTTACTGTTTCTTTGTGCGCTTGGTAAATGCGGCGACCATCATCTTTTATTTTTAATTTAAATTCGGCTTCAATCGCATTACGTTCTTTTTCTGTTTCTGCTGGGTTGAGTAGTGGAGCAATAAAAAAGCGACTAAATTGCTGCAGTGCATGTTTAAATTCTTGATTGTTTATATCAAAAAAATAGCAAGTGTGTTCCGTTCCAGTCCATGCATTTGTATTTCCACCAGCCTGAGACACAAAGTTATTAAAACTACCTGATTCAGGAAATTGATCGGTGCCTAAAAAAACCATATGTTCTAAAAAGTGTGCAAGGCCTTGCCTATCAACAGGGTCATCAAAGTGGCCAGCATTAACAGCCATAGATGCAGCGGCTTTAGTTGAATCTTTATCTTGCACTAAGAGTACTTTTAGACCATTGTCCAGTGTAAAGGCACGGTATGCTCTGTTATCATTGCGACTGATATTCAAATGATGCTCCTGAAACGAAACGTTTACTTGTTAACAACAGATGATAGCTTCAGGGTAGCGAAATAATGCTAAAAGATTGACCTGAATATCATGAAAGAACTACTTTAGAAATAAATAGCTTTATGTTGTTAATATAGCGAACAAATGGGCAGGCTGGCTACTGTTTTATATTCTTTAATCGGTTGATTTTTTATGAAAACAATCTTAATAATGCGCCACGGCGAAGCAACACCGATGCAGGCTGACGATGCAGCCAGAAGTTTAACTCAATTAGGGCATACAGAGGCCGAAAAAATGGGCTTGTGGCTCAGCAAAGTTCATCAACCGGATGCTTTGTTAGTTAGTCCTTACATTCGGGCACAGCAAACCGCACAAAATGTAGCAAAAAATAACACCTTTAAATTTAGTGAAACAACAAGTGATTTAGTACCCGAAGGCAAACCCCAAATTGCTGCTGATTATTTGGAAACTCTAATTGCTGCACATCCTCAATGCAACACATGGCTTGTCGTTGCGCATATGCCTATTGTAAGTTATTTAGTTGATCAATTAAGCTCAGGTGACATGCCTATTTTTAATACAGGAGCCGTTGCTGTAATTCACTACGATGAGCAAACTCAACGTAGCCAATATATAAGTATAAACGCCCCTGAAAATGTATAAATCTAATAATATAGAGTAGTAAATGATGATTGACCGCCTTGAAACGGGTGCGCGAATGAGCCGCATTGTAAAACATAATGGCACAGTTTACTTGTGTGGGCAGGTATGTGCCGATGCTACAAAAGGTATAAAAGAGCAGACCAAAACTATGCTCGATAAAGTTGAGGCTTTACTTGATGAAGCGGGTAGCTCAAAAAAGCATATGTTAAGTGCGACCATTTATGTGAAAAGTATGGATTACTTTGCTGATATGAACGCGGTATGGGATACATGGGTACCACAAGGGTATGCCCCTGCACGTGCCTGTGTTGAAGCTAAAATGGCACGAGATGCTTTACTTGTTGAGGTTTCAGTTGTTGCAGCCCTTAAATAATCAAACAGAAATAGCATTGTTGATCAGTGATTTTAATAAAGAGACTGATCAGGCTATAAGTTCGCTTCCTGCTTGGTATTTTTGTGATAACGAAATAGATGCAAACGACTGCGCGCAACTTGTTTTACAAAAAGTGAAAACGGCCACTACGTCGTCACTTTATTGGTTTGAACATAATGGTGAAGCGTTGCCTCAAGTCGGTGATTTTAATATTTTCACTAATTGGCAAGGAAAGCCTCTGGGTATAATTGAAACCACAGATGTCACTATTACTCCTTATAATGAAATTACAGCGGCGTATGCCGCTTTAGAGGGGGAGGGTGATAAGAGCCTTGCTTATTGGAATAAAGTACATTGGGCCTATTATCAGCGTGAGCTTGCAGACACTCCATTTCAGTGTAATAAAACAATGCCTTTAGTGTGTGAACGGTTTAAATTAATATTTACAGCCGCGCATCCACTTCAAACAAGAGCAACGAATGAAAAATAACCCAGTAGCTTTAATAACAGGGGCAAGCAGGGGAATTGGTGCTGCAACAGCTATTCATTTTGCACGTAATGGTTACGATATCTGTATTAATTACAATGTCGGCCACCAAAGCGCAAAACAAGTCGCACAGCAAGCATCAAACTATGGTGTTTGCGTAGAGATAATACAGGCAAATGTTTCGCAAGACTCTGAAGTGGTCGCAATGTTTAAAAAGCTATATAGCATATTTGGAAAGCTGGATGTACTTGTTAATAATGCCGGTATTTTAAAACCACAAATGCCTTTGTTAAAAATGAGTGCAGAGCGAATAAACACAGTGTTGACCACCAATATTACGAGTGCTTTTTTATGTAGCCGTGAGGCTGTTAAATTGATGCTTGCAGGGGGCAGTATTGTGAATGTGTCCTCTGGGGCTGCTAAAACAGGTTCCCCTCATGAGTATATTGATTACGCTGCTTCAAAAGGGGCGATAGATACATTTACAATAGGCCTTGCCAAAGAACTTGCAGCGCGAAATATTCGTGTTAACTGTGTCCGTCCAGGACTAATTTATACCGATATGCATAGTGACGGCGGTGAGCCTAATAGAGTTGACAGGTTAAAACATGGGTTACCACTAGGTCGAGGTGGAAAGCCGGAAGAGGTTGCGTCGGCAATTTATTTTTTGGCCTCTAGTGCAGCTTCATTTACCACCGGTAGTTTTATTGATGTAGCTGGTGGTTCATAGTGTCTCTTATTTAATTACGTAAGTAAGAGACAGTGTTAGAGCTGTTTTTTCAGGTTGATATCGTTCTTAGAAAGAATTTTTAAGGCACGCATATTAGGTATTTATATGCGGTATTGGCTATTTATTTAATACTATTTTCATGACCCCATTTTATAGGAACAAACTTATTTAAAAAATAAGCATTAATATTTTAATCAGTATGTGAATAAGAAAAATTTTGTATAGTCATTACCCCGTTGTACTTCTAAAGTACTCTCAAAGAAAAGTTTAGGTATACGAATTTTCTTCAATTAGATGCCAAAACTATCTTTGAGACTACCTATTCTATTTGAGTTTGTTTTTTAGCAGGACTATGGGCGACAAGTCGTTAGCGTTTTTAGCGCACTGTCTTTTTGATTAAACACATGGCATGTTCTAAAGCTATCTTGCACAGTTATATGCAATGTAGAGCCATCGCCCTTAGCGGGCGCTGTCCCACCATAGTGAGGGCCTTTTGAGATAAAGCAATTACCCTGATCCCAAAATATAGCAAGCGTGTTATCATCCGAATCTCGGATTAACTGTTGCCAGAAAGCGATACTACCTTGCTTTTGAGGGAAAATGGCATTTTTACTGACTATACATTCCGCGTAGCTACTAAGTGATAATAAGCTTAATGAGCATACAATGAGTTTAATCAATTTTATATTAATGGTTTTCATATTTTTCACCTTTGTTGTTGCATTAAGTTGCTAAGTAAAAATAGCAAAAACAAACAATTTTAGGCATAAGAATGGTTCATATGATTTTGTTTTTAAAATAGTTTATGTAGTGTATTGCAGAGGTGTTAAATAAAGATATTGAAAGTTGATTTCACTATTGAAATCAACTCTAAGGCTTGGTTGTATGTAAATGTGGAGGGTTAAAATAACCCATATAATAATGCGCTCAACATTAACTAAACTTAGCATAATCGCTATTACAGCTTCCTATTGCAGAGCTAGATTGTAATTTTTCACTGGCGGATTTTACTTGCACTCTGTCTTCTGCCGCTAAGCTAATTACAGTATTACATAATTGGCAGCAAAACTTTTCTCCTGCACATAAGGCTTCAATACTAATAATAATTTTAGAATGCTGACAGTGAGGACAGTTAATGGTATTTGTTAAATTCATCGTAGTTCCTACATGTTTTAAATAGCGCCTTTATTAAAAGGCGCTTATAAGTTGTTATCCAGGTTTTGTATCCTCATTTTTAGGATTTTTGATCATTATAGGCTGAATAGCTGCCGTATACGCTTGGATTATTGTTGTTACCCCTTCAGGAAGTGGTAACTGCCCAGCATTAACTGCTACGGTGTATTTAGCTGAATTTGACTTTTCATAGTGCTCTTTATCAGAGGACGATGACTGACTAGTTGATTTAACCGAGCCTTCCACTTTGGCAGAAAATCCCATATAGCTGAAACCAGCTTCAAAGCTACCGCTAGTCTCTGTACTATCACTATTTGATTTTTCAGTGTCGTGTGAATAAGAGCTTTTCACTTCCATTTCAAAATTAACATCAACATTTTTAACGGCAAGTGAGTTTAGAGGTAAAATAGTCAAAATGGGTAAATTTAAAGTCGAAGTTGCAGGAGTTGATGGCTCACCTGTATCTTGATTAATAACAGGGCGAGTAATTTCAAGCTTGACCATAATAGGTCTACGTACACCTCCTTCCTTATCTTTATCATCGATTGGTTGAAAACAAGTTTCTAATAAAAACTGCGTTTGCGTAATTGCCATGTTTGCATTGGCATCAGCTGCTGCATTTAAAGGAGCACCAATTAAAGACTTCATTGGTAGACCAGAAAATTGTTGAGCCATACTTACTAGTGAATTTTCCATTATAGTATCCTTTTTCTAATGTTAGTTTTCTATCCAGGGATTTGCGCTCTAAGTGAACGCTCGTAACCTTCAATAAGTTTTTGAAGGCCTTCAGGAGTTTCACCTCCTTGAAGTTTTATTTCGATTTCCACATTAGAGGTGTTTCTTTCTTGCGATTTAGAAAAAATGCCTCCTTGAGCTTGTTTTGGAAATGCGACAAATAATTCATTTTGGTCGTTAGCAGTAACTTCTAAGTTTGCTTTAATGCTAACCTCTTGTATTTTTTGTGAGCTGATTGGTGTTAGCGTTATAATTGGTACATCAACATAGCTGATCTTAGGCCCATTATGGTCTTTATCAGGGAAGGCCATTTGCATTGTTTTAGGTTTGAGCACACGCCGAACTTGATTATTAGAAGCTAATTTTTCATTGTGGTTTTTGAGAATGCTAAGCGCTGCTTCTGTATCATCACTATCGATAAATGTTTTAACTTTTTGAATTGACTCATCATCAAGGTCTGTTACATTTTCAGTGGGTATTTCTACAATCTCAAAAAATTTATTAATGTGTTTTATACCTTGAGCTTCAACCTCATTAGCGGCTTGCTTAATGCTTGAATGAAGTTCATGTATAAGCGATCTAAATTTAATCATCTTTAATATTCCGTAGTGACTTTGTTACGTCAGTTATAGGTATTAAAAGAAGATAAGTTAATAAGAGCTGATCTTATGATTGTTTTGAAATGGCCATCTTTTTTCTTGCTGTCGATATTGTGCGCTGACTAATACCAAACACCCTGATTAGCTCATCGTTTGCCATGCCGTTTTTTATTGAATTTTCATACGCTATTTTTCTAAGCAAGCTAAAGATGCCCCACCTATTAGGAATTTCAATATAACCAGACGAATCAGCAAGAGAGCAAAGTCTGCAGTAATGAGATTCAGTTAAATTTATCTCTAAACTTATTTCTAATTTTGACTTATGCTTACCTAAGTAAATTTTTTTCCCACCATGCTTCTCTATAAAATCGTAGAACTCATTAGCAGTGTATGGCTCTACTAGTTCAGATAAAAAAAAGGGCAGCCTAGCAAGTACTTCAACTTTGTATTCTTCATAGAAAATATATAACTCATTCATATGATTTATTTTGTTTGTATAAATTGCGCCAAAAATTTCGTAATGCATCCTTTGCGGCTCCACTGAAGGTATACACTTCAAAGGCGTAACCTTTAAAGTTTTGTATGGGTTTCTTTATTTGTAGTTTTTAGGAGTTAATAAGGACATAAGAATGGTTCATATGAAATTAACATTTTGTAAACGTTTTTATTTCAATTGATTCTTTTTTGTTTTTTTTTGTTGTGGGTACTTTTGTGTGAAGCTGATAAGGAAAAATTATTATATTTTATCCCGTTCAAGTTATAAATTTGGAATGATGGTTAAGTCGCTTTAACCCATTTTTAAAAGAGGAAAACATGGTTTTATTTTCGATTACAATAATATAGCCAGCCAAAATGTAAAACTAGCAACACTTAAAATAGTCGACAGTACAACAGCGCCAGCAAGTGTGGCTTCATGTTGTTTTATTTGACTCGCAATAAGATAAGCATTTACGCCAACAGGCGATGCACTTAAAAGTACCAATACATTAAGTATTTGCGTGTCTAGCTTAAATACATAAGTGCCCACCAATAGCACCAATGCTGGTAATAGGACTATTTTTAAGATTGATGCAATGAGGGCCGGTTGCCAGTTTGCCGCTACTTTATAAAATGCTAAATTTGCACCAAGTACAAATAGCGCACAAGCAATCGCAGGCGACGCTAATAACGTAAGGCTATTAGCGACATCTTCAAATAAAGTGATCCCCACTATATTTAAAATAAGCCCACAACTAATACTCAATACAATAGGGTTTAATACCATGTTTTTAGCAAATTTTGACCACGAAAATTTGCTGCTGCCTTTAGCGCCAATTAAAAACGTAAGTGCAAACAACAATGTGCTATGAAAAGTGATGATCATAAACGCGATGGCTATCATTTCTTTACCAAACGATGCAATAACAATAGGGATACCCACTAACACCATGTTTGAGTAGCTTGAGGCAAGCCCAAATACACCATGTTGTTGATAGTTTTTTTTGTGTTTTTTATTTAAATAGAAGCGATCAATTAAAATGCCAACACCAAATATACTCAGTACTGGAATATAAAAACTTAAAAATGCAAAGAGGCTAATACTTTGTTGTAAATTAATTTGCGACATATTTAGCAGTAAAAAAGCGGGCAAACTAACGTAAAACGTAAATTTACTCAGGCCAGCAATATGCTGCTGTTCAAAAAACTTTAATCGGCAACAGCTATAACCCAGTACAACAATAAAGATGAGCGGAAAAATAATCGATAAAATGTGCACGCAGTTACGCCTTAGTCATAGATAAATTAACGTCTAAATTCATCACTTTGCGGTAAATTAATTAAAATAAGTACAGCGCCTCTGCCGCCATATTCAAGGGGGGCTTGATGCATGGCTATTACATCGGGGTGTTGTACTAAATACTGAGGCACTTTGTGCTTTAGTACGCCGCCGCCAATACCATGCACTACACATGCACAATAGTAATGCTGCTTTTTGCACTCGTGAATGAGCCCTGCGAGTTCATCTTTAGCAAGTTCTTTATTTAAACCATGTAAATCTAGGGTCAAATCAGGTGCAAAGTCACCACGGCGAAGCTGTTTAGCTAGGAAGGTATCTTGGCCTGGTTTTACATATTTGACCGTGCCGTGGGTATCTATATCGGGAATATAAACGTCTGAGAAAAAAAATTCAGACTGAGCCTGCTTTTTTTGCTGGGCAAATTGCTTAGCTTGTGACACCTTAGGTTTTGTATCAAAACGATGAGTATCTTGTTTAAATACTTTAGCGCCTGTGATCGTTTGACGAAATAAGCTTATGTCGTCATTGCTTAGGGACGAATGGGATGGAATGTCTTTTTTCATAACTTTTTACCTAAACAAAAAAACGTAAAAACGCAGCGCAAAAGGCGGTACAATACTTAAATGAGGGGCAATTGTAATTTGCCCAGCGCAGATAGGCAATGCAATCGTCTTAAAGACTCAAAACAGTCAGTAAGCTAATACAGGTAAAATATATGAGCGATTTACAAATAGAAGAAGCAACACTCGAAGAAGCCGTTGCAGAACTGTCAACTTTACATGACTGGTTACGTTGGACTACAAGCCAATTTGCAAGTAGTAGTATATTTTTTGGTCACGGCACAGATAACGCATGGGATGAAGCTGTAAGCTTATTACTGCCTGCGCTTAGCTTGCCCGTTGATGCGCCAAAAGAATTAATGCATGCACGTTTAACAAGTACAGAAAAAAACCGACTTGCGGGCCTTATCGCAGAACGTATTAACGACTGCACACCAGTACCTTACTTAACAAACATTGCATGGTTTGCAGGTATGCCATTTTATGTAGATGAGCGTGTACTTATTCCTCGCTCACCGTTTGCTGAGCTTATTAGTAACCGCTTTACACCTTGGCTTGAAGAACCACAATCGGTTAACCGTATATTAGATTTATGTACGGGTTCGGGTTGTATCGCAATCGCACTTGCACAAGCCTTTGAGCAAGCACAAGTTGATGCGGTAGATATATCGTATGAAGCGCTTGAAGTAACAGACATTAACATTAACGATTACATGTTAACTGAGCGCGTGTTACCTATTCAGTCTGATGTATTTAGTGGTGTACCAGGTCAAAAATACGATCTAATAGTGGCAAACCCTCCGTATGTTGATGCAGAAGATATGGCTGACTTGCCACGCGAGTTTCATCATGAGCCAGAGCTTGGCCTTGCATCAGGCCACGATGGTTTAGACGTAACGCGTACTATATTAAGCGAAGCGAGTGAGCATCTAACTGATAACGGTTTGTTATTTGTAGAGGTTGGTAACTCTATGGTACATATGGACGCACTGTATCCGGATGCGCCGTTCGAATGGATTGAATTCGAACAAGGCGGCTTAGGTGTATTTGTAATTAGTAAAAAGCAGCTAGATGAGTATTTTGCAAAATAAGTAAAAAATGAATAGCCAAGCCCTGTGCTTGGCTATTGGTAGTCATTAGGAATGAGGAAAGTTAATGGCAGGTAATAGCATTGGACAGTTATTTAAAGTGTCCACCTTTGGTGAGAGCCACGGCGTTGCATTAGGCGGCGTTGTTGATGGTACTCCCGCAGGTCTTGAAATCACAGAGGCCGACTTACAAATTGATTTAGATCGCCGAAAACCAGGCCAAAGCCGTTATACAACGCAGCGCCGTGAAAGCGATCAAATAAAAATATTAGCAGGCGTTTTTGAAGGTAAAACCACAGGTACTAGCATTGGTTTATTAATTGAAAACACCGATCAACGTTCGCAAGATTACGGCAAAATTAAAGATGTATTTCGCCCTGGTCATGGCGATTACACATATTGGCATAAGTACGGCTTGCGCGACTATCGCGGTGGTGGGCGTTCATCTGCACGCGAAACCGCAATCCGAGTCGCAGCAGGGGCTATCGCTAAAAAATATTTAAAGCAATTTCATGGTATTGAAGTTAAAGCATGCTTAAGCCAGCTAGGTCCTATTAAGGCTGAAACGTTTGATTGGGATGAAGTTGAAAATAACTTATTCTTCTTCCCTGATGCAAGTAAGCTTGAAGCGCTTGACGAATATATGCGCGACCTTAAAAAGCAAGGTGACTCAGTTGGCGCTAAAGTAAAAGTAGTGGCAAGCAACGTACCGGTAGGTCTAGGTGAGCCAGTATTTGACCGCCTTGACGCCGAACTTGCACACTCCTTAATGAGTATTAACGCAGTTAAAGGCGTGGAAATTGGTGATGGCTTTGATGTGGTTGAGCAAAAAGGCTCTGAGCATCGTGATGAGTTAACCCCTGAAGGTTTTACATCAAACCACGCCGGTGGTGTACTTGCGGGGATTTCGACAGGGCAAGATATTATTGCTTCTATTGCGCTTAAACCAACCTCGAGCATTACTATTCCTGGCAACAGTATTAATACGAGCAACGAAGCGGTAGAGATGATCACCAAAGGTCGTCATGATCCGTGTGTGGGCATTCGTGCAATCCCGATTGCTGAGGCAATGATGGCTATTACATTAATGGACCATTTACTGCGTCAACGCGGTCAAAACCCACATGTAAACCACGAACATGGGCCAATTAAAGGTTCGATTGATTAACTTGGTTTGATTTAGTAAGAAATATAAAACTCAAAACGCGGCTCTGATTTTGCCGCGTTTTTGATTGGAGAAAATTTAACAATAAGCTTAAATACGGTCAATGGCATGTTTTGCCACCAAGTATAGCTTTTTGACCATTAAACCTAATACCCAACGGATAAATTGAGCTGTAAGCTCTTTGACTTCATATGTCGCTTTACCAACAAACGCGAGCATATGCCCAATTAATCCCTTTAACTCCTCTGTAAGCTCTACAAATTTAACCACTGATTCAAATAGGCAGCGGGCTAAAATATCATAAAAAGTTAACCCAACAGCTACACCTGCCTGTGCAGAGATAAAGGCGTATTGTCCTGTTTTCTTTAAAAAGGTAATTAAGCCATTGGTAATTATTCGTTGGCAGGCAGCTGAAAACGTAACATTAAAGCGCTGCTCATACTTTAACACAGTGTGATTGTAGTGAAGAGGCTTTATTGAGCTTTCCATGCTTGCGTAGTCTTTATAAGCAGCCACAGTATTAACATAACCTGGTGTATTTTCTTCCATCGAGTGTGCACCAATACTAAAAAAAGATCCTTCATTCATCGCTGTCTGATATTCGCTTGAAGTATGACTAAATGGCCAAGCTGGTACGCAGGGTACCGGATCTGCGCCGTGCGTTACGCGGTACTGGCCTATATTGTACGCTGCAGAATGAACAAACTGGTTTAATACAACCCTCGGCGCACCAAACGTATATAAATTAGTGGGAATACCTTGCTCACTTGCCCAAATTGCAGTGAGCTGTGCTATAGCACCACCTAAGCTATGACCAACAAGGTGCAAACACTTAGGTTTATGCTGCTTGACATAACTTTCAAACATCGGCTTCATGCTGGTAAAGGCTTTCTCAAAGCCAGAATGCACTTCTAAATTTTTAGGGCCGTGGGTAATGGCTACATTTAAGTTTGTTAGCCAGTCGGCGCAGGAGGTAAAAACGGTGCCACGTATACCAATAATATGGTGGCCTTTAAATTGTTGTGATGCACCTTCTGCAGTCAAAGCGAAACCTGTCGTGCGGTTTAGCAGTTGATTGATTAAGCCACCGCTAACACCTTTTATTTGGTTGTTGGTGATTTTAAAGTTTTCAATAAAATCTATGTTAAACTCTCTTTTATAACTGTTACTTTTTCTTATATCATATACTCTTGCGGCAACGCTCGCAGCTGTGTTGGGTGACAACTTATTATTCATAACTCAACCTCCTTCCCTGTAAAAAGCTCTGTAATCTTATTGAAATCTCCATCATGTATTTTGTACTTTATCTCTCCGTTCTCTATGATATGTGTTGGTATATAGTCATCTTCCCATCTACAAATACTGGAGGCTATTCTATTTAAATGCTCATTATTGTAATTTTTGAACTCAAACCTGACTAATTTATTTGTTACTTCGCAATTTATGAATGCTAATTTGTTGGTATATTCAGGTATTTCTTTAATACCAGACTGATTAGCACTCCAGAGCTCAATTTTATTATCATCATTTCGGATAAAAATTTCTTGGGAAATACGGTTTTCAACGATAAGTTTATTCGGAATTGAGGAAAAAATTGTTTTTTTTGGAAAATGAAAGCGCCCATCTTCATCGGTAATTGCAGTGTCACGACGGTCAATCTCATCTAAATACATTAATGATCGTATTATTTCTAAGTTGACAATTGGTGCGCCCTTTTCTGTAACAATACCATTGACTTCAGGGCTTAAAAATACTTCTTTTTTCTTTCTGAACCAGCTAAACATATCTTCTCCTTGACTAATGGCTGGGAAAATAATAAGACAAACAAGAATGAATAAGATAATGAATCGAGGGCTATAGCTAGATTTATTCATAGGCAATCCTTGCATATTTTTACTAAATATTAATTGAGATTAAAAACTGTGTAAAGGGTAGTGTTCAAAAAACTGTAACATTTTAATATTATTTAAAAACAAGAGTTAGATATGACTTAGTCTTTTGGCTTGAACAAAAAATTAGCTGAACTTCAAGCTAGTAAAAGTTTATTAAATCCTGAGTGTATTTCTAAGTTTTTACGGTTTTCTTTTAGATCTTTGAACCAATCAGCACAGGAAGTATTACGGTACTACGTATACCAATAATAAGTTGGCCTTTAAATTGTGGTAATGCACCTTCTGCAGTTAAAGCGAAACCTGTGGTGCGGGTTGGTTAATTAAACCGCCACTAACGCCTTTTATTTGGTTGTTGGTGATTTTGAAGTTGTCTCTAAATGTTGGGTGGAAAATACCGCTAAAACTTGTTGAGCTTCTAATATCGTAAACCCTTGCTGCGGCACTCGCTGCAATGCTTGGCAGTAATACTGCTTGGACTTTTTCCATGTTAATCTTCCTTGATGTTACGTTCAGTTAAGTTATTAAAATCACCATTATTAATTCTATATTCCCTATCTCCGTCATATAACAAAAATGGCATATAGTCTGTTTCCCAACGACAAATACTCGATGCTACATAATTTAAATGTTCGTTATTATTTTTTTTAAATTCAAAAGTAACGCGTTTATTAGTTAATTCACACTCTAGGAATGCTAATTTTTGACTATACTCGGGAATTTCTATAATTGATGATTGATTTGCAACCCATAATGGAATTAAAGTGCTTTCGCTTTCAATAAAGATTTCTTGCGAAACACGGTTTTCAACTATTAGCTTATTTGGTATTGAGGAAAGAATCGTTTTTTTGGGAAAGCGAAAACGTCCATTTTGATCTGTGTTTGCAGTATCTCGGTGGACTTTTTCATCTATGTAGATTAATGAGCGAATGATTTCTAAGTTGGCAATTGGTGTGCCATTGTCTGTAACAACACCATTGACTTCAGGGCTTAAAAATACTTCTTTTTTCTTTCTGAACCAGCTAAACATATCCTCTCCTTGACTAATGGCTGGGAAAATAATGACACATGCAATAATAAACAAGATCACGAGTCGAAGTTGAAGCTCAAACTTGAGTTACTCATAGGTAACCCTTGCGTAACTTTCTGAATTTTAACCGACAAGAATATACATGTTAAGTAGAGAATACCTATTTTCACGGAGTGGTGAATTAATATTAAGGTTTTTTTGTACTAGATTCTAAACTGAACTTTATGTGTATAGTATAACTTTTTCAAGTGCTAATACTGTTGAGGTTTTATTTATTGAGCTATTTAATTAGTCAGACCTTACAATGATTAGTATTAACTTTAAAAATGACAAGACAGTTATTATGCGAATAAACAATCAACCTTCAGTCGTACATTATGAATATGAAACAGCTATTAAACGTTTAGAAAAGTTTTCTCACTTTACAGATAGCAGCATTGGCATTCCTTTTACTAAATTTAATATAGGTTTGGAAGCTGTGATTGGTTTAATCCCTGTTATAGGTGATGCCGCAGGGCTAATTTTATCAAGCTATGTGCTTATCGAAGCGCAGCGTTTAGGTGTGAGTAAGCGTATAAAGACTAAGATGATTATCAATATGCTTATAGACTTTGTGGGCGGTTTAGTGCCATTTTTTGGTGATATTTTTGATGCGTTTTTTAAAGCAAATACACGAAACACGCATTTATTAAAAAAGCATATAGCGAAGCAGTTAAAAGCGCACGGTAATGAAAGCTCAGTTATTTAAGTGCATAAACTACTTATAGATAACAATTATGTATCGTATATTTCGCATTGGCTTACTTTTATTTAGTTCGCTTTTAAAAATGTAAGCTATTAACTTATAACAGGTAAATGTATGTACCTTGATCACCCTAGGTATGGTAATAAGCCCATAGTTACCAATATTTCAATGGCGGTAGAAGCGATTGAGCGAGCACACTGGCATTACTCAAGCCTTAAATATTTTCCTAATACGGTAATATTGGCAGATATAGAAAAGCAAAATTATGCCATTTACCCCCGAACACTCTATGTTGATATAGAGGTGCAGTGCGGGGCTTGCTCTAAGGCATTTATTTTTTTTGCTCAAGAGCAGCAGTATTGGTTTGAGGTACTTGGGTTTTGGGTCGATTCGCACTGTACTCATTGTTTTGGATGTCGTAAGCATGCCAGATATATACTTACTCTTCGTAAACGATACGATATGTTAGCAAATGCAGCCAATAAAACTGTCAGTGAAAAAACAGAACATAAAGCGCTTGCAAAGACTCTTTACTGTTTAGGTATTATTAAAAATATCAATAAAGTGAATGGTTAGCCTACTCATATTTTACTATCACGCCTTATTTTTACTTTAGTTGTAAAAGCCCGTACAATTCGTCTCGTTTTTAGTGCGCTATGTAGCGCTGTAACCGAGACGAGTTAGCCTAACTTTATGCATCAAATAGCTGATCTAATTTCAATTTTTGAACGCACTTTTTATCAAACTTATAATACTCGGTTGATAAAAGGCGACAGCGAGCCTGTGTATTTACCGGCAACAGATTATGTGCTCTATCACCAAGTCGTATTTGCCCATGGTTTTTACGCCAGTGCATTGCATGAAATAGCACACTGGCTGGTGGCGGGTAATGAACGGCGTTTATCAGAGGATTACGGCTATTGGTATTGCCCCGATGGGCGTGATAAACAACAACAAGCTGATTTTGAAAACGTTGAAGTAAAGCCCCAAGCCATCGAGTGGTTATTAAGTACCGCAGCAGGGTTTAATTTTAATGTGTCGGTAGATAACTTAAACGGCGAACAAACGTGTCGGTTTGATTTTCAGCAGCGCGTGCATCAACGAGTGCTTACCTTGATTAAAAACGGTTTTAACTCTCGTACCGAGTCACTTTTAAAAGCGCTCTCTCATTTTTACAACACACCGTGGCCATTAACTGCACAGCAATTTAATTGGCAACACCCAAAGGAGCTTTGTAATGGCGTTTAAATTAGGCTTAATTGTAAATCCAGTCGCGGGTTTAGGTGGCACGGTTGCTTTAAAAGGCAGTGATGGCGCACAAACTGCTGCCAGAGCTATTGAGCTAGGCGCAGAGCCAAAAGCCAATAGCCGCACAAAAGCAGCGCTTGAAGTGCTATTACCTTATAAAGAGCGCCTGACTATTTACACTGTTAACGGTGACATGGGTGAGAAAGCAGCCAAAGCCTTAGGCTTTAATGCAGAGGTTGTGTACAACACTTCTGCAATAACAACCCCAGATGACACAGAACAAGCAGCAAAAGTACTTAAAGACTGTGGTGTTGATTTAGTTTTATTTGCCGGAGGTGACGGTACAGCACGTAATATTTGCCATGCAATAGAAGACACTGTGCCTGTACTTGGCATTCCCGCAGGCTGCAAAATCCACTCTGGTGTGTACGCTATTACACCAAAAGCTGCAGGGCGCGTAGTCGAAATGCTGGTTAAAGGTGAGTTAGTTACTTTAGCTGATGCCGATGTAATGGATATCGATGAAGATGCCTTTAGACAAGGCACAGTAAAAGCAAAGCGCTACGGCGAAATGCAAACCCCAAGTGAAGTACGTTATATGCAAGCGGTTAAAAATGGCGGTAAAGAAACCGACGAGCTCGTGCTTGCCGACATTGCTGCGCATGTTGTATCACAAATGGATGAAGACACATTTTATATTATGGGTAGCGGCTCAACGGTTGAGGCGATAATGGAGGAAATGGGACTTGAGAATACGTTGCTTGGCGTGGATTTAATTAAAGATCAAACCTTAGTTGCCCAAGATTTAACGGCTGCGCAATTACTGCAATATACTCACCAGCAAAGTACTAAGTTAGTTATTACGCTCATTGGCGGGCAAGGGCATATATTCGGCCGTGGTAATCAGCAATTGAGCCCTGCGCTTATACGCGCAATAGGCAAAGACAATATTATTGTAGTCGCAACAAAAACAAAACTACAGGCGCTAAATGGGCGTCCGCTTATTTGCGATACGGGCGACGGCGAACTTGATGACACATTAACGGGTTATATAAAAGTAACCACCGGATTTAACGATCATATTATGTATGCAGTAGGGCACCAACATCTTGAAGAAATGGATGCTTTGCAAAACCAGGAGATTAATAAATGAGTTTAGTGAACTATATCGATGCAGCTCAGCAGTACTTCGATGACTTAGTAATAAAAGCAACCGACGATGAGTTATTTGCAGGCGGTTATTTACGAGGCCACTTTGATCTTGCTGTAGGCTATGCCGAAGTAGAAAAACTCACAATTAGTATTGATGAGCTAAACGAAACTGTAGAGCAAAGCTTAGTTAAAGCCTATCGCAATGGTGAGCTTAACGAGGAAGACAAGGCATTAGTTGTACGCTTGTGGGAAGAAGTAAAAGCACTCGCTTAACAAAACCGATAAAAGAAAAACACGATTAGCTCAGCGCTGTCGTGTTTTTTGCTTTTAAAGGCCCTAAAATAGATTGTTATGTTAATTTACTGTTGCGTTTTAATGCGATACTGTTGTCAAAATAAATTTTAATGAGTAATCAAATATGAATAATAATCAGGGCGCCTTACCTTCGGGGCTAGTCGCGCGTTTTTTAAATTTTGTTGAAAGAATAGGGAATAAGCTTCCAGACCCGGCAATTATATTTTTATTTGCTATGTTATTGATCTGGTTTTTATCGTGGTGGTTTTCAGGCGTAAGTTTTGACGCAATTGATCCCCGTACAGGCGAAGCCATTATAATTAATAACATGCTAGCAAGTGACTCATTAGCGACCTTTTTATCATCAATGGTAAAAACCTTTACAGGGTTTGCTCCTTTAGGCGTAGTGTTAGTGGCTATGCTTGGTGTGGGCGTTGCCGAACATTCTGGCTTTATTAATACCGGCTTAAAACTGATGTTAAAAGTAACACCTAAAAAGTTATTAACGCCTTCGATCATTTTAGTGGCCATCGTTAGTCACACGGCAACCGATGCAGGTTATGTATTGGTTATCCCATTAGCGGGCGTGATTTTCTATGCCGCAGGGCGTCATCCACTTGCAGGTATTGCAGCGGCATTTGCGGGTGTAAGTGGTGGTTTTGGTGCTAACTTTATTCCATCGGGAATTGATCCATTACTGCAAAGCTTTACGCAAAGTGCAGCGCAAATTATTAACCCTGCTATGTCTATTAATCCGCTTAATAACTGGGCATTTGCCTCAGCGTCAAGTTTATTTATCGTATTAGTAGGCTGGTATATCACCGATAAAATTATCGAACCACGCCTACAAAAAACTAAAGTTGATGGCACAGAAGAAGACTTGCCTGTATTTGAAGATGCACGCAGTGATGAAAAGCGCGCCTTTTTTATTGCAAGTAGCGTGATGATCGCAGGCCTTGCATTATTAGCGTTTGTTTCAGCCCCCGCAGATTCTGCAATGCGTAGCAGTGATGGATCGCTTACCAATTTTAGCTCCCCTTTAATGCAATCAATTGTTCCGTTAATCTTTTTACTCTTTTGGATCCCAGGTGCTGTATATGGCTTTACAGTCGGCACATTTAAAAGTACCAAAGATATGATCGATGCTATGAGCAAAGCGATGAGCGGCATGGCGTATTATATTGTAATGGCGTTCTTTTGTTCGTTATTTATTGCCGCTTTTAGTAAATCAAACTTAGGTGCATTACTGGCAATCGAAGGCGCACAGCTTTTAAAAGCGATGGAATTACCCAGTGCTGTAACTGTCGTTGGCATCATCTTTTTAACAGGCTTTGTTAACTTATTTGTAGGCTCAAGCTCAGCTAAGTGGGCGCTGCTAGGTCCTGTATTTGTGCCGATGCTAATGCAGTTGGGCATTTCACCCGATCTAACGCAAGCAGCTTATAGGGTTGGAGACTCAAGCTCTAATATCATTACACCGCTTATGCCTTACTTTCCGCTAGTTGTTGTTTACTGCCAAAAGTATGTCAAAGGCACTGGAATCGGCACGCTCATTGCGTTGATGCTGCCATACTCAATCGCCTTTATGATTGGCTGGAGTATCTTCTTGCTAGGCTACTGGGCACTCGGTATCCCGCTAGGTCTTGATGCCAGCTATGTGTATCCGGCAGTAGCGCCTTAATAAAGTATAAATATTAAGAGCTTATATTAGCCCTGCCACGAAAATGACAGGGCTTTTTTATAAGCTTTAACTTTGTAAACCAATGATGGCTACCTTTCTAGCCCTCTGACAATATAACCAAAATAGCTAGCTTCACCGATTACATAAACATAGTGCCCTTTACTATTGGTAATGGATGATTTCTCTTCATACCACCGGAGCTCGTGTATTTGCTTTGTTTTAGGATCTAAAAAAGATAAACGTGTACAACTATTTTCATAATTACTGCCGCACTCTTCAACGTCTGTCAGGATATATTCTTTATACCAATAATCACTTTCAGTGAAATAAGCAAACAGCTTTATTGGAAGGGCTAAATAGATATAAAATATTGCATATATTAAAAATGGAGCTGCCAAATAGCCTAAAATAAATGAAGCTAGGTTCTTTATTCCTGAAATATTATGCTTAAATGATTCTCTATATTTACTGCATTGCTTATATTTTTTGAATACAAGCATATTCAAATAGATAAATAATGCACCTGAAATAATAGGGATAATCCAAAAAATAGTAATGTCATATTTTTTATTTGCAATAAATGGAGGGTCTGTAAAGTCTATTACAATTGGAATAGCCATGAATAAAATAAGAGGGCTTAGTAGCGCTATGATTGTTAGGTATTCATATAATTTTTTCATATCAGTGATCCTTACTGTCAAAAATATTATTTTTTTACAAAGCTTGGCGCATTATTTAGTAAATATTGATGACTAGCTTGGTAATCTGCATAAAAAATGACTGCTTCATCCTCAGCTAGTGAATTAACAACAGTTGAGTACCAATCTATGTATCGAAGTTGCTCTTTTGTAAGAGAATATTTTTCAAGTTTGAAGTAGTTAATAAAGTCATTGCATAAATCTTCAGTTGTATTCTTCTCAGACCATGTCAGTTTGCTGCTAGAGTTGATGCTACCATAAGTAATTAGATCGTTAGTTGGCCACTGCCCATCTTTAGTGTGACCAATTATATAGCGCCAATCACAACCGCTGGGCGATAATCCAGCATATAGGTATATGTGAAAAAAACCTTTATTATGAAGTAGGGCTACCATTCGGGTTATTTGGCTTGTTAGAAGTTTCATTTATTTACATCTCTCCCTGAAAGTAATACAGCTGCTTATTCCTATTACTGCAGCCATTTTAATAGCGAGCTTCTAAGTTTTTCCTCTAACTAACCTGAACTCTGGTTAAGAGATTTATTATTCAGAGTTGAGGTTAACTAGTTTTCTCATGTTACAGACACAAAAAAACCTTGTCACTTTCGTGGCAAGGTTTTTTTATTAAAGAGTCGTTGCTTATTTAGCTGTGAAGCTTACTGGGCGACGTTCTTTACGAGGACCGGTACGCTTATCACCGCGTGCGCTGTCATCTTTGTTAAAGCTGCGTTTCTTATCACCAGCTGGACGCTCAGAGCGTTCGCCGCGTGGTTCAGCAGGGCCTTGATCTTGTGTGATTGTTAAGCCCATAGGGCGTTTGCAAATAAACACTTTTTGGAAATGATCAAGTACATCTTTAGGCATGTTTTGCGGTAATTGAACCGTACTGTGATTATCGTGCAGACGAATATCACCAATAAACTTGCTTGAGATGTCAGCTTCGTTAGCGATAGCGCCAACAATGTTTTTAACCTGAACACCATGTTCACGACCTACTTCGATACGGTACGTATCCATAGGGCCTGCATCACGGCTGTTACGTTCGCGAGGTTTACGCTCAGCGCGTTCACCACCACGCTCGTTACGACGTCCACGGTCACCGCGATCGTTACGTGGATTGCGGTCGTTACGCTCGTTACGTTCACGAGGTTGAATCTTAACTTCTTCAACTTTAATTGGCGACTGTTGCTGTGCTAAACACAGTAACGCACCCGCTAAGCTTTCAAGAGGAAGGTCAAGTTTTTCAGCCATGTTAGTAGCTACTTCATTGAAGAACGTGATGTCTTTGTTTTCAAGCGCAATAGTTAATTTTGCTTGTAACGCTTCGATACGTTTTTCTTCAACAATTTTTGCAGTTGGTAATTCAACTTGTGCAATTTCAGACTTCGTATGACGAATGATATTTTTAAGTAAATAGCGTTCGTTATGTTTTACGAATAAAATTGCTTTACCAGTACGACCAGCACGACCTGTACGGCCGATACGGTGAACGTAGGCTTCAGAATCTTGTGGAATATCGTAGTTGATAACTAAGCTTAAACGGTCAACATCTAGACCACGTGCCGCTACATCTGTTGCAATAACAATGTTTAGCATGCCACTTTTTAAACGATCTACAGTGCGTTCACGTGCTTGCTGGTTCATGTCACCGTTAAGTGGAGCCGCAGAGAAACCTTCGCGCTCTAATAATTCAGCAAGTTGTACAGTATCGTTACGTGTACGAACGAAAACAATAGCGCCTTCATATTGCTCAGCTTCTAAAAAGCGAACAATGGCTTTATTCTTGTGTACGCTTGCATTCCAGAACACTTGCTCAACAGATGATACTGTCGAGTTACGCGCAGAAATATGAACCTGTTCAGGGTTGTTCATATATTTGCTGCTGATGTTTTGAATTTGCTTAGGCATAGTCGCAGAGAAAAGACATGTTTGCTTTTCGCGCGGTGTTTTTTCCATGATGTTTTCTACATCATCGATAAAGCCCATACGTAACATTTCATCGGCTTCATCAAGTACAAGTGCTTGTAGAGCATCAAACTTGATTGTGCCACGGTTAATGTGATCGATTAATCGACCAGGTGTAGCAACGATGATTTGAGCGCCACGACGAAGTGCGCTTAACTGAATGCTGTAACTTTGGCCACCGTATAGTGCTAATACTTCAACACCACGAGTACCTTTTGCATATTGTTCAAATGCCTCAGCAACTTGGATCGCAAGCTCACGTGTTGGTGTGAGTACAAGGATCTGTGGCTGTTTCACAGACGGGTCAATATTGTTTAGTAACGGCAGTGCAAATGCTGCGGTTTTACCTGTACCCGTTTGTGCTAGTCCCAGTACGTCCTTTCTTTCTAGCAATAACGGTATACATTGAGCTTGGATTTCAGATGGTGTCTTGTAACCCAACTCTTCAACTGCCTTCAAAATTGCAGGAGAAAGATTTAGAGATTCAAACGTGACTGGTTCTGACATTAATACGCCTCAACGAATTTAAAGAGGCGCGCATTATATAGGATTAGCGAGGCAAATGCTTGTATAAATTGAAACTAATTTATATGTATTTGAAAGCGGTCGAAATTTAACCAGTTTAATATAGACTTTATTAAACTGGTTAACATATTTAATACAGAACTTATTTGTACAAACCTAAGTTTTCTTTTGCATATGCTTCAAATTCGGTAAACCCGCCAATGTGATTTTGGTCTACAAAAATTTGTGGTACGGTAGGGCAAGGTTTACCCGCTGACTTTTCTAAATCAACTTTGCTTATCCCTTCTTTTATAATATCGATATAACGAAATTTAAAATCATCGCGTTCATTTGCTAGTTGTTCTGCTACGTCTTTTGCACGTACACAAAATGGACAACCTTCGCGGCCAAAAATTACAGTAAGCATAACGCTCTCCTTTAGTTGAGTTTTTTCAGTTTAAATGATTAAAAAATATTTTAAAGCGTAAAAAACCGATTGTGTTGTTCTATTTTTATGATGCTGTGCATTCTAAAATTTAAGCCACAATGGACCACGTACCTACCAAGCTCTTGCTGCAATCCCTAGCTGACTTGAGTAGCCAATTGAACGCGCAGTGATCTGCAATTTTTCATTTATGACGTAATAAGTTGGAAATGCACTTACTTTATAGTTCGCTTGAGTATGTTTATCTCCTAATACAATTGGCATAGTGAGGTTTAGTTCATCAACAAAGTGAGCGACTTCTTGCTCATTCTTATAATCAAATGCAATACCAATTGCATTAATATTAGAGCTATCGAGTGCTGCTTCTAGATTCGGCATGCTGTAACGACAAATTGTGCACCATGGCGCAAAAAAATAGACAACAGTGGTTTTGCCTTCAAGTTGTGCAATGCTTATTCTTTCAGTCGGTTGGTTTAAAAGTGGTAAATTAAAATAGGGCGCTGGTGCATTATTCGTTTGAAGCAAATTGCGTTCTTTAAAAGTACTTACTAAATAAAAGACTAATATTGCCAAGCTTATATTTATAAACGCACTACGTCGTATTTTCATGTGTTCCTCCCCAATAAAATAAGCTCGATTACATTTTAATGCTTGAATTAATAAGTTTAACCCTAAGCTCTACTTAGCAAGCAATAACGATATTTAACTTTTACGAAGGAGAATATGATTATGAGTAACGACCTACAACCAGCGATGAAAATACCTGCACTTGTTGTTAAAGACAGTGATAATAAGCAGGCTGATATTACAGTTAGACAAACAGATTTACCATGGAAAATGATTGTTATTTATCGTGGTAAGCACTGTCCATTGTGTACTAAACAACTTAATGCATTAGCGAAAATGAAAGGCCAATTTATTGATGCCGGTGTTGAGCTTGCGGCGGTTAGTGGCGACAGCCACGAACAACTGACGGAACACCTAAAAGATTTAGAAGTGAATTTTCCATTGTACAGTAGTCTTTCGCTCGTGCAGATGACAGATCTTGGCTTGTATATTAGTGAGCCGCGTAATGAAAATGAAACCGATCATCCATTTGCAGAGCCGGCAATTTTTATTGTTAACGAGCAGGATCAAATTCAGATAGTTGATAAGTCAAATGCGCCATTCTCAAGACCCGATTTAAACGATTTACTCTCGGGAATTAAGTTTATTCGCGAAAACGATTACCCCATTCGTGGCACGTTGACTGAATAGCTCTTAGAGCGCGTTGACCTTTCGTGATTGATTTTGCAGCAGGCTGTTTGGTATTTAGGCAAGGCAGAGCCTATGTAGTGTGGTTACTCCCCATAAATAGGCGATAACGCAGCATAAATGCCAAACATGCGCTGCCCTTTGAGCTCGATCTAGGGGCAATTTACTCTTTGTTGCTCGATTTTTACTTATTCTTACAGGGATGTAAGCCATTAGAGTAACGCAGGAGCAGTTACCGAGCCCACTCGATTACAAACTTCGCGCCGCGATTAAATCGTCCCTAGATTGAACAAATTTCAATCCACAAAGGTCAACACGCCCTAGGACACGTATTTATTATACGTGTCTTTTATTTCTTAAATTATTTAATTTTTTTACTTGAAAACATTTTTACCGTCCATATATAGTTTAGTAGGGCGCCTGATGGGTCCTAAATTAAACTTAAACAATTGAAATTTATATTATTAAATAATATTTGCTAGCGCTTGTTCTACGGAAAAGCACTTGCAAAATATCGCTTAAATATGAGGATATTATTATGCGTACAGTAGACTTATCACCACTTTATCGTTCATTCATCGGCTTCGAACATTTAGCATCACTTATGGACGCGGCGGCAAGTACAGACAAGCAGCCAAGTTTTCCTCCTTATAACATTGAAGCGCTCGATAAAGACAGATACAGGATTACTATGGCCGTTGCTGGTTTTAGTGATAACGAATTGACCATTGAGTCAGAAAACAACACATTGAAAGTGGCTGGTATTAAAGCCAATAAAGATGACAAAGAGCGTAAATTTATTCATCAAGGTATCGCAGAGCGCAACTTTGAACGTAAGTTTCAGCTTGGCGACCATGTAAAAGTGCTTGGTGCCGACTTAGCTAACGGTTTGCTTACTATAGAGCTTCAGCGTGAAATACCAGAAGCACTTAAACCTCGTAAAATAGAGATAGGGCAAGGTCATTTAATCGAAGATAAATAAACCCTGTTTAACCTTAGTTTCCCTTGATTATTTAGCCGTCTCACTTGAGACGGCTTTTTTATGCAATTGAATTTAAATCTACAACGCCCTCTTAATCTTGGTTAAGTAAACTCTGTTGTGTTTTTTTCAGCAGAGCGATTTTATCAATCGCTTCTTGAAGCTGCTCTTGCTTCATCCCTTGTTTACGCCCTTTAGCAATTAAGCTTTCTAACGTTGTAACTTTGGTATTAACAGCACTGATAAAGCTACTTTCTAGTGCGTGCTGCTTCTCTTGTTGAAATTGTTGGTAGGCTTTATGATCGTCTAAATCTCCCTTGTATTGAACACTGCTTAGTTTACTTTTATTTAGTGGGGGTAAGTAATTCGGTTCAGTAATTACCTGTTGAATATGCCCATCCAAGGTGCTTTTTTTAATATTTGAAGGATGTACATCTTCAATTTTTTTTACGGTGTGTACAGCTTGCTTTATTATAGGTCGCTCACCTGTTGGTTGTTTAGTCGCTAGTACCATTTTTTTCTGCTCGGTGGAGCCAGAGAAGTAGTATATGAAGGTAATGGCTAAAGATATTGTGATGAGTGCCGTGAGCTTTATTTTCATAACTTAATCTCATTTTGTGTGTGCCACGCAGCCCACTTTTGCTGGTATTGCTGATGAGCATTTTGTAACGCCACAGATTTAATCGCTTGATAGCGAACTGTTTGGCCCGTTGCTGCAAAATATCTATATTCATAGTCATTAGTTAACACCACAACCCATAATCCCGCTGGCGAACGAATGACTTCAGAAAGCTCATTTTCATTTTGAGTAAATGCAAGTTGTACTGCCCACTCTTTTTTATGCTCTCGATTGATATTATTATCAAATTTACTATAAATATCATTCATATTAGCCGCTCTTAAAGCCGCTTTGAAAGTACTCTTTGCCACTTCATTCTTAAATTTAACCGCGTCAGTTCTATTTTTAAATTCAGCACCTTGGGCTGTTATTTGATATAAATATTTGAAGCGACTTTTATTTGCTTGGTAATACTGATTTATTTGTTGTTCAGAAACTTGTTTTTCTAATTGTTCGAGTATCGGGCTTTGTCCATGCATCATGTCTTTTACGCCAAGCCAGCTTTGAATCGAAGGACGCAATATGTCACCTTGAGCAATGCTTATTAAATTATCAATGTTGATATCTTTTGCTTTAAATGCGTTGGTCGCTTTTTCTAAATTTATAAAATATTGATGCTTTTTAGCTATTTCTGCTTGAAATAACTGGTTATCGCCTTGATGCAACCTAAACCGTATTTGCATAGAAAGTGGTTTAATGAAGTCATAAACAGACATTGCAGGAAACGCAAAATGTTCAAGTTTTACTAAATTTAATGTGTTTTTTTGCGTTTCAGAATATTGTCCATTCGCAGGATATTCACCTAATGTGTTCGTAAGCCAGCTGGCCGTAAAATGTTTAACATTATTAGAAGCTTCGATGGTCGGTGGTAAATGTAGTTGCTTTATAAAAAGGTTATTTAGGTAGCGCTCTACATGGTAACCGGTGGTAAAACCTACATCAGACAAACGCGCTACCTTGTCGGGCATTAGGCGCTGTGCTTCACTTAGCAAAAATTGGTTCTCGTATAAACGATAACGTGTTTGCGAAAGACTAATGTCACTATTTTGCTGTTGATATATTTGATGCATCAACTGTATTTCAGCGGGTGTGTACTTTTCAACACTCGTAAATGCTTGGCTGCTGTAAAGCAGCCCAAACATTACTACACATAGGTAGGCGAAATACCTCATTAGCGGGCAACCATGGCATGATTTAATAAATGTACAACCATTGCAATAGCATGAGGGATAACTTGTTTAGCGGTATCGACACGATCGTAATGATCTTTCGAATTAAGCACAATACCTCCTTGAGCGTACGAAAAAGAACCGCCTTGGGTTAGCAATGGACGTACATCCGTTGAGGCTTCATCTAACGGTGAAAAGGTATTTATTGCTTGACGTATTAAGCTAGGATCATTGAGTTGTTCTTGATCATAATAATCCTTTACCCAGCCTTCCCAGCTAGAGTGATTTAAATCTGAAGTTGTCCATGTGTGATGCGGCTGAAGTAAATCAGTTGTATGAAATACAAACCCCAGTACTTGTGGATTACCACTGTCTAAATAGCTTTGAAACCAGTATTGGCCTAAGTTATCGATTGGTTGAAAAGGAATTTTTTCAAAATCATCATACATATTATAGTCCGATTGACTATCAATTCGGTAATGAGCTTCAGTAATGTCATAACTATTATATTTTGAAGAGTCAGCATTAAACCAGCCTGTTTCTCTTCCCTTTCCATCATCTAAATAGTCCCCTTTTAACCAAGCCGCAGCTAAGCTATCAATGGTGCCCCATACAGTGAGTTTGTCGTAGTTATAGCCGCCAAAATCATTACCATGCTGATCAGCGCCTTGCGTGTGGTTTTGAAAGTGCCAATAGCTAGTATATTTTACAATGCTTTCAGCCGCGCCCCAAAGAGGAGCTTGGACACAAGAGCCCGTAATGGCACCACATAAAAAAGTATCTTCAAAATCATCAACATCATAGGCTGCTTGCCCTAGTAGCTCAGCCAGCTGTGAAACTGACATTTTATTTTGTAAAGCATATTGCGACAGCGCCGCATATTGCGTTGATTGTGGGTTTTGCTCCATATAACTTACAGCGTCAATAACAATCCGCTTATGGGTTTCTTGGCTAAATGCATGTGCTTGGTTGATACTTGTAAGTAATATAATTGCCGATGTTAATATTTTTTTCATTTTTATCTCATTGCTGTATTTAAAGGATTAACGCTATTAAAAGATAGCGCTATTACAGTACAATGACAGAAAAATTAAACATTTAATTAACAAATTTACCTATTTCATATGTCACAGACTTTCTAAATCAACTAAATACGCAGCAGCTTGTTTTAATAGCGCTGCTTTTTGCTCTTCGGTTTGTCGGTCCCAGTTTTTATAAACCATGCCTATACGCGGGTTTTTCTCTAATTTACTGCGGTGGGTGTGCATAAAGTTCCAGTATAGGCTATTAAGGGGGCATGCTTTTTCTCCCACTTTTTGTTTAACATCGTATTGGCAACTCTTGCAGTAATCGCTCATTTTATTAATGTAGTTTCCACTTGCTGCGTAGGGTTTTGTCGCAATGATACCATCATCGGCAAATTGGCTCATGCCACGTGTATTAGGCATTTCTACCCATTCAATAGCATCTATATAAACACCTAAATACCAGTTATCTACGTCATCAGGATTAATTCCCGTGAGCATACAAAAGTTTCCAATAACCATTAAGCGCTGAATATGATGGGCATAAGCCGTTGTTAAACTTTGCGAAAGAGAGTGGCTTAAACAGTTCATTTTTGTAGAGCCATGCCAAAAGTATCCAGGTAATTTATTTTTCGCCTGTAATTGGTTTTTACGTGCGTAGTCGGGCATATTGATCCAATAAACACCCCGGACATACTCTCGCCACCCTAAAATTTGTCTAACGAAGCCTTCTACTTGTGAGATTGATATTTCATTAGGCCTTTGCCTATATTCGTTTATGACTCGATTAATGACATAAAGTGGATGAAGCAATTTTGCGTTTATGGCAAACGATAATCGGCTATGATAAAGGCTAGTGTTGTGCTCACTTTGATTTGTCATTGCATCTTGGAACTGACCAAAATTAATAAGTAAATTTTCACAAAAGTACTCAAGGCAGCTAATAGCTTGTTTTCTAGTGGTTGGCCATTGTAAACGTTGATTTTTTATTTCACCAAGGTAGCTCACTTGATGTTTATCTAAGCGATCAATAATTGTACTTACATCATTATTAAAAACCTTGGGTAAAGGTATATCCACTAAGTCGTTTTTAGAAAACTTATTACGATTATTACTATCAAAATTCCATTTACCGCCTTCAGGTTTTCCTTGCTCCATAAGTACATCAAATTGCTTACGCATAGCGCGATAAAAATGCTCCATCGTTACATGTTTGTTTTTTGAAAAACGCTCTTTTATTTGCGAAAAGGGAAGTAAAAAATGCTCGCTATCGACTGCGGTTACATTATATGTGCTTGCTTGTTTAAATAATAAAAGTTGCTCTTTGAGTCTGAACTCATCAGGATATTGATATTGTATGGCTGAGCAGTGATATTTTTTCGCTATTCGATTAAGTAAATCGGGTAAATTTTTATCATTTTGGGTTTCATCTAGGGTTAAGTGTAATACATTAAACTCTGCGCAACTTAGCGCATGGGCAAAGTTTTCCATAGCACTAAAAAATGCACATATCTTTTGAATATGATGCTTAACATAATCAGTTTCTTGCTTAAGCTCTGCGACAAGATAAAGAGTGTCATTGTCTTTATGTTTAAACCAGGAGTGAGACGGGTTAAGTTGATCACCTAAAATAAGTCTTAATGTTTTATAATGAGTCATAGTTAAGCCAAATTAATAGTATACGGGTATGTTTAATTAGCAGATCGCTTTGTTGAATTTTAAGTTATTACCTTAAAGTTAATTTTTAGCAATGCATATTTCAGGTGAGAAGTGATGAATAAATTAAAAACGGTTTTAATGCTATTTGTTTGCGGGAGTCCAATTACCGGATCAGCCGAAACCACCGCTATTTATAAATGTGAGACGAGCGGTGCAGTGGAGTTTAGTCAACAACCATGCACTGACAATCCACAAATTTTGCATTTAAATGTAATAACGCCACGCGATGATAAACGACATAGCGGCGAGCAAAATAGTATTAATCCAAAACCGAGTGCTGATTCAAATACAATCGATTCGTACATAAAAATGACGGCTCTGAAAAAGCAACTTGGTGAGCATCAAAATAAAATCGAAACGTATAAGTCACAAATGCAAAAACAACTTAGCATGTTTAATAACAGTTTTGATTTGCAAGCTAATAACTTAGCAGGTCTAGGGCGTGTTGACCTTTCGTGATTGATTTTACAGCAGACTGTTTGGTATTTAGGCAAGGCAGCGCCTATGTGGTGTGGTATTCCCCATAAATAGGCGATAACGCAGCATAAATGCCAAACATGCGCTGCCCTTTAGGTTCTTTCTAGGGGCGATTAACTCTTTGTTGCTCGGTTTTTACTTAGCCCGCTAGGTCACAAACCTCGCGCCGCGATTAAATCGCCCCTAGATTGAACAAATTTCAATCCACAAAGGTTAACACGCCCCAAGCAAAGTGTAGCAATTGCTGAGCAAATAATTGCGACCATATCAAAGTTTGATGTGCTTATTAAAAATCAACAAATGATTATAGACAGAGTAACTCAGCAGATCAAAAATCTTGAAAAGACAAAAAAAAGTGATAACGCAAATCAGACTGGAAATGAAAATATTGATGGTTTCATTCGTAAAGAGCAATTACATCGGGAAATAAAAGCCGCAAGTAGTAAAGTAATCACATTAAGTAATGAACTCAAAGAAGAAACATTAAAATTAGAGCAACGGATGGACTACCAAGGCAGTAGTGAAGCCGATACCACCTTTCATCTTGCCTTATCTAAGCGAATAGATGCTTTAAGTACACACTACGGATTACTGATAGAAATAGAAAATAAAAAGCTCAATCGCTTAAACGATCAGGTTATTTATTTACCATGATATAAGGGGTTGTTGATCTTTCAGAGTTAAAATTTGTGCTACCTGAGGCAATTAACTATTTGCTTCCTCATGGCTTGCTTTTTTAAGCATCCGTTGTTCCAGTGAAATTACGTTTGAGGTATGAAACAGACTGTTATTCGAAAAATTTTCAAAAAACATTAAAACTTTACGCCAAGCTACTTTTTTCTCTGAACTAAAACGTTGCCCAAGGTGCTCTTCTAGTGTGGCATAAAACGTGTCACACAATACTTTAATGTCGGATTGTTGAATATTATCATTTTTTAAAAACTGTAATTGATATGATAAAAAAGGAGCAACAGATAAAGGGTTATCCAAATGCTTAATAATACGTTCTAACATACAGTAAAGGGTATAACTTCTTTCATTAAATTGCGCAGCAGTGGGGTAACTCATGGTAATACAAGATTGAGTTAATTTGGTGTGAAAACGCTCAGTGAAAGCATGAAAATTTGGTTTTATAATGCTAAGGCTTTTTAATAATTCTGGTTGATGTGTTTTCATTAAATGCCTCGCTGCATCAGGTCATCATTGGTTTTTAGAGTCTATATTTTGGTTTTTAGTATAGCCAGTAGATAAAAAATCGCACGGTTTTTTAATGACAAAACACAAAGCTGCGACCAATATTTTGATTTGTATGTTATTTTTATAATTAATAATGAGAGTGATTATCTATAAAGAACTATCTCATAGATTATACAGTAGTGCTTTACTGATCTTTGAAAGCTGGAATTTAGGTAATCTAGAGATGGTTTAACAGTAATGTAATACTTGTAACTTAGTTAAACTGAACTCTGGATAATAAATTTATCTCGAGCAGCTATTTTCAGCGCTAACTGCGTTGAATTTACTTGCAATTGGCCCGCTATTGACGCGTAAATTAGCTTGTTTTCACTGAAAATCTCTTAACTAGAGTTCAGGTTAGTTTGGTAATGACTCAAGTTTTTTGTGGAAAGTAATCACCTACCATAGCCGCTGCCTTGTCTAAAAGCCAAACACACTGCTGCAAATTTAATCTCGAAAGATAAACGAGCCCTAATTATGCGTGTTAATTAAATACACATTAAATTGACAACTACGTTGAATTAGATAATTTGTAAAGTTATTAGTGATTATAGTTGCTAATTATCCCACGCATCCTTATAATAGCCGCCATTGTTTAGCTTGTTCTAAAAAGCTAACAGCGATATTAAATTAAGATTTTAATATCTATTGGCGCGGGATGGAGCAGTCTGGTAGCTCGTCGGGCTCATAACCCGAAGGTCGTCGGTTCAAATCCGGCTCCCGCAACCAATTCTAATAATAAGCGAAAGCTTATTAATTTATGTCGCGCATTCTAAGTAATGCGCGTTTTGCGTTTAAGCTAGTGTAGTTTAATTTGGTCAGATAGCTGACTCGCAGCCAAGCTCGGCCCTAGGCCACACAGTTTTATGCTTTTTGGTGTGACGCCCCGCTTGGTTCGGGGCGTTGTTGTATCTGCACCTTTCGGTTTGATGTTTATTTTCATCAAATTAAAATTTAAACTCAGTATTTTAGGGCTATAAGCCCTTTTTTTGTTTGTATGGAGGATTTTCGTGACAAAACTTGAACAAGATTTAGTAACCATGTTATCGCCTGCGGTAGAAATGTTAGGCTTTGGATTATATGGTCTTGAATTTGTACAAGCGGGTCGCCATTCTACCTTGAGAGTATACATTGCTCATGAGGATGGGATCTCAGTTGATAACTGTGCGGATGCGAGTCGCCAAATCAGTGCGATTTTAGACGTCGAAGACCCGATTACAAATGAATATGATTTGGAAGTATCGTCTCCTGGTGTTGATCGTCTATTATTCAAACAAGATCATTACGAGCAGGCGCAAGGAGAGGAAGTACGTGTACGTACTAAGCTTCCACAAGATGGTCGTCGTAATTTTAAAGGCGACTTAGTAGCAGTTAGCAGCGATATGATCACACTATCTAGTGATGGTGCAGAGCATCTAATCATGCTTAGTAACATCGAACGTGCGAATTTAATCGCAAAGTTTTAAATTCGAGTGCGAAGGAATAGGGCAAGCGAGGCATTACCCATGGCAAAAGAGATATTATTGGTTGCTGAAGCCGTTTCCAATGAGAAAGCGGTTCCAAAAGAAAAGATTTTTGAAGCTCTAGAGTTCGCATTAGCGACAGCGACAAAGAAAAAACACGATGGCGAAATTGAAGTGCGTGTAGCAATTGACCGTAAAACGGGTGATTACGATACGTTCCGTCGTTGGCAAATTGCAGCAGTGCAAGAAGATGGTTCATTAGAGAATCCTTACAGCGAAATCACACTAGAAGCAGCGCAGGTTGATGAACCTGATTTGCAGCTTGGCGATTACGTTGAAGAGCAAATTGATTCAATTAAATTTGACCGTATTACAACGCAAATGGCAAAACAAGTGATCGTACAAAAAGTACGTGAAGCTGAGCGTGCTTTAGTTGTTGATGCATACAAAGATCAAGTAGGTGAGTTAGTTACGGGTGTTGTTAAAAAAGCAACACGTGATTCTATCGTACTTGACTTGGGCAATAATGCTGAAGCGGTTATTTTTCGTGATGATATGCTTCCTCGTGAAAACTTTCGTCCGGGTGACCGAATCCGTGGTCTTTTATACGAAGTTAAGCCAGAAGCACGCGGAGCACAATTATTTGTAACGCGTTCTAAGCCAGAAATGCTAATGGAATTATTCCGCATTGAGGTGCCAGAAATTGGCGAAGAAATGATTGAATTACGTGCCGCAGCACGTGATCCAGGTTCACGCGCTAAAATAGCTGTAAAATCTAATGACAAACGCATTGACCCAATTGGTGCATGTGTTGGTATGCGTGGCGCACGTGTTCAGGCGGTATCGTCAGAACTTGGTGGCGAGCGTGTTGATATCGTTCTTTATGACGACAACCCAGCACAGTTTGTAATTAATGCAATGTCACCTGCAGAAGTTGCTTCAATCGTAATGGATGAAGACACTCACTCAATGGATATTGCAGTTGATGCAGATAACCTAGCGCAAGCGATTGGTCGTAATGGTCAAAATGTTCGTTTAGCAAGCCAACTAACAGGTTGGGAACTAAACGTTATGACTGTTGAAGACATGCGTACTAAAAATGAAGCTGAATCAGATAAGCTACTTAACTTATTCACTGAAAATTTAGAAATTGATGATGAATTTGCTTCATTGCTTATTAATGAAGGTTTCTCGACACTTGAAGAAGTGGCGTATGTACCAGCCTCTGAATTTTTAGAAATTGATGGTCTGGACGAAGAAACAGTTGATCTACTGCGTTCACGCGCAAAAGATGCATTAACAACTAAAGCACTTAAAACGGAAGAAAGTTTAGAAGGCGCAGAGCCAGCTGAAGACTTACTTGCGCTTGAAGGCTTAGAGCGTCATCTGGCTTTTGTTATGGCAAGTAAGGGTGTTGTTACACTTGAAGACTTGGCAGAGCAAGGTATTGATGAACTCGTCGATATTACAGAACTTTCATCTGAAAAAGCGGGTGAACTAATTATGGCTGCACGAAACATTTGTTGGTTTGCAGACGAGTAATTTATTAACGGAGGTATTACACACTATGGCAGAAGTAAATGTTGAAAAACTAGCCGGCGATATAGGTACAACTGTTGATAAATTGCTACAGCAGTTTTCACAAGCAGGTATCACTAAGCAAGCAACTGATAATGTAACTGAAGCAGAAAAAGCAACGTTACTTGATCATTTAAGCAAGCACCATGGCGGTACTGGTTCAGATGGTCCAGCGCGTATGACTTTACAACGCAAGAGCAAGAGCACATTAAGTGTGACTGGCTCTACGGGTAAAGCTAAAGCTGTTCAAGTTGAAGTTCGCAAAACACGTACTTACGTGAAGAAAAGCGCAATGGAACAAGAACAAGAGCAAGCACGCTTAGCCGCTGAAGAAAAAGTACGTCTTGAAGAGCAGCAAAAAGCTGAGCAAGAAGCCGCAGAATTAAAAGCGAAACAAGAGGCAGAACGCAAAGCAAAAGAAGACGCTGACCGTAAAGCCAAAGAAGAAGCTAAACGCAAAGCTGATGCAGAGCGTAAAGCGAAACAAAAGCAGATGACCCCAGAGCAAAGTGCTAAGTCTGAGAAAGATCGCATAGAAGCTGAGCGTCTGCAAAAAGAAGCAGAAGAGGCCGCATTGAAGAAAGCTGAAGAAGAAGCGAAACGTCAAGCAGAAGAAGCAAGAAAGCTAGCTGAAGAAAACTCGGCACGCTGGAAGAAAGAAGAAGAAGAACGTAAGAAACGCGAAGAAACAGCGGATCACCATCTTACAACTTCTACTTATGCACGTGAAGCAGAAGATGTTGCCGATGCTCGTGATGAGCAAGGTACACGCCGTGCTAAGAAAAAGAAAAAAGCGCCAGCAAAAGATAAATTTGCAGCGTCAAGAGGCCGTAACAAGTCTAAGTTAAAAGCACCAGCATCGCTGCAACATGGTTTCCAAAAACCAACTGTTGATGTTAAAAATGAAGTGCGTATTAGCGAAACAATTACAGTAGCTGAGCTTGCATCACGCATGGCCGTTAAAGGCGCTGAAGTTGTTAAAACAATGATGAAAATGGGTGACATGGTTACCATTAACCAAGTGATTGACCAAGAAGCTGCACAACTAGTTGCAGAAGAAATGGGCCACAAGGTTATCATTGTTAAAGAAAACGAATTAGAGCAAACAGTACTTAATGACCGCCATGAAGATGGTAAGTCAGAGCCACGTGCGCCAGTAGTAACTGTTATGGGTCACGTTGACCATGGTAAAACATCGACTCTTGATTACATTCGTTCTGCAAAGGTTGCTTCAGGCGAAGCCGGTGGTATTACACAGCATATTGGTGCATACCATGTTGATGTAAACGGCAATATGATCACGTTCTTAGATACACCAGGACATGCTGCATTTACATCAATGCGTGCTCGTGGCGCTAAAGCGACAGATATCGTAATCCTAGTGGTTGCAGCAGATGATGGCGTTATGCCACAGACTAAAGAAGCGGTACAGCACGCACGTGCAGCTGGCGTTCCTTTAATCATTGCTGTAAACAAAATGGATAAAGAAGGCGCAGATCCAGACCGCGTTAAAAATGAACTAGCTGTACTAGACGTTATCCCAGAAGAATGGGGCGGCGATACACAGTATGTTCATATATCAGCTAAAACTGGTTTAGGTATTGATGACCTTCTTGAAGCTGTGCTTATGCAATCTGAGCTTTTAGAATTAACTGCACCTACTGAAGGTATGGCTGCAGGTGTCGTTATTGAATCTCGTCTTGATAAAGGCCGTGGTCCAGTAGCATCAGTACTTGTTCAATCTGGTACACTTAATCAAGGTGACATTGTATTATGTGGTCTTGAGTATGGCCGTGTTCGTGCAATGCGCGATGAAAACGGTAAAGACATTAAATCAGCTGGTCCATCTATTCCAGTTGAGATTTTAGGTCTTTCTGGTATTCCAGCTGCGGGCGACGAAGCGACTGTTGTTAAAGATGAGCGTAAAGCGCGTGAAGTTGCTTTATACCGTCAAGGTAAGTTCCGCGATGTTAAACTAGCACGTCAGCAAAAAGCGAAGCTTGAAAACATGTTTACTAACATGACTGAAGGCGATGTGTCTGAAGTTAACGTGGTACTTAAAGCAGACGTTCAAGGTTCTATCGAAGCAATCTCTGATTCACTAACTAAACTTTCTACTGATGAAGTAAAAGTGAAGATTGTAGGTTCAGGTGTTGGTGGTATTACCGAAACTGATGCAACGCTTGCTGCAGCGTCTAACGCAATTGTAGTTGGCTTTAACGTTCGTGCTGATGCTTCTGCTCGTAAAGTGATTGATACTGAAAACTTAGATCTTCGTTATTACAGCGTAATTTATGCCTTAATCGAAGAAGTTAAGCAAGCCATGTCAGGTATGCTAGCGCCAGAGTTTAAACAAGAAATCATTGGTCTTGCTCAAGTTCGTGACGTATTCAAGTCTCCAAAAATTGGCGCAATCGCTGGTTGTATGGTTACTGAAGGTGTTATTAAACGTAGCGCGCCTATCCGTGTACTACGTGAAAACGTGGTTATCTATGAAGGTGAGCTTGAGTCACTTCGTCGCTTTAAAGACGATGTTGCTGAAGTTCGTAACGGCATGGAATGTGGTATCGGTGTTAAGAACTACAATGACGTACGTGTTGGTGACCAAATCGAAGTATTTGAAACAGTTGAAGTACAACGTACTCTTTAATTGTTAGCTCGCTAAACTAATAAATGGGGGCTTAGCCCCCATTTGTGTATCCATTATTTAATTAGCTTATTATTAAATTTCAATAAGTTATGATTTTAGGACAAATGCAATGAGAGAATTTTCTCGCACTGATCGTGTTGCACAGCAAATCCAAAAAGAAATTGCTGTAATTTTACAACGCGAAATTAAAGATCCACGCCTAGGTATGGTGACAGTGTCAGCGGTAGAAGTATCGCGCGATTTATCTTATGCCAAAATTTTTATTACTGTGTTTAATACACAAGATGAAGATGCTGCAAAGCAAAGCGCAAAAGTACTTAATGAAGCAACGGGTTATATTCGCTCGTTACTGGGTAAGCGTATTCGTGCACGTATAATGCCTGAGTTAAAATTTTTAGTTGATAACTCACTTATGGAAGGCATGCGTATCTCTAACTTGGTGGACTCTATTATCCGCGAAGATAACGCAAAACATGTTGATGAAGACGTAGAAAGTGTTGATGCTGCTGATGTGTCAGATAGCGAAGAAAGTATTGAACACGAAGACGAAACAGATAGCGAAAAAGGCACTGATACAGATGGCAAAGCGCAGTAAAGGCCGTGCAGTAGACGGTATTTTGTTGTTAAACAAACCCCAAGGCATTTCATCAAATAAAGCACTGCAACAGGCAAAGGGTGCTTATTTTGCACAAAAAGCGGGCCATACAGGTGCACTTGATCCGCTTGCAACAGGCATGCTGCCGATTTGTTTTGGTGAGGCGACTAAATTTACGCAGTTCTTACTTGATACTGACAAAACCTATGTTGTTCGCGCTAAGTTAGGTGAGCGTACAACAACATCAGACTCTGATGGTGAAATTGTCAGTACCAAAGACGTTAATGTAACGCGTGAACAGCTAACAAAAGAAATTGCTGCGTTTGTTGGCGAGTCTGATCAGTATCCATCTATGTATTCGGCACTTAAATATCAAGGTAGACCGTTATATAAGTATGCACGTGAAGGTATTGAAGTACCTCGTAAATGCAGAAAGATAAACGTGTTTAGTTTATCATTTGACGAGTTTGATGAAGAAAACAACGTATTGCAAATGACGGCCCATGTATCAAAAGGGACTTATATTCGTACTATTGTTGATGACTTAGGTGAAAATCTAGGCTGTGGCGCACATGTCATAATGCTTCACAGAACTGCGGTTGGTCAGTACCCTGCAGATAAAATGGTTTCGCTCGATGACGTTGAAGCGTTATTAGCAAAAGCAAAAAGTGAAGAAATTGCACCTTCTACTTATATCGATCCATTGCTGCTACCAATTGATACCGCTTTAGTTGATTTACCTGTGGTTGAAATAACGAAAGAGCAGGGCTCGGTATTTAGTCACGGGCAAGCGGTCGAATTACCAATAGCGTTACCTGATGGTTCAATTAAGGTATTGGCTGATGGTGTTTTCATCGGTACAGGCGAAGCGAATGCTAACGGTCACTTAAAAGTGAAGCGTGGACTTGCCAGTCAACAAGATGATTACGTAAAACCTGAATAGCTAATGTTGCTATTTAAAGCTGGCTATTAGCTATATGGTGGGATAATTAACTTGTAGTTATCTCCATACTTGGTAGAATACGCCCGCTTAATCGTTTTGGCTGAATTAGTGATCGGCTAAGGCACCTTTTAAATTTAATTTTTGGAGTTATTATGTCACTAAGTAATCAAGAAAAAATCGATATCATTGCTAAATTTGCACGTGCTGAAGGCGACACTGGTTCACCTGAAGTACAAGTAGCTTTACTTACTTTTGATATCAACAAGCTTCAAGGTCACTTTGCTGACCACAAGCATGACTTCCACTCACGTCGTGGTCTGCTTCGTAAAGTAAGTACTCGCCGTAAACTGCTTGATTACCTTAAAGGTAAAAATATCACGCGTTATACTGCATTAATCCAAGAGCTTGGCCTACGTCGCTAAGAACTTGATTACAGAAAAAGGAGCTTTTTAGCTCCTTTTTTTGTGCCTAAAATTCTTCTAAAGACCTACAATATAATTTATACCAATCTGCTTATATATAGGGCCTATTTAACGTTAAGAAAATTCCGCTAGAACTAGGCAAAAATTTTTAACGACGTTATAGTGCAATTTAATTCGTTAAATTGATCAAAGATTTATGCAGTTTGGTATTAATACCAATCGGTATAAACTTCTTGAATTTCAAAATAAAAACCCCACCATTCAAAGTAACAAAAATGATTTTAAATACGAGTTTAGAGTCGTGTTTATCTGATTGCTAAGCTCGCATTTTAACGGTGCTTTGGTATATACTACGGCACAAGCTAAAAAGGTTTAGCTTGATTATTTACGTCATCGCCAATTGTAGTACTTAATTGATTTTAAAATAAATACAATTAAGTACTGTAATTGGTACTTTGATGGCAACTTACTTAAGAACACATTTAAGGAACATTTTAAGTGCAAGCAATTATTAAAAAATTTCAACTTGGTCAACATACAGTTACGCTAGAAACAGGTGCAATCGCTCGTCAAGCAGACGGCGCTGTACTTGCTAGCATTGGCGATACTTCAGTTTTAGTTACTGTTGTTGGTAAGCGTGAAGCACAACCAGGTCAAGACTTTTTCCCACTAACAGTTAACTACCAAGAGCGTATGTACGCTGCTGGTCGTATCCCAGGTGGTTTCTTAAAGCGCGAAGGTCGCCCTAACGATGGCGAAACACTTATTGCACGTCTAATTGACCGTCCAATTCGCCCACTTTTCCCAAGCGGTTTTGTAAACGAAGTACAAGTTATCGCGACAGTTGTATCTGTAAACCCTGAAATTCAACCTGATATGGTTGCAATGATTGGTACTTCAGCTGCACTTGCTATCTCTGGTATCCCATTCAGTGGCCCAATTGGTGCATCTCGTGTTGGTTACATCAACGGCGAATACGTACTTAACCCTACATTAAAAGAGCTTGAAGAAAGCCAACTTGATTTAGTGGTAGCCGGTACTGATAAAGCGGTACTTATGGTTGAATCAGAAGCTAATGTACTTGCAGAAGACGTAATGCTTGGCGCTGTTGTATATGGTCATGAGCAATCTCAAGCGATCATCACTGCAATTGAAGAATTTAAAGCAGAAGCGGGCAAGCCTACTTGGGATTGGACTGCACCTGAGAAAAACGTTGCACTAGCAGATAAAGTAGCTGCAATTGCTGCTGATAAAGTAGGCGCAGCTTACTTAATCACTGATAAAGTAGCGCGTAAAGAAGCACTTGGCGAAGCGAAAGACGAAGTTGTTGCTGTATTAACAGCTGAACTTGCTGAAGGCGAGTCTTTAGACAAGCAAGAAGTTGGTAAAATCTTCGGTTCACTTGAGAAGAAAATTGTTCGTGGCCGTATCGCTGCTGGCGAAAAACGTATCGATGGTCGTGAACCAGATATGATTCGTGCACTAGACGTAATGACTGGCGTATTACCGCGTACTCACGGTTCTGCAATCTTTACTCGTGGCGAAACTCAAGCGTTAGTAACAGCGACACTTGGTACAGAACGTGATTCACAGTTAATCGACGATTTAACGGGTACTCACAAAAACCACTTTATGCTTAACTACAACTTCCCTCCATTCTGTGTAGGTGAAACGGGTTTTGTTGGTTCTCCTAAGCGTCGTGAAATCGGCCATGGTAACCTTGCTAAGCGTGGTATTGCTGCTGTAATGCCAACACTGACTGAATTCCCATATTCAATCCGTGTAGTATCTGAAATTACTGAATCAAACGGTTCATCTTCAATGGCTTCTGTGTGTGGTACTTCACTTGCACTTATGAATGCTGGCGTTCCAATTAAAGCGTCTGTTGCGGGTATCGCAATGGGTCTAGTTAAAGAAGACGAAAAATTCGTTGTTCTTTCTGACATCTTAGGTGATGAAGATCACTTAGGTGACATGGACTTTAAAGTTGCGGGTACTGCTGCGGGTATTACTGCACTTCAAATGGATATCAAAATCGAAGGTATCACTCAAGAAATCATGCAAATTGCGCTTAAACAAGCAAAAGCTGCACGTTTACATATCTTAGAAGTGATGGATGAAGCGATTTCTGCTCCTTCTGAAGAGCTATCAATGTTTGCTCCTCGTATCTACACAATGAAGATCCCACAGAAGAAAATCGCTGAAGTTATCGGTAAAGGTGGCGCAACTATTCGTCAGCTTACTGAAGAAACGGGCACAACGATTGAAATCGGTGATGACGGTACAATTAAAATTGCCGCTACAGATGGCGAAAGTGCAGCCAATGCAATTAGCCGTATTGAGCAATTAACAGCTGAGCTAGAAGTAGGTACTATCTACGAAGGTAAAGTTGTACGTATCGTAGATTTCGGTGCGTTTGTAAATATTCTTCCTGGTAAAGATGGTTTAGTACATATTTCTCAAATTAGTACTGAGCGCGTTAATAACGTGGCTGATCACCTTTCTGAGGGTCAAGAAGTTAAAGTTAAAGTACTAGAAGTAGATCGCCAAGGCCGTGTACGTCTAAGTATTAAAGAAGCAATGGAATCAGCAGCACCTGCAGCTGACGCGACAACTGACGCGTAATTGCTAACTTATCAATCTAGTTATATTAGCTAGATAGTAAAAAAGGGGCTGTTTAGCCCCTTTTTTTATGCTTTAATGAAACCTTATAAGATAAGGTCTGTCTTATACTTATCGCGATATATCTAGGTATTAAGGATTTTAATGATACTCAAACATTTAGCTTTGGCATCTTTTGCTATTTTGTCTTTAAGCGCTTGCCAAACGACTACAGAATCAGAACTAACTCCGATTGTTAATGTGCCCTTTACTGCACCTTTAGTTTCTGACTTTAGAAGCGAAATAGCTATTGCACGTTATTCTGAACTACTTAATCGAGCAGACTTAAGCCCTGAGCAACAGGCAAAGCTGTATTACGACCGTGGCGTATTATTTGACAGCTTAGGTATGACTACGCTTTCACGTATTGATTTTAACCGCGCAGTAAAGCTTAAGCCCGATCTTGCTGAGGTGTATAATTTTTTAGGTATTCAACATACGTTAATGCAACAATATGAAAAAGCTTATGAATTTTTCGACTCAGCATTAGAGCTTGATGAAGGGCATGAGTATGCTTATTTAAATCGTGGTATAGCGCTTTATTATGGCGATCGTGCAAGTATAGCTAAAAGTGACTTTATTGAATTTTTGGCGCGCTCTCCAAATGATCCTTATCGTGTGTTATGGCTTTATTTAGCGCAGGCTCAAGATAATAAAGAGCAAGCTCTTGTAGAGCTTAAAGCGAATGCAAAAGCGCTGGATGAGTCACAATGGGCATATCAGTTAATTGCTCTTTTTGTCGGAGATATGAGTGAAAATACGTTTTTATCGGGTATAAGCGATGGTGTTAAATCAGAACAAGAATACGCGCAGCGTCTATGCGAGGCTTATTTTTACTTAGCTAAATTACATCAAGCAGCGGGTAATAACTATCTAGCAGCTGATTACTTTAAATTAGCTCTTGCAACTAACGTGCATGAATTTATTGAATACAAATATGCGCGTTTAGAGCTTGAACTAATGACAGATGAAAACGCCGGTTAATATTTTAAAGTTAGTTGGCATATTACTTTGTAGTTTACTCATAACAGCATCGAGTAATAGATCTAATGAAATTGGCTTTTGGCAGGTTTTAAATGCAAAAGCCAATCCCTTTGAAAGCTTTTGGTTATTTCCCCGTTATTTTTCGACGCATTTAAAACAACTCCCGCAGAGCACATTGGCTTTGTTAGCGCGAAACAAAATCCCTTTAGCACAATATGAATATTCGTTAACCTTATTAGGCAAGGGTCAAAGTGAAACTGCTAAGCTATTCTGGCTGCCTAGTTTAGGCAGTTTAACTTCTCAGCAAAAAATAGAATTAGCTGAGCAGTTACTTGAGCAATCGCGTTGGGGTGATCTGAAATTATTAGCTAATAACAATCGCCTTCCACGCAGTGATGTTTTGAGTCATTTAAACTTAGAAGTAGGCAGGTCTTATCGCGTTATACCTAAGCTATTTTTACAAAGGCTTGGTTTTTTATCAGTCAATCCGAATGTTGAACCAGATCCTCAATGTAGATTTAACGTTTTAATGATGAGCGATCATCGCAGCGGTCTTTATAAACTGGCTGAATTGGTAAACATTTTTGATAAGCAACCAGAGCCCGCTAAGAATGTATTTTGTTTTTCTAAGCCTATGTATGTTGCAGGGGCTATTGATTGTAATAATGAAGCCACTAAAATGGCGCAGTGCAACTGGCCGTCATCATTACTAAAAAAGCACCTTCCTGATAACTTCGATTTTATAATAATGATGCCAAAATACGGTAGCGCTAATGTGAGAAATGAAATAATGCATTTGAGCTCTCAAGCGAATTATGCGGTGTTTTTGCATGAGCTGATGCATTTTAGTGGATTTGAAGACGAATATGTTTTACCACTATCTAAACAAGCATGGTTGTGTAAAAAAAGCGGATTGGTTGCGCCTAACTTATTTATTTCTCATGGTGAAATGCCTCCAAGAGGTTGGCATAAAAGCCAAAGTTGTCAATACTATGGTGTAGCTTATAAACCAAGTGAAAAATGGTCTATTATGCAGTATCAACAATTAGGACTCTCAGCGCAATACAGGACACTTTGGTTAAAACACCTAGATATGACCAATGGTCATATCTCTCGTTACTTTGATACGCTTACACCAGCAAACAAGGCTATATTGAATTAACAATTTTTAATATTAGTTTACGGTTTTTTTATGCTTTAAAAATTGTTGTTTCTTGCTTGAAAAACATCCATATAGACCCGCTTTTTATAGACAAAATAAGTGTTTTTCAGTATAACTATAACTATTAATGTCGTTAAAAAACAGGCAGTAAAAGCATCACTTAGTTCTAAATGGGTGACGTCCTGATAAATTTATGATTATAAAAGGCCCTATATTATGACTTTGCTCTGGATACCCTTGTTATCCTTGATTGGCAGTGTTATTTCTGCATGCACAAGTAAGCTCTCTCGCAATCAAAGCGCTAGCTTAACGGCTCTTGCGCCTTTAACTGCTTTGGGGATTACTCTATACCATGCACCTGCGGTATTAGCGGGCGAAACTATTCGTTATTCTTTGGCTTGGATCCCTTCAATTGGGCTTGATTTATCGCTGCGATTAGACGGCCTCAGTTTATTGTTTATGTTTATGATTTTAGGCATAGGCTTGCTTGTTATTTTATACACTCGTTACTACCTCAGCGCTAATGACTCCATGGCCAAACTGTACAGTTATTTAATGCTGTTTATGACCGCAATGCTTGGCATTGTGATGTCAAATAATGTTATTCAACTTTGGTTATTTTGGGAATTAACCAGTATTAGTTCATTCTTGTTAATTAGTTTTTGGTGGCATAAATCGGAAGCTCGCAAAGGCGCGCGTATGGCACTGGCTGTAACAGGTGCGGGCGGTTTAGCGTTACTTGCTGGGTTGATGTTACTCGGTGATATTGTTGGTAGTTACGACCTTGATGTTATTTTAGCAAGCAAGGCGATCATTCAATCGCATGAGTTATACGAGCTAGCATTGGTATTAGTGCTACTAGGTGCGTTTACAAAATCGGCACAATTTCCGTTTCATTTTTGGCTACCACATGCAATGGCTGCACCTACGCCAGTAAGTGCGTATTTACATTCTGCGACTATGGTAAAAGCCGGTATATTTTTATTGGCGCGTTTTTACCCTGCTCTAGCGGGTACCGAGACGTGGTTTATCCTAGTGGGATTAACGGGTTTAGCTACGTTATTATTTGGTGCTTATATTGCGCTCTTTAAACATGACTTAAAAGGGTTGTTGGCGTATTCAACAATAAGTCATTTAGGTTTAATAACGCTGTTGTTAGGTCTTGATACTGAGCTTGCGACCGTTGCAGCCATTTTTCACATAATAAACCACGCAACATTTAAAGCCTCATTATTTATGGCAACGGGTATTATTGACCATGAAACAGGCACGCGTGATATGCGTAAGCTCAATGGGATGTGGCGATACTTACCTTACACTGCAACACTCGCCATGGTTGCTGCAGCTGCAATGGCCGGTGTACCGTTGTTAAATGGTTTTTTATCCAAAGAAATGTTCTTTGCAGAAACCTTGCACCAGCAAGTACTCGGCTCTATGTCCTGGTTGATCCCAGTGTTGGCAACGGTTGCTGGTGCATTAGCGGTTGCGTATTCAGCACGCTTTATTCATGATGTGTTTTTTAATGGTGAACCGATTGATTTACCTCGTACACCACACGAACCACCGCGTTATATGCGTGTACCAATAGAAATATTAGTCGTGATTTGTTTATTGGTAGGCATGTTTCCACACTTTACTATTGACGGTATTTTATCGGCTGCGTCTTTAGCCGTACTTGGCAAAGAAATGCCTGTTTATGAATTGGCTATTTGGCATGGATTTAACTTACCACTGTTGATGAGTGCAATGGCTATTGTTGGTGGTTTGTTTATTTACATTAACCGTAAATACCTATACCAATTTCAAGCATCGTTACCCCCTCTTAATGCTAAGAAAACATATGAGCGGGTCATCTTAACCGTCATTGCTTGGTGTCAGTCAAAAATAAATAGCACAGAAAATGGCTCATTGCAGCGCTACCTTGTAATTATGTTAGTTGTCGTATTATTGTGTGCAGGTTGGCCATTATTTGAAATGCAGCAATTGGCCGGTAGTATGCCGCGTACTCCTGTTGATGTGCACAATGCGATTGGTGCAGGCTTGTTGATTATTGGTGCCCTCGCTACAGTTCTTTGGCACCGTTCTCGAATGGTATCGTTGTTAATGCTATCCATTGTGGGGCTAATGGTGTCGGTTTTATTTACACGTTTTTCGGCACCTGATTTAGCGCTTACCCAACTAACAGTTGAGGTTGTGACTATTATTTTGCTTATGCTGGCGTTGTTTTTCTTACCGCAGTATACGCCCAAAGAATCGAGTTCATTACGAATTCTACGAGACCTAGCAATAGCCTCTACACTGGGGGTCGTTATTGCGAGCATTTGTTATGCGCTACTTACTCGTCCATTAGATTCAATCTCCGACTTCTTTATCGCTAATGCAAAAATAGGTGGTGGGGGTACCAACGTGGTTAACGTTATTTTGGTCGATTTTAGGGGCTTTGATACACTTGGTGAAATTACGGTATTGGGTATCGCTGCTTTAGGTATATTTAAAGTACTCTCTAGAATTCCATTATTTATGCCAGCCAGTGACGGCGAAGGCCGCCCATGGGCACGAGAGCGTCATCCAATATTGCTGGCGAGTATTTCACAAAGCTTACTACCACTTGCGTTATTAGTCTCTGCGTATATTTTCTTACGCGGTCATAACTTACCAGGTGGTGGATTTATTGCTGGGTTAGTAACATCTATCGCGTTTATTTTACAATACATGGCGCATGGTACTTCATGGATAAATGAACGCTTTGATGTTAATTACCGTAAAATTATAGCTTCAGGTATTGGTATTGCACTATTTACCGGTGTAGGTAGCTGGTTCTTCGATAAGCCATTTTTAACGACGTGGTTTGATTACTTTGATATTCCATTTATCGGTAAAACAGAGCTTGCCAGTGCAATTGTGTTTGATTTAGGTGTATACCTCACTGTTGTTGGCGCTACGCTAATGATTTTAGCAAGCTTAGGTAATATGACGGCAGATACCCAGAAAAAAGAGGTAAATATTTAATGGAATTATTGTACGCATCTTGCGTTGGAGTATTAGTCAGTTGCGGTATATTTTTACTGCTAAGAGCTCGTACGTTCCCTGTTGTACTTGGGCTTACTATGATTTCATATGCTGTGAACTTGTTTTTGTTTTCAGCAGGGCGTCTTACTATTAATAAAGCGGTAGTACTTGGTACAGGCGCAGAATATGCCGATCCGTTACCACAAGCATTAGTGCTTACTGCTATTGTAATTGGTTTTGCGATGACTGCATTTGTGGTTATTTTGGCAAGACGTGGGCGCGCCGACTTAGGTAGCGACCATGTTGATGGTTACGTGCCTAATGCATCTACTGACAGTAAGGAGCAAAAATGATTCAACATTTAGCTTCTTTGCCTATTTTACTCCCCATGCTAACGGCGGTTATTTTACTGCTTCCGCCATGTGGTAAAAGCGTTAAAATCCGTCGTATTGTCTCAAGTGTAATGGCAATTATTACTTTTGTTGTGAGTGCGCTGCTATTAATGCATGTTCATAACACGGGTATTAATGTTTACGCGATTGGCAATTGGTCTGCACCATTTGGCATTGTGTTAGTAGCCGATATGCTATCTACTTTGTTGGTCGCGCTAACTTCCTTTTTAGGGCTGGGCGCTATTTTATATGGCAGTGCCGGCGATGACGAAAAAGGTAGCTTTTTTCATCCGCTTGTCCACTTTCTAGTCTTAGGTGTGAATGGTGCATTTTTAACGGGTGATTTGTTTAATTTATTTGTATTTTTTGAAGTACTGCTTATTGCTTCATATGCATTACTTATGCATGCGGGAGATAAACAAAATACACGTGCTGCGCTGCAGTATGTAATCTTAAACTTAGTTGGTTCAAGCGTATTTTTAATTGGTTTAGGGATTTTGTATGGTGTATTAGGTACGCTTAATATTGCAGATATGGCTCATAAAGTTTCGCTTCTTACTGGTGACGATGTATACCTAGCAAAAGCCGGTGGTTTATTACTACTGGTTGTATTTGCCTTAAAAGGGGCGCTGTTACCGCTGCATTTATGGCTTCCAAATACATACGCAAGTGCTAAGCCCGTAGTTGCTGCTCTATTTGCTATTATGACCAAAGTAGGTGTTTACGCTATGTTACGTGTATACACGGTTGTATTTGGCGAACAAGCCGGTGCACTTGAGCATGTTGCGCAACCTTGGCTTTGGGGTTTAGCAATTGCAACTATTATAGTGGGTGCAATTGGTGTTATAGCATCGCAAGACTTACGAAAATTAACTGCCAACCTAGTATTGGTGTCGGTAGGGACACTCGTTGCACTCGTTGCACTGCAAAATGTAAATGCCACCGCTGCACTTCTGTATTATTTAGTGCATTCAACACTTGTATGTGCAGCGCTATTTTTACTTGCTGATTTAATTGCCACACAACGAGGTAAAGTAGCCGATAGGCTTGTAGCAGGGCGTTCAGTTAAACAGCCTTTTTTATTAGGCGTATGCTTTATTATTGCTGCGTTAACCGTCGTTGGTATGCCACCTTTATCGGGATTTGTGGGTAAAATTTGGATACTTAAAGCAACATTAAACAGTGAACAAGCCCTTTTGTTTTGGCCTGTATATCTAGTAACTAGCTTTGCACTATTAATAGCACTTTCTCGAGCAGGCACTAGCTTATTTTGGGAGTGTAAAGATAAACGCAGTGAAAGTGCTGAATATAAAAATGCTCGTTCACTGCAAGTAATCGTAATTCTAGGGTTATTAGCATGCTCTCCATTAATGGTTATTTTTGGCGGACCAATTAGCGAATATATGATGGCTGCTGCGACTCAGTTACATGACATAAATGGCGGTATTAATGCAGTACTTAAAGGAGGCATGTGATGAGATTACAAGCTCGTTTTCGCTGGCTACCAACGCCATTTCGTAGTTTGTTTTTATTTATAGTGTGGCTGCTATTAAATAATAGCGTGTCGGCTGGGCACTTGGTATTAGCAACGTTTTTTGCAATATCTATTCCTTTACTCAGTTTTTCATTTCGAGATCCGCAACCACTTATTTTAAAACCAGGCTTAGCGTTTAAACAATTATTCATTGTGCTTTACGATATTATTGTTGCAAACTTACAAGTGTCTTTGCTTATACTAGGGCCATCTAGAAAGTTACGTCCAGCGTTTATAAAAGTACCTATAGATTTAACCCATGACATGCCAATTACTATATTGGCAAGCTGTGTGTCGTTAACGCCAGGTACGGTGAGCGCTGAGGTCTACCCTATTAATGAAGCGCTAGCTGAAGGTGATGAGACAACACAGCGTTTTTTACTGATACATGTACTTGATCTAAAAGACGAAGAAGCACTTATAAAGCAAATAAAACAGCGCTACGAAGCTCCATTAAAGGAGATATTTAAATGTTAGATATCGTATTACTCATTGTTTTTTCAATGATTGGATTGTCGTTACTACTTAATTTATGGCGACTTATTATAGGCCCATCAGTACCCGATCGTGTTTTAGCGCTCGATACTATGTATATTAACGTTATTGCTTTAATTATTTTGTATAGCATCAGCATGGGAACCGGACTTTACTTTGAAGCAGCCTTGCTAATAGCTATGCTTGGCTTTATTAGTACGGTAGCAGTATGTAAGTATTTACTACGTGGCGATATAATCGAATAAGGTGAAAGGATGATTAGTGAATGGGTTGTATCAATTTTATTATTGTTTGGCGGAACGTTTATTTTAATTGGCTCTATCGGGTTAATTAAATTACCAGACTTTTTTATGCGTTTACATGGCCCAACAAAAGCAACAACGTTAGGGATGGCGAGTATCTTAATTGCCGCTATGGTATTTTTTGCTAATACAAAAACTGGCCTTAGTGTTAAAGAAATACTCATTACGATTTTTTTATTAATCACAGCGCCAATTAGTGGCTATATGTTAATTAAGTCTGCAATACATCATAAACTTAAGGCTAAAGAGGGCACCAAAGGCCTCGATAATATTGAAGATAGCTAACTCCTATCACTGCTTGTTTTTAAACCCGAATAACGTTAATTTATTCGGGTTTTTGCTATTTGCTCCCATTTACAACAGTATTAAATCATGTGAGTATTAAGGCCTTAAAAGCACAAAAGGATATTATTATGGGTAAGGTACTACTTCTTTCATTATTTATTTTTTCAAGCAGCTTATATGCAGCACAAACACCAAAACAGCAAAAAATAGATGAACTGATTAATGTAATGAACATGGATTCTATGGTTGACTCTATGTATGCTCAAGTAGAAGGCATGATGAAAGGTATGTCTGATCAGATGGGTGTTAAACCGTCTGAGCAAGCTATTTTTGATAAATACTATGGCGATATGACCGATGTATTAAAAACAGAAATGAGCTGGGCTAAAATGCAACCAACAATGGTTAATGTTTACGATAAACATTTTAATGAAGAAGAAATTAGCGACATGCTCGCATTTTACAAAACTAAAACTGGGCAAGCTATTCTTGCTAAAATGCCAGTGGTAATGCAAGAGTCTATGCAAATGTCACAAAATTTAGTGCAAGGTGCTATGCCAAAAATCCAAGCTTTAGCACAGCAACTAGGCGAAGAACTTCAACAAAGTCGTAACGAATCGAACTAACTTTTAAGCGCCCTAGGCGCTTTTTCTTTCAGCCCCCAGATTATGTTTATGCCATTATTTATCTAGTTTAAAAATAGCCATTGACCTGTGTGTTACACCTAGGTTTATTATGACGCTATTGGAAAGCGACGGAGCTAGATTATGTATGTTAAACAACTCGCCAAATTAATGAACGTGACTGCAGACACTGTACGTCATTACACACGTGTAGGGTTATTGAATCCTGTACGCAGTGCAGAAAATGGTTATCAAGAATATACAAAGCAAGACCAGCAACGTTTAAAGTTTATTATTAGCGCCCGCCAACTTGGTTTTTCACTCAAAGATATTCAGCAAATTGTAGATGAGTCAGAGCAGGGGAATTGTCCATGCCCATTAACACGTAAACTCATAGCTAAACGCTTAGAAGAAACCGAAGTACTGTTTCAAGAAACATTAAAACTACGAAACCGAATGCATGCAGCCATAACGCAATGGGAGACATCAGTCGATGGTGCAAATGCCAGTGACGTGTGTAGTTTAATAGAATCGTTTGTTGATCCAATAAACGATTCCGTAAATAAGGAGCAGCGTAATGACGATTAATACAAAAGACACCGCGCAAAACTTTATTATTGAAGGCGCTAATTGCGGCAGTTGTGTGGCCAAAATTGAAAAAGCTCTCAATAGTGTACAAGGTGTACAAAATGTAGAAATGAACTTTGCAGAGCGCACAGTACGTGTAGAAGGTAAAGCCGACGAAACCACTCTTATTAACGCAGTTAAAAATATTGGTTACTCAGCTAAGCCAATGAGTAATGAGTCCGATCAAGATGCACTTGATGAAAAAGCAAAGTCGGACGCGGCACATTACAAAAAGCTAATGCGTAATATGATATTAGCGCTAGGGGTCGGTGCGCCGTTAATGATATACGGGCTTATTTTTGACATGAGTGTGACCACGGACACACAAAGAATAGCCTGGTTTTTAGTGGGTATCGTCACGCTTGTGATTATGGCTATATCAGGTAAGCAATTTTACAACGGCGCATGGCAGGCATTTAAAAACCATGCTGCGAATATGGATACATTAATAGCACTTGGTACAGGTACTGCGTGGTTGTATTCAATGTTCGTAGTAATAGCACCAAACTTATTACCACAAGTCGCAAGACACGTATATTTTGAAGCATCATCGATGATCATCGGTTTAATTAGTTTAGGGCTCGCTTTTGAAGTAAAAGCACGTGGGCGCACCTCACAAGCAATTAAACGCTTAATTGGCCTGCAACCAAAAACGGCACGCGTAATTCGTGGTGGCGAAGAGCAAGACATCGACATTAGTGATGTTGTAAAAAATGATGAAGTACGCGTACGCCCTGGTGAAAAAATCCCTGTTGATGGCGATGTTATTGAAGGCAGCAGTACGGTTGATGAGTCAATGCTTACTGGTGAGCCAATGGCTGCCCGCAAAAAAACGGGCGACAAAGTCGTTGCCGGAAGTATTAATAAAAGTGGTACTTTATTATTTAAAGCCACGCACATTGGTAGCGAAACCACACTTGCTAATATTATCAATATGGTAAAGCGTGCACAAAACTCTAAGCCATCAATAGGGCGCTTAGCCGATGTTATATCAGGCATATTTGTCCCAACAGTTATGATTATTGCAGTACTTGCGGGCCTTGCATGGTTAAACTTTGGACCTGAGCCATCAATTGCTTATGCCGTTGTTGCGGTAACTACGGTACTTATTATTGCTTGTCCTTGTGCGCTAGGACTCGCAACCCCTATGTCGGTTATGGTGGGTATTGGTAAAGCCGCTGAGTCAGGAATATTAATTCGAAATGGTGAGTCGCTGCAAACGACATCTAAAATCACCACCATGATTTTAGATAAAACAGGCACTATTACTCAAGGCACACCGCAAGTTACCGATGTAGTTACCTTTAACAACAGTGATGAAAATACAGTAATGCAACTTGTTGCAAGCCTTGAAAGTAGCTCAGAGCATCCACTGGCAGAGGCAATTACGGCACACGCTAAAAAGCAGGGCTTAGCTTTAAGTAAAGTAGCTGACTTTAACGCAATTACAGGTAAAGGTGTAGCCGGCAGTGTTGACGGGCAAACATTGTTGTTTGGTAATAAAACGCTAATGGATAAATACGATGTAGCCGTTGATGATGCAACCGAGCAAGCTCAAACACTTGCCAGTGATGCTAAAACGCCCATGTATTTTGCAAGTAATAATAAGCTCCACGCTATTATTGCAGTAGCAGATCCTATCAAAGAGGATTCAGTTGACGCTATTAAACGCCTGCAAAATAAAGGTATTCACCTAGTTATGCTAACAGGTGACAACAAAGCCACTGCACAAGCCGTTGCTAAGCAAGTTGGTATTGATGACTTTATTGCAGAAGTAATGCCCGATGACAAAGTAAACGAAGTAACAAAACGCCAAGCAAACGGTGAAATAGTGGGTATGACAGGTGACGGGATTAACGATGCCCCCGCACTTGCGCAAGCAGATGTAGGGTTTGCAATTGGTACAGGTACCGATGTTGCAATAGAAAGTGCAGACATTACCTTAATGCGTGGATCGCTGCATGGCCTTGCTGATGCAATTGCAGTGAGTAATGCAACTATTTTAAATATTAAACAAAACCTATTTGGTGCCTTTATTTATAACGTAGCAGGTATTCCGATTGCAGCTGGCGTGTTGTATCCATTTTTTGGCATACTACTTAACCCTGTTGTTGCCGGCGCAGCTATGGCACTTTCATCGCTTACAGTGGTAAGTAACGCTAATCGCTTACGTTTTTTCAAACCAAATAAATCGTAATTTAAGCTAAGGAGTACATTATGTTGATGATTAATATAGGTGGTGCACTGTTAATAGCCGCAATTATTTATTGGTTTTGGCTATACAAACTAGGGCGTGTTGACCTTTCGTGATTGATTTTGCAGCTGACTGTTTGGTTTTTAGGCAAGGCAGAGCCTATGTCGTGTGGTTATTCCCCATAAATAGGCGATAACGCAGCATAAATGCCAAACATGCGCTGCCCTTTGGGTTCTTTCTAGGGACGATTAACTCTTTGTTGCTCGGTTTTTACTTAGTCCACTCGATTACAAACCTCGCGCCGCGATTAAATCGCCCCTAGGTTGAACAAATTTCAATCCACAAAGGTCAACACGCCCTAGAGCAAACACAAAGTGATGACAATAAAGTAACGATAGTTGTTGATAACGGTGTTTATAAGCCAGGACACATTAAAGTGGCAGCCAACAAAGAGGTTGTACTTACCTTTGATAGAAAAGACAGCGCGCCGTGCGCCGAAACCGTGGTACTTCCACAGCTTGATATAAGTAAAACTCTGGTAATGGGTGATGGCAATACAGTTAAACTACCTGCACTTGAAGCCGGTGAGTATGACTTTCATTGCCAAATGAAAATGTACAAAGGCAAGTTAATAGCACAGTAGAAAAATAGTTATTGAGCTAAACAGGTGGTTGGGTCGTATTAGTGCTTATTAAGAAAATTGGAGCTTTTGTATATTGTGAATAATTTAAACCCTAAAAAATTACTAAATAGTAAATGGACGGCAACTCCTGCCATCAATAAAGAAAAGCACTTTATTATAGTCGCTGTAGAGTACGATGAAGATGCCAACGTAATAGAGTGTATTACTGAGTCAGTATTTTCTAAAAACCAATATCCAATTAGCTGGCGAGATCTAAAAGATACTCAAAAGTGGTGCCAAGGCTGGAAGTAATTTAAATCGTTTTAGTAAATCTCGCCGATAAATACAGAACTAAATTTAAGTAACCTGAACTCTGGATAATAAATCTATCTCAAGCAGCTATTTTCAGCGCTAACTGCATTGAATTTACTTGCAATAGGCCCGCTATTGACGCGTAAATTCGCCTTGTTTTCACTGAAAATCTCCGGCTAGAGAAAAATAAATTTAAATATCACTATGATTCAATACGTTAATAAATCTCTTAACCAGAGTTCAGGTTAAGTATAAAAACGTAAAATTATTATCGCGTTTAGCAAAAAACCAGCATATGCTGGTTTTTAAGGTTAAGTAACGAATAAGTAATTATTTATACCAAACTGCATAAATCTTTGATCAATTTAACGAATTAAATTGCACTATAACGTCGTTAAAAATTTTATATTTAGAACGACTAGATACAAAAATTTTTGCCTAGTTCTAGCGTAATTTTCTTAACGTTAAATAGACCCCATATATAAGCAGATTGGTATTAAGCATCTGCTAATTTTACGCGGATTTTGCTTTTATCAACACTGGTTTGGTTAAGTGCATTAATCGCAGCCTTAACTTCAATGTCGTTTGGCATTTCTACAAAGGCAAAGCCTTTAGATTGGCCTGTTTCTTTATCAAGTACTAAGTTACAAGTAGTCACTTTACCGTGCTCTGCAAACAAAATACGAAGCTCATGCTCTGTTGTAGCGCGAGACAAGTTACGAACTAATAGTTTCATAATGAACCTAAATAATTATATCAGTATTAATTATCTCAACTTAGGTGGGTTTAACCTAATTTTATTTGATAAACAGTTAAAAAAACTTACCAAATATAAAAATGCCGTTAGTTTAATTTATTAACTAACGGCATTTAATGACTCTAAAAGTAATTTAATACTTAGGTTTATTTATTTTACTTCTTTACCCGCAGCTTGTTGATCTGCATGGTAGCTTGAGCGTACAAACGGACCCGAAGCCGCGTGAGTAAAGCCAATTTCATCTGCATATGCTTTTAAGCCATCAAACTCTACTGGTGGCACGTAGCGTTTAACTGGTAAGTGATGCTTAGAAGGTTGTAGGTATTGACCTACAGTTAGCATGTCAACGTTGTGCGCACGTAAATCGCGAAGTACTTCTTCAATCTCGCTAATTTCTTCACCTAAACCAACCATTAAGCCTGATTTAGTTTTAACTTCTGGGTGAGCTTCTTTAAAGCGACGAAGTAATTCCAACGACCATTTATAATCGGCACCTGGGCGAGCCAGTTTGTATAAACGTGGCGCAGTCTCAAGATTGTGGTTAAACACATCTGGTGGTGTTTCGATTAAAATCTCGAGTGCGCGGTCCATACGGCCACGAAAGTCAGGCACTAAAATTTCGATAGTAATTGTTGGGTTGTGCTTGCGGATTTCGCGAATACAATCGGCAAAATGTTGTGCACCACCATCGCGTAAATCATCACGGTCAACTGAGGTGATCACGACGTAGTTTAGCTTCATATCTTTAATTGTAAGTGCTAGTTTTTCAGGCTCAGCGGCATCAGGTTTTAATGGACGACCGTGGGCAACATCACAAAATGGGCAACGACGAGTACATATTGCACCTAAGATCATAAAGGTGGCTGTACCGTGGTTAAAACATTCAGAGAGGTTAGGGCACGAAGCCTCTTCACATACTGAGTGCAAGCCATGCTTACGTAGCGCTTGTTTTATACCGTCAATACGCTCTGTTGATTTAGGTAAGCGAATTTTTAACCATTCTGGCTTACGCAACATTTCGGTTTTTTCTGTAGGTAAAACTTTAACTGGGATCAACGCCATTTTTGCCGCGTCGCGTAGTTTTACACCTGGTTCCATTTTGACTGGTTTATTCATTCGTTTTCAAACCCTTCAGTATGCTTAACCTGTGTTGCATTAAGCTTATTGATCATGTGTTTTACCAATCCTTCACCCGCACTTTCTAGGTTTTGAGGACCATCTAATTCTTTAGTTTGCACCATATTCATGCCCGCATAACCACACGGATTAATACGTAAAAATGGACTTAGGTCCATGTTAACATTTAATGCTAAACCATGAAACGAGCAGCCACGACGAACTCTAAGTCCAAGTGATGCTATTTTACTGTCGTTGACGTAAACACCCGGTGCGTCAGCTTTAGCGTACGCTTTAATATCGTACTCGGCGAGTGATTCAATAATGCACTCTTCAAGCCACGTAACCAGTTCACGTACGCCAATTTTTAAACGTCGAAGATTAAATAACACATACATCATTTGCTGGCCGGGGCCGTGGTACGTTACTTGTCCGCCACGATCCACTTTAATAACCTCAATATCGCCTGGGGCAAGTAAGTGCTCGTCTTTACCGGCTTGACCTTGAGTGAATACACTCTCGTGCTCTACAAGCCAAATTTCATCTGGTGTATTTTCATCTCGGGTGTCGGTAAAGTCCTGCATTTTTTGCCAAATAGGCATATAACGCTGGCGACCCAGTTGGCGTACGATTAAGGTGTTTTCGTTCACAACAAATCTCAACTATGGCTTAAAGCATGTGGCGTACGTCATCGATATTACTGATCACGTTATAAATTTCTTCAATGTGTTTGCCACTTGTAACCGTTGCTACAAGGCTTACTGATTCGTAATTGCCTTTGCTGCTTGGTTTTACTTTAGGTGCATAGTCGCCAGGTGCAATAGGTTGTAACTTAGCTAAAATTTGATCAGTTAGGTTTACGTTAGCTAAACCCATAATTCTGAATGTAAATGGGCAAGGGTACTCTAAGTACTCATCAAATTTTGTATCTTTAACAGGTTGAACCACGACGGTGACTCCTCAAACAAATAAAGTATTGGCTCTGAGCATAATGCTAGGCGCTAAACTGATAGGGTGATGACAATCTGAGTTAATGTAATAATCAATCGACATAAGTATTTGAACAATTTAACAAACTAAATCATTCCATAACGACGTTAAAATTTTCATTTAGAACAATTAGATATAAAAATTTTTGCCTTGTTATAGTGCGATTTTTTATCGTTAAATAAACCTCATATTTAAACAGATTGATATTATTTTGGGAAACCCAAAATAAAAACTCATTATGATTGCTTTATATGGGGCGCATTCTAGCATTTTTCAAGCAAAAAAAAACGCCTCATAATGGAGGCGTTTCGTTTAACTTCACAATCGCTGTGAGTTTATTTTTACACTTACATTATTTGTAAACGTAGGTAGTCATAAATTTTACTAAAGAAGCTGCCTTCTTCCACTTCTTCAAGCGTTACTAGTGGGTATTGAGCGATATCTTCCCCTTCTAATTGCAAGAATAAAGTCCCTACTTTAGTACCTTTCGCTAGAGGCGCTTCAAGTGTATTGTCTAGCTCAAAATTGGCTTTAAGGTTTTTATGCTGACCACGTGGAATAGTGATTGGTGTATCTTCTAAAATACCTAACGATACGTTTTCTTTATTACCCATCCAAATACGTTGCTCTGCAAAGCTGTCGCCTGCCTTGTACGGTGTAATTGTTTCAAAAAAGCGAAAACCGTAATTAAGTAATTTTTTATTTTCTATTTTGCGCGCACGTTCGCTTGAAGTACCCATAACAACGGCAATCAAACGCATACCGTTTTTAGTAGCCGATGTTACTAAACTATAGCCCGCTTCAGATGTGTGGCCTGTTTTAATGCCGTCTACATCTAAACTTTCATCCCATAACAGCGAGTTACGGTTATATTGCTTAATGCCATTGTAGGTATATGACTTTTGTTTATAAAGAGCGTATTCGTCTGGCACATCACGAATAAGTGCGGCGCTTAACGTTGCCATATCACGTGGTGTTGTATAGTGCTCATTAGTATCTAGGCCGTGGCTGTTGATAAAATGGCTGTTGCTCATGCCTAATTTAGCCGCATGTGCATTCATTAAGTCAGAAAATGCGCTTTCGCTACCTGCAATATGCTCAGCCATTGCAACACACGCATCGTTACCTGATTGAATAATTATTCCGTGGTTAAGCTCATCTACACTAATCTGTTTGCCTACTTCAATAAACATTTTAGACGATTCAGGAAAGTTTTTAGCCCACGCTTTTTCGCTCACAGTAACCATGTCTGTAGGGGCGATATTACCGGCTTTAATTTCAGTACCAATTACATAACTGGTCATCATTTTAGTTAAACTAGCAGGAGCGAGTTGTGTATCAGCTTCACCTTCAGCTATTACTTTACCCGTTGTAAAGTCCACTAAAAAATAGCCTTTTGCATTAACTTGAGGTGGTGCCGGAATAATTTGGGCGCTGGCTGAAAATACGGCGGCAGAACAAACTAAGCCGCATACACCTTTGAGGATTTTATATTTAATAGATTTCATCATACTCATTAATGGTTAAAGTTAAAAATTCGCGTTACGCCATTCTATACCCAAACTACCCCGAGATGCGAGTTTCAGTTGGAGTTAAAAACGATTTAGGCAAGGCATTGATTGCAAATAATAGTTACTCTATTGTTCAAATCAATAACGCAGTATAAATCGTTTTTAAACCAACCCTTAGGGCGTTTCACTGGAGCTTACTCTCTGTGTTGTTACTTTTTAAAAGGGATTACCATTTCTACAAAGTAACGCCTAGATATTAAGCCCCAGTGCAACGCTGAATTCTGCATCTTGGGATAGTTTGGGTATTAGTCTTACTGAGTGTAAAGCAAGAACGCGTTTTGAAATTGATCTTGTTTTAATTTTTCTAAGACTTGATGTGCATGTTGAGCGTCTTTAATTGGACCTAAATGCAGTCTATAAATAGCGTCTTTTTGTACAATATTAGTTGGCAACTTGTATTGAAGGCGCAAGGTACTTGCCAGTGCTTCAATATTTTCCAGTGTACTCCCAGCAGCAACCTGAATATAAGTTTCATTCGTTTTAGCTGAGCCACCCAGCGTAACTGCCTCGAGCTTAACCTTTGCTGTACCATGAGTATAGTAACCAAGCTTATAAGCGGCAGCGTACGAGAGATCGATTATTCTGTCATCATGAAAAGGGCCACGGTCATTAACACGCACAATGACGGATTTACCGTTACTCATGTTAGTCACACGCAAAAAACTAGGTAACGGCAGTGTTTTATGTGCAGCCGTCATGGCAAACATATCATAAACTTCACCGTTTGAAGTATGATATCCATGAAATTTACGGCCGTACCACGAAGCAATGCCTTCTTCAGAGTAGCCTGATTCATCAAGCATTGGCGTATAGCGCTTACCAAGTACTGTATATGGGCGACTCGTGCTTGCACTTTTAGTAACGTCGGTGATTACAGCATCTTGCATTTCAAGCACCGTTGGCGCTCTAAGTGGAGCAGTGTCATGGCGCATATGGTAGCGGCTACCTGAATTACTACAGGCGCTTAAAAGTATAATTAACAGTGTACTTAGTAATAGCTGTATATAAAGTCGCATTATTTTAAAAGCATCCTTTTGTCTGTGGCAATGGACATTATTATGCCAAAACCAGCCATTAGCGTGACCATTGATGTGCCACCGTAGCTAATTAATGGTAAAGGGACGCCAACAACCGGTAAAAGGCCTGATACCATGCCAATATTTACAAACACATAAACAAAAAAAGTGAGAGTAAGCGCGCCGGCTAGTAATTTTCCAAATGCATCTTGTGCGTTAACGGCAATATATAAACCACGGCCAATAATAAATAAATAGAGGCTAAGTAAAATACATACCCCGAATAGCCCAAACTCTTCACTTAGCACCGAAAATATAAAGTCGGTATGGCGCTCAGGCAAAAACTCTAGTTGAGATTGTGTACCTTGTAACCAGCCTTTACCTTCAACGCCACCAGAGCCTATCGCTATTTTTGACTGAATAATATGATAACCCGACCCTAGAGGGTCGCTTTCAGGATCTAAAAATGTCAGCACGCGCTGCTTTTGGTAATCATGCATCCCATAATGCCAAAAAGGCCACGCGGCAAGCGTTACCATTGAACTTAAAAAGCCAATTAATCGCCAACTCAAACCCGATAAAAACAATACAAATATACCAGAACTTGCAATGAGGATGGCAGTGCCTAAATCGGGCTGCTCTTTAATTAGCAGCGTAGGAAGCATAACAATCATAAAACCAATAATTAAATGCATTGGACGAGGGGGAAGGTGATTACGGCCTATATACCACGCAACCATCATAGGTACTGCTAGTTTCATTAGCTCCGCAGGCTGAAATCGAGTAACTCCTAAATCGAGCCAACGTTGTGCACCCTTTGAGCTTACACCAAATAAAAGTACTGCGACCAACATTAATAAACCAACAAAATAAAGTGGGATCACTAAGCGTTTTAGCGCAGCTGGCGATAACTGGGCTAAAACAATCATCGCAACAACAGCACCTCCCATACGCGTCATGTGTCTAATCATCATTGACGATTCTTGACCACTGGCGCTGTAAACAACCATTATGCTGCCTATCATCATCACAATTAGTGCAATAAATAGCGGCAAATCAAGGTGCATACGCATCCAAATAGAGCGTTCATCATGCAACCTAGTCATGGTGTGGTATTCCTAGCAATATTAATGGGGTTAGCTGCAAAGTAATAATCCATAAGTTGTCGAGCGATTTGGATCCCGCCATGGTTATTCTCCAATACCACAGAAACGACTATTTTAGGATCGTCAAACGGTGCAAAACCAATGTAAATGGTGTTATCGCGTTGTCGTTCTTTTAGTGATTTTGCATCGTAACGCTCACCCTGTGCAATACTAACTATTTGCGCAGTCCCTGTTTTTCCTGCAGAGTCGTAGCGAGTCCCCTTAAAAGCTTTATGTGCTGTGCCGGATACTTTTTTAACTGTATTGTGCATTGCATCTAAAGACACCTGCCAATGGTGTGGGTTCTTCAAAATAATAGGCGGTTTTTCTTCATTGTTAATTTGCGTTACATCACCGTCTTTTCTGACCACTTGTACTAAATGAGGCGGGTGATTAATGCCGCGATTAACTAATATATTAGTCGCGTTCGCAATTTGAATCGGGGTCGCCGTCCAATAACCTTGGCCAATACCAACTGAAATCGTGTCGCCGCGCCACCAGGATTCCTTAAAGCGGCCTTCTTTCCATTCTTTTGAAGGTAATATAGCCGTGGTTTCTTCATGTATATCAATACCTGATAAATCACCGTAGCCAAAACGGGTCATAAAGTCACTTATTTTAGTGATCCCTAACCGATAGGCTGCATCGTAAAAGTAAGTATCGCACGACTCTTCAATTGCTTTATATACATCAACGTGCCCATGACCCCAGCGTTTCCAGTCACGCCATTTATGATCCACATTAGGAATTTGAAAAAAACCAGGATCCCACATTGATGTTGTTTCGTTTACGATGTTTTCTTCAAGCGCTAATACTGCCATTAAAGGTTTTACCGTAGAGGCGGGTGCATAACGACCTTGCGTAGTACGGTTTATTAATGGACTGTCTTGATTAAGTAACGCTTTGTAATTTTTGCTGCTAATGCCATGCACAAATAAATTAGGGTCGTAACTTGGGTTTGAATAAAGTGCCAGTACGCCGCCATCTTTAGCGTCCATCACCACTACAGCACCACGCATATCTTTAAGTGCATGTTGCGCTATTTGCTGTAAGCCGACATCGAGGGTAAGCACCAAATCGCTACCTGGTTGTGGGGGGGTTATACTTAGCGTGCGGATAATTCGTCCACGATTGTTAACTTCTACGCGTTGCGAGCCAACGTTACCATGGAGTGTTTCTTCGTAGTATTTCTCTATTCCGAGTTTACCAATATCGTGAGTGGCACGGTAATTTGTATCGCGGCCTTCTTGCTCTAATTGATTGAGTTCTTTTTTATTGAGTTTAGCTACATAGCCTAAAGCATGGGTGAGGGTATCGCCAAATGAATAATAACGGGCCAGTCGTGCTTCAATACTAAATCCAGGGAATTTATGTTGATTAACCGAAAATTTAGCGACTTCAGTTTCATCTAAATGGGCTTTAAGAACCTGTGACTTAAAACGGCGCGTATGTTTAATATCGTCTAAAAAGTCTTCTTTTTCTTGCTCAGTAAGCGCGATTAATTTACTTATTTGCACCAGTGCTTTGGCTAAATCATCCACCTCTTCAGGGATCACTTCAAGGTTATAAACAGGCTTGTTTTCAGCAAGGAGAACACCATTACGATCGTAAATTAAACCACGGTTGGGGGGGATAGGTATAACTTTAATACGATTATCGTTAGAGCGGGTTTGATAGCCATCGTGATCTTTTACTTGAATTGTATATAAATTAGAAAGCAGTACAGCCATTAACCCTAATACAAAAACAAAACCCACGAATGCACGCCTAGCAAATAAGTTTGCTTCTGCGGAGTGGTCACGAATAGTGGGTCTTTGTTTTAGCATGGCAAGAGGTTACTCGCGATGATAAGGATGGTTGTTATTTAAGCTCCAGCCTCTGTAAAGGCTCTCTGCAACAATAATGCGCACTAATGGGTGCGGTAATGTTAAATTAGATAACGACCATTTTTGCTCTGAAGCTGCAATGCACTCTGGAGCAAGTCCTTCAGGTCCGCCAATAAGTAAACTTACATCGCGGCCGTCGAGTTGCCATTTTTCCATGTTTTTAGCAAGCTGGTGAGTATCTAGCGCTTTCCCTGTGACTTCTAACGTAACAATACGATTGCCTTTTGGAATAGCCGCTAATGTTTTTTCACCTTCAATGTGTAAAATACGTTTTATATCCGCATTTTTGCCACGTTTTCCGGCTGGAATTTCAATTAACTCAAGGGCCATGTCTTTAGGGAAACGGCGCTGATATTCTGCAAATCCCGTTTCTACCCATGCTGGCATTTTTGTACCAACAGCAATCATTTGTATTTTCACGAATTACTTCCAAGCATTGTCTAAAATGAGTAAGGGTCTAGCCCCACAGTTTTTCTAGATCGTAATAGATACGTGCTTCACTTTGCATTACGTGAACAACCACGTCACCTAAGTCAACCAGTGCCCATTCGCCATCACTTTCGCCTTCATAACCTAGAGGTTCTGAATCTGCGTGACGTGCTTCTTTTGCTAAATGATCGGCAATTGATTGTACGTGGCGCTTCGATGTGCCTGAACAAATAACCATATAGTCAGTGATGTCAGATGTCTTTGTTACGTCAATATGAATAATGTCACGCGCTTTCATATCGTCAATTTTATCCATAGCAAAAGCGAGTAATTGTTTTGAATCCAAGGTTTTGTCTCAATTTAAAAATTTAATGGCGCGCATTTTAACACGGTAGGCGTTTTTAAGCATCAATTTGATAGAGCTGATGCATTTGTATGTAATGACTCACTGCATCGGGTAATAGTTCATTCTTTTTATTACTTTTTTTAAGCTGTTCTCGAATAATACTCGAGGCTGCATTATGGGTTTCACCGGATAAAAAATAAAGTTTCCCAGCGAGAGTTTGTTCAAGTGCCGTTACTTCGTCTACCTTTGCATGTTGCAAGTAACTTTTAAGTTCACCATTGACACTGCAATCTTGAGCAGGGCGCTGATAAACGACAATATGGCATAGCTGCGTTATTGTTTGCCACTCAAACCATTTGTCGAGGTTGTTAAACGAGTCCATACCAATCAAAAATAAAATAGGCGTAGCTGGGTGTTCTTTACGCAATTCTTGCAAGCTAAGTAACGAATAGGATGGACCGGCTCTGTTAAGCTCTCTTAAATCGAGATCAAAATACGGATAAGGTTCAATCGCCGCGTTTAGCATATTTATACGGTGCTGTGTACTAATGCCCGGTACTGCTTTGTGGGCAGGTAATGCACAAGGCATAAAATAGAGTGTATTTAAATTAAATGTTTTAACGCATTGCTGCGCCATATTTAAATGCCCTAAATGGACAGGGTCGAATGTGCCACCAAAAATTGCAATCATTTCACATACACCCGTTAATTAACCGTGTGGCAAGGCATTGGGATGTCGAGCGGCTGGCAAAATTTAATACAAATATGAGCAAGCGCTTGGTAAGGTGCAATTAAATTACCTTGCTTATAACTGGCATCAAACAAAGCAACATCACTGTTTATGTGTTCAAGTGTATGCATGTTTAAACGATTTATTGCGTTTTGAACTGGGCCTTGCTGATTTTTCCAAATTGCATTTTGTTTAAATAAATTAGCAATAGGCTCGCCATTTAATAAACCAAGTTGCACATTTATAAGTGTAGTAAGTTCTTTGGTTATAGCCCACAAAATACCCACCACTTCGGTGTTATCACTGGCCAGTTTGTTTAATACTTTAATAGCTTGTTTAGCGTGGCCATTTAATAGGGCGTCGCTTAAATCAAAAATATCGAACTTGGCCTGATTTAATAGCCCCTGCATGACTAACTGCTGATTAATAAGCGCATTGCCGTGTAATAACGAGAGTTTTTCGAGTTCTTGAAAACACGCTAATAAATTACATTCGGTGGCATTTATTAAGCTAAGTTTGGCATCGTTTTGCATGTTAAGCGATAAGCGTTGGCACTGCTCGTCAAGCCATCGTTTTACATGTGAGCCAGTTAGTGGGTAGCAAGGGACAAATACACCAAGCTTATCGAGAGCTTTAAACCACGCACCGCGTTGTACTTCTTGACTAGCCTTAGCGCCTTTAATAATAAGGATGGTATCAGGGTTGACCAGTTCGATCACTTTTTTAAATGTGTTACTGCCAACAATACCAGGTTTTTGTTGGTTTAAATCAAGCTCAATAATAGTACGTGCGCTAAACAGTGACATGCTTTGGTACTGAGCTATAATTTCTTGCCAATCAAATCCTTGCATTAAAGTAAATTTAATTACCTCATCAAAGCCTTGCGCTTTAGCCGTGTCGCGAATTTGCCGTACACACTGCGCTTCTTGAAAAGGCTCCTCCCCAAATACTAAATAAAAGGGCTTTAGCCCTTTATTTAATTCGCTCGGTAGTTGATTTGCGTAGCAGCGCATTAGAGTTGCGACAGCTCTCTAACAATACGACGACTAGCTTGCTCACGAATTTCGCTAATGAGTAGCTCAAGCTCTTTTGCTTTAGCTAACGCATGATCTGGATCGTCTTGATAATTACGATAAAGCTCGAAGCGCTTTTCTATTGCGTTTTCGCCTGGGCGCTTAACGATATACGACACACCATAAGCAAGTTCGTATTCAGCAACTTGACCATTTTTAAATAACGAAAGTGTTTGACGTTCAACTGTTTCTTGACGTAAATACAATTGAGCTTTGCCTTTAGCTGACGGTATTAGCTCTACATTACTGGCTTTTAGCTCGTTTTTAAGGCTTTCGAACAAGGCCGATTTTTCATCATCGCCTACTAGTGTTAGCTGTTTTAAGTTATCAGGCAGGCTAGAGGCTTTCTTAAAATGAAAGCCACAGCTTGATAACAAAAAACAGACTAGCACTAAGGCTAGTCCATTTTTAATGGCGTTAAATGCCGCCATGTTAGTTAGCTACCACGTTAAGTAGTTTGCCCGGCACATAAATGATTTTACGAATGGTTGCGCCATCAGTAAATTTAGTGACGTTAGATTCAGCAAACGCAAGGGCTTCTACTTGCTCTTGTGTAGCATCTGCTGCCACTGTTAACTTAGCGCGAAGCTTACCGTTTACTTGGACAATAATTAACTTTTCGTCTTCAACAAGTGCCGACTCATCAACTTTTGGCCATGCTGCATCTAAAATTTCGCCTTCTTTGCCAAGCTCTTTCCAAAGTTCATGCGATAAATGCGGCGTTATAGGTGCAAGCATAATAACAAGCGCTTCAAGCGCTTCGTTTGCAATCGCCACATCTTGTGCATCTGTAAGCGGTGCTTTCAATAATTTATTAGAAAGCTCCATAATAGCTGCAATAGCGGTGTTAAAGGTTTGACGGCGTTCAACATCGTCAGTCACTTTAGCAATCGCTTTATGTAAATCGCGACGAAGTACTTTTTGCGGATTAGTGAGCGCTGATTTATCAAGTGCTTGGTAACCCACAGTTTTAACGTCTACCGCGTATTTCCATACACGTTTTAAGAAACGATGCGCGCCTTCAACACCCGAGTCTGACCATTCAAGCGTTTGCTCTGGTGGTGCTGTAAACATCATGAATAAACGCACTGTATCTGCACCGTACTGGGCAATTACATGTTGTGGGTCTATACCGTTATTTTTAGATTTAGACATTTTGCTCATGCCAGATGAGAATACCGGTTCGCCATCTTCTTTATGCCATGCTTTAGTTACGCGGCCTTTGTCGTCGGTTTCGGTATTTACATCACTTGGCGAAATCCAAATATCGCCGCCTTTTTCATCTTTACGATAAAATGTTTCAGCAAGCACCATACCTTGACAAAGTAAGCGGTCAAACGGCTCGTCTGAGTTTACTAAACCAAAGTCACGTAATAATTTATGGAAAAAGCGCGAGTACAATAAATGTAAAATAGCGTGCTCAATACCACCAATGTATTGATTTACTGGCAACCAGTAGTTAGCAGCAGCTGGGTCTAGCATACCTTCGTCGTAGCGTGGGCTACAGTAGCGGGCGTAGTACCAAGACGATTCCATAAAGGTGTCAAACGTATCAGTTTCGTGAAACGCAGGTGCGCCATTGACTGTTGTTTTAGCCCACTCTGGGTCTGCTTTAAGTGGTGACGTTACACCGTTCATTACCACGTCTTCTGGTAAGCGAACGGGGAGCATATCTTCAGTAGCCGCAAGTTCTTTACCATCTTCATCGCTAAGCATTGGGATTGGTGAGCCCCAGTAACGCTGGCGGCTAACACCCCAGTCACGCAGGCGGAAGTTTACTTTACGCTCACCCACACCGAGTGCTTCTAATTTATCGGCAATCGCTTTAAAACCAGCGTCAAAATCAAGGCCGTTAAATTCACCTGAATTTACAAGTACACCTTTATCGGTAAATGCTGATTCTTTAAGGTTTACTTCAAGGTCTGAACCTTCAACCGGTGCAATGACTTGTTTTATATCAAGACCGTAAGCGGTTGCAAATTCAAAATCGCGTTGATCGTGTGCAGGTACTGCCATTACAGCGCCTGAGCCATAATGCATTAATACAAAGTTAGCGACCCAAATTGGCACTTGCTCGCCCGTTAATGGGTGAGTGGCGTAAAAGCCTGTTGCTATGCCTTTTTTCTCCATTGTTGCCATATCTGCTTCGGCAACTTTGGTGTTTTTGCATTCTTCAACAAACATTGCAATAGCATCGCTATTTTTAGCGGCTTCTTGTGCAATCGGGTGGCCACCGGCAACAGCAACATAGGTAACACCCATAAAGGTATCTGGACGAGTTGTGTATACGCTAAATGTTTCGTCGTTATCGGTGCGCTTAAATTCAATATCACACCCTTCAGAGCGGCCGATCCAGTTGCGCTGCATAGTTTTAACTTGCTCTGGCCAATCTTCAAGCTTATCTAAATCGTCAAGTAGCTCTTGTGCGTAGTCGGTAATTTTAATAAACCACTGTGGAATTTCTTTTTGCTCAACCACAGCGCCTGAACGCCAACCGCGACCGTCAATAACTTGCTCGTTTGCCAATACTGTCTGATCCACTGGATCCCAGTTAACTGTCGACATTTTTTTGTACACTAGGCCTTTTTCGTAAAGCTTAGTGAAAAACCACTGCTCCCATTTGTAGTATTCTGGGTGGCAGGTTGCAATTTCACGATCCCAGTCATAACCAAAACCTAATTGCTTAAGTTGGTTACGCATGTAGTCAATGTTCTCGTAAGTCCACTTTGCTGGTGCTGTTTTGTTTTTAATAGCAGCGTTTTCTGCAGGTAAACCAAACGCATCCCAACCCATAGGTTGCATTACGTTTTTGCCTTGCAGGCGCTGGAAACGAGAAACAACATCACCAATGGTGTAGTTACGCACATGACCCATATGCAGTCGACCACTCGGATAAGGGAACATAGAAAGGCAGTAATACTTTTCTTTGCTCTCATCTTCAGTGACTTTAAATACCTGGTTTTCTTCCCAGTAGCTTTGTACTTTTGACTCTATATCTTGCGGGTTATATTGCTCTTGCATCTATGGTTCCAGACTTCTTGCAAACTAATAAAAAATTGCCGTTAGGATACCCCAAATAAAACACTATTCACAGCGTCAAAAACATGCTTTTATTAAATTGTAACTTTCAGTGCAGGTTAACCTGCCTTTTTATACTGTAGTTAGCTAAAAACATAAGTTACAGACTGATTTAACAGCAATTTTGAAGGAGTAAAAAATGACTGATTACAAAACATGGCTTGGCAGTTTTACCCATTGGCTAAAAGAGGTGAAAGAGCATGGTGTAAAAGACGTGATTTCTGGGTTTGTTGGATCTGAGCAGGCACTAAAAGATTTAAGCCAAGAAAGATATGAGCTTTATAAAAGCTATTTAAAGAACGACATTGAACATCTTGTAGAGTACGAGGCTCATTATAATTCACTTGCATGGCAAGAACTTAAAGAGTCTATTTGGCTTGAACTATCGCACATAGAAGATAAAACACAGCTTGAATGGCAATCGTTAAGTCAAGATTTTAAGCATAATGGTGTGTATCACGTAGGCGAATGGATAGCCATAGGCACATTAGTATGTAAGAATTGTAACCATAGCCACGACATTTATCACGCGACGCAAATAACGCCTTGCATAGAATGTGATTCAATAGAGTTTAGCCGCAAGGCTTTGCAACCCTAAATAGTAGTATTGAGTGGCGCTAAGCCACTTAATGCATTTAAAGCCAGTGAATATGCTGGTAAACAAAGAAGTTAGAATGACGAAAAAATTGCTGCCATTACCTGTATCTGCACTCGCACCGAGTATTTCGACTCATCATGTAAACACATGTATGAGTAATCCATATCCAGAGCCACTTACTTTTATAGGCCAACAACGTGCCCAAAGTGCGCTAGATTTTTCCTTGGGGATGGACCTACCTGGTTATAACGTTTATGTAATGGGCGAGGCGGCTCATGGGCGTTATACACTCGTAAAAGATAAACTCAAACAACATGCAAAAGACAGAGCGACACCTAACGAATGGTTATACGTAAATAATTACGCCGATCACCGAGAGCCCATTGCATTGTTTATGCAAGCAGGGCAAAGCAAACTACTCAGTGACGACATCGACTCATTTTTAGATGAAGTGCTCGATACGTTTCCCGCTGCATTCGATAACCCAGCGTATCAACGCAAGAAAAAATCAATCGATCGCGAATTTAATGACGCTTACGACAGCGCCATCACGGCTGTAGAAATAGCGGCACTTGAGCAAAGCGTTGCACTAGTCGAAGAAAAAAGCTCAGTAGGGTTTGCACCACTTGTTGACGGTAAACAATTAAGCGACAGTGAATTTGGCGAACTTGAAGAAACATTACGCGAAGAGTTTTTTGAAAAAATAGAAAAGCTAGAAGACGCACTAATAGAAGCGTTAATAGAATTGCCGCGTTGGAAGCGTGAATCAAAAGAAAAACTTCGTAATCTTAAAAAGTCGACTGCAGAGCAAGCCACTAAACCACTTCTAAAAGATTTAGAACATAAGTACGCCACACACATTGGCGTACTGCGTTATTTAAAAGATATACGCGTTGAAATTATCGATGCTGTACTTGAATGGCTAGATGACGAAGATGAAAGTGAAGAAAGCAAAGAAGACTTTGACCGCAAAGGCATGCTGACCGACTTTTTTGCACCCAATATTTTAGTTGAGTTTAAAGAAGACGATGCAGCGCCAGTGGTGTATGAGCCAAACCCAACCTTTGGTAACATATTTGGTAAAATTGAATACGCGACATCACAAGGCACGTTAATTACGAGTTACCGGTCAATTCAGCCAGGTGCATTGCATCGTGCTAATGGCGGTTACTTAATAATGGATGCTGAAAAAATAATGGCAAACCCGCAAGTGTGGGATGGTTTGAAATTGTGTTTAAAAACACATCAGATAAAAAATGATTTACCGTATCAAGATAGTACAGTCGGGACGAGTTTTACACTTCGCCCGCAGCTCATTCCACTCGATGTGAAAATTATTTTATTAGGCTCTCGCGAGTTGTACTACACCATAGGTGAATATGACGAAGAATTTGCTGAGCTATTTAGAGTATTAGCCGACTTTGACTACTACCTGCCAAGCAGCGATAAATTACAGTATCAGTTTATTACTAAAGTTACAGAGTATTGTGAGCAAACTTTAAAATGCACCACTACGCAAGCGGCGATGGTGAGGTTACTTAAATTTAGCTATCGACAAGCAGAACATCACAATAAATTATCTGCTCGTTTTGCTGATGTTTTAGAGCTTGTTGCAGAGGCGAGTTACTACGCCAAGCAAGATAACCAAACATTAGTTGATGCGCACCATATTGATGAAGCTATTGAAGGTAAGCAATACCGTACCGGTCAAATTAGCGAAAATATGCTAAGTGATATAAAAGAAGGTCACACGCTTATTGCAACCGACGGCCAAGCTATTGGTAAAGTAAATGGCTTAACGGTACTGCACATTGGTGACACTTCATTTGGTACACCTGCACGTATTACGGCAACCGTTTATGCCGGCGCTGATGGGGTTATTGATGTAGAACGTGAAGCCGAGCTTGGCAAAGCAATTCACTCAAAAGGGGTGATGTTGCTTACTGGTTATTTAGGCAATAAATACGCCCAGCACTTTAGCTTAACGCTTAGTGCTAATATTGCCATAGAGCAAAGTTATGGTTACATAGATGGCGATAGTGCATCTTTAGCTGAGCTTTGTGCGCTTATATCATCCATCACTAGTTTGCCTATTAGCCAGTCTATCGCGCTTACAGGTTCTATTAACCAACACGGTGATGTACAAGCCATTGGTGGCGTAAACGAAAAAATAGAAGGCTTTTTTAAACTGTGCAAAATGCGTGGTTTAACTGGTTCGCAAGGCGTTATCATTCCTAAATCAAACCAAGTTAACTTAGTGCTAGATGATGAAATACTCAACGCAGTAGAAAGTGGTAAATTTAATATTTACGCGGTAGAAACTGTTGATCAAGCGCTTAACTTACTAATGGATATAGAAGCAGGCGATATTATTGATGACCAGTATCCAGAAAACTCAGTAAACGGTATTGCGCTTGCTCGCCTAAAAGAGATTGCCGACATAGTAAACGGCGATGATGAAAAAGACGAAGAGCTAGATAATGAAAAGCTAGGCAACGAAAAAGGTTAATGATGATCAATATAATTTTGGCGGTGGTAATCGCTATTTTTTGTTTTTTAATATTTCAAAATAGTAAAAAAGCAAAACAACAAGCAGGCATAAATGCACAAATAGGCGCTGACTATTTAGCGGCTAACGCAAAAGTAGAAGGGGTAGTTGAAACCGCTTCTGGCTTGCAATACAAAGTAGTGCACAAAGGTGAAGGCGTAAATAAACCAACGTCAACAAGCATGGTTAACGTGCATTATCATGGCACATTAATCGATGGCACTGTGTTTGACAGTTCAGTAGAGCGTAAAACACCGATTAGTTTTGGGTTGCACCAAGTGATTAAAGGGTGGACAGAAGGCTTACAGCTAATGAGCCCTGGCGATAAATATACTTTTTATGTACCGCACCAATTAGCATATGGCGAAAAACGTGTGGGGAGTATTCCTCCTGCCTCAGTACTTATTTTTGAAGTAGAGTTACTGGCAATTGAGTCGTAACTTGATTTGAAGTAATTAATTGCTAAAGCCCTACTTTAATAAAGTGGGGCTTTTTGCTTTTAGTTCACGTTAAAATTTACTCAAGGATTTTAATACGAGGTCGATAGTTATAATACCAATTGCATTAAATTAGTGTTCTATTATAGCGCTAATAAAATAGCTCAGTAACAAGGCAAAAATTACGACATATAGTTATTCTATATGAATGATTTTTAACACCGTAAGTGAGCTATTTAATACGATAGAATGATTACGTTTTTAATAAAATTGGTATAAATGTGACAAAGCTATTTTAGGGATAAAATAATGAAAATTTCACCCGCACCCATTCAACATCAAGTATACAACTACAGCAGCCAGCCTTTAATACAATTAGAACAGCAACGTGCTGAAGACACGTCTGAAGAAGTCCCTGAAGAAGAACCTGAGTATGTTTTATCAGAATTTTTAGACGCTAAGGTGCAAAAGTACAGTGAAGATAATGCAACATTTAGTGATCAGTATAAAAATCTAGAAAAAGCATATAAGTACTTCACGCAGCAGGTTGTTGCATTACAGGAGCAAATTAACAAGCTTAAACAGAGCCCGCTACAACGTAGCTTAACCATAGATAGTAGCGCATATGAACAAGATAAAGACGATGCCCGTTTGACTATAGATACCGAGCATATGGGTTCTAAAAAATATAAAAACGAGCAACAACAGCAGCAAATAACTATGTTAGAGCTGCAACTAGGTGAGTTAAAAACACAGCAAGCTGCACTAAAGCAACAAATGGTTGAGCTGATAATTAACGAAATGAGAAGGCGAGGCGATGACTATACTATTTAGTCTCTTATAATATGCTGGTGGATTAGGGCCTAAACTGAATTTTACTCACTTCAAGTTTAAATTTACCTTCTTGCTTACCCGCAATCATAAAGCCAAGCTGCTTTATATCGTTAAAATCAATAGTAGGTTGTTGATCTAGCACTCTTCCGCGAAAGGTTAGCGTAAAATCGCTCGGGATAAAATTAATATTTACCCACTCGTTTTTTACTGTTTTAAATGAGTGTGTGTACGCTGCACCATCAAGATAATCTGTGGTCCTGAGTCTGAGCTGATAAGTTTGCCCATCACCTTTAACACGCAGCGTTATACCTTTAGTATTTTGACTTTGTGTATTTAGCTCCGTACGTATTGATGCAAAGCCCCCATTATTATCGAGCGATACATTGCCCGTAAACACTAAACTGTCTTGCGTTTGAACCACTTGGCTATTAGACATCCCCCCCATTACAGAATCATTAACAACATACCAGCGTTGATCAGCATTGGCCTCAGTGCTTAATAGTAATGCGTTAAATATAAAAAGTGATGAAAGTTGCTTAGTGGTCATAGAGTTTACCTCGTTGATTTAAATAGTTAACCTGAACTCGGGTTAAGAGATTTACTAACATATTGAATCATAATTATATTTAAGTTTGTTTTTCTAGCTAGAGGTTTTTAGTGAAAACAAGGCATGTTTACGCGTCAATAGAGAGCCTATTGCACGTAAATTCAACGCAGTTAGCACTAAAAAAGCTGCTTGAAATAGGTTTATTATTCAGCGTTTAGGTTAGATATACGGCTTCGCAATTTATTTGTTCACTTATTTCAAAACTAATTTTGTGAAATACTTTAATGAATTTTATCATTTTGATTTTATTAGCTTTACCTTGAGCAAAAAATCAAAAACGGGTAAGTTAGTACGAGTACCTATTTTAATAATAAGCATATAAATGAAAGCCAAAGAAATAGAGCAATTACAATTATCGAGCTCTGAAACTAGAGAGGTTATTACGCCATACGCCTTTAAAATTGATCAGACCTTACTCGGTTTGCCTTTAGCAACACCTACACGACGCGCATTCGCGATAATAATTGATGTAGCACTGATATTTTTAGCCGCTAAACTCAGCGCGGCTTTAATCGCATTTGTCGCTGCAATGGCTTTTTATAAAGGCACTGCGCAGCAATACCTTCCAAAAATGTCATCGTTTTGGCGCAGAGCCCTAAACGTTTTTGCAGCAGGTTTTTTATTTGTAAGCGCACTTACTGTACTTTCAATTGGCATAGATTACCTAGAAGACGATAACGCAGATCAAAGTTTGGCTGTTCAGGGCGTAAAAATACAAGATGAAATTGAGCTTACTCCCGCAGAAAAACAACGCGTAAATGCTTATTTAACGCAAACAGCCGATGAAAGCTGTGATCAACCTTGCCAACAAAACGCACTTGATAATTTAATTGGGCAAGTTCCCAAATTAGCGGAAATGGACGACCTACAAAACCCACAACTTGCTACCGTACTTTTACAGCTATTAGTGGTCAGTGAAAATAACGAAATAAAGGCTGCACAGTTAATAGAAGAAAAACCAGCACAAACAACCACAAATAGTATTTTGCAGTGGGGCAAAGGCATTATTGAAGATTTAGGACTAGGCTTTGGCTGGGCTGCAGTTTACTTTACGTTGTTCTCCTTACTTTGGCGAGGCCAAACACCGGGTAAAAAAGCATGCAATATCCGTGTTGTTGCTTTAAATGGTGAGCCATTAGGGTTGCTCGATTGCTTTGGTCGTTACGGCGGCTACGGCGCAGGTTTTGCTACGGGGTTATTGGGGTTCCTGCAGATATACTGGGACCCAAACAGGCAAGCCATTCAAGATAAAATATCAGCAACAGTGGTTATTAAAGGTAACTTGAATCAAGTTGTAAATGTTGAAACCGTTGTAGATACAGTGAAAGAGTAACAAAAACTGACGAAATTATAAAAAGTATAGCTAAAAATAAAAAAAGGTCTAAAATTAGAGCTTAATTTAGTTCTTTTTAGGTGTTTTATGAGGCAGGTTTTAGCTGATTGTTCGGCAAGTATTTCAGAACTTAAAAAAAATCCAACCGCGCTTTTGAATGAAGCAGATGGTGCTGCAATAGCCATATTAAATCATAATAAGCCCGCAGCTTACTTAGTGCCTGCACCAATGTATGAGCTACTAATGGAACAACTGGATGATTATGAACTAACTCAAGTTGTTCAGAGCCGCAGAGGCGATTTATCTCAAGCGGTTGAAGTTAGTATAGATGACTTATAAGTTAAAGTTTTTACCTGCAGCCTTAAAGGAGTGGGAAAAACTTGCGTCACCACTTAAAAGTCAGTTTAAAAAGAAGCTCATTGAGCGTTTAGATAATCCCCATGTGCCAGCCTCTAAATTACGCGGCTTTGATAATGTTTATAAAATAAAATTGCGTACGGCAGGATATCGCCTAGCTTACGAAGTTATTGATGACGAAGTTGTGGTTTATGTACTGGTAATTGGTAAACGCGATAAAGATGCAATATATAAAAAGTTAGCGTCACGAACTAAGGAATAGCTTAGTAATAAAAACAGTGTTTTGCTTGTTCAAAGAAGGCCAGGCGCTTCTTCGTTTGTTATTAATACAAGGGTATGTATGAAAGTCTTATCAATAATATTTTTATATTTATTTTTTACAGTAAATGTAAATGCCTCAGAGCCTATTATTTTAGCTAAAACCCACCAGCTTAAGTCTATTATTTTAGATGAGCAACGCAGCTTTAGTGTTTATTTACCGCCAAGCTATAATGAAAATTCTAATAAAGTATACCCAGTTATTTACTTGCTCGATGGTGACCAAACACATCTAAAAGCTGTCGCCGGGCTAGTAGAGGCACTTAGTACTCAGCGGCTAGAGCAGCAAATACAACAAGCAATTATAGTAGCCATTCCTAATAGTAAAAATGCGATAAGAGAACGTGACTTTACCCCAACCAATGTTGATTGGACATTTAACGGTAAACTTCTAGAAAAGTTTGAAAATATTGGCAACGCTGCAAACTACAGCGCCTTTTTTGAAAAAGAACTTATTCCACTGATTAATAAAAATTACCGCACATCAACTAAACGCGTATTAATTGGCGAGTCTTTTGGTGGCTTGTTTGCCAGCTACGTATTGCTTTCCAACCATGCGCTATTTACAGATTACTTAATTATTGATGCAACCTACCTGTGGGATAATAACTTCCTAAACCGTTATTTTGATGAGAAGCAACTAATAAATAAGCTGCTTAAAGGCAATGTGTATTTTACCTTTGCAAATAACGGCGAAGCGTTTGGCGAAATTGGTAAAACAAATTACCGATGGGGTTTAGCATTTGTTGAAAAGTTAAAAGCACACTCAAGCGATAATCTAATTATAAATCAACGTTACTTTAAAGATGAAACTCATGGCACGGTGGCAGCGCTTAGTTGGTATTATGGGTTGAGAAGTTTATTCAAATAATGAGTATTTTCATTTTTCGATGTATTTACACATTAGTTAGTAAATGAACGGTTACAGCCCTTTCAAATCATATGCAAAATCCTCAAATTTCTCCCAAGTTAATAAAAGTACGAATTCCGTAGCTCGATTAATTGGTAAGTTAGAGGACTGTTCAAAATTGAATTGCAAATAAGGCTTATACAAATTGGAGTTAATGTTTAAGGTTTCTACTATTTTTTTTGTAGGGTTGTGTAAATCACCGCCAGCCTCAATATGATTATAGTGATTGCGGCCCGCATAAATAATAAGACCCGCAGGTAAGCCTCTAATTTCACGGCCAATACAAAATTTTGAAGTTTTAGCATTAAGACTTAATGTAGTAGTATTCTTTTTATTTTTAGAAAATAATTCAATACCCTTAGCTGCAATCTGTAACAAAGAGCCATCTATAGATGAAAGCGCAAACTGCTCAGATTCTAATTTTATGAGAGCTTTTTTTGATCTTTTAAATCCTTCTACTATATGTTCTTTTTTACTCCAATTTTTTTCGCCTAGTTGAATGGTTTGCTCTGTATTTTGCCTATTAAAAAGGTACATAGGCGGTATCGAATCTTTATAGATATCATTAATATCATTGTGAAACTCTTTGCGGACTTCAAGTAATTTACTTACAGCGCTTTCTACTCCTTCTAGATAGTTTTTTATCATTAGGCTCTTCTTACAATTCGTTTAATAAGTGTGCTAGATAATGAATCTAGTTTTTTCAAATTTAACCCTAACCCCAAACCCAACAATTCCCATCAAAAACACAAATCCCCATACAAACACATTGCCATACTGGCTGTACACGCTGTCGCCTTTTATAAGCTTAATGTTGGCTTTCAATATGGTAGCTTCAAACTGTGGCATGGTTTGTTGTGTGTGGCTTATGGGGTCGTATACGGCGCTTACCCCATTGTTGGTAACTCGCACTAGAGGGCGTTGTAGTTCGAGCGCCCGCATGCGGGCTATTTGCATGTGTTGCAAAGGCCCAATAGAGTCGCCAAACCAAGCATCGTTACTGACAGTAAATAGTAGGTCGGAATCGCTTTTGTAATTACCGCGTACTAAGTCGGCAAATACTATTTCGTAGCAAATAGCAGGGAGTAAGTTATAGCCATTGGCGCGCAAGTTGTTTTGCACTTTGTCGCCACGCGTAAAGGACGACATAGGTAAATCGAATAATGGGGCAATAGGGCGCAAAAAGTCTTGAAATGGCACAAATTCGCCAATCGGTAATAATTGGTGTTTTTGATAACGGTTTTTATCGAGGTAGCGGTAATGGCCGTGCTCGTCGCCGCGTTCTTTATTACCAACCACAATAAGCGTATTGAATATGTTTTTGGTGTCTCGCTGGTAATCAACAATACCAGTAACAAGGGCCGTTTGATTAAATGAGGCGGCACTGTCTAAATTGGCTAGGTAGGAGTCAGCAAGCATTTCTATTTCAGGCACTGCGGCTTCTGGCCAGACTATTAAGTCGGCATCCCAATGTGGACGCGTCATGTCTTGGTATTTGCTCATGGTGGTCCAAAACTCACTTGGCTCAAAGCGCAGGTGTTGTTTTATATTACCTTGCACCAGTAAAGTCGACATGCTTTTACCTGAATATTGCACCGACCCTGTGGTAAGTGCTGCTGTAAAAATAAGGGCAAAGGTAATCGCGGTAACTACAGGGGTTTTAAAATCTTTTTGAGTTGCACGATAAAGCGCAAAACCAATGATAATACACACAAGAGTCAGGCCAAACTCGCCAATATAAGAGGCTAATAGCCTAAGTGGTCCGTCAGTTTGTGTATAGCCAAAACTTAACCACGGGAAACCAGTGAGCAGTGTACTACGTAAATATTCGCTAATCGCAAAACTGGTAATAAGCAGCGCACCAAAACTTTTCGGACCGCTGGCAAAGCGAGACGCTAAATAAAAGGCGAGTGCTGGAAATAACGCTAAGTATGAACACAGAAAGGCCATTAACGACAGTGATGCTATAAGGGGCATGCCGCCAAAGGTAGCAATAGATACATGTACCCAGCTAATGCCCGCGCCAAACCAGCCTAGGCCAAATATAAAACCATATTTAGCAGCGGTTTTTGCGTGTGCTTTACCAGTATTATTGGGATTAACGCAAAAAATTATGGCAGCAAGGCTTAAAAATACAATGGGCCAAATTTCAAAAGGGGCATAGCCAAAAGTTAAAACAAGGCCCGCAATAAATGCGAGCCATGCTTTTTTATCTTTTGCTAGCAGGGTAAGTCTAGTTAGCAGTTTCTTCACTGTCGTTATCATCAGCCTTAGGAACGGTGACTTGCAGTTGCAATATACGGCGATTGTCGGCGTTGGTTACTTTAAATTGGTAACCTTCTATGTCAATTGTTTCACCACGACTTGGCATATGACCAAAAGCATGCAGTACAGTGCCACCTATGGTATCTGCTTCATCGGTACTGTAACCTGTTTTAAAATGCTCGTTAAAGTCATCAACAGGCGTAAGTGCTTGTACAACGTGAACATGTTTAGCGAGGCGACGAATATCTTGTTGTTCTTCTTCTTCGTCGTGCTCATCTTCTATTTCGCCAACAATTATTTCAAGAATATCTTCAATGGTCACTAAACCCGATACGCCGCCGTACTCATCAATTACAATCGCCATATGGTAGCGTTGCTGACGAAACTCGTTAAGCAGTGTATCAACACGTTTACTTTCAGGCACTACCATAGCTGGACGTAAATAATCACGCAGCGAAGGGAGTAGCTCGTCTTTATTTAAGATCAGTGGTAATAGATCTTTAGCAAGTAAAATCCCTTCTACATGGTCTTTGTCTTCAATCACCACCGGAAAGCGTGAGTGAGTTGAATCGACCATCATTGGAATTAGCTCTTCAAGCGGGCTGTCGATCTCAAGAGTGATCATTTGTGAGCGCGGAACCATAATGTCTCGCACTTTAAGCTTGGAAACACCAAGCACACCTTCTATCATCTCTTTTGTTTCTGGATCGATTACGTCTCGTTCTTGCGCATCGGCAATTACTTCGACCAGCTCTTCTCTATTCTGGGGTTCCCCTTGCAGCATTTGGGCTATTCTGCCCAACCACGTTTTGCCAGAAGAACCCTGGCTAGATTGCGAGTTACCGTCGCTCATTGCGTCTAATTGCTCCGTTAATTTAAATATCGTCCCGATATGGGTCTGCTATGTTTAGCTCTGCAAGTAATTGCTTTTCGATGCTTTCCATCTCAAAAGCATCTTCACTCTTTATATGGTCAAATCCAAGTAAATGCAAGCATCCATGAATAACCATATGCGCAAAGTGATCATGAAATGACTTCTCTTGCTCAATTGCTTCAGCTAATACAATGGCTGGGCAAATAATTAAATCACCAACCAAGGGAATATCGATTCCCGGTGGTGCTTCAAATTCGAACGACAATACGTTGGTCGGTTTGTTTTTACCGCGATAGTCGTTATTAAGTTGTTGCGATTGCGCTTCGTCGCTAATAACGATGCTGAGCTCTGACTCGTCACGGTATTGGCTAAGGGCTTTGTCGGCCCACAGTGCAAATTGTGCTTCGCTTGGGAGGTTGTCAAACTCACAGGCTATTTGTAAATCAAGTTCTGTTGTCAAGGCATTACTCTTTTGTAGACAGTTGTTGAGCGGCAAGTGCGTCTTTTGCATTTTGCTTTTCAATGCGCTTTAGTCGCTCGCTTTCGTCGTTACGCTCGTAGGCTTCAACTATGCGCGCTACAACAGGGTGGCGTACTACATCGTGAGCCTTAAAGTAGTTAAAGCTAATTTCGTTTACACCATCAAGCACTTCAATTGCATGGCGAAGGCCTGAACGTGTACCACGAGGTAAATCGACCTGTGTTATATCACCCGTAATAACCGCTTTTGAGTTAAACCCGATACGGGTTAAAAACATTTTCATTTGCTCAGCGGTGGTATTTTGGCTTTCATCTAAAATAATAAAGGCATCGTTTAAAGTACGTCCGCGCATGTAAGCAAGCGGTGCGACTTCAATAATATTTTTTTCGATGAGCTTTTCTACTTTTTCAAAACCTAGCATTTCAAACAAAGCGTCGTAAAGCGGGCGCAGATATGGGTCTATTTTTTGGCTTAAGTCACCAGGTAAAAAGCCAAGCTTTTCGCCTGCCTCTACAGCGGGGCGCGTTAATAATATGCGGCGAATTTCTTGGCGCTCTAGGGCGTCAACGGCGGCAGCAACAGCAAGGTAGGTTTTACCAGTACCAGCAGGGCCAATACCAAAGGTAATGTCGTGGTTTAAAATATTAGCCACATAAACACCTTGGTTATCGTTACGTGGTTTAATAACACCACGGCGCGTTTTAATCACCATTTCTTTGCCGTAAGCGCTGCTCGATGCATCTTGCTCTAGGGCTTTTGATTCGGTAATAGCTAAATGAACGGCATCGGGTTCTATTTCGCCTAAAACACCACGCACTGGCTGAGTATCAACATAAAGGTTTTTTAAGATTTCTACTGCGCCGGCGCAGTTGTGTAGTTTACCGGTTACTTTAAAGAAGTTGTCACGGTGAATTATTTCAACAGCTAGGTGGCGCTCAATTTGTTTGATGTTTTCGTCAAACGGGCCACATAAAGAAGAAAGGCGTTTGTTATCGGCAGGCTCTAAATAAATCTCTAATGTTTTTAACTGATTACTCAAAATTGCTTCCTATAGTACTGCGCCAGCGTTACCTGGCGCTAATAATTTTGACTAAGGAACGAAAGTAGCTACGCCAATTTCGTTAACAGTGTCTGGTTTTGGCTCTGCAGCTGCAGCTTTAGTTAAAATAGCTGAAGGCGCGATTTCACGTCGTAGGTTCATTTCTGATTCTGTACGAATTAAGTCACCACGTAAAGAGTTAGGTAGTGCTTCGGTAATACGTACGTCAACAAACTGTCCGATCACTGTGTGCGGGCCAACAAAATTTACTACACGGTTGTTTTCGGTACGGCCACGTAATTCCATTGGGTTCTTTTTAGAAGGACCTTCAACAAGTATACGTTGCTCTGTATCGAACATTTGACGGCTAATTTGCTGTGCCATTTGTGTAATACGGTTTTGTAGTAGGTATAAGCGTTCTTTTTTCTCTTGCTCTGTTACGTCATCTGGCAAATCTGCCGCTGGCGTACCTGGGCGTGCACTGTAAATAAAGCTAAAGCTCATATCAAAACCAATGTCGCTAATAAGCTTCATGGTTGCTTCAAAGTCTTCTTTACTTTCGCCTGGGAAACCAATAATGAAATCTGACGACATGCTTAAGTTAGGGCGAATTTTGCGTAACTTACGAATTGTCGATTTGTATTCAATTGCCGTATGGCCACGTTTCATTAAGTTTAATATACGGTCTGAACCACTTTGTACTGGTAGGTGTAAGTGATCTACAAGCTCTGGTACATCAGCGTAAACGTCAATGATGTCTGGCGTAAATTCTACCGGGTGCGATGTGGTGTAACGAATACGGTCAATACCATCAATAGCAGCAATAAGACGAATTAAATCTGAGAAATAACATATTTCGCCATCGTGCGTGTCGCCGCGGTATGCGTTTACGTTTTGCCCTAGTAGATTTACTTCACGTACGTTTTGCTCAGCAAGCTGTGCAATTTCTAGTAATACGTCATCGACTGGGCGGCTAACTTCTTCGCCGCGAGTATACGGTACAACACAAAAAGTACAGTATTTAGAACAGCCTTCCATTATTGATACAAAGGCAGATGGGCCATCCGCTTTTGGCTCTGGCAGGCGGTCAAACTTTTCAATCTCTGGGAATGAAATATCAACAACCGATGAGCCTTTATCGCCTTGTACTTGTTTAATCATTTCTGGTAAACGATGTAGTGTTTGAGGGCCAAAAATAACATCTACAAACGGGGCGCGTTGGCGAATAGAGTCACCTTCTTGTGAGGCAACACAACCACCTACACCAATTATTAAGTCTGGCTTGTCGTCTTTTAACAACTTCCAACGGCCTAATTGATGAAATACTTTTTCTTGTGCTTTTTCACGAATTGAACAGGTGTTGAGTAAGATTACGTCGGCATCTGTTGCATCGTCAGTTAGCTGATAGCCGTTGGTCGCATCTAAAAGTTCAGCCATTTTCTGAGAGTCGTATTCGTTCATCTGACAACCCCAGGTTTTAATATGCAGCTTTTTACTCATTGAAATATAGCCTCGTGTTCAATTCGATAGTGGCACAAAAATGTGCTTAAAACAGGATTAAGGAGCAAGCATGCTCACTTAAAGGACGCGTATTTTAGCTGGATACCCGCCCAGATCCAAGTATAGTTTTCATGTTTGTGATCTCAAATCAATACAGGGCGAGTTTAATCAGCTGTTAGGGATATCCTCTGGTATAAAACAAATTAATTTTGATACAATCAAAACAGACTCAAGTAATAATAAAATGATGAAAAACATGACCAAAAATAATGTGATAGTGGTTGGCGGGGGCATGGTTGGCGCGGCTATGGCGATAAAGTTGGCTCAGCAAGGCTTTGGCGTACGTATAATTGAAAAACACCTAATAGACCCATCGCAAATTCTTAGTAGCGATAAGGTGGATATTAGAGTGTCGGCTATTAATCGTTTTTCAGAAAATTTACTTGATGAATTAGGGGCAATGGCGCTTTTAAGGCAAAACCGCATAGCGCCTTATCAACAATTAGAAGCATTTGAGCGCGGTGGCGACAATTTGTTATTTGATTGCGCCGATATAAATACGACCCATTTAGGCCACTTGATTGAAAATAATTTAATTCAAGCGAGTTTGTGGCAGCAATTTTCACAATATAATATCGAGGTTATAGAGCAAGCAGCACCAATAGCCAAAATAGAGCAAACGGCAGATTTAATTACGCTTATTTATGACAAGCAGAGTTATACAGCCGATTTAGTGATTGCAGCCGATGGCGGGCAGTCGCAACTTCGAAGCAAAGCAAATATAGGTATGACTGGCTGGGAGTATCAGCAGCATTGCATGGGGGTGTTAATTAAACTCGATGCACCGCAACAAATTAAAACATGGCAACAGTTTACGCCAAGTGGGCCGTTAGCCTTTTTACCAATGCAGGCACCATACGCTAATTTAATTTGGTACGACGATGCCAACACACTGCAAGCGTTTAAAGGGCTAAACTCAGCTCAGTTGAAAACCCACATATTGAGTAAATTCCCTGAGCTTGCTGGGGATTTTGAAGTACAAAGCCATGCGATATTTCCGCTTACTCGACAACATGCAAACAATTATTCGCAAGGGCGCTTGGTTTTAGTGGGCGATGCGGCACATACAATTAACCCACTTGCAGGGCAGGGCGTTAATTTAGGTTTTCAGGACGTAGTGGCACTTGCTGAGGCTTTAAATGAAGCAGGAGATATAGGTTGCCCGCTAAAACTTAAAGAATACGAACGAGCTCGCCGTAAGGCTAATTTGTTAATGATGAGCATGATGGATGCCTGTTACTTTGGCTTTTCTAACCAAGTAGCGCCGCTTAAATGGGCACGTAGCCAGTTTTTAAAAATGGCTAATAATACAGGGCCAATAAAAAACTGGGTGTTAAAATATGCCATTAGCGGAGAGCTAAGTTAGTTTCTAAAAAGATTACCCCCCTAATAAAGCGATTAACAATGCTGTTAATCGCGCCCTTAAAAGTTATAACCTCTTCATAAAACAACAATCATATTTGGTAAGTGGGCTACCCTGAGCTTTTTAATGTATTTTATTTCGTTATTAGATTTATTAGCCATACTAAATGTATAACAAATTGCATTTAAAGAGTGTCTGTGGATAAGCCATTTATGATTATAGTAGGGATATTACTGTTAACTGTAAGTATCAAACCAACAATACAAGTATGCAAAAAAACGAATCGGTTTGCATGGAGCTTACTGCTTATTTTAATTGTGCTGTTTATTTTTGGCTACTGTTGGGTACTTTATTATTTTACTTTTTATGGTAGTGAACCGTTTGTAACAACTAGTGTTTCATTTATTTTAGTTGGTGGCGGCACATTTGTGTATTTAGTTGTTAGGTTAAGCCTCAAAAGTATCTTAGAGCTAGAGCGCTCAGCTCAACACCAACAATTTCTAGCTGAACACGATAGTTTAACTAACCTACCTAAACGTAAAAAATTCTTTAATGTACTCAATGAGGACATAGAATATAACCAACCTTTCATTTTGTTTTTAATAGATTTAAATAACTTTAAACGTGTAAACGATACTTATGGAAATAATTTTGGGGATTTGTTGTTATGTGCATTTTCCAAAACATTAAGCCAACACTTATCCGAGATTGCTAAGTTATATAGGATTGGGGGAGACGAATTTGCATTGCTTTTAAACTCAACCACTCAGGATAAGTATGATTTATGTATTCAATTAATAAATAAGGCAGTACAAAAACCTTTTTTAATTTATGAACAAACTATACGCGTTAAGCTAAGAATTGGAGTGAGCTATTACCCCAAACATAGTATGCAAACTAACGAACTATTCAAACAGGCTGATTTAGCGCTGCATGAAGCAAAAAAGACACAGCAACAGATTGTTATTTATTTTAAGGATTTGAGCATTAGGGCGGATAATTTATTTGATATGTCCTTACTTATAAAGCAAGCATTGAAAAATGAAGAGTTTGAGCTTTATTTACAACCAATATTTTCTTCTAACCTTAATGAAATCCATGGAGCTGAAGCATTAATACGCTGGCCACAAAATGATGGCACGTTCATTGGCCCTGATATATTTATAAAAACGGCGGAGCAAACGGGGCAAATTTTAGCTATATCAAAATGGGTGGTGTTAGAAACAATCCAGCATTTAAAAAAACTCAAAAAAGCAGGGTTTAAAGGCTCGTTACATGTCAACCTTTCAACAAGGGACTTAGAGAGCTTAGACTTTTATGAATTTATAGAGCCGTTAATTAATTTAGATCCGACTTTAAGTGATTTTATTATGTTTGAAATTACAGAAGGTGCAATGATGACTAATATAGATACAGCACGCAGTATGATGTACAAACTAAATGCACATGGTTTTGAGTTTAGTATTGATGACTTTGGTACTGGGTTTTCTTCGTTATCACTCTTAAGAGAATTACCAATTAGCCAAATAAAAATAGATCAGTCGTTTATTAAAGAGATGCTGACACAGATTGCAGATTACGCGATTGTTGAATCAACGTTATTTTTAGCAAATAGACTTAACTGTAAGGTTGTTGCAGAAGGGATTGAAAATGAATATTTACAAGATGCACTAATATCAATGAATTGTGATTATCTACAAGGATATTATTATAGTAAGCCAATTGGTATTGATGATTTCATTAAAAAATATTTTTATGAGGAGGTATAAAATTGTTTAACAAATTGGCTGGGATACCAGGATTTGAACCTGGGAATGCCAGGATCAAAACCTGGTGCCTTACCGCTTGGCGATATCCCAACTATAAATTTGAATTAATTTTAGTTCTTAATAAGAACATGGTGCGGAAGGAGAGACTTGAACTCTCACAACCTAAGTTACTGGAACCTAAATCCAGCGCGTCTACCAATTCCGCCACTCCCGCATCACTAATTTGCTAATTTTAACTCTAAGCTAGAGTGATTCTTATATCCAACTTTTCTTGGTAGAAGAAGTTGGCTGGGATACCAGGATTTGAACCTGGGAATGCCAGGATCAAAACCTGGTGCCTTACCGCTTGGCGATATCCCAACTAAGAATATTTGATAATTTGAGTTCCTATCAAGAACATGGTGCGGAAAGAGAGACTTGAACTCTCACAACCTAAGTTACTGGAACCTAAATCCAGCGCGTCTACCAATTCCGCCACTCCCGCATTACTAGTCTGCTAATTTAAACTCTAAGCAAGAGTAATTCTTATATCCAACTTTCTTTGGTAGAAGAAGTTGGCTGGGATACCAGGATTTGAACCTGGGAATGCCAGGATCAAAACCTGGTGCCTTACCGCTTGGCGATATCCCAACTAAGAATATTTGATAATTTGAGTTCTTATCAAGAACATGGTGCGGAAGGAGAGACTTGAACTCTCACAACCTAAGTTACTGGAACCTAAATCCAGCGCGTCTACCAATTCCGCCACTCCCGCATATCACTTTGAATTAATCAAAGAAATGGTAGTTATTTTAAACTCTTCATTGAGTGCAATTTAACTCTTGCAGAGCCACTTCTAAAAAAGAAATGGTGGCTAAGACGGGATTTGAACCTGTGACCCCATCATTATGAGTGATGTGCTCTAACCAGCTGAGCTACTTAGCCATTGTTGGCTGGGATACCAGGATTTGAACCTGGGAATGCCAGGATCAAAACCTGGTGCCTTACCGCTTGGCGATATCCCAACAATAACAATTGATAGTTTTAATTCTTATCAAGAATTATGGTGCGGAAGGAGAGACTTGAACTCTCACATCCTAAGATACTGGAACCTAAATCCAGCGCGTCTACCAATTCCGCCACTCCCGCACACAAGGTAGTTATTTTAAACTCTTCATTGAGCAACAAAAAATATGGTGGCTAAGACGGGATTTGAACCTGTGACCCCATCATTATGAGTGATGTGCTCTAACCAGCTGAGCTACTTAGCCATCTTTTTTGTTAGCACTTCATCGCTGAGTGCGGGGCGTATTATGCTGATATGACCCAAATTCGTCAACACCTTTTTTGCAAAAAAACACTTAACTGTGTTTGTTTGCAGGAAAATTAAGCTAACCGGCTAAATTTTAATAAAAATGCTGTTTTTTTAACACCCTTTAAAGTTCAACATCTCGTTTATTCTGAAATTTTTTAATTCAGCCTCATAACCAAAGTAGAGAAATTAGCAACTAGTGCCTTTTAACATTCGAGATGGTTGGTTTTTAATGATTAAAATTTAAACTTGTTTGATCATAATGCGCGTACACTCGTTAAGATGGCTTTGGGCGTGTTTATCTTTGGTGGTTAAATTTGGCTGTAGTGTGTTTGGTTTTATGTAAGACTGTGCCTGTGATGTTTGGCATTAATACGTTATAACGCTTTATAAATGCCAAACATGTGCTGCCCTTTGGAGCACATGATAACGTTATTCAAAATTTCAGCCTAGTTCTAGCGTAATTTTCTTAACGTTAAATAGGCCCATGTATAAGCAGATTGGTATTAAATAGCTCCTATACTTATACAGGTTGGTATAAACACGCTTTTAGGTGCTTTGCTAATGCAGTGGAGGGGGTTATGCTGAGTGGCTGTTGTATTTAGCTGATACAAAAAAGGCTCGTAAACACGAGCCTTTAAAAATTAATTCCCATCTAAATGGGTTTAATTTTATTTATACGTTAAACAAGAAGTTCATTACATCGCCATCTTTAACAATGTACTCTTTACCTTCTTGACGCATCTTACCCGCTTCTTTTGCACCGCTTTCGCCTTTAAAAGCAACAAAGTCGTCAAAAGCAATCGTTTGCGCACGGATAAAGCCACGCTCGAAGTCGGTATGGATTTTACCCGCTGCTTGTGGTGCAGTTGCACCGACAGGGATTGTCCATGCGCGTACTTCTTTTACGCCAGCTGTGAAGTAAGTTTGTAATTGTAGTAATTCATAACCACCACGAATAACAAGGTTAAGACCTGGCTCTTCTAGACCAAGATCAGCCATAAACTCAAGCTTGTCTTCGTCATCTAATTCTGAAAGCTCAGATTCGATAGCGGCACATACAGGAACAACAATCGCATCTTCAGCAGCAGCTATAGCACGAACACGGTCAAGGTATGGGTTATTTTCAAAACCATCTTCAGCAACATTTGCAATATACATTGTTGGTTTGATAGTTAAAAAGTTTATAGAGCTGATTGCTGCTTTTTCTTCTTTAGTTAATGCTAAAGCACGTAAAGTTAAGCCTTCGTCAAGATGCACTTTTACTTTTTCAAGTACAGCATTTTGCTCTTTAGCATCTTTATCGCCACCTTTTGCTTTTTTTGCATTACGGAAAAGGGCTTTTTCAGCGCTATCCATATCAGCAAGTACTAACTCAGTGTTGATTACATCAATATCGTCAGCAGGGTCAATAGTGCCTGCTACGTGGATGATGTTTTCATCTTCAAAACAGCGAACTACGTGGCCAATTGCATCAGTCTCACGAATATTAGCTAAAAACTGATTACCAAGGCCTTCACCTTTGGATGCGCCTTTAACTAAACCGGCAATATCTACAAATTCCATACTCGTGGTAAGAACTCGTTGCGGGTTAACAATTTTAGCAAGTTCGTCTAAGCGAGGATCTGGCACCGGCACCACACCTGTATTAGGTTCAATGGTACAAAAAGGAAAGTTAGCGGCTTCAATACCCGCTTTGGTTAGTGCATTGAAAAGCGTTGATTTACCAACGTTAGGCAAGCCAACGATGCCACATTTAAAACCCATAGTAAGATACCTTGTTTAGAATTCGTTTAAACGGTGTACTTGGACCCAAGTTACTAGGGTTTAAACGAATGTAGTCTGTTTTGTGCTTTTAACACACCATCTTTTGCAAGTATTTCCATGCAACGAACTGCTTCATCAACAGCAGCATCCATTTTTTCTTGGTCTTCTTTGACCGCTTTTCCAAGCACCCAACCAGTTACCATTTCACGATGCCCCGGATGACCTACACCAATGCGCAAGCGCATAAAGTCTTTTTGATTTGCCATTTTTGCAATAATGTCTTTTAAGCCATTATGACCGCCATGCCCACCGCCTTTTTTTAATTTGGCAACGCCTGGGTCTAAATCCAATTCGTCATGAGCAACTAAAATGCTTTCGACAGGGATTTTGAAAAAATTAGCTAAACTACCGACCGCTTTACCACTTAAATTCATGTAAGTAGTGGGGATCAATAATTTGAATTCTTGGCCTTGAATGATCACTTTGCCTGTAAGGCCGTGATATTTAGGATCGTGTTTTAGAGTGCAGTTATAGCGTGCAGCGATTTGCTCGATGAACCAAGCACCTGCATTGTGGCGTGTGTTTGCGTATTCGGGGCCTGGATTAGCCAGGCCCACAAGCATTTGAATAGAATTCAAGGTTGCGAGACCTTAAAAATTATTCTGCTGCTGCAGCGTCGTCTTCAACTGGAGCTGCTTTGTTTGCTTTGATAGTCAGGATAGACTGATCATGGCCTTCGCCTTTAGCTAAATCTACAGAGCTAACGCCTTTAGGGAAAGTAAGATCTGAGATATGAACTGAATCGCCAACAACAAACTTAGAAACATCTACTTCGATGAATTCTGGAAGTGCTTTTGGAAGACACGTAATTTCAACTTCAGTTAACTGGTGAACAACAGTTGCGCCAGCTTTAGTTACAATCTCTTCACCGATGAAGTGTAGAGGAACTTTAGTTTGAAATTTATGAGTAGCATCTACACGTTGGAAATCAAGGTGAGTAAGCTTAGGCTTGAATGGGTGACGTTGAATATCTTTTAAGATTACTTCAACAGCTTCGCCATCTACGTTAAGCGTAAGGATATGCGTGTAAAAACCTTCGTCTTCTTGTGCTTTGATCATATCTTTATGAGCAAAAGTAAGAGATAGGGCTTCTTTATCAGCTCCGTAAAGGATTGCAGGAACTTTGTCTTCGCGACGTAGGCGGCGGCTCGCACCAGTACCAGTTTCTACGCGAAGTTCAGCGTCATAAGTGTAAGTTTTGTTAGACATAATGTCTCCAATAATTATAAGTGTGGGGCCTTTGCGACCAAGGACCCCAGCCAAAAGGCGCGCTATCATACCACTGCGAACTTGTAAAATATACACAGTCCACAAAAAAAGCGCCAAAAGGCGCTTTTATATTCAAAAATGTTTAACTTTAATGTTCAAACATCGCTGAAATAGATTCTTCGTTACTAATACGACGAATAGTCTCTGCTAACATATCTGCTAACGTTAGTACTTTTACTATATCAAGTGCTTTTAGTTCTTCAGATAACGGAATTGAATCAGTTACGATTACTTCATCGATAACCGAATTACGCAAATTTTCAGCCGCTTGACCAGAAAGAATAGGGTGCGTAGCGTAAGCAAATACACGCTTAGCGCCATGTTCTTTAAGTGCTTCAGCAGCTTTACATAACGTACCACCGGTATCAATCATATCATCAACGATAATACAATCACGGCCTTCAACATCACCAATAATATGCATTACTTGTGAAACGTTCGCTTGAGGGCGACGTTTATCAATAATAGCTAAATCAGTGTCGTTTAGAAGTTTTGCAATTGCGCGAGCACGTACAACACCACCAATATCTGGAGATACAACAACAACATCTTCAAAATGACGAGCTTTCATATCTTCAAGCAATACTGGGCTGCCAAATACGTTATCAACAGGTACATCAAAGAAGCCTTGGATTTGTTCAGCATGTAAATCAACCGTAAGAACACGGTCAACGCCTACGCTTGATAAGAAATCGGCAACAACTTTTGCTGTAATTGGTACTCGAGCAGAACGTACACGACGATCTTGACGGGCATAACCAAAATAAGGAATGACGGCAGTAATACGACCTGCAGACGCACGACGTAGGGCATCAACCATAACGATAAGTTCCATAAGGTTATCGTTTGTAGGGGCACAGGTTGATTGCAAGATAAAAACATCCGAGCCACGAACATTTTCATTTATTTGAACACTGATCTCACCGTCGCTAAAACGGCCAACAACAGCATCGCCTAATTCAATATATAAACGTTTTGCAACTTTTTGAGCTAACTCAGGTGTTGCGTTACCAGCGAAGAGCTTCATGTCAGGCACGGTTGGGTTCCTCAGGCACTGAAATTTTGGACTAACGAGCAATGATAAAGATCATTGCGAGTTAACTTATGATTACTTTTACGTTACTTCATTGATCGAATATGGCGGCTAACTCCGTATGAGCAGGGGAAGTATTAACGCTTGATGCGATAAACCCCTGCCAAGTATGGGGGAGATTAGCAAGTACATCTTGTGCTTGAACTTGACTAGCAAATTCAACAAAACAACATGAACCTGTTCCGGTCATCTTCGACGGGGCGTATTTTAGCAACCACTGGAGGGTTTTTTCAACCTCAGGACAGAGCTTTTTAACTAAAGGCTCACAATCGTTGCTCAAAGTTTGGCATTTCCAATCACCTAAAATTTTTGGCGTATCGCGTTTTAAGTCTGGATGCGTGAATATTTTAGCCGTACTTACATGCTGATTTGGATGCACAACACAGTACCATTTCTGTTCAAGTTCTACGTGCTGTAATTTCTCGCCAATGCCGTGTGCTATGGCGCTTTGACCGCGTATAAATACGGGAACATCCGCGCCTAATTGTAGCCCTAAATCAGCTAATTCATCCACACTACTATTTATATTCCAGAGTTTATTAAGTGCTAATAATGTTGTGGCTGCGTCTGATGAACCTCCTCCAACACCGCCTCCCATCGGCAGGCGTTTAATTAAATTTATTTTTACACCTAACTGCGATTTATTCTGCGTTTGTAATAATAAAGCGGCTTTGTAGATAAGATTATCATTTAAAGGTATGTCTTTAGTATCACCCGTTACTAAAATAGTGGGTGTGCTTGTAAGTTCAAAAGACAGTTCATCGCCAAAGTTCAAAAAGGTAAATAGTGTTTCAAGCTCATGATAGCCATCAGCACGACGACCATTAATGTGTAAAAATAAATTGAGCTTTGCAGGTGCAATAACTGAAAAAGAAGTTGTTCTAACCATGTTTAATTAAATCGCCAATCGTAGAGTTGAATTTTAATTTTAATCTGTTGATGCTTTAACGTCAGTTTGGTTGGTAGCCAATAGCCTTCACTTTGTATGTAGCTACTGTAATCTATTTGCCATTTTTTTCCGTTGTTATCAAACCACAGTACTTGCTTTGCCCGACCAAGTTGATCAACGACTAAGCTTTGATCGTCAATGGTGCCTTTTAGCCAACTGCCGGCATTATTTACGGGCAGTGTAAAACCTGTTAACCGCTTAAGAAGTCGTGCAGCATCCGTATCGAAATACTTTTTGTCATCAAACTCAAGTTCAGCCATTTTACTTGTTTGCTTAAGCTGCAAAATACGTGTACCAATAAATGATGTGAGCACTAAATCATTATTATTTTCCCTTTGCTGCCAATTTAAGTTTGCAGATTGGCGTTCATCGGGGCTTATAAACGCAAGTTTACCTTCTACATGCCAAGTTTTTTGATTCACAAGGCGAGGCTTCCAATCATCATAAAGCACTGTTTTAGATGCGATTTGTTGAGCGCAGCCGCCTAAAAATAAAAAAGTTATAGCTAAAATAAAATATTGTCGAGTCAAATGTTGTTCCTTACTTTCCATATTCCGCTGATTTTTGGTAAAATTGCCGTCCTAAAGTAGGGCTCAGCAATATTTGGCAAATATGACCATAATAGCACTAGGTATAAATCACAAAACCGCTTCCGTAGAACTACGTGAAAAAGTAGCTTTTTCGCCTGAGCAAATTTCAGAGGCGTTACAACAATTAAGCGGTCATGCTGACTTTAATGAAGCGGTTATTGTCTCTACGTGCAATAGAACCGAAATCTATTGTAGCCTTGCACAGCAAAATTCCCAAATACTGTTGACTTGGCTTGCCAGTTTCCATGGTTTAGATGAACATGAACTGAGTAGTAATATATATTGTCACGAAGACAATGACGCAATAAATCATCTGATGCGTGTCGCGTGTGGCTTAGATTCATTAGTCCTAGGCGAACCGCAAATTCTTGGGCAAATAAAGCAAGCTTATTATAGTGCTAAAACCCACGACGCTGTAGGTGTTACGTTTGATCGCTTATTTCAAAAAACATTTTCGGTAGCTAAAGAAGTTCGCACAGAAACAAATATAGGCGCCAGTGCCGTGTCTGTTGCATTTGCAGCTGTTAATTTAGCAAAGCATATTTATGGCAAACTTGATAAAACAAATGTGCTATTGATAGGCGCGGGTGAAACCATAGAGCTTGTTGCTAAACATTTATATCAAAATGAGCCACAAAAAATTACAGTAGCAAACAGAACAATAGAGCGAGCACGCAATTTAGCTGATGAAGTGTCGGCTGATGTTATTGCATTGGCGCAGTTACCAGAGCGTTTACATAAAGCGGATATAATTATAAGTTCTACTGCAAGTACACTTCCTATTGTAGGAAAAGGCGTGGTAGAGCAGGCGCTTAAACAGCGCCGCAATAAACCTATGTTGTTTATTGATATTGCTGTGCCGCGCGATATAGAAAGCCAAGTTGGTGAACTCGATGCGGCTTATCTATATTCAGTTGATGACTTGCAAACGATTGTCAGCGAAAATATGGCTGCGCGCGAGCAAGCAGCACAGCAAGCGCAAATTATTATTACCGAACGCACTAAAGAGTTTTTAATGTGGTTGCGTTCACTCGATTCAGTGGGGTTAATTCGTCATTATCGAAACGATGTTCAAACAATAAAGTCGGAATTAGTAGAAAGAGCTGTTAGCCAACTTTCTAGTGGTAAAGATGCAGAAAAAGTAATTTTAGAGTTGGCCAATAAATTAACCAATCGCTTAATGCACGCGCCTACCCGTGCTATTCAAGATGCAGCGAAAAAAGGTGAAGTGGCTCAATTAAATCAGTTGAAAAAAATGTTAGGTATTGACCAGGAATAACCGTTAAATGAAAGAGTCTGTTTACAACAAATTAGAAACCTTAGTTGAGCGTTATGAAGAAGTACAAGCGCTACTAAGCGATCCGTCGGTCATTAGTGATCAAAATCGTTTTCGTGGGCTTTCAAAAGAATATTCTGAGCTTGAAGAAATCGTAAAAACGTTTTTAACTTATAAAGAAACGCAAGACGATTTAGCCAGTGCAGAAGAAATGCTTAAAGATTCTGACCCTGATATGCGTGAAATGGCGCAAGAAGAATATAAAGAAGCTAAAGCACAAATCCTGGTAATTGAAGATCAAATTCAAGTATTAATGCTGCCAAAAGATCCGCGAGATAACAACAATGTGTTTGTTGAAGTACGTGCTGGAACGGGCGGTGATGAAGCGGCTATTTTTGCTGGTGACTTATTTCGTATGTACAGCCGTTATGCAGAAACTAAAAAATGGAAAGTAGAAGTTGTGAGCACCAATGAAGGTGAGCACGGTGGTTACAAAGAAGTTATAGCGAATATCAGTGGCGAAGGCGTTTACGGTCAATTAAAGTTTGAGTCAGGTGTACACCGCGTACAACGCGTTCCTGAAACTGAATCTCAGGGCCGTGTTCATACTTCTGCGTGTACAGTTGCGGTAATGGCTGAAGTACCGGAGGCCGAAGCGATTCAAATTAATACTGCTGATTTAAAAGTAGATACATTTCGTGCATCAGGCGCAGGTGGCCAGCACGTTAATAAAACAGATTCTGCTATTCGACTTACGCATATACCAACAGGGGTTGTGGTTGAGTGTCAGGACCAACGTTCGCAGCATAAAAACCGTGCTAAAGCGATGTCTGTACTTGCAGCTCGACTGCAGCAAGCTGAAGATGAAAAGCGTCATGCGGCAGAAGCATCTGAACGTCGTGACTTAGTAGGGAGTGGCGATCGTTCTGAACGAATCCGTACTTATAACTATCCGCAAGGTCGTATTACTGATCACCGTATTAACTTAACACTTTATCGTTTAAACGAAGTGGTAGCCGGTGATTTAAGCGCGATTATTGACCCGTTAATGCAAGAGCATCAGGCTGATTTACTTGCCGCGATGGGCGACGAGTAATTGTGAGCCAAACCCTCGAACAAGCTATTGCTGCAGGGGCTGAATTATTAGCCGCTAGCAGCGAAAGCGCCAAATTAGACGCACAAGTTTTACTGCTTCATATTCTTCAAAAACCTCACAGTTACCTTTTCACTTGGCCAGAGCATGCGCTTAATGCTGAACAACAACAGCAATTTAATACATTTTGCCAACGACGTTTAAACGGTGAACCTGTTGCACATATTACGGGGCAACGTGAATTTTGGAGCTTGTCGCTTGAAGTTAACGCAACAACTTTAATACCTCGACCTGATACCGAAACGTTAGTAGAACAAGCACTTGAAGTGGCTGTACCTGCTACAGCTAAAGTGCTTGATTTAGGCACTGGCACGGGGGCAATCGCACTGGCGCTTGGCAGTGAAATGCCTAACTGGAATATTATTGCAGTAGATAGAGTGAATGAAGCGGTAGTATTGGCTAAGCGCAACCAACAGCGTTTGGCGATCAATAATGTAAACGTTAAACAAAGTAATTGGTTTAGTGCGCTGGAAAATGAAAAATTTAACCTAATTGTCACTAATCCTCCTTATATTGAGAGTGATGATATACATTTAAATCAAGGTGATGTTCGCTTTGAGCCGCTTTCAGCTTTGGTTGCTGATGATTCGGGAATGTCTGATATAAAACAAATAATTATACAATCACGTGACTATTTACTATCTAATGGCTATCTTTTAATAGAGCACGGTTTTGATCAAGGTAAAGCTGTTCGTGATTTTTTTAAACAAATGGCGTTTATTAATATTAAAACAGTTAAAGATCTTGGTGATAATGACCGTGTAACACTCGCACAGTGGACTTGAAAAATAACAATTGCCTGCTTGTGTGTTAAATAATGCCATGAAGGAATTTTTATTATGATGGGTGATTTTTTGTTTTCGGACGAGCCAGAAGAATCAGTTAGTGAGATTGAGCAAGGCACCTGGAAAGTATTAATCGTTGATGACGAGCCTGAAGTTCATGCTGTTACAAAGTTAGCATTGAGTGATTTTGAGTTTCAGAATAAGCGCTTAGAATTTATAAGTGCTTATTCTGGTGCTGAAGCAAAACAACTAATAGACAAACATACAGATGCAGCGATTGTATTGCTCGATGTTGTCATGGAAACGGATGATGCGGGCTTACAGGTCGCTAAGTATATCCGTGAAATAGCACAAAACAACCATATCCGTATTATATTAAGAACAGGCCAGCCAGGGCAAGCGCCCGAGAGGCAAGTAATTGTTAATTACGATATTAATGATTACAAATCGAAAACAGAATTAACCGCGCAAAAGCTATTTACTGTTATTATGTCAAGCCTTCGCTCTTATCGCGATATCATAACCATAGAGCAATCGCGAGAAGGGCTAGAAAAAATAATAAAAGCATCAAGAGATATATTTTCGGCGCATTCAATAGAGAGCTTTATTGAAGGTGTGATGCAACAGCTCGTTTCTCTCTTAGGTATCGCCGAACAAGCTATGTACGCGACCACATTAGTAGCCAAAAATCCAGAGGAAAGAAATAATAAAAAACTAATTGTGTGTTCTGGCACGGGGGATTTTGAGAAAAGTGAAGGTAAAGAGTTAGAGCAGGTACTAGAAGAAGGCCAATTAATGGCTTGTGAACAAGCGCTAATTAATAAGTCGATTATATACAAAGATAATTATCTTTTTGCATACTGTACGAGTGAATATAATCATAAATCAATGCTGTTTATATCAGGCATACCGAAAAATTTAACAGAGACGCAGCGCCATTTAATTGAAATTTTTTCGCAAAATGTGCAATTAGCATTTGAAAATGTACAGTTACAATCTGAAATTGAAGCGACGCAGCAAGAGCTTGTTTTTAGATTAAGTGAAGCCGTTGAGCAGCGCTCAAGTGAGACAGGTAATCATGTTAAGCGTGTTGCACATATTTGCCATATTTTAGCAACAGGTTATGGTTTATCTAAGCATAATGCGGAGTTGATCCGCTTAGCATCACCATTGCACGATGTCGGTAAAGTCGGTATTCCTGATGCAGTGTTGAACAAACCTGCCAAATTAGATGCCCAAGAATGGGAGGTGATGAAAACCCATACAGAAAAAGGGTATATTATTTTAAAAGATTCACCACATGAAATAGTGAATGCCGGTGCGGTTATAGCTAAAGAACACCATGAAAAGTGGGATGGTTCAGGTTATCCTCAAGGTTTGAAAGGTGAAAATATTAATATATTTGGCCGCATTGTTGCATTAGCAGATGTATACGATGCACTTCGCCACAAACGTTGTTATAAAGAGTCTTGGACATTACAAAATGTAATCGATGAAATAAATGAGCAAAAGGGCAAGCATTTTGAGCCTAAGCTTGTTGACATCTTTAACGACAAAATTAATGAGTTGGAAGCGGTTCTTATCCGTTTTCCCGATTAAAGTATTTTTTAAAACAGAAGTTTAGAGGCATATGGATTATTTAGCAGTAAAACACTCACACATGGCAATTGCATTATTAAGTGTGATTTTATTTTATGTTCGTTCTTTTTCGAGAATGGGAAGTGGTAAAATAGCAAAGAACAAACTGGTATTTATTGGTAGCCACAGTACAGACACCTTGCTACTAATTTCTGCATTGGCACTAGTATATGTGGCAAAAATCAACCCGCTTGAGCAATTATGGCTTTTAGAAAAGATAGTATTAGTAGTGGCTTATATTTTTATTGGCATTAAAAGTTCTAAACAAACGCAAGTGCAAGCAAAAATTATTTACACAATTATTAATACGTTAGTTATTTTAGCTATAGGCTATTTTGCGACGTCTAAATCCGCTTTATTATTTTAACGATTTAATAATTAGGGCTTTATACTTGTTTTGTAAAGCCCTCGTTGCAGCTCCCCCCTTAAATAATCAACACATTACTATATTGGTATCTAACTTTAAAATTAGGTAAACTACGTCTTCGTTTTCTAGAAATGTTGTAGTATTGATGACCACCCTCGGGTTTGATGAACACGATGAATCATATATTGATGATGCTTATGACGAATTTACGCCAGCGGCCATCTATCGTTGTATAAAAGCGGAATCTAAATGGGATCCTCAGATAGATTTAACAGCAAGTTTCAAAACCTTAACTGACTTTGAGCAGAAAATTGATGCGTTTTGTTTAAAATTAAGAGACGAGCACGAACGCTTAGATAAATTGCTTGATACTTTTTATAGCAATTGGCTATTCAGTGCTTCTAGCTTGAAAGTACCTGAGTATAAATTAAATAGTTTAAGTTACGCACTAACGATGCGAAGTGGTTCTCCAACAACGTTAGCTATTTTGCTTTGCCATTTTTTACAACACGCTAAACTTGATGCGAGCATCAGCTTGAACCAAGGTGAACTAGGTGTTCATGTTGCCATCAGTGATGAAGAAGGTTACATAATAGAGCCAAGTAGTGGGCAACAAAGCTGGTATATAATCCCTGAAAATGCAGATGAGGATGATGGTCAAGAGCAAGAACCCCTAGAACTCATTTTTGATGATGAGGTATATAAGTTGTTTTTAGCGCAGCAAAAATGGTCGTTTATTAGTGAAAATAAATTTGGTCACGCTTTAGCCTGTGTAGAAATGCTAATGGAATTAATAGGTGATGACCCTTATGAAAGACGCGACAGAGGCTATTTATTAAATCAATTAGATTGCCCTAAAATGGCACGCGCAGATTTACAGTTTTTTATTGATGAGTGCCCAGACGATCCCGCTATTGAGATCATTCAATATCAAATAGAAGAACTAGAAGATAATAATAAAACTCACCATTGAGATGTGTTGACCTTTCAAAATTGATGTTGAAAGATTTATACATCTACAGAATAGGAATAGTTATGGTTGAAGCTCAAAGCGCATTAATCACCAATGATGCCGTTGTACTTGGTTTACTTGCTGCTATTTTAGGGTTTATTTTTAAAACCTCGAGCAGCGAACGCCCAGCCCTAAAAACCTTTTATAAATACGTACCCGCTTTATTACTTTGTTACTTTTTACCATCATTGCTCAATACATTCGGTATTGTTGATGGCAATAAGTCGAATGTTTATTATGTAGCTTCGCGCTATTTACTGCCGGCCTGTTTAATACTTCTTACCATTAGCATTGATTTAAAAGCCATACTTAATTTAGGCCCTAAAGCACTTATTATGTTTCTAGTCGGTACCTTGGGTATCGTTATAGGTGGGCCTCTAGCTATTTTAGTCGTCAGTGCTGTTGATCCGAGTATTGTTGGTGGCCACGGTCCTGATGCTGTTTGGCGCGGTATGACAACGGTTGCTGGTAGCTGGATTGGTGGTGGTGCAAACCAAGCTTCTATGAAAGAGATGTTTGAAGTCGGGGGAGATATCTTTTCTGTTATGGTGACGGTTGATATTATCGTGGCAAATATTTGGATGGCTGTTTTATTATTAATGGCAGCAAATCATAAAAAAATTGATGCCGCAATTGGTGCAGATACCAGCGCAATTGAAGGTTTAAAACGTCGGATAGAAGCGTACCATGCAGAACATGCTCGTATACCAACACTTAATGATTATATGGTGTTGCTTGCTATTGCATTTGGTATTACTGGTTTTGCGCATTTTTGCGCTGACTTTCTTGGACCTTATTTTGGTAGCACCTATGAATGGGCAAAAGAATACAGCTTAAACAGTAAGTTCTTTTGGTTAATAGTTATATCAACGACAATTGGTATTAGTTTATCGTTTACTAAAGTGAGGCAAATAGAAGCGTTTGGCGCTTCAAAAGTGGCCTCTAGCTTTTTATATATTTTAGTTGCTGCGATTGGTTTGCATATGAATGTAACCGCCATTTTTGATAATCCTGGCTTGTTTTTAGTAGGGGCTATTTGGATGCTGGTGCACGCAAGCTTAATGTTATTAGTTGCTAAACTAATTAAAGCACCATTATTTTATATGGCAGTGGGCTCACAAGCTAATGTGGGCGGAGCCGCTTCAGCGCCTATTGTTGCATCAGCATTTCATCCGTCGCTTGCACCAGTGGGTGTATTATTAGCCGTACTTGGTTATGGCGTGGGTACGTATATGGCTTATTTTTGTGGATTAATGATGCAAGCAGTTGCACCATAAGGAATTAAAATGAAAGACCAAATTATTAAAATCAATGAAATAGAATTAGCAAACAACAAACCATTTGTGTTGTTTGGCGGTATTAACGTATTAGAATCTCGTGATTTAGCTATGCGTGTTGCAGAACATTACGTCGAAGTAACCACTAAATTAAATATTCCTTATGTATTTAAAGCCTCGTTTGATAAAGCTAATCGCTCTTCAATTAATTCGTACCGTGGACCGGGTATGGAAGAAGGTTTAAAAATATTTGAAGAGATTAAAAAAACCTTCAATATTCCACTTATTACCGATGTACATGAACCACATCAAGCCGCACCTGTTGCTGAAGTAGTTGATGTGATTCAGTTACCTGCATTTTTAGCGCGCCAAACAGATTTAGTGGTTGCGATGGCAAAAACGGGTGCAATTATTAACGTGAAAAAACCACAGTTTTTAGCGCCGCACGAAATGCGTCATATCATTACTAAATTTAATGAGGCGGGTAACAATAACATCGCGCTTTGTGAGCGTGGTTCGAGCTTTGGTTACAATAACCTGGTAGTTGATATGCTAGGCATGGATGACATGAAAGCTATGGCGCCTGTCATTTTTGATGCTACACATGCATTACAACGCCCTGGTGGTCGTACAGATTCGGCTGATGGGCGTCGTGCACAAGCTGCAGAGCTTGCACGCAGTGGTATGGCATTAGGGATTGCTGGTTTATTTATAGAAGCGCACCCTAACCCTAACGAAGCTAAATGTGATGGTCCTTGTGCGCTAGCGCTTAGCAAGTTAGAAGGTTATCTATCGCAAATGAAGGCGGTTGACGATTTAATTAAAAGTTTTGCACCACTTGATACAAGCGCAAACGACTTATAATTCTATGTTCGGGTTATATTTAAAAGCGACTTAGGTCGCTTTTTTTACACCTTAAATATACTCTTTCTCAGCATAGGTATATAATTCACCGCATAAGAAAAACTAATTCTAAGCTTGGTTATCATGTCAAGACGGGTACCTCCATTAAACGCACTAAAAGCTTTTGAAGCGGCAGCGCGTCATTTAAGTTTTACAAAAGCGGCGGAAGAGCTTTATGTAACGCAAGCGGCTGTCAGTCATCAAATAAAAACACTTGAAGAACATTTAGGATTAAAGCTGTTTTTACGTAAAAATCGCTCGTTATTATTAACCGAAGAGGGGCAAGGTTACTTCCTCGATATTAAAGAGATTTTTACACAGCTTATTGATGCAACTGAAAAGTTATTAGCCCGAGGGGCTAAGGGATCATTAACGGTAAGTTTAACTCCAAGTTTTGCAATTCAATGGCTGGTGCCACGCTTAAGTTTATTTAATGAGTTACATCCCGAGATTGACGTACGGATCAAAGCACAAGACCAAGACGAAAACTCATTAACAGATGATGTTGATGTGGCGATTTATTATGGTCGCGGTCATTGGAGCGGTGTACAAACGTATAAGTTGCATACTGAATATTTAGTCCCTTTGTGCAGCCCGATGTTGTTGAGCGGTCCAAAGCCGCTTGATCAGCCTAGCGATTTAGCACAACACACTTTATTGCACGATACCACACGTAAAAATTGGAAAACGTGGATGAAAACGGCCGGTGTGCGCAACGTTCAAGTTAACCAAGGACCTATTTTTAGTCACTCTTCTATGGTGTTGCAAGCTGCTGTGCACGGGCAAGGAGTTGCAATTGGTAACAGTGTGTTAGCTAAACCTGACATTGACGCGGGGCGCTTAGTGATCCCATTTAATCATAGTCTTGAAAGTAAAAACGCCTATTATTTAGTCCTTAGAGAATCACAAACAGAGCTGGGTAAAATAGTATCCTTTAAAGAGTGGATGTTGAGCTTAGTAGAGCAAGAGCAAGAATATTAATATGATTGAATGGTTTAAAAGTTCTAAGCAGACTGCTTTTGCACAATTTATATTTGCCCATGGTGCAGGTGCAGGCAGTGACTCTGACTTTATGCAGCAAATGGCAAAATTAATCAGTGATCAGGGCGTTGATGTTGGCTTGTTTGATTTTGAATATATGCAAATAGCCAAACAAACGAATAAGCGCAGGCCGCCTGAGCGAGCACCCAAATTACTCAGTTATTACGAGCAAATACTTAACCACATCCAGCCAAACGTTCCGTTATTTATTGGAGGCAAGTCTATGGGGGGGCGAATGGCATCCATGCTTGCGTGTACGACAGAGCACAAAGTTTTAGGTGTACTTGCGTTTGGCTACCCGTTTCATCCTCCAGGTAAGCCTGAAAAGCTTCGCACTGATCACTTTGCGGATGTTGTTTGTCCATTTTTAGTACTGCAAGGCGAGCGAGATACATTTGGTACCCGCGAGGAGCTTGCAACGATGGCTATGCCTATGCAGCCTCAATATATATGGTTAACTGACGGCGATCACTCACTTAAACCTCGTAAAAAAAGTGGTATTACTGAGTTACAAAATAGAGAAACTGCCGCCTTGGGCGCAGTTGAGTTTATTAAAAACAATTTGGATTCAAATTTAGAGAGTAATTAATGGTTAAGTTATTTTTGATGGCGGGCAGTCTTTTTTGTATGTTTTCGGTCATGTTAGGTGCATTTGCGGCTCATGGTTTAAAAAGTCGTTTATCGGAGTATTCGTTGGGAGTATTTAAAACCGCCGCTGAGTATCAAATGGTGCATGGACTTGCGCTTATTGCGGTTGCCATTTTAATTAAGTGGGGCATAAATCTGAGCTGGGCTGGTGGTTTTTTTATAACAGGCACACTACTTTTTAGTGGCAGTTTATATTTACTTGCTCTAACGGAGATGAAATGGCTAGGGCCAATAACACCAATTGGTGGGTTGTGCTTTATTATTGGCTGGGTTGTTATTTTAGTGCAAGTTGCACGATTTAAGTTTTAAAGAGTTTAAGGGTTAATATGTCTAGTGTTGTGATTTACTGTCGTAGTGGTTTTGAAAACGATGCCGCTGCTGAAATAACATTTCACGCTGCCGAGCAAGGGTTTGCAGGTTATGTAAAAGCAAAACCAAATACAGGTTACGTTGTTTATGAATGCTTTGAAGCGCATCACAGCGACGAAATAATCAAAAAAGTCGATTTTAAAAATATGGTGTTTGCACGCCAATGGTTTGCCGGTACATTACTAGAAAATATGCCAGTAGAGGATCGTGTAGGCGCGGTAGTTGAAGCTGCAAAAGAGTTTACACTGTGCTCTGAGTTACGCGTTGAAACACCTGATACAAACGAAGGTAAAGAGCTTTTAACGTTTTGTAAAAAAATATCAACCCCGCTAAAAAAAGCGCTTGAAAAACAAAACACAGTATTGCGTGAACCCAAAGCAAACCGTCCAGTAATGCATGTTATGTTTTTAACAAATAACACGGCTTACGTGGGTTACTCTTATAGCTTTAATAATTCTCCATTTTTTATGGGGATTTTACGTTTACGTATGCCAAGTGATGCACCAAGTCGTTCAACGTTAAAGCTAGATGAAGCATTTAATGTGTTTATTCCTGAACAACAACGCGAGTCACGCGTGGCAGCGGGTATGCGCAGCGTTGATTTAGGTGCATGCCCAGGTGGTTGGACTTATCAGCTTGTACGTCGGGGCATGTTTGTAAGCGCGATTGATAATGGCCCAATGAACGATGATTTAATGGAAACAGGGCAAGTTAAGCACTTTAGAGCTGATGGCTTTAAATATCGCCCAGAAAAAAGAAACACCACGTGGTTAGTCTGTGACATGGTAGAAAAACCAACTAAGGTGACCACGTTAATGATTGACTGGGCCGTGAACGCCTATGCAAAAGAGTTTATATTTAACTTAAAGTTACCGATGAAAAAACGCTTTGATAGTGTTTACGAATGTCTCTCAATGATCCGAAAAGAACTTGAAAAACAGGGTATTAATTATGAGTTGCAAGCTAAGCATTTGTATCATGATCGTGAGGAAATAACGGTTCATTTAAACGTTATTAAGGTGCCACAAAATCTATACAGCTAAGCTTTATTAGCAATAAAAATGGGTCACTTGACCCATTTTTATAGATTTAATTACGATATTTAGACCTGTAATTATCAACCCATAAGCGAGTTGCGCCGCATACTGCTACCGGCATTACGATTAAATTTATAAATGGTATGGTTGTTAATAACATAACGGCAAAGCCAAACCCATACGACAAACCTTGTTTGCTTTTTAAATCATCTTTCATGTGTTTAAAGCTAACTTTATGGTTATCGAATGCATAGTCTTCATATTGCACAGCGAACATCCAGCAGGTAAATAGTATCCACAGTACTTGCCCAATAACAGGTAATATCCACAGTAATATAAAAAAGCCAATTGCGCGTGGTAGGTAATAGCACAACTTTGTCCATTCACGGGCAAGCATACGAGGTACGTCTTTAACTAAATCGGAAAAACCATCATCATTAATTTTTTGACCTGTTAAATAAAGCTCCACTTTTTCGCTCAATAAAGCGTTAAAGGGGGCTGCAATAAAGTTGGTGATCACCGTAAATAGCATGCTGTAGCTAAATAAAACGATTAATATAGCAATAGGCCACATTAACCATTCAAGCCAACTTAACCACTCAGGAAGCATATTATTAATGTAACTGAAGCTGTCGCTTAGCCATCCAAATAAAAAAAACAGCGAGCTACCAAAAAGTAAAATATTAATTAACAGCGGGATCAAAACAAAGCGCTTTAATCCTTTTTGACTAATTAATTTAAAACCTGAAAAAAAATATTCCATACCTTGTGTGATCTGCACAGCAACCTCAAAAATGTTTACTACTGAGGCTAGTATAAGTAGCTGAGCTTTTTTGAACAGTATTTTTAAGTAACAAAGTGTTTAATTTTACGTATTAAGATACAAAGTAATAAAGTTAAATAACCTGAATTCTGGCTGCTTCATTAATACTTAACCTGAACTCTGGATAATAAATCTATCTCGAGCAGCTATTATAAGCGCTAACTGCGTTGAATTTACTTGCAATAGGCTAGCTATTGACGCGTTAATTCGCCTTGTTTTCACTGAGAATCTCTAGGGTCTGTTGATCTTTGCGGATTGAAATTTGTTCAAACTAGGGGCTATTTAATCGCGGCGCGAGGTTTGCAACCTAGTGGGCTCGGTAACTGCTCCTGCGTTACTCTAATGGCTTACATCCCTGTAAGAATAAGTAAAAACCGAGCAACAAAGAGTAAATAGCCCCTAGGAAGAACCCTTTGGGCAGCGCCTGTTTGGCATTGATGCTGCGTTATCGCCTATTTATGGGGAATAACCACACTACATAGGCGCTGCCTTGCCTAAATACCAAACAGACTGCTGCAAATTTAACCTTGAAAGATCAACAGACCCTAGCTTGAGAAAAATAAATTTAAATATCATTATGGTTCAATATGTTAGTAAATCTCTTAACTAGAGTTCAGGCTACTTATCAATTTACAACAATCGTTGTTAATTTATTTATGGTCGTATGGCAAACATGTAATAATACGTTGCTGTTTTAAAACGAGTAACGTTTGATGTCTAAAATATTTATCATTGGTTTGCCAAGAACCGGTACTACCAGTATTAGTGTAGCCTTGTTAGAAATGGGGTTGTTAGTAGCGCACACCGCGTTTACCAAAAAAGCATTCGAGATGGCAGATGCTGTATCAGATGCGCCTTGTTTCAGTGATTATATGCATTTAGATACGTTATTTCCTGGCGCAAAATTTATTTATCTAAGTCGAGATGTAGATAAATGGGTACCTTCAATCACCATGCTACTTCAGAAAATGGCACCGCATTTGGAGCCAAAAACAGGTAAATTTAATCCTATTCTCAAACGTAGTTTTCATTCTTTATTTCCGGCAACATTGCCTTTAACCCACAATGCCTTAGCTGAGTGTTATTTAAACCACGAACGTGCTGTTTTCACGTACTTTAAAGACCGTAATAATTTTTTAGCCATTGACGTTAGTGAACCTAATAGTTTACTCAAATTAAAACAATTTTTAGGTAAAACAGTAGAAGGAGACACTGATTTTCCTAAATTAAATGTTGGTCGCCAAGTTGCGAATTGGAAGGAGTATAAACATCCAAATAAAATTAACTCTAATTTGGCCGGCGCAGAGCATAGAAAATACTTTGATTACTAGGGGCTGTTGACCTTTGTGGATTACAATTCGTTTTATTTAGAGGCGACTAAATACTCTTTAATTTAATTCTATTGTTATAGGCATTATAAATTAATAGTCAGCAGGCCATCTCTCTATGTCGAAGTAATCTTAAGTAAATATTCAAATCAATGATAAATAAACTAAACAAGGTTGTTCATTTATTACAATTCGGTATAGTTTGCTAACATATTTTTAAAAAAATTGAGATTTTCTCTATGCAGTTAGTCGATTTAAACCCAAATGACCAGGATGTGATTAATGTTTTTTCTGATATCGACCGACTTATAAATTCTTTGTACCCTGTGGCAACAGCACAATCGCTTACCGTTGGTGAACTCAATGATGCAAATGTTTATGCTATTGGATTAAAGAATGAAGATGGAATTATTGCATGTGGGGCCATTGTTAAGCAGTTTGATGAAGTTGCTTACGGTGAGATCCGACGACTTTACGTAAACCCTAGCTACCGTGGGCGAGGATTGTCTCGCCGAATTATGCAGATTTTGTTGCACCATGCGGGCGAAGAACAAATTCCGCTGATAAGGTTAGAGACTGGACCTAAACAAATTAAGTCAATAAAGTTATACGAAAACCTTGGTTTTAAGCAATGTAGCAGTTTTGGAGCTTATCAAGACAACCCACAAAGCGTATTTATGGAGCTAGGACTGAGTCAATAAGCGCTGAACGTATTTTTCTGTATTAAATTTACCTCATCTTGTTAAATTGTATCACGTACCCATAAAGGTATATTTTAATGTCAATAATTAACAATATGTATATTATTAACTTAATATAATTCGTGGGAATTAAAAAACCTCATAAACCATGACTATACTTACAGGTTATGGCAGCTACATTAAATAATTGAGGGTGAACCGCTTTAGCTCTAGTGTGAATCTTTAATTAACATATTATAAATCAAGAATAAAAATAATTAATACGTATGGTGAAATATGGATACTACGAGGTTAAGAAAGTTATTATCCCATCAACAAGGGATCTTGTCTAAAATTGCATTAGGCACTCCCCTAAATGATATTCTTAATGACATTTGTTTATCTATTGAAGAAATTATTGAAGATGAATCAGCAAAGTGCTCAATTTTATCATTAAAAGATGGGCAACTTTTTCATTGTGCCGCCCCCAATATTGACGAAAAATATTGCCAAGCTATAAATGGAATTGCGATCGGTCCTAACATGGGATCATGTGGTACTGCCGCTTATTCTAATCGTCGTGTCATCGTTGAAGACATTGCGGTTTCTCCTCTTTGGCTAGAATTTAAAGAACTAGCTTTGGGTTTTGGTTTGAAGTCATGTTGGTCAACACCTATTATTTCAACACAATCAAAGACTTTAGGCACTTTTGCTATTTATCATGGGACAGCCAAATCCCCATCAGTTCAAGATTTAGAGTTAATTGATTATTTTGTACACTTTTCAAGTATTGCATTAGAAAAAAATGTTGAATCACTCAATGCTAAAAAACTGATAGCTGATTTACAGCAAAGTAATGAAAAATTTAAAGCATTCACTAAAGTTATGCCTGATCTGATTTTAATTTTAAGTGAAGAAGGTAAATATACTGACATTTATGGTTCCTCTAACGATTTATTGTGTAAATCACCAAGGGAAATAATTAATAAAAATGTGAGTGACGCGCTTCCTGAAAGAGAGGCATTGTTGGTTATGGATGTGATTGCGCAAACATTAGCAACCAACGATGTTCAATTTTTTGAATATGAACTTGAAACCCAAAAAGGTAAAATTACTTTTGAAGGGCGAACAGCTCCTTTGGATCATTACCACCCAAATAATCCATCGCAAAGGCATGTTGTATGGATGGCTAGAGATATTTCGATCCGTAAAAATGCAGAAAAAGAAATCGAAAAGCTCGCCTTTTTTGATGCACTTACGGGCCTACCCAATAGGCGAATGTTAAGTGATAAACTCGCTTTATGTGTAGAAAAAATAAAACACACTCATAAGACGGCGGCTTTATTATTTTTAGATTTAGATAATTTTAAAAGAATTAATGATTCGCTAGGGCATAGTGCAGGTGATGAAGTGTTAATTGAATTGGCGAATCGGCTCAGCGCCGTTTTAAATAATTCAGGTACATTAGCACGAGTCGGAGGGGATGAATTCATTGTTTTGTTAGAGCATGTTGGCGAAAAACAAAATCACGCTAATATAGAATCAGAAAATATTGCAAAAAAATTACAAGGCGTATTCAATGAGAAGTTTGAAGTTGGCAATTTAGCATTTCAGGTGAGTTGTAGCATTGGTATTTGCTTAATTGATGATATAAATTTAATTCCTGACAATATATTAAAGTTTGCTGATACAGCTATGTACCGTTCTAAAATGAAAGGAGGCAACAGCTGTAGTTTTTATGATCCGGCGCTGCAAACCTTACTAGAGAATCAAGCTGAACTTGAAACAGACATTGTAAGAGCGATAGCGTGTGATGAATTTTGTGCGTATTTTCAACCTCAAATAAATGCTACAGGACACATTGTTGGGGCCGAGGCACTTATTAGATGGGATCACCCGAATAAAGGGTTAATAGCGCCCAATGAATTTATTCCGATAGCAGAACAATACGGGCTGATTCAAAAGTTACAAAATATTGTACTTCGCGATATATGTATTCTAATTAATGAATTGAGTAGCAATAAAATCATTAATGAATCATTTTGCATCTCAATTAATATAAGCCAATGCCAATTTAATTCGTCCACTTTAAAAAGTGAGTTACTCAAAGCCATTACTCATTTTAATGTACTGCCATCACAAATTAAGTTAGAAATCACTGAGTCAATGTTATCTGGTGATATAGTCAGCATGATTTATCAAATGGAAGAGCTAAAAGATAAAGGGTTTATGTTTTCCATCGACGACTTTGGTACCGGTTACTCTTGTTTAACGCACTTAAGCGCTTTTCCGGTCAAAGAATTAAAAATAGATAAAAGCTTTATTGATAAGGTTTTAGATAACGGCACAGGCTTTAGCATTGTACAAACAATTATAAATTTAGGTAAAAGCTTAAATTTATCGGTGGTGGCTGAAGGTGTTGAACAATTAGCACAATATGAAATGCTTAAATTAATGAATATTGACTCAATTCAAGGTTATTTAATTGCAAAGCCCATGCCTCACAATCATTACTTGCAATGGCACAAAGATCACTTTGAAAAGACACTATAATACCAATTTTATTAAAATATGATCATTCTAGTGTGTTAAATAACTCACTAACTGCGTTAAAAATTATTTATATAGAACAACACTATGCCTAACTTTGGCCTTGTTATTAAGCTATTTTCTTATCGCTATAATAGATCACTAATTTAATGCAATGGGTATAATTTACCCAAATATATTTATTAACCTGAACTTTTCAGTGAAAACAAGGCGAACTTACGCGTTAATAGCTGGCCTATTGCAAGTAAATTCAACGTAGTTAGCGCTGAAAATAGCTGCTCGAGATAGATTTATTATCCAGAGTTCAGGTTTATTAGATAGTTAATTCTCATAAGGTATTAAAATGAACCAATTAACAGAAAGAACAATAGAGTGTCCTTATTGCGGTGAAGCAATTGATATTTTAATTGATGCGTCGGATTTAAACGAGCAGTACATTGAAGATTGCCAAGTGTGTTGCAAGCCTATAAATTTTTTAGTTTCGCACAATGTTGATGATGAATTGATTGTTAATGTATATGCTGAAGATGAAGCGTATTAGGGTTTGAACTGATTTAGCTGTACATTTAGCTCTCTGCGTTTTTACTATCTCCTTTTATTAAAATGATGTTCAACAGACTGTGCAGAACTGTTTGCTGTTTTTTTTAGTGCGCTTCGTATAAAATCCGCCTTGTAATTTTTATCATCAAATCTTCAAATATTAACGTTTAAATAGCGAGACTTTCTTATCCTTTCTAAAGATGACACTAAATCAATGACAGATATAACAGTAGTAACTCACAATGGTAATTTTCATGCAGATGACGTTTTTAGTATTGCAGTACTCAAACATGTTTTGCCAACATTTAAACTGGTACGTACTCGCGATAAAACACTGATAGAAAGTGCCGACTTTGTAATTGATGTAGGTGGCGAATACGACCCTCAAACGAATCGCTTTGATCATCATCAACGCGGTGGTGCAGGGGAGCGAGAAAATGGCATTCCTTTTTCATCGTTTGGTTTAGTGTGGAAAAAATATGGTTTAGCACTGTGTGATGATAATCAAGCGGTAGCCGACAGAGTGGATTCAGGCTTAGTTTCAACCATTGACGCCATTGATTGTGGTCATGTTGAAGGTGTCTCAAAAGGGATAAGCCTGAGCCAAACAATCTCAATGTTTAATCCTACATGGGAAGAAGAAAGTAACTTTGATACCTGTTTTGATGAAGCTGTTGAATTTGCAGCTCGTATGCTCATTCGTTTTATCGCCTCAGCTCACGGAAGTGTAAATGCAAAAGAGATTGTTGCTAAAGCAATTGAAAATGCAGAAGACGCCAGAGTTATCGTGCTTGAAAAATACACACCGTGGAAAAAAACAGTGCATATTTTATCAAGTGATGCGCTATACATGGTTTACCCATCGCATTCTGGGCAATGGATCTTACAAACAGTACCCGTTGAGCCAGGATCATTTGAAGACAGAAAACCGCTTCCTAAAGCATGGTCAGGTTTATCTGATCAAGCATTTGTAGATGAAACCGGTATTGACGACGCTGTGTTCTGTCACAATGGTTTATTTATAGCCGGTACTAAGTCGTTTGAAAGCACAATGAAACTTGCCACAATGGCGCTTAGTGAATAAAAGCGCAGATTAACAAAGAGTAATAAAGCATAACAACCCATATGGGTTGTTATGCTTTTATTTTAGCGCGGAGCATTATGTTTGAATTAAAAATAATCGTACTTTTTACAATTACTGCCTTAGCAGAAATAGTAGGTTGCTATTTGCCTTATCTGTGGCTTAAGCAAGATAAAAGCATTTTACTTTTAATTCCTGCTGCTTTAAGTCTTGCACTATTTGCATGGTTGCTATCTTTACATCCTACTGCCGCAGGGCGGGTGTATGCAGCTTATGGCGGCGTGTATATTTGCGTTGCGCTATTATGGTTATGGGTTGTTGATGGCGTAAAGCTAACTATGTGGGATATTATCGGTGGTTTAGTTGCACTGCTTGGTATGGCAATAATTATGTTCGCACCAAAGTCGATTTGATTCAAATTAATGCCAAAGCTTACTCATAATGAAATAACCCTTGAGCTTCCTGAAAGTCAATTTTTTGAAGATATGTTTGGGGTAGACTACCCAGGTTATCTCCCTTATTGGCTGGCTTATATGAGCCCAAAAGAGAGGCAAGCGTACCTTTTAGCTACAAAGTCTGAATATATGGATATAGTTGATGAAATGTATAGCGAAAGTTTTAACTGGCAGGAGTGGGTGCCTTATCCTTATTAAAACATCACAAAGCCGTATGTGCTAATGATCTATTTATTGAAGTCATAAGCTCAAAGTTCAACATTGATTACCAACCCAACACTCATATTTTGATGGAATAAAAGATGAATATTTTATACCTTGTGGTTATTTTTATACTTACAGTAGTTAGCCTCCTATTTTTTTCGTTTTTAATTTATAGACTCCCAAAATCCCATCAGAAAAAATGTGTTGAAGGTGAAATTGTATTTGTTTTTATTGATATAAATCCATGTTTTAGACACTTTTTTGAAACTGTTATTTTAAGAAATAAAGTGGTTACTTTAGCTGATAATAGTAAGCGCTTTTATGTAAGTGGAAATGACTATAAAAAACTCTGGAAAATTAGCCCACATAAATTAACTATAACAGGCAACACATACAAGTTAAGATTAATGACTACGCGATTATTGTTTGGTGGATATGGTTTATCTGCGGTTGAAAATATGACTGAGATAGATAAAAAGCCAATAATAGTTAAATAAAAAGCATCTCCTATCACCAAAGTAACTCCAGATCCGTTTTATTTAATAGGGGGGGTCATTTTTACTAATAAAATGCACCGTCGACTGTATTTAAAATGACTCCTCTAGTAATTTTTTTTCATCTCGAATAGTTATCTACACCTTATTTTATCTGTGCTAGCGAGCTGAACTCTATTGATTGTTTTTTTAATATTAAAAATTACTCGTTACGAGTAAAAATACTTGTTGGACTTAAATCCCTATTTTTCTTTTAATGCGCGCAATCAGCCGATACTCACTATTGGCATTCATCAAATAAAAGAGAAAGATAAATGAAAGAAACAACATCACTAGAACAAGCTCGTACGAGCTACAATGTTCGTCATTGGAGCCAAGGTTTTTTTGGTATTAATGATCAAGGTGATGTGTATGTGGCGCCCAAGGCTCATGCCCCAGAGCAAACCATTGCATTAACAGATATCGCAAAGCAACTACAAGATAAAGGTTTAAGCTTACCTGCTTTAGTTCGTTTTCCGCAGATTTTACACCATCGTGTACACAGCTTATGCGCCGCATTTAATACTGCGATTGAAAACTATGGTTACCCTAAAGACTACTTATTAGTTTATCCAATAAAAGTAAATCAACAACGTGAAGTGGTTGAAGAAATAGTAGCAAGCCAAGCACAAGTAGAAAAAAAGCAACTTGGTTTAGAAGCAGGCAGCAAGCCTGAACTGCTAACTGTATTAGCATTGGCTGAAAAAACCAGCGCCGTTATTGTATGTAATGGCTACAAAGACAAAGAATACGTGCGTTTAGCACTGATTGGCGAAAAGCTAGGTCATAAAGTATATATCGTACTTGAAAAGCTCTCTGAGCTAGACATGGTACTTAGCCAAGCAAAAGAGCTTAACGTAAAACCACGCATTGGTATTCGCGTACGTTTAGCGTCGCAAGGTAAAGGTAAATGGCAAGCGAGTGGCGGTGAAAAATCAAAATTTGGTTTATCTGCATCGCAAGTTTTGCATGTAGTTAATCGTTTAAAAGACGCAAACCAGCTTAATTTACTCCAGCTAGTACATTTTCACTTAGGGTCGCAAATGGCGAACATTCGTGACGTACGTTTAGGTGTAAGCGAAGCTGCGCGTTTTTACTGTGAGTTACGCAAATTAGGCGCAGAAATTGATTGCCTTGATGTAGGTGGTGGCTTAGCTGTTGATTACGACGGCACACGTAGCCAATCGCATAACTCTATGAATTACAGCTTAGCTGAGTACGCAAATAACATTGTGTACACCATTGGTGATACATGTAAGCAATATGAGCAACCAATGCCGACTATTATTTCTGAGTCAGGTCGTGCGCTTACGGCGCATCATGCTGTGCTTATTTCTAATGTTATTGGTACTGAAAGTTACACGCCAGAAGAGTTAGTAGCGCCAGCAGCAGATGCACCCCTGTTATTAAAAAACATGTGGGCATCGTTTGTACAGTTAACTGATTTAACGGATGACCGTGCATTAATTGAGATTTATCACGACAGCCAAGGTGATTTAGCTGAAGCGCATAACCAATTTGCACTCGGTTTACTTGATTTATCGCAACGTGCATGGGCTGAGCAAATTAATATTCGTATTTGTTATGAACTTAACAAGCACATGGATAATAAAAACCGTTTTCATCGTCCTATTATTGACGAGTTAAACGTACGTTTAGCCGATAAGTTTTTTGTAAACTTCTCGTTATTTCAATCGCTTCCAGACGCATGGGGCATTGATCAAGTGTTTCCGGTACTGCCATTAAGTGGCTTAACTGAAGCACCAAAAAAACGTGCTGTATTACTTGATATAACCTGTGACTCAGACGGTGCACTTGAGCATTACGTAGATGGACAAGGTATTGAAAGCACATTACCTGTACCAGAGTTTAGTGCTGACAAACCTTATTTAATGGGCTTTTTCTTGGTGGGTGCTTATCAAGAAATTTTAGGTGATATGCATAACTTGTTTGGCGATACGCACAGCGCCATTGTTAATATGGATGAGCAAGGCGTTGCAAGTATTACCGAAATAAACCAAGGTGACACTGTTGCCGATATGATGCGCTATGTACATTTAGATGTTGAAAGTTTTCAGCAATCATACGAACAGTTAGTGTCTGCAAAGATAGAAAAAAATGAACAGCAAAGCGTTTTAGACGAGTTGCAAAGCGGCCTAGACGGCTACACTTATTTAGAAGAGTTATAAGCAATGTCAACTTTGTTTGGTCACGCAGATCACTCATTGTACTCAAATGGGATGACGTTTTTACGTCGTCCTATGGTGCAAAACATTAATGCAATTGATGCAGACGTAGTGGTTTTAGGCTTACCGTTTGACTTAGCAACATCGGGTCGCCCAGGTGCACGCTTAGGCCCTGATGCAATTCGTCGTGCATCGGTTCATTTAGCATGGGAAGACACTAAATACCCGTGGACGTTTCCGTTGTTTGAGCGCTTAAAAGTGGCCGATGCAGGGGACTTTACTTACCCTGTTGGCGACCCTGAGTATTTTACTGCGCAATTAGAAATGGCTGCTGAGCAAATACTTCGTCAAGGTAAAACGCTATTAGGTTTAGGGGGGGATCACTTTGTGACGCTTCCGCTATTACGTGCACATGCAAAAATACATGGCAAAATGGCGTTAGTGCATTTTGATGCGCACACCGATACCTACAGCAATGGCTCGCGATTTGATCATGGCACTATGTTTTATCATGCACCAATGGAAGGGCTTATAGATGTTGAGCACAGTATCCAAATAGGTATTCGTACCGACTTTGATCAAAGCAAACATGAGTTTGCTGTGATTGATGCAATGCAAGCCAACGATTTACATGCAAATGATATTGCAGCGCAAATACTTGAACGAGTAGGTGACCTACCTGTTTACTTAACGTTTGATATAGATTGTTTAGACCCTGCGTTTGCGCCTGGTACAGGCACTCCTGTGTGCGGTGGTTTAACGTCAGATAAAGTACTTAAAGTACTGCGTGCGCTAAAAGGCATAAACATGGTAGGTATGGATGTGGTTGAAGTATCCCCGTCGTACGACCAAAGTGAGCTTACCGCTATTGCCGCAGCAACCATTGCGAGCGAATTATTGCATTTGTGGACGCATAAAAATAAGTACTAACTTTACAAATTAAATACTACAAAAAAGGGTATGCGCTCGCATACCCTTTTTTAGTTAGAGGTATCGATTATTCTGCAGCTTAATTTCCTTTAACCAAATAAAGCTTAACGCAATAAGCGGCAAGTTGGTGGTTACAGGGTTAAATGCTTCAATCAGTAATTGTGGCTGCATAACAACTACAGCGAGTAAAAGCCCAATAAGCGCTAATATATTTAAAGTGACTAGGTGCTTATGTTTATAAAACACAAATAAACACAGTCCAAATATAATTTCGCCAACACCCGCCGAACGTGTAATTAAGTCAGACACTTCGGCTGAAAAACCAGCACTGCCCGTCATTAACTTTTCAAGTGGCGCTACGTGGTAAAGCTTTGGAAAAAAACCGTGAATGATACTAACCCAAATAACTATTTGAACAATTTAACGTTCTAAATCAATTGCTAACGTCGTTAAAAAACTTTTATTTAGAACCACTAAACACAAAGTTTTTTGCCTAGTTACTAAATGATTTATTTAACGTTAAAATAGCCCCCATAGTTAATTGAATTAGTATATCCAACTTAAACTCACTATGTAGCGAGCAAGTTGAATGTAACCGTGATTATTTCCTAGCATTGTCAATACGCTCTTGTGCACTTGGGTGGCTAGATAAGTACTCTAATAAGTTATTCACTTTTTCTAGGTGTTCGTTTTCACTGGTATGGCTTTTTTGTAGCGCTTCTATTGCATCAGCAAAGTCATTACTCGAATACCCTAGCGATTCTAATTGGGTGAGTGCAAAGCTGTCGGCCTCACGCTCCATATCTCGTGAAAACCCTTGCTGAGCAAACGATGCACCGGTACCAAGGGCAATTTCTGCAACACCCTCTAAATCACCAAATACAACCGCTAACACAATCGTACTTGCGGCAGATTGCGCTGTAATACGTACGCTGTGCTGGTGGACTACATGGCCCATTTCGTGTAGTAATACCGCTTTTAGGGCATTGGGTTTATCGGCAAGTAAATTTGCCAACTCATCAGTAACGACTATACGCCCATGGGGCAGCGCAAATGCGTTAGCACCAAAGCTGTCTGATTTATAAAACGATAACCTATAAACCGATTGATCAAGCGATAACGCATTAAGCATACTTTTAAAATGTGCTTGTACTTTCGCTTGTTGCTCAATAGGTAGTTCACTTGGATCGAGTGCCAGTTTTTTGATAACCGTAAAGCTTTGTTCGCCCATTTGGTTAATAACATTGTGTGGTAGCGTATCTACGCTGTAAACCGCAATGGCTGGCACGGCTTTATAAAGCACTAACCACATAAATAAAGGCGTAAAAATAACAGCGGCTAAAACTGCCCATTTACTTTTTTCAAGGCGTTCCATTATGTGATGGTTATTTTCTTTAAATGGCCATCTGTAACTTACATCAAGAGGAATAAAACGACTGCCATCTTCAAAGTTTAGTTCATCGGCAAGTCCTGCCATCCCCGAGCTTAAATTAAGACTTGAGATTGTATGGCGAGCGATAACGTGTTCATCGTGAATAATCTCAATGTGTGTGTCGCTAATAGTTGCAACACACACTTGATAATTACTCGATGCTTTGGGGAAAAAATGTCCCTTTACATGCATGGTGAGCTCTTAAGTTAGAGAAAGGTCAATATCAAATACGTTTGCAGCTTCTTCAGCGAATGACGACTGCTGCTCTTGTTGTGTATCAATTAAGTTTAATGCCCCAGGGTAAATAGTTACCGTTGTTACATTAGCAAGCATTTTTGATGTACGTACTTTTGCCCACGGGTAAGCTAGCCCTAGTGAAAATACAATAGCTAACATATTAGTGAGTAGTAAAATAGCAAATGGAATTGGTTTTAACTCTGAGTTAAATGTTGCAACATTTTCAAACTGGCTATTATCAAAAATATGATTACGAATAGCGGCTGTCCATACGGCGGTGACTATGGCTATCATTAGTACATAGGCAATCATCATAATGATAGGAAGTATAACCATTACTGCCGAATTCTGCTGATTTTCTATGTCCATTAAACCGAACCCAAATAACCCTAAAATACCCATAAAGAGCACCATAGTGATTGAGCTAACCACAAAACAAATGAGCGCTGTCAGGTAATAGGTTTCGCCTTTTAAAATAACATTAAGCGGTTTGTCACCATAACTAATGTTGCTATGGATATAGCTATCGATACGTTTTATAACATAAGGCATCAATAAATAAAGCGTAAATACACTGGCGGTAGGTAAGAGTATAAAGTTAACAAACGCTTCGCCGTAATCGCCTTTAAATGTAAAGCGGACGTTACGATGGCGTGTCATACGCATATTGAAACGTAGACCTTGATTTATGATCCACGGCATTAAAAATAGAAAACCAATGGCAAACAGAAAGCCGACGATTGGTAAAAAGCTGGTGGTAAAGGTGTAAATAAAAAACACAATAACCGCTAAAATCCGGCCCTTTAAAATTTGTATTGGCGTTGCTAGGTAATCAAAACTATGACCATCTATGCGGGTATGACCATAAAAATAACGGTACGTGCGCACTTTTGCCCAAGCAGAGTATATGCCGAGTGTTATAACGCTAAGTAAAATATTTACAATCCAAATACCAAAAAACTCAGCGCCTTTACCACTAAATTGTACTTTGCCGCTAAAAATTGGCGTTGCAGGTTGGCTTATTGTCTCATTAGATTCGGGAGGGGTTGGGTGTATTGATTCCATTTAAAGTCTATCTCCATGATTTTTTTGTTAATTTACCTGTTTTTAGTGAAAAATTCAATGTTTATAATTACGTCAACAGTTCAGCAGATCTTAATTTTAGTTATCCACGAGTTCTGATCGGGTAATAAAAAAAGTATAAATTGACCTTCCTTGCTATTTTTCGAGTTCAGATGTTATAGCTAAATCTGTTATACTGGGCGGACAATTTTATGGGGCTGTTATGATTTCAAAAAACCAACTCAAACTTATCCGCCAACTTGGCCAAAAAAAGTACCGAAAGCAATATAATCAATACCTTGTGCAGGGTGAAAAAAACGTACTTGAGTTATTAAACAGCCCATTAAATGTGGTTAATATTTTTGCTACAAACGAATTTATAAACGCGTATCAAGGTAAGTATCAGCACGCTAATTTTATTGAAGCGGATGAAGAAGTCCTCACCAAAGCCAGCACGCTAGTTAGCAATAATGCAGCCATTGCTATTGTTGATATGCCAACGGCGGCTTTACCACACGCAAATGGCTTAATACTCGCGCTTGATGGCGTATCAGACCCTGGTAATTTAGGCACAATAATAAGAGTGGCAGACTGGTACGGTATTAAACATATAGTAACTAGCATAGACAGTGCTGACGCTTATAACCCAAAAACAATTAGCGCCACAATGGGCTCGTTTGTAAGGGTATCGGTAAGCCAAGTTGATTTACCTGATTACCTAAAGTCTTTAAATTTACCTGTTTACGGTGCTTTTTTAGATGGCCAAAGTGTACATAAAACCCAATTTACTGGCTCAGGCGTTTTGCTAATGGGCAGTGAGTCGCATGGTATACGTGAGGCATGTACAAAGTTAGTAACCAATAAAATCACCATCCCCGCTTTTGGTGGTGCAGAATCGCTTAATGTTGCAATGGCAACCGGTATTATTTTAGATAATTTTAAACGACAAGCTTAACAATTTAACTGTTTATGAGTTAAATTGTTTGTAATCAATAACAATAATAATTGGTAATAACAAGAAGATGCGCTTAAGCACTATTAAATTAGCGGGCTTTAAATCGTTTGTAGAGCCCACTAAAATTCCATTTCCTGATCAAATGACGTGTGTTGTAGGCCCTAATGGCTGTGGCAAATCAAACGTTATTGATGCAGTGCGATGGGTGCTTGGTGAAAGCTCTGCTAAAAACCTGCGTGGCGATGCCATGACCGACGTTATTTTTAATGGTTCCACTAATCGTAAAGCCATATCGCAAGCCTCTGTAGAGCTGGTTTTTGATAACCATAGTGGTAGTTCTTCAAATACATTTGCCGATCGAAACCAAATAGCTATTAAGCGTTTAGTAACGCGTGATGGAGAGTCACTGTACTTTTTAAATGGCAGTAAATGTCGTAAACGTGATATTACCGATATATTTTTAGGTACTGGCCTTGGTCCGCGTAGTTACGCGATTATTGAACAAGGTATGATCTCGCGTTTAATAGAAAGTAAACCACAAGAATTACGCGTATTTTTAGAAGAAGCTGCCGGTGTATCAAAATACAAAGAGCGCCGCCGCGAAACACAAACTCGTATTAAAAGCACCCGCGAAAATCTTGAACGTCTGTTAGATGTGCGAAAAGAGCTGCAAAGTCAGTTAGATAAATTGGCTGTGCAGTCGGTTGATGCAAAAAAATACCGCGAGTTAAAAGCGCAAGAACGTACATTAAAAGGGCAAATAGCGGTTTTAAAATGGCAAAAGTTACACCAGCTGCAACTTGAAAAAAGCGCCCTAATTAATAAACTTAATGATCAAATTTTGTTTTTTGAAACAGCTCATTCAGGGCATGACGATGTACTTGCAAGCTTAGAAGGGCAAGTACAAACCCAGCAAGATAAATTAAGCGATGCCCAGCATCAACAACATGTAATACACACCGAGCTTACTCGCGCTGAGCAACAACAAATAAACGTAAAACAACAAACTCAAACGCTTAAGCAAAATTTAATTAAATTACAGCAACGCCAAACACATAGCCTTGAAGTTAAAGTGCAGCAGCAAATTGTGTGCGAGCAACTAAATGAAACCCTGCAAGAGGCAAGTGAAAATGCCTTAATGTGCGAAGAGCAAGTTAACGAGTTAACGCTTGAGCTTAAAGAGTTATTAGCACTTAAGCAGCAGTACAGTACTCATTGGCAAGCTTTGAGTGAGCAACAGCAGCAGCTTAATACTAATGCGCAACTGCATAGTGGTCATATCAAACAAACTCAACAGCAAATAAGCCACGTTAACGAGCAAATTAATCAGCTAAAGGATCAGCTTAGCGAGCTACAAAGTAGTGATGTAGAGCAACAATTAACGCAGCAAATACAGCAAAGGCAAATATTAACTCAACAGCTTGCCGCAAAACAAACTGCGCATACACAGTGCAGCGCTAAACTTGAATTACAAAACACACATGTTAACGATACACAAAAGCAGCACTCTTTGCTCACTCAAAAAGCAAACGAGTTAAAAGCAAGTATAACAGGGCTTAAAAGTACACTCGGACTCGATGAAGAAACTGAGCGTACTAATGGATTGTTTAACCAGCTAAGCGTCAAAGAAGGCTTTGAACCTTTAATAGAGCAAGCACTTAAGTCGCTAGAGCATTTAAATGTAAGCGAGCAGCAAACTAGTAACAGCGTGTGGGCAAGTCATGATGATCACATGCCAACAAATAGCTTAGCGGTATTTATAACAAGCGGCGTGTATCCAGAGCATTTAACGCGTATTGCTTATAACGAAAACGGTGATTTAACAATATTAAATGATGGTTTTTATACAGCCGTTATGGATAAAAACGGTGCGTTACATGGTCGTAATTGGCATGTAAGTGCCGATCGTAATGCTGACAACTCATTGCTTTTAAAGCATAAGCAGTTACAAGATAAAACTCAGCAGTTAATTGATGTCGAGGACGAGCTACATCACGTCACGCTCACTCTTGATAAATATACACTCAAGCAAGCGCAATTAATTAACGAGCAAAGTGAGCTAAAAGAAGCCATACATGAGCTTGCGCAAAATAGTGCCGTCGCCAGTACGCGCACTGACATGCTTAAACAGCAAGTAGCGCAGCATCTGCAACAGTTAGAAAAGTTACAGCAGCAAAAGCAGCAATTAATAACTCAGCTTTTGCAATTAAATACTGTGCTTGGCGAGCAAAACAAACTACATGAAGTATTAAATGAGCAGCAACTCAATTTAAAAAATGAGGTAGACGCTGCAAATAGCCTACGTTCACAAAGCGATAAAAATTATAGCCAAGCATTAAACATGCTCGAGCAATATAAAACGCAAGCACACAATACAACGCTTGCCCTGCAAAAATCGCGCAGTGAATGGCAATTGAGTCAAACTAAATTGAGCCATGCAGAGCAAGAGCACGTTAGTGCTTCTGAAGGCGCACAAGAACTACTTAATGAAATAGAAGAGCTGCTGATCCCAGAGCAAGAATTGAGTGATAAAATAGCCCTGCTTTTGGCGCAGCATCAAAAAGGTGAGTGGGTTTTTGTATCACTGCAAAAAGAACTGGCTCAAGCGAAGGAAAGTTTAAACACCAAGCAAGCGAGCCTTAAAAATTCACAAGGTGAGCTGGTGGGCTTACAACAGCAGCATCAAAAGTTAGCGATTGAAGAGCAAAGTTTATTGATAAAAGCACAAGTGGCGCTTGAGCCATTAGAAGAATTAAAACAAAGCTTAAAAGCGATACTTGATGAGTTACCAGACTCGCTAAGTTTAAGCGCTGCACAAAATCAGTTAACCGGATTTACTAATCAGTTGGATAAATTAGGTGCGGTAAATTTAGCGGCAATAGAAGAGTTCGATTTAGCTAAAGCGCGAAGTGATTATCTTGATAATCAATTAGATGATTTAACAAAAGCGTTAAGCACGCTTGAAGGTGCTATTGGTAAAATTGATAGAGAGACCAAAACGCGCTTTAAAGAGACCTTTGATCAGGTTAATGACGATTTTGCTGAACTATTTCCTAAAGTTTTTGGTGGTGGCAGTGCGTATTTAACATTAACCAGTGATGATTTACTCGAAAGTGGTGTTAGTATAATGGCACGACCACCAGGTAAGAAAAATTCAACAATTCATTTGTTAAGTGGTGGAGAAAAAGCGCTGACCGCATTATCATTAGTGTTTTCTATATTCAGGCTCAATCCAGCGCCATTTTGTATGCTGGACGAAGTAGATGCACCATTAGATGATGCTAACGTTGTTCGTTTTTGCCGTTTGGTTGAAGAAATGTCACAATCGGTGCAGTTTATTTATATTAGTCATAATAAAATTGCGATGGAAATGGCAGGTAGATTAACGGGTGTAACTATGGCAGAACCTGGCGTATCGCGGATGGTTGCTGTAGATATAGAACAAGCTGTGCAACTTGCACATGCATAAATTTTTATAACACGTGTATTGGTTTTTAATTAATATACAGGTTTTAGGCATATCAAATAATAAAAGGTGAGGGGATGGCCGAACAATTAAGATGGGTTTTAATCGTTATCAGTGTAATTGTCATTGGTGGTTTGTTAGTGCATGGTTTGTGGTCGGTCAGAAAAAAAGATCGCCCTGAAGCGTCAAATAACGAACGGGTTGAACCATTACAACAAAGTGCACCAGCGTCATCGCATACTTCTCGTCCTGAGGCTGAGCCAAAGGAGCCTGTGATAGAAGAACGTGACGAACCTCAATTTGGTGAGCTTAACTTTGCTGCAGATGAGCCGCAAATTGATACAAGCGTGCCAGAAGTGCCAATTGAAGATGACCTAGAAATAGTCGATGACCTAGAAACAAAAGAGCAAAGCGATGAAGAATCGTCAGCTCAAATGTCTGACTTTGTTATTGTGCATATTCAAATGCCAGAAGGGCTTAGCATACAGGGCAGTAAATTATTGCCAGCCGTTAACACGTTAGGGTTTAAATACTCAGAGGAAGGCTTTTTTAATCGCCATCTCGATCCCGCAGGACAAGGCCCTGTGTTATTTAGATTAGTAAATATGTACAACCCAGGTACGTTTGATATTGATAATATGGAACAGTTTAGTACCGCAGGGGTTAGCTTATTTATGACATTGCCGTGCGACGGTGATGGCTTAGCGGCATTTAATATGTTGCACAGTGCAGCTAAAAAGTTAGCGGATGAGTTTGGTGCGCAAATTTTAGATGCAGAACGTGAAGAAATGACCGTAGAGCGCATCAGGCAGTATGTTGAACAGGTTCGTTCTTTTTCAGCGTAAATAGCGCATATATTATATTTTTGTAAGCCACTGGATGATGACTCATCAAAGTGGCTTTTTTTATGTTTATTGAGGTTTAAATGTCTAGCAGCATTAGTGAGCAAGTTAATCATCTTCGTACTATTTTAGAGCAACACAATTACAATTATTATGTGCTCGACACCCCCAGTATTCCTGATTCTGAGTATGATAGGTTGTTACGCGAACTAAGTGCATTGGAAACCGAGCATCCAGAATTTTTAACCGCCGACTCGCCCACACAAAAAGTAGGCGGTGCAGCACTGAGTAAATTTGAGCAAGTCGCGCACCAAGTACCTATGTTATCGCTTGATAACGCCTTTAGTGAAGAAGAGTTTATTGCGTTCAATCGCCGTATAAAAGAGCGTTTAATGAGCGCTGATGAGCTTACTTTTTGTTGTGAGCCAAAACTTGATGGTTTGGCTGTTTCAATTATTTATCGCGATGGTGTGCTGGTGCAGGCCGCGACCCGAGGCGATGGTTTTACTGGCGAAAACATTACTCAAAATGTTAAAACCATTCGTAATGTACCACTTAAGTTACGTGGCGATTACCCAAAAGAGCTTGAAGTGCGCGGTGAAGTATTTATGGACAGCGCTGGCTTTGATAAATTGAATACTGAAGCGCAAAAACGCGGTGAAAAAGTATTTGTTAACCCACGTAATGCAGCTGCTGGTAGTTTACGTCAGCTCGATTCTAAAATTACCGCTAAACGCCCGCTCATGTTTTATGCCTACAGCACAGGGCTTGTTGCTGATGGCAGCATTCCTGAGGATCATTATCAGCAATTAGAAAAACTGACTGATTGGGGACTACCTTTGTGCCCAGAAACAAAATTAGTGGAAGGTCCAAATGCCGCGCTTGCGTATTATAGCGATATTTTAACGCGCCGTGGTGAGCTTAAATATGAAATAGATGGCGTAGTAATAAAAATAAATCAAAAGGCCTTACAAGAGCGATTAGGTTTTGTAGCGCGTGCTCCGCGTTGGGCTATTGCGTATAAGTTTCCGGCGCAAGAGGAAATAACTCAATTACTTGATGTTGATTTTCAAGTCGGGCGCACAGGGGCAATTACGCCCGTTGCACGTTTAGAGCCTGTTTTTGTCGGCGGTGTAACCGTATCAAATGCAACATTGCATAACAGTGATGAAATTGCGCGTTTAGGCGTGAAAGTAGGTGATACAGTTATTATTCGCCGTGCTGGAGATGTAATCCCACAAATAACGCAAGTGGTGCTTGAAAACCGCCCTGATGACGCGAGAGATATTGAGTTTCCAGTGACTTGTCCAATTTGCGATTCGCATGTTGAAAAGGTTGAAGGCGAAGCTGTAGCCCGTTGTACGGGTGGACTTGTTTGTCCTGCACAGCGTAAGCAAGCGATTAAGCATTTTGCATCACGAAAAGCACTAGATATAGATGGTCTTGGCGATAAAATTGTTGATCAGCTGGTAGATAGAGAACTTATAAAAACACCTGCCGATTTATTTATTTTAAAGCAAGGCCACTTTGAATCGCTTGAGCGTATGGGGCCCAAGTCAGCAAAAAATTTAGTAACAGCACTTGAAGAGGCTAAAGGAACCACGCTTGCTAAGTTTTTATATTCTCTGGGTATTCGTGAAGCGGGCGAGGCGACAGCACAAAATTTGGCTAATCACTTTTTAACCCTTGAAAATATAATAAATGCCAGCATTGACAATCTAACGCAAGTAAGTGATGTAGGTGAAATCGTCGCAGCGCATGTGCGTGGTTTTTTTGATGAAGAGCATAATTTAGCGGTAGTAAACGCACTTATAGAGCAAGGTGTAAATTGGCCTGCACTAAGTGCGCCGTCTGAAGACGAACAGCCACTTGCAGGGCTTACATACGTCCTTACTGGCACGCTTAATACACTTAACCGTAATGATGCAAAAGCACGTTTGCAACAACTTGGCGCTAAGGTGTCAGGTAGTGTTTCGGCTAAAACGGATGCGTTAGTCGCTGGCGAAAAAGCAGGCTCTAAATTAACTAAAGCACAAGATTTAGGGATAGAAATTCTAACGGAAGATGATTTAATAACGCTTTTGGAAAAATATAATGGATAGTATTTTACATTTTTTGAACACACTACAACTAGACACAGGGCAATGGCTGCTTGGTTACGTAAATAATATCGCAATGTTATTAACAGTGTGTTTAGTGTCGTTATATGCCAATGACGTGATCAAGTTAACAAAAAGCACAGTTACCAGGTATAACTTTGTGATTAGAGTTTTGTGCTTTGTATTAATTACCGCTTTTGGCTTTGGTTTTATCGTTGTATGGTTAAGCCCTTTAATAGCCAAAGGGTTGTTATTCTTTGGAAAAAAATGGCTGACTGCGACACTCATCGTTGCATTTTTTATTCTTGGTACGATTGCAGATAAAAAGAATCAACTATGAGCCGATATGGACCCGAATACTGGGATAAGTATGGGAGTTACCGTACTCCTATTGCATTTCATTTGAGTTTGCTGGTGCTCTTACGCGGCTATTTCATTTGGGTTATTGCGGCTTTAAGCCGCAGGCCTGAACTGGATTTAATGTCGTTATTTTTTAAAAATAAAAATGATTTTTTTATCGCAATAACGATTGGTAGTATTGCAATAATACCGACTATTTTATTTTGTTTACGGCGGCCGCGAGACTCACACAGTGCGAGCGACAGGTTCGCCAAAATTTGGCAGCATATGCGCTGGCCTCTTATTTTATGTGCTGTTGTTGATTTAACATGGTTAAGTATTCAAGCCGCACATAGTCATTATCGATTTTCATTATTTTTAGCAGTACAAATGATGATTGTTTTATGGGTGCTGTGGTATTTAGTTAAGAGCCGTTATTTAACCGTTTTTTTTAACGATTGGCCTGAGCCAACAGAAAAAGCAGCCGAAGAGAAAAAGTTACTTAAATAGGACTGGTTGTGGACGCTGTAAATAAAACAATAGCGATAACGATTTCGCTAATAGGATTAGTGCTTATTATTTTAACGATTAGCACTGAGCTTTTAGAGTTTATGTGGTTTAAAGTACTATTTGGTTTATGGGTGTTTATTTTTTGTTCAAGTATTTATAGGCTCACACCGCTTTTTAAATCGAGAAACCGTTTAGAGCATTTTATCCAACGAGATGCGCAACATTTATTACTCTTTAGTTTGATGGGATTTTTTGATAAAAAACACGGCCCCAACTGGTTGGTTATTAAAAGCATCGAACGCATAACCAGCAAAGACGATGAGCTGACGATCTACAGCAACAACGAACGCCAATTGTGCGTAAGTCTACCTGCAAAAAAAGCACAGTTAGATAGTTTTATTAAACGAATACTTACCGATTCAGAAAAGCAAACCATTACCTTTGATTAGGCTGATCTCCACTCTAATCAATAACGTAATACTTAACGATATTTTTTTATAAATTTAAAAAGTACCGCTAATTAACGATTCAATGAGGTCATTATGTTGAAGTGGAATGATGTTATTAACTTTGCCAATAACGGCAATCCTACACCAAGTAAAAAAGTGATTAAAACGGACGCTCAGTGGCGTGAGCAATTATCAGAGAATGCGTACTACGTAACACGTAATAAAGGCACAGAGCGTCCGCATAGCTCAGCTAGTTGCACATTGTTAGAGCCAGGTAAATACGCGTGTGTTTGTTGCGATAATCTACTTTTTGATGCTGACGAAAAATTTGACAGTGGTACGGGCTGGCCTTCGTTTACACAACCCGCCACAATTGAAGCGATTGGTTATGTGAGTGATATAAGCCATGGCATGGAGCGAATTGAAGTTGTTTGCAACGTGTGTGATGCACATTTGGGGCATATTTTTCCTGATGGCCCATTGCCTACAGGTTTGCGATACTGCGTAAATGCAGCATCAATGAAAAAGCTTTAACGTTGTTACTTTTGTGATTTAGTGTCTGTTTCAAGTTCTAATTTCATTTCTTTTGCAATATCCGAAATTTTATCTAAACGCTGCATCTGCTCTGCTGGTAGCTGAGTTTTACTAAGCAGGGCGTAGCATTTTTTTGCAAGCTCAAGGTTAAATGATCGGCCCAGTTGTTTATTTGAATCAAGTAAGCATTGTAATAAATTAAGTGCAATGCTGGGATTGCGGGGCATGACTCTAAATGCCTGCGTAAACGCCTCTAAAGCAGTATTTAACTGCCCTCTATTAAATTGATTAACCGCATGATTGTTTAGCTCTTTTGGCCCTATTCTTATATCACGGCGTTCACTTTGTTGTTGTTGGATGTACCGTAAATAAGTGATATCTTCTTGATTAGGGTGTTGCTCACAATGATTAATTATTTGGGTGAAAAGTGTTTGGGCTTTTTGGTGAAAACCTAACTCATGAAATGCCTTTGCTTTATCAAGCGCACTATCAACTGAGCCAATAATAACGTCGTCATCATCAAGTTGCTCGATGAGTTTTTTTGCTTTTTGATGCTCATCTTTTAAATAATGCAATCGGGCATTAAGCACATCAATTTGAGCTTGATTACTGCTATTAGGAAATAGCTTTTTTAAGTCATTGATATATTGATTTGTTTGCCTAGAAATTCGTTGTATTTGGTCCGTTTGATCCGTTGTTAGAGCAAAATCAATGCCTGCACGTGCTGCATTGAGATAGATACTAGGGTGGTCGTGTATAGAGTATTTTGCGTAGCTTGCTATATCTTTTTGAGTTAAATAATTGGTTTCGTAATCGTGATTAATTAACGACACATTACTTAACGATTTTTGGCGCGAAATGTTACGCGGAGCAATTTTAACGGCTTGACTTAAAAACTCTTGTGCTAATTCGAATTGATTAAGTTTTATTTCTAATTGACCTAACAAGTCTAAAGCGACTAAACGTGTTTCTTGCCGCTCCAACATAGTTTTGAGCATACGCTGGGCAAGAATGTGCTCATTATTAGCTATAAGCGCCTCGACTAAACCAACTTTCGCCCAAGCAAACTTTTGAATATTAAGTACTGATTTAAAAAAATCTTTAGCTTCTTGTTTACTGTTTAAGCGAAGCAGTGCATCCCCTTTTAATCGTAATAAAATAGGGCTGTAGCTATTATTTTCTTTATTTAAAATAGTATCTATATATGTAATTGCTTTTGGATCGTTACCATCATCGATTAAAGTATAAATAGTTTGTAAATCGTGTTTGCGCTTTAAAACACGCTCTATTCGTACTTTTAATTCTTGTACTGTAAATGGTTTTACTAAAAAGTCATCGGGTTGCAACTCAAGTACACTATGCACCAGTGAGCCAGTTGTTTCTGCAGAAATAAAAATGAATCCAGTCGAGTTTTTTATTAAGCGTTTTACCCTAAGCTCTTCATAAAGCTGATAGCCATCTTGTTGTTTACTTAAATTGAACGAGCAAACAATTAGATCAAACTCTTCACTTAAGCATTGCTCTTTTGCTGATTTTGCATGATCGGCAAAGCGCAATTGTTGAAAGCCAAGTCTTTCTAACGACTGTTTCATATAGCTTTGAGCAAGCGGCTGCTCTTCAACTATAAGTATTTTGGCTTTTGAATAGATCTTAGTTGGCATTGGCTTAAGCGTTATTACATTTAACACTGACTATAATCAACAGTTTAACTGCTTACAAGGAATAGCTGTATTTATTAGGTGCTTAATTTTAACTAATACATTTATATGGCAGTAAAAAAGAAAATTAGATGAGTGATGTGTAGTGTGTTGTTTTATTGAGACTAAGTTAATTTAAAAGCGACTTAAGCGATAACCAATACGTGGAGTTCTGCACCAGTTAAGTTAAGGTGTTGCTGAATTTCTTTTAGCTAATTAGCGTTCATCATTTATACACTTAAGATATTGTTTAATGGCTGCATAGCCACCATATAATAAACATACTTTTGTCAATACAGTGAGTTGCTATGTTAAATAATAAAATCCCACCCGTTATTGTTGTGCTGTTTTTTGCAGGCATAATGGCGCTTATTGCGCATTACAGTGTTATTGATTTCACCGCATTTATTACCTACTTAGCGGCAAGTTTGGTCATTATTGGGTGTGCGTTTTGTATCGCGGGTGTTGCGAGTTTTAAAATAGCAAGCACCACAGTAAACCCTAATAAACCTGAACAAGCGTCAAAACTTATTACGAGCGGTATTTATAAAATCTCTCGTAATCCAATGTATGTGGGTTTTGCATTTATTTTAACGGGGTGGGGTATTTGGTTAGGCTCGTTGTGGGCAATGCTTTGTATTGTTGGATTTATTGCGTATTTAACGCTTTTTCAAATAATTCCAGAGGAACGCGCGCTCACTAAATTATTTGGCGAAGAGTTTACCGCCTATAAAGCGCGTGTAAAACGCTGGTTGTAATCAATACCAGTCACTTAAAACCTGACAAATAAAAAAGGCTATCGATGATAGCCTTTTTTATTTGCAGCAATTACATTACTAATTAATTGCGGCTTATTCGTATTCTAACGGATCTGTAATGTTATTTAGTGCAAATGCTTCAAGGCGTTCTTGGCACGCGCCACATTTACCACAGGCCTTTTCACGGCCGTTATAACAGGTCCACGTTTGGCTGTAATCTAAACCCATTTCAATACCGTCAGTTAAAATACCAATTTTAGTATTATTTAAATACGGGCTAAAAATTTCTACAGCGTCGTAGTTCGCAATACGGCACACATCATCCATTTTTTGCACAAATTCAGGACGGCAATCAGGGTAAATAGCATGATCCCCAGAATGAGCGCCGTAGTAAACTTTGCCAGCTTTAAGTGATACCGCGTAACCAACAGCAAGCGAGAGCAAAATCATATTACGATTAGGTACAATCGTACTTTTCATGCTCTCCTCTTCGTAGTGGCCTTCAGGCACATCAATATCATCAGTAAGTGATGAGCCACCAATAAGTTGGTTAATCGCCGAAATATCAACAATTTTATGTGGCACGTTTAATTTTTCACACACACTTGCTGCCACTTTAAGCTCTTTTACATGACGCTGACCATAGTCAAATGAAAGGGCATATACATCATGGCCTTGTTGCAGGGCTTTATTTAATACGGTAAATGAGTCCATACCGCCGGAATAAATAACAACTACTTTTTGCGTCATATCTGTTTTGCTCTTAGTTTTAATAGAGGTTTATATCAGGGCGCGATATACTACACGGCCGCAGCTTAAATAACAATTTTTGCACAGCGCTTTTTGGTTTTTTAATAGTAGCAATTTGGCTGCTAGGTAGTAAGTGAGATCTCTTTTGTACAAAATTAATGAAGTGTTTGAAACCATTCAAGGTGAAGCTAGTTTTACCGGCACGCCCTCAATATTTTTACGTCTGCAAGGTTGCCCAGTAGGCTGCTCTTGGTGCGACACTAAGCAAACGTGGGATGTTGATAATGTATATAAAGTATCACTGGATGAAACCGTAGAAAAAAAGGCTGACTCAGATCATTGGGCCGATGCAAATGCTGAGCAAGTACTCGCATTATTTCAATCGCGTGGTTATACCGCAAAACATGTTGTAATTACCGGCGGCGAGCCATGTATGTTCGACTTAAACCCAGTCTGTAACTTATTACATGAGAACGGTTTTAGTACGCAAATAGAAACAAGCGGCACGTTTGAAATACTCGCACCAGAGCAAACATGGGTAACAGTATCGCCAAAAATTAATATGCGTGGCGGTTACGAAGTACTTACCAGTGCGATGAAGCGTGCCAACGAGATTAAACACCCCGTTGCTATGCAAAAGCACGTAGAAGAGCTAGAAGAATTATTTGCTAAAACAGGCGTTAACCCAAAGCTTGTTTATTTGCAGCCAATTAGCCAAAAAGTATTAGCTACAAAGTTAGCAATCGATACCTGTATTGCTAAAAACTGGCGCCTATCAATACAAGTGCATAAGTATTTAGGGATTAGTTAAAGCACAGCTTAAAGTTATGTTACGTAGGTCGGATAAGCGAAGCGCCATCCGACAACACTAAAGCTTATATCTTCTTCGTTAATTGTGCTAACTAGTTTACTATGCGCGACTTAAAATACACGACTACACACTAGGCTTACTATGTCCGCAAACGCGCTTTACACCGACCTTTCTGATTACTACGACTTAATGTGCGCAGATATAGATTATCAAGCCCAGAGCAATTCTATTCACAGGCTGCACCAAATTTTTGGTAATAGCGGAAATACCCATCTCGATTTAGCATGTGGTACCGGCCCGCATGTACGCCACTTTATTGATTACGGCTATAAAAGTAGCGGGCTTGATTTAAACCAGCCAATGCTCGATAAAGCAAAAGTTCGTTGCCCAGAAGCGCAATTTTCATTGCAAAACATGAGTGAATTTAAAGTCACCGCGCACATGGATTTAATTACCTGCTTTTTGTATTCACTGCATTACTGCGACGGAATTGATAAGCTAAAAGAGTGCCTTGCTAGCGTGCACAATGCATTAAATGTAGGTGGCATATTTTGCTTTAACGCCGTTGATAAAAACAAAATCGACAGCGATTCATTTGTAGAGCATACCGCAACAAGCGAAAATAGCTTCTTCACATTTCGCTCTGGCTGGCACTATAGTGGCAGCGGCAGCAAACAGTTATTAAAACTTAACATCGAAAAAACCACCGCAGATAAAACACTCGTTTGGCACGACGAGCACCCAATGGTGGCTTTTAGTTATACCGAGCTTAAAGAAGCCCTAAAGCCGCACTTCGAAATTCACATATTTGAACATGATTACGACAAAATAACCCCATGGGCACAGCGCTCAGGCAACGCCATTTTTGTCTGCGTAAAAATTTAAGTTAAACACTCATCAAGAAGAGATAAAAGGTTGGGTAGAGCGTAGCGAAACCCAACCAACCTCCAATACCCACGCCCCCAATACCCCAGCATTATATATTTGAAAGCGTAGGTCGAATAAGCGAAATGCCATCCGACACAGTAACTTATTTAAGTTACAGAGGGTATAAATAGCTAAGTTATATTATTGTTGACTGGTTAAAAATAGCAAAAGAAGGCGTTAATTAATTATGATATATGAAATCAAGTTTTGGCTCCTCTGGTTTCATAACGGTACTTTGTATTATAAAATAGCTAAAAATAGTAATAGAAGGCCTAAATGATCATGATGTTTGAAGTAAGAATTTGACCTTCTTGGTTCAGAGTTAAGTTAAATTTCCTAGGTTGAGTTGAGTGCAACGAAACTCAATACAACGATAAAAGCTTTATTAACACGTCTTCGGAACTTAGAGTTCCAACCGCGCGCGAATAAAGAGCTTAAATCAATTAATCATGCTCATGTAGTCAAGGTTTTATCTCTTTTTTAGGAAGCCTAGTAAGTCGCTCTATTCGAATCTACTGCTTGAATATAAAGGACAAGTTAAATTATGGACAAAGAAAAATTAAAACCAAGATCAAGGCACAAGCAATTTTTTAAGGTTGACGAAACAGTTGGTTTGCATGAAAACTTCTCATTTCGCCTTGCTATTTTTTTACCTGTAGTGATAGCAGCCTTAATAATCTCGGTATTTTCATTTCAGTTGTGGCTTAAGGGGCAATTTAGATTTGTATTTTCTCAGCCTGAAGTATCAGCTTTTATAAAATATTTTACTTTCCCAATTTCATTACTTTCACTTAGCATAGTTTTTGGAGTTATGGTTGCGAGATTTCATTCTTCTAAGCAAAAGGCTGTGAGTAATGAGATTACGTTAAAAAATAACGCTGTTAATTATTTCTATAAAACACATGAAGAGTTTGAAAAATATTGCACCAAGTTAGTGAATTCGAATGAAAACCATTTTAAAAATATCAGATCGGATACTTGTTATGCGAGCCTATTTAGTTCAAGTATGCCTGAAGCACCATCTATGATTGCTAGTGAGAGCTTCTTTAGAGCTATAGAAAGTTTCTATAGTGTTTATGCTAATAACTTTATCAATTACTTGGATAGCAATGAATATTATTTGGCAAAATCAAGAAGTATCAGAAAGATGGGTCCAAGGCACGACTTTAGTAAAGGGTTAAAAAGTAAGTTAAACAGACTAGGGGTAAGATTTAGCTTTATTGGCTCCGTAGCTGAACTAACTAATGTAGAAGAAGATCTTTCAAATTTTTACTGTTCTATATTCGAGCTTTTTAACTTTCCGGGTTTAGATAATCGCCTTTATGCAAATGAAAGACTTAATAATATGCATCGTAAGTGGACAATATTTATAAAGAATCACCCTAAGTATATTGCGATTAAGAGCTTAGCCCCCCAAGACTAATATAATATTCCAATATTGAATAAAAAATCCAAAGGGGTCAAATATTGACTCCATAAATCAAAATCATGGAACGCCTACTTATCCCTCGATCATGCTTTTACTTAATCAAACTTTAAGTAAGTAACATAAAAAAAGCGTTGCCCTAGAGCAATACTTTTCTGTATCTTTTAATAAATAAAAGGTTATTCAGCCGTTAAATAAGTTTGGGGTTATTTAATAGTGATCTTTAGTTTTAAACTTACAACTATAAAAATCAATACACACAAGGAAGAACACTTGCATATTCAAATTACAGAACAGATTAAACTAGCTCTTTTAGTGGAAAGCGATGCGGCGGATATTTTAAGGGTTGTTAATTTAAGTCGAGCAAGTTTAGGGAAGTTTTTGCCTTGGGTAGAAGGGGTAAACAATATTGAATCAGCTAAAAAGTACATACTCGACAGAGTAAATAGCGGGCTGAATGGTTCGCGGTGGTTTAAGATTTATTATAAAGATAATTTGAGTGGTGTTTTTGCAGTTAAATCTATTTGTCCTGAGCTAAATATAGCCGAGCTTGGTTACTGGTTAAGTAGTGATGCACAAGGAAATGGTATTATCAGTCAAGTAATCGCCAGAGTGCCAAACATACTCAAAAATACAAGCGCTAAAGTCATTGAGTTTAGATGCTTAGAGCAAAATGTAGCTAGCATTAACATTGCTTTAAAATCAGGTGCAAGTTTAGTGGATACGATCCCCGACTTTGCATTTGCTAACAATACCATGCAGCAACTCAATGTATATCGGGTCGGGTTGTGACTGTTGTTATCACGTCTTTAATTTGCTCAATGCGACCTTTAAAAGACCTCAAAGAATAAACATCCCCAAAACGGCGGCTTAAAGTGGGTTACTGCACCATTACACTTATACAAGCCTTGCCTTATTAGTTAACCTGAACTCTGGATAATAAATCTATCTCGAGCAGCTATTTCCAGCGCTAACTGCGTTGAATTTACTTGCAATAGGCCCGCTATTGACGCGTAAATTCGCCTTGTTTTCACTGAAAATCTCTGGCTAGAGAAAATAAGTTTAAATATCACAATTATTCAATAAGTTAGTAAATCTCTTAACTAAAGTTCAGGTTAGTTACTGATACTTCCTCGTTATAATTTCAAATACCACAACGATATTTTTTAATTACTTGTTTATAAGTGAATTTAATTTTAGAACAAGTTAAATGATAATAAATTGTTGCAATTTTGTTGTTTAATCCTAATACTGATGAAGGTGTGAACTAACACGTTTGCGCAGGTTATACACGAATACCTTAAATAATAAAAAACACTGCACACACAACATTAAGGAATGGTATGAATAATAAAAAGCGCACATCAGGGCTAATAAAAGCCAGCCATTTACTTGGCGCAGGACTGGCTATGCTTATGAGCTTTTCTGCCGCGAGTAAAGATTACAAAATTGTACTTATTCATGGTTTACAGGTATCACAAATAGTGAATAAGTCGGGGAGTGATGTTGTTAATGATGGCGAAACATATTGGCAATCATATTGGAATAGTCGTGCGGATGAGCGAATTGATTGGCCTGCTTATGAAAGGGTGGAAGGAAAGATAGCCACTGATTGGGTGTGGCCTAAATTAAAGCAAATGTCACAGTCTAACTTGTGTGAGCAAGGTTGTGTGTTTGTAACCCATTCAACAGGGGATTTAATTGCTCGCCATATTATAGATAACCAAGAAAACTGGCTGGAAAATGCAGGTTTAAAACCACTTAATATTGTTGCTACGTTCGATTTAGCAGGTGCTGGTGGCGGAAGTGAATTGGCTGATGTTGCTGTAAGTGCATTAACTGGCGCATCATGGAACTTTGCGGTTGATGCTGCACTCAAATGGTGGCTTGGGAGCGAGGTTACTGAAGCTGTGGGTGTTCTACACGATTTAAAAGTAAATAATGCACGTAAAATTTCGCCGTTTCCAGATGCACGCACACCGCGTTTACGTTTTGTTGCCGACGGAAATGCTTATTTGGGTTTAACGGGTGGTTTTTTAAAAGGAAATGATGATTCGGTTGTTGCATCGCATTCATCGTGTGGCGCGAGTGCTGCAAAATCGTTTGGTAGCTGCAGTGGTAATATTGATACAGATGGTCATTTAAAGTCACAAGGAAATGCGGTGACTAGTTTTATGCCGAATCACTACCCAATAATGATGAGTAAAAGCTACAATCATAGCGACATTCATAATGCGCAACGAAAAGGCAATGTAACCATTGCGATGAATAATGTGAATGTAGAAGACAACAATATAGGCTTTAAAACGTTTGATAAAACAACGGGGAGTTGGTTTTGGAAAAAAGAGTACCGTTACGTTAAGGATTCAAATAATGTGAGTGCTTCAGCACTTATTTATAACGTGATCCCGTGATTTACTCTCAATTTTATTAAGTTTATTTTAACGAGTTAAATAGCTCAATAATATTGTTTAACGTTTTATTGAACTTTTATCTGATGGGCACTCACTTATTATAAAAGCAAAAAAGTGTGTGATTAAAGATAATACCAATTTGCAATAATACGTAATCAACTTGAGGGATTAAACCAGGTGCTAACGGCGTTAAAAATTTGCCTTGTTATCGACACGGTTTACTTAACTCAAAATAGATTATTTAATTAAGCGAATTGGTATAAAACCTCGTGTTTTATAAGGATAAAGACATAAACGATGAAAAAATTTTATGCGGTAGCTTTAATTGTTAGCATTACTTTATTTGCGCTGTGGTTTACGAATAAAAATGTGTCTAATAAGTCGGTTGAACGTACTGCGTTACCGGTAAAAAAAATGCAAAGTACGCTAGATACACAGCCAGTTAAAGTTATTCCTATCGATTTACCTAAAAATAAAAAGCCAGCTCAAGCGTCAAAACAACACGTTATTTTTGATGATAATTTATCGCAAGCAGCTGATCTGGTAGCAATGCAATACGAAAATGCGCTAAAGTTTCCGCCATACTCTCAGCCGATAAGCGCTTTGGATGAAGACCGCTTAAAACCAAATCAGTTTTACCCTGTATCGAGTCCTATTGATGAAAGTGGCGCAGCGCTTACCGTTAGCCTTAAACAGTATCGCTTTACATACCCACAAGACATAGTTGTCAATGTAAATGCACAGAGTTTAGGCAAGGTAGTGGTTGAACTTTCCAATACCGATACGAAAGAAGTAATTAGTACGCATAAAGGCAGTGCACGTGAAGGCGAAGCAATTATAACGTTTAAGGGGGAGGAAAGTTACCCTCGAAATATACAACTGTTTGTTCAAGCAGATATTGCGGGTAAAAAAGTCCCTGCTGTGGCTGAAATTCAATACATGGCACCAAGTGCAACGTTAACAGGCTTTAATAAAGCGTATGCACACAATGACAATATGATTGTGCCTGCTAATTTAAACGTTATAAAAAGTGGTTTATACCGTGTTCGAGCTAATTTATATGATGGGAATACGCCGCTTGCCCATTTGGTTGCAAAAGAGCGTCTGACTGAAGGTAATCAATTACTTGATTTAAAATCGCATTGGTCAGTGTTACCGCAAGGTATAACAAGTATGCGCCTAAGCGATTTTGTCATCGAAAGAATGTCGCCAAGCCCAGGCGAGCAAAATAGTTTTGGCAGCAGTGAAATTAGCTATTTTGAGATCACTGACTTTGCTTATGATAGTTTGCAGCAATTACCATATCAGGTAAATGCACAAGAAAAATTAAGTTTAGAGTTTTTACAAGGTTTAGCACAGGGGTAAAATAAAGAGTAAGCTCGAGTTGGCAAATATTACGGGTTTGTATATCCATACAAACCCGTAACGATAGCTAGCTTAGATTGATAGTTACTACGTCAGGAACTTTTGGTTCATCAAATTCGCTATTAACAGGGACTTTAGGAATATCGGGTTTATCAAGGGCAATATCGCCACCGTCAATAACGTCGCCTGTTTGTAAGTTTTTAAAATCAAATAGTTCGGCATCAGCTAAATGCGAAGGCACTACATTTTGCATCGCGGTAAAAATACTCTCGATACGACCTGGATGATCGGCATCCCATTTAGCAAGCATTGCTTTTGTGTGTTTACGCTGTAGGTTTTCTTGTGAGCCACATAAATTACACGGAATAATAGGGTAGCCTTGTGCAAATGCGTATTGAGCTATATCGGTTTCTCTACAGTATGCAAGTGGGCGAATAACCATGTGCTCGCCATTATCGCTCATCAGTTTAGCCGGCATACTTTTTAGCTTACCGCCGTAAAACATGTTTAAAAATAGGGTTTCAATCATATCGTCGCGATGATGGCCAAGCGCAATTTTAGTCGCGCCTAATTCTTTTGCTGTGCGGTATAAAATACCACGACGTAAGCGAGAGCAAAGTGAACAGGTTGTTTTACCTTCAGGAATAATATCGGTAACAATACTGTAGGTATCTTCTTCTACAATTTTGTATTCAACATTTAGTTTATCAAGATACTGGGGTAAAACATGCTCAGGAAAGCCTGGTTGCTTTTGATCAAGGTTTACAACAACAAGATCAAACTTTATCGGTGCCACACGTTTTAAATGCTGGAGCATTTCAAGCATTGTGTAGCTGTCTTTACCGCCAGAAAGGCATACCATTATACGGTCGCCTTCTTCAATCATATTGAAGTCCATAACGGCTTGACCAGTTTGGCGACGTAAACGCTTTTGCAGCTTATTTAAGTTAAATTGAGCTTTAGCTTGATCTGAATGTGACAATTACGCCCCCTAGTAAAACAACACAGCAAAGTTATTTGCTAAAAATAAAGGGGCGTATTATACCCAAACCACCTGAATATGCGAGTTTAGGGTGTAATTAAAAAAGAAATTAAACAAGGTATTTTAGCAAGTAGCATGCGGGCTGTTACCTGCTAAAAGGTTTATGCAGTTTGGTATTAATCCCGCTTTTTTGCCATCGGGCTCACGTAACCATCGGGTTTTAGTGCAAGTACATCGCAATCTAAGCTATCAATTACATGCTCTGCGGTGTTACCTACAAGCGCTGCGCTTAAACCCGTGCGGCCAACAGTGCCAATAACGACTAACTCGCTATTTAATCGCTTAGCTACATCAGGAATTACATCCTCAGGTAAGCCTTCTTCAATAAAACATTGTTCTTGGCGTAAATTAAACTCAGCGGCAAGCTCATTGGTTGAATCAATATGGTGTTTTTTAACTGACTCATTATAAAGCCCTGGATTAAACTCAGGAATTTCAATGGCTATATTAATTGGGGTTGCAGGGTAGGCGTTAACTAAATTGAGCTTGGCATTGGCGAGTTCACATAGAAATTGCGCATCTTTAATAATGCGTTTGTTAAGCGCCATATGCTGCTCGTTTTCACTAACGGCATTTACAGCTGCCAAAATATTACCGTGTGCAGGCCATGCCATTTCTTTCACAAACAATACAGGAGTAGGGCATTTTCGCACTAAGTGCCAGTCAGTAGGAGTAAAAATAACCGACTTAAGTGCGCCATGTTGATGTGTGCTTTTTATAACGAGATCATATTGCTGCTCAATAACAGTGTTGATAATGGCTTCGTAAGGGCGATTATGCCACACAACTTGGGTTTCAATATCAAGGTCTTGATAAGGAGAGACCAGATCGTTTAGCCATAGTTCACGGTCTTTAATAACGGCTTTTCGCATTGCTTCACGTTCATCTCCTGAGAGCATTGTCGTCATCTCGTAAGAAAAATCGTAAACGGTCATAAAAGCGGTAATACTTGCGCCAGATTTTTTAGCTAAGTCGATTGAACGCGCCAAACCATGTTGGTCGTCTTTGGTAGGGTCGATTATCGCAATAATGCGTTTAATAGTGTCCATATGCTACTCCATTTACTGAACAGGTGTATTTTAGTGTAACTTAAATACAAGACAGTTAAAGGAATAGCATAAAAATTGTTGTTCTAAATCAAGAAATTTTTTATCCAAGGTTATTAAAAATCAATAACCTAAAATGGCTATAAAACAGACTGAAAGTTAATTTAAACCAAAATCAATCACGAAAGGTCAACACGCTCTAATCACTTTTAGGTGTGAGTAATGTATTATTTTTCTCGATAAATCCACTCGTTTTTTTCACAAAGTTTACTTCTGGGAGTAAGTTATAAGTATTGTTCTTAATTGTAGAAAATACATAGCTTTTCCCACCACGAGAGAATAAGTTAATTAGATCCCAGTATTTTTTTTCAGGGTAAACAGTCATATCAATATTGAGAAAGTGATTATTATTGATATGAATACCTCTGACGTATTTATCGTCAATGAGCTCATTTGTGACATCAGACTGTATTCTGATCCCCCCTTTAGAACGTATAATACTGTTGTGCGTAAAATATATATTTCCCCAATTAAATGGTGTTGTCACGCTGCTTGGCTTATTTGGGTAGGCATTGAGTATAAATTTATCTGTATCTACAAACGTATTCGCAATTATTTTAACATCGGAATAATAGGTCAGCTCAATTGCAGTCCCTTTGGTATTTTTAAATGTATTATATTTTATTAGCCCCTTTGACACTGGCTTTACGGAAGCAAATTTTAAAGAGCCTTTTAAACCTTCAAAAATATTATTTTCAACAGTAATATCATGCGTACCACCAAAGTTATTATTCCAAGGGTGAGTGGTGGTAACTTGCGTGATATTTTCAAAGTAATTATTGGTAATTTTGACTCTAAAAGAATTAATTGGCGCATCATAAGAAGATAAATGAGAAGAGGTCGCTCTGATTGCGGCATCCCCAAAGTTAAAAAACTGATTATCACGTACCGATATATCAGAAGAACCAGCAAAGAGTATGCCTTGCTCACCCCACACATAATTAACAGTGTCTTTTGTTAACCCTTCAAAGGTGAAGCCTTCAATAGTGATAAAGCGCGAGTTATAAAAAGCTAAAATATATTCACCGTCAAATTTTTCACACTTTCTTAGCACTACCCCTTTTTGCGCAGAAATAACGATATTATTAATATTTCTAAAAATGATGGCTGAGCAAATATCATAAATACCTGGTTGCTCTATCACTAACTCGCTATTTTCCGCAGTGTTTAAAATTAACTCTTTTAATGCTTGGGAGTCATCAATATTATCATCAGGTAACATTGAACTTGATGCTTGACTACTGAAGATACTTAAAGAGAAGATAAACAGGAAATATAAAATATTAGGCATAGGTTATTCCTTTTATATTGTTAATAAATAGAAGTTTATAACTATGATAAGGATTGCAATATGACTAATACCAAACTGCATAAATCGTTGATCAATTTAACGAATTAAACTGCACTATAACGTCGTTAAAAATTTTTATTTAGAACAACTAAATACAAAAATTTTTGCCTGTTCTAGTGTAATTTTCTTAACATTAAATAGACCCCATATATAAGCAGATTGGTATAAATGAAAACGCACTGTAAGGATAATTACACTGAATTAGATCGCAGTTTTCATATCGTTAAATAGTTTACATACTTATACTGATTTGTATAAGTTCACTTCTAAAGTATTAGTTGAGGGGAAGTGTAATTGCAATAATTACACTCTAATTACGAATAAAGTGCTGATTTTTAGGGAGAGGTATTTATTAACAAGGCTTTACTATTGCGGCTGTTTTAGCGAGTGCATTATTGTCTAAAATAGTAATGAACTTGCCTTCTACTTTTATTAAGTCGGCTTTTTGAAAACGGCTCAGTAAACGGCTTATAGTTTCAACGGTTAGACCTAAATAGTTACCAATCTCTCCGCGTGTCATGGTAAATCTAAATTCTTTACGCGAAAAACCACGCTCACCAAAACGCTCTGACAAGTTATAAATGAAACTAGCTAAGCGTTCCTCTGCTGATTTTTTATTGAGTAATAGCAGCATTTCTTGATCGTATGTAATCTCACTGCTCATTAAGCGCATTATTTGTTGGCGTAGTTTTGGTAATTTACCTGATAGCTCATCGAGGGTATCAAATGGGATTTCGCACACCATTGATGTTTCTAATGCTTGTGAAAAGCTTGGGTGTGTCATTTTATTTATTGCATCAAAACCAACTAGATCGCCCGCTAGGTGAAAGCCAGTAATTTGCTCATCGCCTTGCTCTGATAATGTATATGATTTGAATGAACCAGAGCGCACTGCATAAATAGCCTTTAAAGGTGCACCAGATTCAAATAAGTAGTCGCCTTTGTGAAGTGGTTTCTTTCGTTCAATGATTTCGTCAAGCTTATCCATTTCTTGGCCATTAAGTGAGAATGGCAAACACAATTGACTGATACTGCAATTATTACAGCTAATAGCACAATTACCTTTAGCGCGGCTTTGAGAGAAATCCATAATTTAATCCGTTTTAATTTTTATTCACGACGTTGTCTAGATTAAAGTACCAGCTTGTCGGTTGCAATAATCAATAAGTAGATACCATACCAAATTATAACGCTGCCTAATACAATTCGGGTCCAAGGATGGTTAATTAGTGTGTTTAGCTTTTGCGCGGTAACACCTAATGTGATCATTGCTGGAAAAGTGCCCAAGGCAAAACATAACATAACTAAAGCGCCATCTAGTGCGCTTGGGCTGGTCATGGCCCAAGTTAAAGCTGAGTATACCAGACCACAAGGCAGCCAGCCCCATAAAGCACCATAACCTAAAGCTTTAAAAGGGGAGTTTATTGGCATTAAATATTTATTAAGCTTAACAATATGCTGCCATATTAAAGTTTTTCCAATTTTTTCTAACCATTGTAAAGTGGGCCCTAGACGCATTATATAAACGCCTACAAGTAACATAAAAATGGCAGCAATAAATGAAAGTATTAAAGAAAAAGATGTATTTTGCTTGGCAAATTGGCTGCTAATTCCTGCAACTAGCGCGCCCGCAATCATGTAACTTAGTGCACGACCGATATTATACGCTAATGAGTAAGTGAATGTTTTACGCTTGTCGCTGGCTAACTGCAATGAACCAGCTATACCGCCGCACATAGCAATGCAATGGCCGCTACCAATGAGGCCCATTAAAAATGCACTGGTATAAAGAGGGTCAATCATTGCTTTTGTTATGCTGCTCTTTGTCGTCTTCGAACAAAATACTGTGGCCTTGCTTGTTTAAATCCGAGAACTGCTCGCTTTTTACAGCCCAAAAAAAGACACCAATGGCAATAATGACAAATAAAATAGCAATGGGGATCAAAATGTAAATTATGCTCATAACTTTAATAGCCTTAGTGAATTACAGATCACAATAATTGAGCTGGCAGACATGCCAATGACAGCCATCCACGGAGCAACTAGGCCCAATGCAGCAAGCGGTAATATCGAACCATTGTACAATAAAGACAGCGCAAGGTTTTGCTTAATAATCCGTCTGGTTTGTTTTGCCACATTGAGTAAATGATCGATTGAAGCTAAGTCGCTATTAAGGAGCACTACATCGGCACTGTTTTTTGATATATCAGCACCGGTTTCCATGGCAATTGATAAATGTGCGCTGGCAAATACAGGGCTGTCGTTCACGCCATCACCGACCATTGCAACGACTTCGTTTTGTGAAGCCCATTGCTCAACGGCTGTTTGTTTATCCTGTGGCGAGCATCCAGATTGCACACTGTTAAGCTTAAGCTGCTTAGCAATTTTTTGCCCTGCATCTGATGCATCGCCAGTTAACATGTGGCATGTCAGCTTTTGTGATTGTAGTGAGTCTACAAGTTGCTTGGCATCTTTTTTAATCTTATCAATAAAGTAAAAACGTGCGACTACCTGTTTGTTTATATATAAGCTCGCTTGTGCATTGGTTTTTTTACTATCAAACCAGCCACTTTTACCTATTGCGTAATGATTCATATCATCTTGCGCGCTAATTCCTAACCCAGGGTGAATTTCAACATCGACAAAAGTGCGTTGAGCGGGTGTAAATTCATTAAAAGCACTGGCAATAGGGTGCTCCGAGTAGCTTTCTAACATAGCCGCTATTTCTAAAATTTGGCCTTTTGTGTATTGTTTATCGAGTATGTCCACGGCATCAAGGCTAAATTTACCTTGGGTGAGTGTGCCTGTTTTATCAAACGCAAATAAGGTTATTTGTGAGAGCGTTTCTAGCACATGTGCTTGTTTTATTAATATGCCTTTTCGAGTTAGTGTCGCTACGGCGCAAGTAAGTGCCGTTGGTATGGCTAAACTCAGTGCACATGGGCAGGTAGCAACTAAAACAGAAATAGTGATCCAAAAGGCATGCTCAGGGGCTATTTGGTACCAACCAATAGCAGTAATTGAAGCAAATATAAGTAAAGAGGCAATAAACCACTGTGCTACTTTATCAGTAATTTCGACTAATTTAGGGCGCTTAGTGAGTGCATTATGTTGCAAGCGTATAATTTGGTTGAGCAGCGTGTTTTGACCAATTTTATTGATTTTTATTTCAATAACGCCGTCGTGATTAACGCATCCAGCATAGACATTGTGACCAATAAATTTAGTCACTGGTTGATGCTCCCCTGTCATCATTGACTCATCAACGGTAGTTTTACCTTTAACAAGTTCACCATCGGCAGGAATTGTTTCACCGGCTTTAATTAGCACTAGGTCATTGAGCTTTAGTTTTTTGGCTGCAATTATAAGCTCTTCACCGTTATCATTAATTGTGCGCGCTGTTAATGGCAATAATTTTTGTAGGTTAGCAGTAAATTCACTGGCTTTTAAACGCGCTCTAAATTCAAGGTATTTCCCAAGTAATAGTAAAAAGGTAAACATGCATACCGATTCAAAATAGACTTCGCCCACTTCCATAAATGTGGCGTAGCAACTGGCGCCATACGCACCAAAAATAGCGAGCGACACGGGTAAGTCCATGTTGAGCTGTTTAGACTTTAATCCATTGATGGCATTAGTTAAAAAGGGAAGTGCACTGTACAGAATGACAGGGGAAGCAAGGACTAAACTGATCCACCTAAAATATTGCTCAAAGTTACTATCCATGCCTGAGAACATGCCAAAGTACATGGCAAATGCAAACATCATGACTTGCATGGTCATCAAACCTGCAACACCTAAACGGCGAATATAGGCTTTGGCAGTTTGTTGCTTTTGCTGCGCTTCAATATCTGATTGGAACGGGTACGCTTTGTAGCCAATTTTAGCAAGTGCAGTGATTATTTCACTAAGAGGTGTACGGGTTTTATCCCACTGGATCATCGCGCGATTTGTTGAGGTATTTACATCAACCCGTTTTACTGTTTTTAAATTTAACAATTGTTTTTCGATGAGCCATGCACAAGCTGCACAAGTTATGCCTTCAACACTTAATAATACCTCTGAAATACTATCGTTTGTGGCTATAAACTCATCTTGAATGTCTTCGTTGTCATAACTTTTTATAAATGCGAGTTGCTCAGGTACTAGCTGTTCGACCTTACCAGCACGAACTGTGCGGTACTTATAATAATCAGTCATACCTTGATCAACGATATTTTGCGCAACGGCTTGACAGCCAATGCAACACATTGGCTGTGCTTTATCATCAATGATAACGCTTGCACTAAATCCGTTTGGCACACTCTCAAGGCAATGAAAGCAAGAGTTAGACATAGTTAGGACTACTTATAGTTAGGAGTAACTAAAACGGTTTGTTCAGTTGGTAAAATAATATTTTCTTTTAGTTTCCAGCTACCGTCTACGGGCTCAATAAATACTGAGTAGGCACCTTGTGTAAAATCATTCAGTAATGCCGTGAATTCTTGGTTTGCATTTGGAGTAAGCATGGCTTCAAAGTCATGTGCTTTTATAGTGCGATGATAAAACGAGAGTTTTAATGCATGCACATTACTACTGTCGCCTTTTGTAAATTTGAATCTTACGCGCTCGTTAGTGACATTTAATTCGCCATGTAGGTAAAGTGCTTTTGCTTTTTCAAACTTACTAAGCTCTAAGTTTATTGCTTTACCTTTTTTGTAGTAGTCATCAACAACCATGTCTGGGCCGTTACCTATTGCTGTAATAAATAAGCTGATACAGCCAATAATGGCCGCTAATGGGAAAAAGATTAAAAACCAAGGCCAAAAATTTTTATACCACGGAGTAGGTTGCATAGTGTCTCTAAAATTAGTTTAGGAAAGGCTATTTTATAGGAATTATACGTAAAAGACTAAAAAAAAGCCTCACAGTGGAGGCTTTTTTGATCTGGATTAATCTATTGAATTAAATAAATTAATTTATAAACATTTTATTAACCGCGTGCTTATTTATCTTGCGATAAACTGTAAACATAGGCAGTTAATAAGTGAATTTTATCTTCACCTAAAATGTCTTTCCATGCTGGCATTACACCGGCACGGCCGTGGTTGAGTGTTTCTTCAACAGCGCGTTGAGAGCCACCATATAACCAAATGTTATCAGTCAGGTTTGGCGCGCCAAATGGCAGGTTATGTGCAACCGACCCTTTACCGTCAGCACCGTGACATGCGGCGCACATTGCAAATTTTGCTTCGCCTGCTGCTGCATCTTTTTGGTTAACGGTACGACCAGAAAGGCTCAGCACATGTGCTGTCATTTCTTTAATACCTTGCTCGCCAAGGGCTGGGCCCCAAGCTGGCATTGCTGCAATACGACCAAGTAAGAGTGTTTCTCTAATTTTGTCTGGTGTACCGCCATATAACCAATCTTTATCAGTTAGGTTAGGGAAGCCAGTGCCACCACGCGCATCAGAACCATGACATTGCGCACAGTTTTGTGAGAATAAACGCTGACCAATTTCGATGGCTAGTTGACCATCTGTTTGTTCATGTTTGTCACCGTTTTCAAGTGCAACTTGCTGCGCTGCGTCACCTTCAAACTTAGAATTAACTAAATCTAAAACTGGCACTTGTGCTAGTCGGTTGAAAATAGGACCAAAGCGCTCTTCTGCGGCTTCGTACTCTTTATCAAGCTTTACAAAGCGACCTTCTTCCTTCGCTTTCGCTATTGCTTCTTTAGATTCCGCTAAAGTAGTAATACCTTGATTAGAGCTAGTCCATTTACCTAATCCTTCCCAGTTGCCTAAACCTGGGTAAGCTGCAAGGTAATATACAGACCAAATAAAAGTAGCGAAGAACATGTAAGTCCACCATTTTGGTAGTGGGTTATTTAACTCTTCAATGCCGTCAAATTCATGTCCACAGCTTTCACCTTCTTTTACGCCAGTATAGTTTTTTAAGTTCCAAACTAGTAAGCCAAAGATGATGAATAAGCATGCAAGGGTTAATACAATAACCCAAATACTCCAAAAGCTAGTCATTTTTCAGACTCCTTTTCCTCGTTAGAGAGTGTGTTGTTATGTTTTTTTTCATCTTCAAAAATGGCATTAGCAGCGCTATCAAAACGAGTTTTGCTACGCTTGCTGTATGCCCATACAACAATCACAATAAACAATACTAAAATTACCAGAGTCAAAATGCCTCTGTATGTTCCGTAATCCATAATTTTTTACTTCAAGTGAGTGCCAAGTTGCTGTAAATACGCGATTAGGGCTTGCATTTCAGTTGCGCCTTCGCCGTTATTCATAGCGTTAACCTTCTCAACATCAGCTTGAAGCTCTTCGTCGCTGCCATAACCTAAACCCGGGTGTTTAGGGTTTTCTGGGTTAATAGCAAAAGTATCACGGAAAATTTGTAGTTTTTTCAGAGTCAGGCTAGTATCTACCTTATCCTCTGCTAACCAAGGAAAACTTGGCATATTAGACTCAGGAACCACAGCCCGTGGGTCCACTAAATGAGCATAATGCCAATCGTCCGAGTAACGTTTACCAACGCGTGCTAAATCAGGACCAGTTCGTTTAGAACCCCATTGGAAAGGGTGATCCCATACTGATTCGCCTGCTACAGAGTAGTGACCATAACGCTCAACTTCATCACGAAAAGGACGGATCATTTGTGAATGACAGTTGTAACACCCTTCACGCACGTATATATCTCGGCCTTCCATTTCTAAAGCATTTAGAGGGCGTAAGCCTTCTACCGGCTTAGTCGTATCGTCTTGGAACATTAGCGGAGTAATTTCAACTAGTGCACCAAAGCTGATAGCAAAAACAGTCAGTATAGCCATTAGGCCAACGTTCTTTTCTACTATTTCATGTTTGTTTTGTGAATTTTTATTGCTCATCATCTCACTCCGTTATGCTAATTGTGCTTGCGCGTCTAACTTCAGAGATTCTTTCTCAGCTGAAATTGTACGGAAAACGTTATAAGCCATAACTAACATGCCTGCTACGATGAATACACCGCCAACAAAACGCATGATATAGAAAGGATGCGACGCTTCTAAAGACTGCACAAAGCTGTACATTAATGTACCGTCAGCATTTACTGCACGCCACATTAGACCTTGCATTACACCAGAGATCCACATTGCAACAATGTATAAAACAACACCGACAGTGTGTAACCAAAAATGAGTATTAACCAATTTAACGCTATACATACGACCTTGTGCGAATAACGCAGGGATCAGATGGTAAATAGCACCAATTGAAATCATCGCAACCCAACCTAGTGCACCTGAGTGTACGTGGCCGATTGTCCAATCTGTGTAGTGAGATAATGCATTTACAGATTTAATTGCCATCATTGGACCTTCAAACGTAGACATACCGTAGAAAGATAATGAAACAACTAAGAAACGTAATACAGGGTCAGTACGTAGTTTATGCCACGCACCAGACAGTGTCATAATACCGTTGATCATACCACCCCAAGACGGTACGAATAAGATAATAGACATAACCATACCTAAACTTTGCGTCCAATCAGGAAGTGCAGTGTAGTGAAGGTGATGAGGACCTGCCCAGATGTATAATGAAATTAACGCCCAAAAGTGAACAACCGATAAACGGTATGAGTAAACTGGACGACCTGCTTGCTTTGGTACAAAGTAATACATCATACCCAAGAAACCAGCCGTTAGTAGGAAACCTACCGCATTATGTCCGTACCACCACTGAACCATCGCATCTACCGCACCTGCATAGATTGAGTACGATTTAGTTAACGATACCGGCACTGCCATGCTGTTTACAATGTGAAGCACAGCAACAGTGATAATAAAGCCAGCGTAGAACCAGTTAGCAACATAGATATGCGACACTTTACGCTTGATTAAAGTACCAAAGAATACAATCGCATAAATAATCCAAACCACAGCGATTAAAATATCGATTGGCCATTCAAGTTCTGCATATTCTTTAGAGCTAGTAATACCTAGTGGTAGCGTTATTACAGCTAATACAATAACGAGCTGCCAGCCCCAAAATGAAATGGCGGCGAGTTTGTCTGAGAAAAGACGCGTTTGACAAGTACGTTGAACGACATAATAAGATGTCGCAAAAAGTGCACTGGTACCAAATGCGAAAATTACTGCGTTCGTGTGTAACGGACGTAGTCGAGAGTAAGTTAACCATGGTGTATCAAAGTTAAGTGCTGGCCAAGCTAATTGGGCAGCAATCAGAACCCCAATACTCATGCCAACGATGCCCCAAATCACTGTCATAATAGCGAATTGGCGTACAACTTTATAGTTATACTCAGTTTGTGATGCTACTGTTTGGCTCATTTTCTGGCTTCCGCTGCAATAAATGCGTTTAGAAATGAATTACCCACCGATAAAAAGTGGGGCCTACTATTACTTCACAAGCATGTTACCTAAAACGTTCAAAGCATGAATGCTTCAGAAAACAAACTCGAGAAACCCTTAATTTTTGCGGGTGAAATGATAAATTTTTTGACCTAAAAAAGATAGTTCAATTACGTAATATTATGACATCAATCAAACTTTGTGAGTTTGTTGTTTATTTTTTGACACAGTTTGTGCCATATTTTGACTAAGCGTAACATTACTACTTGTTATTTATAGACCCGATTATTAAGATTCGCTTTTATTTACAGCGAGATTATTATGCTTGGATACAGATCACCCGTATTTTTAGTACTGACTTTGTTATTAACAGCATGCGATTTTTCTGAAAACAATGAGGTTTTGCTCGAAAATAAAGAGGCATGCGATGCTAATTTACCCTGTACTTTCCCAAGTGGTGTTAAAATATGGCTAAGTGACGCCTCTCCTTCGCCCGAAACCCCCTTTACAATTTTTAGCAAACTGCCTAGCGGGTTACACATTACAAATGCCAAACTAAAAGGTATTACTATGTATATGGGCTATATACCCCAACAATTTAAGCAATACGGCGATAGTTGGCAAAGCGAAACTATGGTGGGTATATGCGCTGAAAAAAACATGCTTTGGAACTTAGAACTTACCTTAGTAAATAAAACCACCTCAGTTGAAAAAACACTCCATTACCCTTTTTATGTAAATTACTAATACCAATCTATGCCCTAGATTGATACGAGCGATTATTGCGTTCGATCACCATACACTTTCCAGTCTTTTTATGAAGTGCGCTTTGCTGTTGGATATTCGAGTTATTCAGTAAACACAACATAGGCCTCTCTAGTAAATATGTAAAGTGAGTTAAACCGTTAAAATTGCTCACAATAACCGCATAAATATAGTTAGTAATTAACATTTAGTTTTGCGCTTTTAATAATGTGCTGTGATCAACTTGTTAATTTGCTTTTGCTAAGCTTATTTCTTGTGTGATTACATATAATTACAAACTACATCATATTGGTTTCACCTGTTTTTTAATTGTATCAAAGTCTGTTTAATTTATTGATTTTTATCTGTATTTTTTAGTTTACAATGAAACAAGTTATAACCTTTGTACCTTGAATGTTTCATTCCTATTATCCACTGTCAAAAATCAACCTGCTATTAAGTTTTCATTCAGTTAACTGGGCCTAAGTTGCCTGCCCAGCTCACCAATCTTATAAAAGTGAGTGTTACCAATATTGGTAAATTTCCAACAAGTAGGGTTCTTTCATGAAAAAATCAACTCTTGGCTTAGCTGTAATTGCAGCAATTCCAATGTTCTCAAGTGTACAAGTTTTAGCTGCTGATGAAGCTGTAAAATCAATCGAAAAAATTCAAGTTACGGGTTCTCGTATTAAGCGTTCAGATATGGAAACTGCTAGCCCAGTAACACTCATTGGCGCAGATGAGATAAGAGCATCTGGTGCAACATCTGTTGATAGCGTACTTCAACAAATGACCGCTACTGGCGGCGCAATGACCAACCCCGGCGTAAATAACGGCTCTGGTGGTAACGCATCTATCAATTTACGTGGTTTAGGTTCACAGCGTACATTAGTACTTGTGAATGGACGTCGTATGATCAACTCAGGAACTGGTGCAGCGTCTACTGTTGATTTAAATACAATTCCAGTTTCTATGATCAAGCAAATTGAAGTACTTAAAGATGGCGCTTCAGCTGTATACGGTACAGATGCCGTTGCTGGTGTTGTAAATATTATTCTAAAAAATGATTTTGAAGGCCTTGATTTAAACGTCAATTCTGCAATGACATCAAAGCATGATGCGACTGAGAATTCTATTGACTTCACTGTCGGTACTTCATTCGATAAAGGTAATATTGTTTTTGGTGCGCAGTACACAAATCGTGGCGAAGCAAGCCAAGCTAACAGAGGTTTTTCAGATTGCCCAATTGAAGAGGGGAGTAACGGTTTTTATTGTGGAGGTTCTTCATTTAGTGAAGGCGGCCATATTCAAAACAGTTTAACTGCTGGTATTTTAAATAAAAAAGGTGAAATTGAACAAACCGGTATAGCTGACGATAGTGGTTTAAGCGGTTTAGGCGGGTTACACCGTTATTCAGCTGAAAATGATTCATACAACTATGCTCGCAGTAGTTACTTGTATACGCCGATGAACCGATTAAATATTACAGGACTTGGTACTTATGAGTTATCTGACGACACAAGTTTTTTTAGTGAGTTTACCTATACAAAACGCTGGTCAGAGCAACAGTTAGCACCACAACCAATTAATTTTAAGTTTGCTTATGATCCAAGCACTATGGGCAACAGCCTTTTAGGTCAAACTTTTGATAAACGTCAAGTTGCTAATAATGCATTTGTAAAAGATGCAAATGGTGATTACGTAACAACTGCAACAAATTATGCAGCTGGCGATCCAATCAGCTACCGTCGTCGTATGAGCGAAAGTGGTACACGTAACTACACTCAAACAGTGGATACAGTGCGTATCGTTGTAGGTGCAGAAGGTGTTATTAACGATTACTCGTGGGATCTTTCTGCTAACTTTGGTCGAAATGACTCTGTAAGTAAAACAAGTAACCTGCATAACGTTTCAGCTTTAAAAGCGGATGTTGAGGCAGGTAACTTTAACCCTTTAGATGAAGCTGACTGGGTTCAATCAAACGTAAGCGAATACATTTATAAAGAGCAAGAGTCTGGTGGAAGCCAGTTGTTTATCGTTTCAGGTTCTCTTTCTGGTGAAATGTTTGAACTACCAGCAGGTTATGCTGCATTTGCTGCCGGTATTGAGCATCGCCAAGAAAAAGCATGGCAAGATCCTGATTCAATTGCTGCTCAAGGTTTAGGAAATGACCCTCGCGTAGATCCAACAAGTGGTGGTTTTAATGTAGATGAAGCGTACGTTGAGTTTGCAATACCATTGCTAGCAAATGCACCATTCGCTGACAGTGTTGAGTTAAGCGCTGCAGTCCGTGCCTTTGATTACAGTACATTTGGTTCAGACAATACGTGGAAATTGGGCTTAACTTGGCGCGCTAACGATGAGCTAATGATGCGTGCAGTACGCTCAACAGCTTTCCGTGCCCCAACAGTTGATGAGTTATACTCAGGCAAAGCCATTTCTTATGATGGCGTAACTTTCCCAGGTGCAGACGATCAAGCTGAAGTAACTGTGGGCGGCAATGCTGCTTTAACACCTGAAGAAGCAGATACGTTAACATTTGGTGTTGTTTATGAGCCACAATGGCTTGACGGTTTTTCAATGACGTTAGATTACTACGATATTGAAATTGAAAATGCTATTAGTACTTACACAAGTCAATTTGTTGTCGATCAGTGTATTAACCCTAATGGTACTGGGACTACATTGTGTGAAAACACTGGTGCGTTAATACGTACTGATGGCCGTATCGTGTTCAACAACCAGTTGCGTAACATAGGCTCAGAAAAAACATCAGGCATAGATTTAAACTTAAAGTATTCATTTGATGCGTTAGGTTTAGCGTGGAAAACAGGCCTTGATACAACCTATTTAGATGAATATGTTGTTGATACTGGCGCGGTAATTGACTATCAAGGTTATATTACAAACGGTAAAGGTGGCTATGCTGATCTTAAGTCTAACCTTCACGTAACTGTCAGTGGTGACTCGTGGGATGCAACATACGAAGCACGTTATGTTGCTGGTATGGACAGCTTTACTTGTCGACTTGATCAAAGCGAATGTATTGCACCGACTACACCATCAGTTGTGTATCATGATATTAGTGGTTCTTACATGATTAACGATGTAGTTACTGTGTCTGCTGGTATCAACAATATGTTTGATAAGCAACCTCCTTACTACACTGGTAATTACTCTGCAAATACTGACCCATATACATATGATGTACTTGGCCGTCGTTTATTTGCTGGTGTAAACATTAAGCTTTAATTAGCAGTTTAATCTTATTGAGGCTCAGTATTTACTGGGCCTTTTTTATTGAACAAAGCTGAGTAGGCAAGTACACTTAAGTTTCTAAAATATAGCGCAATTTCTCCAGCGTTAGAGTAGTCCCCAAAATTAACCAAATCGGCTAAGGAGAACTGATTGTTAAAACAAGACGAAAACTTATCTTTTGTCATTGAACCAGAGCTAAATCCTCGCGCTGAGCAGCGTATTGATCTGTACTTTTCGATCCCGAATGAAATGGGGATCAACCCGCAGACGCTTTCTGAAGAATCTTATTTTAATAACCACTTTAAATCGCATTTAGCCTATAACGCCAACAATATACATTTGCCGTTAGTACGAAGCCGTTTTGTGAGTAAAAACAAAGGCGAGCAGCAAGATTATCGGCAAAACCTTAATTTATTTTGCTACCAAGTGCGTTTAGCACTCGATGCTGATATAAAAGATGCCTTAAAAATTGACGAAGCAGAAGACTTTTATAAACGTGCTAACGAAGTGTATGAACAAAGTGAGGGGCTTTTAAAAAAGCTGCGTCGGTATACGCCAGATGATGAAAAGTTACTGCCATTTTTTACCAATGCAGATAACTATTTAAGTTGGCATGTTGAGCAATCTTTTTTAAAGCTTTTAGATGAAGGGCCACGTAGCAGCGATTATGCAAAAGAACGTAATGATTTACTGCAGTTTTGTAAAAATGAAAATACGTACCGCGCTGAAAAAAACTACAACTCAGAAACAACCATGCAAGATGCTAACCGAATAACGAATAAGATGCGCTTGTTACAACGCTTAATTGAGCATGGCGTTATATTACAGCGACAAACTCGTTTTCTAAATAGCTACCTAAAACGTTTGGTCAAAGGCACTGTCACAGCGGTTATAATGGCTTTTGTGATGGTGGTGATATTAAATGCACGTTCTAGTTTTACCGAAGTAACCGCAACACTTATTTTGATTCTAGGGGTTATTTATGGATTACGGGAAATATTTAAAGAAGACATTACACGGGTGATTTGGCGAGCAATCGTGCAAGGGCGTCCCAAATGGCGATTTAGCTTTAAAAACAGTATTACTAAAGATAAGGTGGCGAGCCAGTTTATCTGGCTTGAATATACGCGCTTTAAAAAAATCCCAAAAGAAGTGAAAGCTATTTTTTCAAAACGTCGTCAGCAAAATAAACAAGCCGCGCAGTGGTTGCACTTTGCAAGTGAAACGCGTGTTAGCGCTAAAGAATTTTTACCAGGTTACGATACACTACAACAAACATTACATTTTAACCTTGCACCGTTTGCCCGTTATTTAAAGCGAGGCGAGGGTAAGCTCTATCATTTAGACAGTAATAAAATATCTAAACAGGCGGTAGAAAGGCGTTACCAATTGAACATGGTGCTGATATTAACTGAAGAAGATAAGAAGCTCTACCAACGGTATAAAATAACGCTAAATCGCAGTAAAATAGTGAATATAGAACTTATCTATTCTACAAAATAAAAAAGAGGGCAGATGTAAGTCTGTCCTCCTTTTTTTGTATAAGCATACACTTATTTAGTTAGACCGTGCTTGCTGTATAAAGTTACTTTATCGGATACTAACGTGATTTCTATATTTTTAGTTTCGTCGCCCCAAACACAGTTAGTATGGAGTGTTTTTTCTACGCAGTTATCAGCACTGCCTAATAGTGTTTCAACGTCGGCTTTATCCATGCCTATTTTAATTTTTTCGTAGTTTTCTTGACTTACTTTTGAACACGCTGCAAGGCTAAGTAAGGTTGCGATAATTAGAAGTTTTTTCATTTTTATTTCCTAAAGATGAATAATACCAATTTTATTAAAAACATGATCATTCTAGCGTATTAAATAACTCACTAACTACGTTAAAAATTATTCATATAGAACAACTATGTATCATAATTTTAGCTTTGTTATTGAGCTGTTTTCTTATCCCTATAATAGATCACTAATTTAATGCAATTGGTATAAGGTTAATGGTTAAACTTTCTTATTTGCACTATTACTCCCATACGAGGGTGATCTAGATAGTGCACTTCGCCACTGATCACACGTCTAAATTGTGAAAAGCGAGCTGATTCTATATCACCATTTTCTAGTGTTTGGCTGATATCAAAATCGGCTGTTATAAAGAGATAATGACGTAAATGAATCTTAAATAAACCATCGAGTTCCCATTTAACGTTTGGCTTATCTGGAGCGTTAAACAGTGCAGGTTGAGCGTTTAACAAGCTAATAAAATCAGGGTTAGCATAGCTAGGTATTGTATTAAGATCATTTTTAAAGTGCTGACCTGCAATTAAATGCATGCTCGGCGAGCGTGATTTACTTGCTCCTTCAAAGCGCCAGCCTGTATGCAGTAAAGGTGTTAGTCCTTTACGAGAGAGCTGTGCATATTGAGTTTTAAATTGCAATTGCTCAGATGATAAAAGGTAAGTTTGCTCCATTGCTTCTTGTGTTTCAACAAGGGGAGTCACAGGGAGTTCATCGTAACTTTGTAAATAATCAATGCTCTCATCACACACACTTGACTGAGGATTAATGTCAACTAATGAATCGGTAAATGAACGTGTTTGAAAGCGCTCATCACCATCTATGCACGCTTGTTTAGCTTGCTCTGTATAAAGTGGAGTCAACAGGTCTAGGATATTTTTATCTGCAATAGCTTTATGTTTAAGGCTAAAGTCTTCTTGCAAGTAGGGGGCGGGGCGCTGTTTAAATATGAGCACTTCAACCTCAAACCAACGCTCTGCAAATGCAGTGCTGCTAAATAAGCAGCATAAAATAACCAGCGATTTTTTTAGCAACATTAATGGCTAACCTTTTTTTCGAAATCTGCAATCATTGCAGTGACCATTTTTAAGCGTTCGCGGGCATTTGCCTCACTAATTGCAAAGCGCAGTTTATTTGCGCCATCCATTTTGTAAACCTTAGGTGCACTTTGTATCAAACCAATGATGAAGCTAGGGTTAACCTTAGTATCTTGGCTGAACTCAAAGTAACCGCCTTTAGGGTTAGCTTCAATTTTTGTTATCCCTAAATTGCTGGCCTGCATTTTAAGCTGTTGTAAGCTAAATAAGTTTTTAGCGGCATCGGGTAATAAACCAAAGCGGTCTATTAGCTCTACCTGTAACTCATTCATATCGTCAAGGTTAGCACAACTAGCAACGCGCTTGTACATACCTAATCGTGCATTAACATCGTGTATGTAGTCGTCAGGTAATAATGCAGCTAGTTTCAAATCTACTTCAGTTTGTTTTTTTAGTAGATTTTCAAGTGTTGGTTCTTTACCTTCGCGTAGCGCATTTACTGCTTGTTCAAGCATTTCCATATACAAACTAAAGCCGATGGTTTGCATTTGACCTGATTGATCATCGCCAAGCAACTCACCCGCGCCACGAATTTCTAAATCATGTGTAGCGAGAGCAAAACCCGCGCCTAAATCTTCTAACGATTCGATTGCTTGTAAGCGTTTACTTGCATCTTTAGATAGCGCTTTTGGGTCGCCCGTCAGTAAATAAGCATACGCTTGGTGATGACTTCGGCCAACTCGTCCACGTAATTGGTGTAACTGTGCAAGGCCGAGTTTATCTGCTCTGTCCATAATAATGGTGTTGGCTGTAGGTACATCGATACCGGTTTCGATAATCGTGGTACACACCAACACGTTGTATTTTTGATGATAAAAGTCAGTCATTATTTGCTCAAGCTCTTGCTCGCGCATTTGACCATGGGCTGAGGTTACACTCGCTTCAGGGACCCATTCACTAATTTCTTGTGCAACACGGTCAATAGTTTCTACATTGTTATGCAAAAAGTAAACTTGGCCACCGCGTTTAATTTCACGCAGTACCGCTTCGCGTATTAGTTCTACATCACGTTGGCGAACAAAGGTTTTTACCGCTAAGCGTTTAGCAGGCGGGGTCGCGATAATTGATAAATCGCGCATGCCGCTCATGGCCATGTTGAGTGTACGCGGTATTGGCGTTGCAGTCAGTGTAAGTATGTCTACATCGGCGCGCAGTGCTTTAATTTTCTCTTTTTGACGCACCCCAAAGCGATGTTCTTCATCAACAATAAGTAAGCCTAAATCGTGAAATTTAATGTCTTGCTGAATCAGTTTATGTGTGCCAATAACTATATCGAGTTTACCGTTGGCCATTTTCTCAAGCGTGTCTTTTTGTTCTTTAGTGGAGTTAAAGCGTGAAAGCACACCAACTTCAATAGGAAAATCAGCAAAACGGTCTTTAAAGTTTTCATAATGCTGTTGAGCTAGCAGGGTAGTTGGTACTAAAATGGCGACCTGTTTGTCATCGTTAACCGCTACAAAAGCAGCACGCATGGCCACTTCTGTTTTACCAAAGCCTACGTCACCACACACTAAGCGATCCATGGCTTGTTTCGATTGCATATCACCTAATACGGCTTCTATGGCGTTGCGCTGATCGTCAGTTTCTTCAAACGGGAAGCTATCGCTAAATTGGCGATATGCAGGGGCATCTAGAGTAAATTTATTACCTGGCTTTGCTTGGCGCTGAGCATAAATATCAAGTAATTCTGCGGCTACATCGCGAACTTTTTCAGCCGCACGTTTTTTTGCTTTTTCCCAAGCATCTGAGCCAAGCTTATGCAGCGGGGCGCTAGCTTCTTCGCCACCAGAGTAACGACTAAGCATATGCAATGCAGATACTGGCACGTACAATTTAGCTTCACTTGCGTAAGTAATCGTAACAAACTCAGTAACTACACCTGCAGCGTCAATTGTTTGCAAACCTTGATAACGGCCAACACCATGATCGAGATGCACAACAGGTTGGCCTTCTTTAAGCTCGGCTAAATTACGAATTAGCGCATCTTGGCTGGCTTCGTATTTATGTTTGCGGCGTCTGCGCTGAGATACTTTTATACCCAGCAGTTCTTGCTCGGTAATAATAGAAAGGCTTGGTTTAGTGCCAAGTACTACACTTTGTTCAAGCGGGCTTACTATTAAGCCTACATCACTCGGGCTTTTTGTAAATTGTTCGAGTGTTTCAAATTCTTTAAATTTTAAACCGCTTGGTTTTAGAATGCTCAGTAATGATTCGCGACGACCATCGGATTCAACACTGAGTAATATGCGGCCTTTTTTCTTTTTTTGCTCTGCTACATAATTTATAAACGCAGCATAAGGTTCATGCTGTTTATGATCAATTCGAATAGCAGGCAGCTCGCAAACGCTTAAGTTTTTATTGCCCGCTTTAGTACCAAGCTTTGCAAGCGATAAACGAATACGTGCAAAGTTGCCTAAATTAGAAAACAGCTCTTCAATAGGCTGATAAAGCGCATTGGGTTCTAGTAATGGGCGAAGTGGGTCAACTCTGCGGTTTTCATAACGTACATTTACATCGTGCCAAAAGTTATCTGCCGCATGCTCTAAATCACCTAGTTGCATAACAGTTGTTGTATCTGGCAGATAGTCAAAAATAGTCGCTAGCTTTTCAAAAAACAACGGCATGTAGTATTCAATACCGGCAGGCCAGTTACCTTTACTCACTTGCATGTATACAGAATCTTGCTGCGAACTTGCGCCAAATTTTTCACGGTAGCTTATTCTAAAACGTTCAATATCAGCGTCGTTAGTTGGAAACTCATGTGCTGGAAGTAGCTCAATTTTATCTACTTTTTCATCAGAACGCTGCGTTTCTACATCAAATAAACGAATGGTGTCGAGTTCGTCATCAAAAAAATCGAGTCTAAATGGGTGCGGGCTACCCATAGGGTACAAATCAACAATAGAGCCGCGTATAGCGTATTCGCCATGCTCCATTACTTGTTGAACATTTAAATAACCGGCTTGCTCTAAATTATCACGAAAATTGTGCGTGTCTAGCTTGTCGCCGACTTTAAAATTTATTGTTGAGCCGTAAATAAACGAGGCGGGTGCAGTGCGCAACATTAAGGTAGATACGGGCACAATTAACACACTTTGTTGTTCTTTTTTTAAGGTGTTTAAAGTGGCTAAACGGGCTGAAATAATATCTTGATGGGGAGAGAAATGATCGTATGGCAGAGTTTCCCAATCAGGAAATACCATTACCGGATTATCGGGTAATAAATACTCTAACTCTGTTTCAAGGCGCAGTGCGCTTGGTGTATCAGGCGTAACAATCAAAACTAAGTTGTCTTGTTGTTTAACGCCTTCAGCAATGGCAATACTTAAACCACTTCCGCTTAGCTGGCCCCATTGAATTTTATCTTTATGAGATTTTACCCAAGGCAAGGCTGCCCATTGCTCAAACGCCATTTATTACTCCATTTATAGTTGGCTCTTAGCAAGTAAGAGCCATTATATTTGTTACCCAGAGTTCAGGTGACTTAGTCTCGGTATATTTTTGTTAGGTCTTTATAGTGATCAATTCGTCGGTCACGCAAGAACGGCCAGATACGTCTTACGTTTTCTGAGCGTTTTTGATCAATTTCTACTACTAAAATTTGCTCATCAGTATTATTAGCCTCTGCTAATAATTCACCTTGTGGGCCTGCAATGAACGAATTGCCCCAAAACGCAATACCATCGCTTTGCGCGCTTGGGTCACTTTCATGGCCAACGCGGTTACAGCTAATTACCGGTACACCGTTGGCAACCGCATGAGCACGCTGGCTAATAACCCACGCATCTTTTTGACGGGTTTGCTCAGCAATGTCGTCGTTAGGATCCCAACCAATAGCGGTTGGGTAAATTAATATCTCAGCGCCAGCCATTGCCATTAAACGTGCCGCTTCAGGAAACCATTGATCCCAACATACTAGCACGCCTAATTTACCGACCGAGGTTTGAATAGGCTCAAAACCGATATCACCTGGGGTAAAGTAAAATTTTTCGTAAAAACCAGGGTCATCAGGAATATGCATTTTGCGGTATTTACCCGCAATGCTGCCGTCTTGCTCTAATACAACTGCGGTGTTGTGATAAAGGCCCGTTGCACGTTTTTCAAATAAAGAAGCGACAATTACAATACTTAGCTCTTTAGCAAGCTCACCTAAGGCATTACTGCTAGGACCTGGAATAGTTTCGGCTAAATCAAATACGTCAACATTTTCGGTTTGGCAAAAATAGAGGCTTCGGTGTAGCTCTTGAAGTACAACCAGTTTTGCACCTTTTTGAGCGGCTTCACGAATGGCATTCATTGATTTTGCTATATTGTGCTGAGCGTTATCGGTATTGCTTTGTTGCACTAACGCAACGGTTAACTTTGCAGGGCTTGTCATTGTGCTGCTCCAGCTAAAAATCCACGAGGTAATTGCATTGTAATACAGTGCAGGCTGCCAAATTGCTCAATAATAGGTTGGCAATTTACGCCAATAATAATGTGCTCAGGGTATGCTTTTTGAACTTGAGCAAGAGCACGTTCATCATTGGCATCATTATACGTTGGCACAAGTACCGCATTATTAATAATTAAGTAGTTAGCGTAGGTAGCCGGTAAACGTGTTTGCTCATCGTCATAAGAGGCTTTTGGCCACGGTAACTCAATTAAGTTATATGGGGTGTTATCGGCCGTTTTAAAGGTTTGCAGTTGTTTTTCCATTGCATCAAGTGCGCTAAAGTGTTCATCAGTTTTATCATCGCACTGCACATAGACAAGGGTATTATTTGGTGCAAAACGCACGAGCGTATCAATGTGGCTGTCGGTGTCATCGCCCGCTAAATAGCCATGATCAACCCATAAAAAACGTGTCGCGCCCAAGTGCTCTTTTAAAAGTGCTTCAATATCACTTGGGTTTAAATCTGGGTTACGGTTTTTATTGAGCAAACACTCACTGGTTGTTAGTAATACACCGTGTTCGTTTATCTCAATACCACCGCCTTCAAGTACCATATCGAGTGCTTGATATTGGTTTTTTGAACTACTTAATTCTTTTACCAATGTACGGTTTATTTGATTGTCTAATGTGCTTTCAAACTTATTGCCCCAACCATTAAAAGTAAAATCATATACTTTTAGTTGCCCTGGCGTATCAATAGCGCCACAAGTGAGCGGACCATGATCGCGTGCCCACGTATCATTGGTAGGCGTTACTACAAAATGAACACGATTTAGAGCGATATTAGCGCTATTTAGCAGTGCTGTAATATGCATTTTTAAGGCGCTGTCATGCGCCACAATAACAAGCTGTTGCTGCGTTGTTATGTGCTTAGCAAGTTCAGTATAAACAGGTTCTACACGTGCTAAGTTGTCGGCCCAATCGGTGTTTTTGTGAGGCCACGTGAGCATAACGGCGTCTTGCTCGGCCCATTCTGGTAAAAGTCTAAAGTTCATGAATTTTATATACTAATTAAGATGACGCTAGTTTAGCATTTTACATAAAGATGTCAGCTAATTATCACTGTTTAGGTCGGCTTGGTTTGGTTCGGGTTCTTGGCGTTTTTTAAGCTGACGAGTCTGCGCATGTAAACTCGCTCTAACAATAAGCTCTTGATCGGTTGCTCTAATGGCAGTAAATAGCATGGTGTATTGATAATGCTCACTCTCTTGCTTTTCTATGGCAACCACTTCGGTGTAACAATAAACAGCCGAGGCTTCGTGATGTAAAAAGAGCTTAGTTCTAAATGCTTGACCAATAGGGTGTACATCTGGTGAGGTAAAACGGATACCGCCACCGCCGTAGCTATCACATTGTATAGCGTTATCTTGTGCTTGCTCTGAGGCTAAAATATGGCTCATTATTAAATCAATTTTACGTGACTGCGCCTGCAAAAAAGTAGCTAGCTCTTGTGCTATATCGCCTAAGTTACGCAGTGGGCGTAAAGAGCTTTGTTCAAGTTCACTGACTTCGTTAGCGAGTCTAAATAGTGGGGGTATGTCGTCTTCTAATTCAAGTTGCGATTGAGGCACTTCATCATTCGATACAGCGAATAGATTCACTCTTATACTTTCATTTATTTGAAAGTACTGCTCAAATTCACCTAATCTTTCACTATTCATTATCTTCTCCACCACGTATTTATTTAATAGTAGCGTTGTGAGTACTAAATTGCTAGCAGATAAAGTAACGCTTAACGAGCTAAATACTTTGTTTGCATTCAATTTTTTAACATACTGATTATGAAATAAATACGCTAAGACATATTTAGGGTTAGTTATAAAAAAGCGGCCAATATCATCCTGACATTGACCGCTTGGGTATTGATTTATTAGCGCATACTTATTTAAGTAGAGCGGCTAATTCATGTAAATCTTTCACAACGTGGTCAGGTTTTTTAGCTAATGGATAAAGGGCTTTGCCAGGGCGTGCAATGAACGTGGTTTGTAAGCCAGCTTCTTTTGCACCAGCAACATCCCAGCCGTGCGCTGCTATCATCATTGCTTCATTGGGTGCTACATTTAGCTTTTTAAGTACCCACTCATAAGCACGTAAGTCTGGTTTATAAATTTTAATATCTTCAATACTGTAACGTGCGTCAAAGTACGACATTAAACCAGCACTTTCAAACTGTGCCTTAACACCTTTGTTTGAAGAATTTGTAAGACTTACTAATTTATAGCCCTGAGCTCTTAGTTTCGCCAGTCCTTCTTTAACATCGCTATGGGGAGGAAGGGTCAAAAGTGGCGTAACAATGGCTGTTTTAGCTTGTTCACTGGTAATATCAATATTGTTGTTTTGGGCAACCATAAGTAGCGACGCTACCCCGATTTGTCCAAAGTCGTGATAGTTACCGCTTACTGTGTCTACCAGTGAATGGTGTAGCATGGTAGAGAACCACAGTGGTAATAAATCTTCACGTCCGCCTAGTGCTTTACCTATTGATGTACGCATTGACGTCAAATCAAGTAGGGTTTCGTTTACATCAAAAATAAGCACTTTAGGCTTTGCTGGTGCTTGCTGAGCAACCGCATAACCAGAGATAAGGCTTGTACCAACAAGAAGTGAAAGCGTAAGCGTTTTTAACGACTTTAAAATAGACATTAATTGTTCTCCAACTCAAGTGCTGCCATAACATCAATAGGTTCTGCACGTAATGTGTAATCTTCATTTAAAAAGGCATAAGTAATAATACCCGCTTGATTAATTACATAAGTGGCAGGTAGCGGCAATTTAAAGCTTTTATCGCCATAGTAGTGTTCAAAATCAATGCCAAACTCGGTATATAACCTTTGAATACGCTCATCGAGTGTAAACAACAAACCAAATTGCTCAGCTACTTCATTACTAACATCTGAAAGTACATCAAATTCGAGATCGTTTTTTTGAGCCGTAGAGAGAGTTTCATCAGGCAACTGTGGTGATATAGCCACTAATTGAGCGCTTTGAGTTTTAAATTGCGGTAAGTAATCGTTAAGTGCCTTTAGCTCTAAATTACAATACGGACACCAACCACCTCGATAAAAGCTAATAATGACAGGGCCTTTTTGTAGTAAATCCGCAAGTTTAACGTTTTCGCCTTTATGATTTACTAAGCTGAAGTTCTCTACTTTTTGGCCAGTTTGCAACGCATTGTCTTTAATATGCTGTGCTATAAGCTCTTCGTTTGTGGTGTTCATTAATGCCAAAATATCAGCCGGTAATTTGGCCTCTTTTTGGATGTTGTAGGCATCTATTTGCGCTTTTAAACTCATGATTGAACCTCAATAATTAAACTGTATGACAGTATAGTGTTTTAGTTATTTAAATAAACATTGCAAAAGTGAAAGCTTCATTCGAAAATATTAAACATTGAAAAATGCTCAATGGCACCTTTATGTATAACTTAAGTGATTTAGAAACATTTATAGCTGTGGTTGAAAACAAAGGGGTACTTGCTGCTGCGCGCGAGCAACGTTTATCACCTGCAACGGTAAGCCATCGCTTGAGTAAATTAGAGCGCGAACTTGCTACCGTGCTTGTTTTTAGAGATAGCCGACGAATACGATTATCTCCCGCAGGAGAAATATTTTACACCCGAGTTGGCGCCATAATAGAAGCACTGCAGGACGCAGAGCATAGTATCGGTGCACGAAGTTCATCAGTGAGCGGTTTATTACGCGTGACTATGCCACCTTGGGTTTTTTCAAAATATGTAATGCCTAAACTTAATGAGTTAGAGCAGGCTTATCCTGAGCTAAAACTTGATTTTTTAATAACCGATCATTTTGTAAATGTGGTTGATGACGCGCAAGACGTGGCGATTCGGGTAGGGCAGTTAAATGACTCAGGATTGCTGTCGCGAAAAATAGTAAATAATAGCCGAATACTTTGCGCAGCGCCGAGTTATATAGAAAAACACGGTATGCCTAAAAATTTAATGCAGTTGAGCGAACATTATTGGGTGTGTTTGCCGTGGCAACGGCAATTAAAACTGTTTGACGAACACAAAAAAATACATACTTTTAATGCTAAAACTCGTTTTACTATTTCAAACTCAGACAACATGACTCAAGCTGCTATTGCAGGACATGGCATTGCAATTAAATCAAAAATAGCCATTAGCGAGGAGCTTAAAAATGGCACTTTAGTTGAAATAATGGCGGGTGTGATGGCGCAAAGTGACGCGCCAGTGTGGTTTTTACGGCCGCAAAATAGTTTAACCACTCGCAAAACCGATGTATTTTATGATTTTATGAAATCGCTATTTTTAAGCTGTAAATAATCGCAGGTACGCGCGTTTTATTCCTGTTAAAACTAGATAACCACTAAGCTCTGCGAGTAGGGCTATAATAATGGCTGCAATTACAGCGGCTGTAATTGAGTCCTGCTTTAAAATAATTTGTCCTTCAAAACGCTGCCATACTTGTTGTTTTATATCACTTAAATTACTGGTGAGTGTAAATAAATAGGGCGACTTTGAAAATGCATTAACGGCAGTTTGCAATGTTTGCTGGCGAGTATTGAGTGTATCAATATTGTTTGCACCTTTACCGACAATATCATCATCTAAATTTTGATAGTGCTTGATTAGTTTCTCTAAGTCATTGTTAAAGTACTGTGCGGCATCATTTTTAAATGGTGCAATTGCTTTATTGGCTTCAATGAGTTGTGCATTTAGGGCCTGTCCAAAGTCGCTTACAAATGCAGGAATTTGCACACCTAAAAGCAAGCCGCAGGCAAAAAAGCTTAATCGAATATAATCTAAAAATTTACTCATTTATCTTTCTATCCATATAAATAACCCAAAGTTAACATTTTGCTTGTTTTTATGCTCAAAACTCGTAATCTACTAGTAATAAAAATAACAACAGGTGGATGTTAAGGATGACGAAAAAAGTAACGTTTACGTCAACATTTGTTGATATTTCAAGTCAACTTAAGCGTTTTGTTTCTCGTATAGTTCAGCCCGATGACGTAGAAGACATTGTGCAAGAAACGTTTATAAAAAGCTACGAAGCCGATTTAAAACAAGATATTCAATTTACCCGCAGTTACATGCTTAAAACAGCAAAGCATTTAGCACTTAATCATATTGCTAAGTGGGATAACAAATTTAACGAATCTTTAGAGCAAAACAGCGAATTGCCCATGTTGCTTAAATCAATGCAGCTTGAGGATGAATACACCTCTAAAGAGCGCTTTTTACTTTTTTGTAGAGCCACAGAACAGCTTAGTGCCTCGATTCGTAAATGCTTTATATTAAAAAAAGTATACGGTATGAGCCAAAAAGAAATAGCAGAAAACATGCAGCTAAGCCAAAGTACGGTGGAAAAGCATATAGCAAAGGGATTATTACAAACCCTATTGTATATGCGAGAGCATGACCAAAATATTAATTCACAAAACAACACTACGCCAGCTTCATTGCAACCGTTGTCAACACAGAGAGTTGCAAAATGAGCAATGTGCATCCATTTACTTCAAAAAACGTAATTTTAGAAAAAGCCTGTACATGGGTAAGTGCTATTGATCGTGGGCTTAGCAATGAAGAAAAAGAACAATTTAAGCTGTGGATGCTGCAAAGTGTCGCGCATCAAGACGCAGTATACGAAATTGCCCAATTGTGGGATGAACTTTCTGTGTTAAATGAATTAAGTATTTTATTCCCTCAACACAACAGTGCTAACCACTCTAAAAGCAAGTGGGTTGTTCCATATTCTATTGCGGCAAGTTTATTTGCAGCGTTAATGGTTTGCAGCTATTTATTGGTTAATTTAGAAAATGACTTTGATAAAGAGTTAGCTAAAGTCAATTACACTAAAATTTATCAAACTAAAGTGGGCGAACAAGCAACCTATGTCTTACCCGATGGGACTATTGTGCAGTTAAATACGAACAGTATGTTAGAAGTTGCTTATAGCAAAGGGCGCAGGCAATTATTACTCAATAAGGGGGAAGGGCGTTTTAACGTGGCAAAAGATGTATCGCGTCCATTTAGTGTTATGGCGGGTGATAAGAGCTTTACTGCGTTAGGCACGGTATTTAATGTACAACGCAATACTTCATCAGATTTAGAGCTCGTGGTTACCGAAGGCAAAGTGATGATCACCGATCCAAGTGTCGCGGTTGATGCTAACGACTTTAAAGCGTACCAACTTGCTGACAACAGCACACAAAAAATTCGTCAAATTAATGCTAATATTGTTACTTCTGGCGAAAAAGCGGTTATTGAACAAAGTATAACAAAACCAATAACGCAGCTTTCTGTAGATGATGTACAACGTGACTTAGCATGGCAAAATGGGATGTTAATTTTTAACGGGGAGCAATTAGGTGACGCTTTAAACGAGGTGAGTCGCTATACTGCTACGCGCTTTGAATTATCGTCTGCAGAGCTTGCTAAAATTAAAGTGGCAGGCGTATTTAGAGCTGGCGACGTAGCCGGCTTACTTGAGAGCTTACAAACTAACTTTTCAATTGACCATGAACGTTTAGGCGAGCATGTGGTAAGTCTTAAATACCAGACAAAATCATAAGTAGCAGCTATGCAAATCAAACATATGTTAGATAAAGTTGCATCTATAGAGATCACACGTAAAAAAAATATTAAAAAAAAGAAACAAAGCCATAGAGGATTTTTGTTTGTCAGTTGTTTATATAAGTTGCGCAGTAACCATACGCATTTATTGGGTGGTTTAAGTGTGCTTGCCCCCGCGATTTTTAGTATCAGTGTGCAAGCCACAACTCAAACCACTGGGCAAATGGTGCAATTTGATATAAAAGCGCAGCGAGCAGACAAAGCCTTAATTGAATTTGCTAAGCAAACCGAGCAAACCGTGGTGTTTTCTTATGAGTTGGCAAAGCAATATGATGCAAATTCAGTATATGGATTTTATACCCAGCTAGATGCATTAGCAGCATTGCTAGGTGGAACTGAGCTCGATGCGGTTGTTGATCAAAATGGATTACTGAGTATAAAACTCAAACAAATCAACAGGAATGATAACAACATGATGAAGCTTTCAGCGGTCAGTGCAGCCATATTACCCGCGTTACTTGCGGTAAATTCACAAGGTGTCAATGCAGCACAAGAAGTTGCTCAAGAAAAAATTGAAAAAATTGCTATTGTCGGTAGCCGCGTAGCAGGGCGTTCAGTTGAAGATTTACCCGTTCCAGTAGATATTTTAAGTGCTGAAGCGCTTGAAAACACAGGCCAAACCGAAGTTGGCCGTATGTTACAGTCTATTGCCCCTTCATTTAACTTTTCAAGCTCGTCAATTAGTGATGGTACCGATGCATTAAGACCTGCCACACTGCGTGGTTTGGGTCCAGATCAAACACTCGTGTTGATCAACGGTAAACGTCGCCACCAAGCAAGTATTATTCATATCAATACATCAGTAGGACGTGGTACTGCGGGGACTGATATGAATGCAATTCCAGCCTCTGCTATTAAACGCATTGAAGTACTGCGTGATGGCGCTGCGGCTCAATATGGCTCTGATGCAATTGCCGGTGTTATTAATATTGTTCTTAAAGATGGTAGCGAAGGCGGTAAAGCGGCTATCAATTATGGTCAGTATTCAGAAGGTGATGGCGAAACGATTAATGTTGATTTTAATAAAGGCTTTGCGCTTGGCGATGACGGTTATTTAAATGCAACAATTAATTACCGCGACCGTTCGCCCACTAATCGTGCTGGTTTACATGGCTCTTGCCAATTCTACGGTTGTACAGAGCTAAGTGACGGTACTTTATTGGCTGGTGATCCGCGTGAAGTGAGCGCAGACAGAGATACATTTAGAATTGGTGATGCCGACTCTCAACAGTTTGGTTTAACAATTAATACAGGTTATGAGTTAGGTGATGGCGAGCTTTATGGTTTTATTACTTACTCGACGCGTGATAACGAATCGGCTGCGTTTTTCCGTCATAATGCAAATGCGGGTGGTAACCCAGTACTACAAGATAACGATGCGACAATTCCGTTAGGTTTCTTACCAAAAATAAACACCACTATCGATGATATTTCCTATAACTTTGGTTACAAAACACAATTTGATAATGATGCAAGCCTAGACTTATCTTACACGTACGGTGAAAACAGTATTGATTACACAACAAGTGACACAATCAATGCTTCATACGCTAACTTTTTACGTTATGACCAAGGGTTAAGTGCTGCAGATATTCGTACAACAATCCCTCGTGAAGCATATGCCTATGGTATGGAATTATCACTGCAAACCATCAATCTTGATTTTACGCAAAACTTTGATGATTACTCTTTAGCGATGGGTGCTGAAATTCGAACTGACGAATACCGTATTTTAGAAGGTAATGAATACGCATACCGCGATTACGATACAAATAACGGGGTAAGTATTTACGACGGGTTAAGTGGTGGTGTAGGGAGCGAAAACGCATCTGGCGGCACGCAAGGTTTTGGTGGTTCATCTCCCGCTTCATCTGTTGATGAGTCGCGTGATGTCATTTCATTCTACATAGACGCTGAGGCATATGTAATAGACGATGTCATTTTATCGGGCGCACTTCGCTACGATAACTACAAAGGCTTTGGTGATACTGTTAACTTTAAACTAGCGGGTAACTGGTCAGTTACTGAGGATATTTCATTACGCGGTGCATTAAGCTCAGGCTTTAGAGCCCCGTCTATGCAACAGTTATACTTTAATAATATTAGCACGCAGTTTGTTGTCGGTCCAAATGGTACATTGGTTGCTGAAGAAGTGGGGACATTCAGAAATGATTCAACACTTGCGCAAAGTTTAGGTATTCCAAAACTGACAGAAGAAAAATCTCAAAATCGCAGTTTAGGTATTGTGTATAACGTAACAGATAACATTAACGTGACGGTTGATTACTACTCGATAGATATTGACGATCGTATTGTTATCAGTAATCGTCTAGGCAAAGGGCTTTCTTCTAGCTTAGATGCCGCACTAGTTAGCTCTGGTGCAGGTGCGGGTCAGTTTTTCTTAAATGGTGCTGATACTGAAACGCGTGGTATCGATTTTGTAGCAACATGGAATACAGAAGGTTTAGGCGGCACACTTGATTTTACACTTGCTGCTAACTTTACTAAAACTGACGTTGTGTCGTTATTTACACCAGCAGGTTCAGGTTTAGAAACTGTGCCGGTTGAAGATGTATTCTCAGATCAAGAAATTTCAATCATCGAAGAATGGCAACCAGAGGATCGTATTAACTTAAGTGCGCTTTATCAACGCGATGACTGGACGGTTAATTTATCGCTTAATCGCTTTGGTGAATACACGGTTGAAGATGGCGGCAGTCAAACGTATTCAGCAGAAATTTTGACTGATATTAAAGTGAATTACTTTGTTACAGAAGACCTATCTGTCAACATTGGTGCTAACAATTTGTTTGATGTCTATCCTGACAAAAACAAAATTGGTAATTCACGCTCAGGCACCATTGTCGATGCAAATGGTAATACTATTGTAAGTAGCCCTGGTGTATTTGAGTACTCACGCCGTTCAGCGCCATTTGGCTTTAATGGTGCTTATTACTATATCGGCGCAGAATACCGTTTTTAATAAATAACTCTCCCTTTGTTATTTAACAACCTAAGGGCCGAAAGGCCCTTTTTTTGCTTTGATCTGTCATAAAAATTTCACTGTTTTTTCAAGTTAAAATCTTCAATACTGTCTGGACTAGACCAGATTGAGTGGAATAACTATGAATGATTATTTATTACTAACCCCAGGGCCGCTAAGTACTTCTGATACAGTAAAAAAAGCGATGCTAAAGGATTGGTGTACATGGGACGATGAATATAACCAAGGTGTAGTTCAGGCAATTAGAGCTAAGTTGGTGGCACTTGCTACGGCACATCCAGGTTACACCAGTGTGCTAATGCAAGGCAGCGGAACAGCGAGTGTAGAGTCTGCTCTTGGTAGCTTAATAAAAAGCAGTGATAAATTGTTGGTTATTAATAATGGGGCATATGGTGAGCGAATAGGCGAGATTGCTGCCTATTTGAATATTAACACACACATTATCAATTACACCGAAACCCAACTACCGAATGTAGCTGATATTGAAGCTGTTTTACTAAACGACTCTGACATTACGCATATAGCAATGGTTCACTGCGAAACAACCACGGGTATGTTAAATCCAGCCGAAGCTGTGGGGCAGTTGGCCAAAACGTATAACAAGGTGTTTGTTTTAGATGCAATGAGCAGTTTTGGCGGGATCCCTTTCGATTTGGCTGATTGGCATGTTGATGTGATGATTAGCTCGGCAAATAAATGTATTCAAGGTGTACCAGGTTTTGGTTTTGTGATTTGCAAACACCATCTTATAGCGCAAAGCGAAGGCGTTTCACGTTCCCTTTCTTTAGATCTCTTTGCACAGTGGCACTGTATGGAGAAAAACAATGGTAAGTGGCGTTTTACTTCACCAACTCATGTCGTACGGGCTTTTTATCAGGCATTAGTCGAACTTGAAGAAGAGGGAGGGATCACGGAGCGTTATAAACGTTACAAGGAAAACCAGCATATTCTTGTCACGGGAATGAAAAAGCTTGGTTTTTCTCCTTTATTAAATACGTCAGTGCATTCACCGATTATTACCTCGTTTTTATCACCAACAGGACAGGATTACGACTTTAAAACGTTTTATAATGCACTAAAAAACCAAGGGTTTGTGATTTATCCGGGTAAAGTGTCGGATGCGGATTGCTTTCGTATTGGTAACATTGGCCACGTATTTGCAGCTGATATGAATCGCTTGCTTGACGCCGTAGCAAGTAATCTTTATTGGCAAGATACAGTATAAATTGAGCAATAAAAGCGATACTAGAAGTATCGCTTTTATTGGCCTTCGACAATCATTTCAATCGCATTGTGTAACCAATATTCAATATTATGATCAACCAATTTTTGTTGCTCATCAAAACGTTGACGCACTACTTTTAAGCATGGTGTACCACTGTTTTTTTCAAGCATCTCGCAGACATCGTCAGGAAGCACCGTTACGCAAATAATGCTCTGTTCTTTTACTACATTTGTTGCATATTGTTTGGCCATGATCTCGGTAATTGAGCTATTTAACGAATGCTTATTAAGACCGTCAAAGCGCTGTGCATCACAAAAAATGTCTTCAAACATAACTGCACGATTGTCCAAGCTACGCACACGCTGTAGATGATATAGACTCTGTGCGCTAAAGATATCGGTAAAATTAATGTTATCAATTTTGTTCACACTCACTAAACGTGTTTGTGCTGTGAAGCCTTGCTGCTTAGCAAGTTCGTAGAAGTTAACTTTTGTTGCGGGATGCCATTTTAGTTTATGTGGAGTGACAAACCAGCCTTTTCGTTTTTGACTATAAATTAATCCTTCTGCTTCTAATCGGATCAATGCTTCACGCACAGTAATACGTGTAGAATTGAAGTGCTCTTGTAAAGCCCGCTCTGAGGGCAGCTTACTGCCCGTAGCAATTTCGTCTTGCTGGAGTAGGGTGAGGATATAATTGCGAATTTCTTGAAATAAAAGCATAGTTTTATGTTTACCGTTCATTGACTTGAGGTGTGAATAATTAGCCCATCTCAAACGACCACTGTTAACGCTTATAGCATTCAGTTTATATGATTAAATCAGTATGTTAATAAATATCTTAACCAAAATTTAGGTTAATTATTTGCCTGCTTAGTTTAGGGTCAGTTTATCTTTCGAGGTTAAATTTTTTGCGTATGCACTAACGTGCTTTAAGTGCAGCTCAATTTTTTGTAACCAGTATGACAGAGCTGATGTAACCATGTCTGGATCTTTACCTGCATCATCGAGATGACGTAATGTAAGTAAATCTTCAAAGTCAGGTTGGTTTTCAAAAACCTGTTGCTGATTTTTTGTTAATCCATTTCCTTGTTGCTGTAGTGTTTTGCGACTTGCGGTTGACAGTAAAGCACGATAGCACTTTGAAGTTGACACCAAATAACGCTTGGCCTGCACATGATATTGCACCATCCGGACCACTGCATGGCTAAAATTGTGAGCTTTTAAAAAATCAGCTCCAAGCTGGCTATGATGAATATAGCCTTGTTGATTCATATCTGATTTTTGCTGGTGCTGTGCAATTAAGTGGCCAATATCATGTAAAAATGCGGCAATCACAATATCATCCTTGTGACCTTGGCGTTGCGCTAATGAGGCACATTGTGCACCGTGAGCAAACTGCGAACAGGCTTCATCGTAGTGAATATTACCGTAAGTGAGATATAAAAAACTAATTTCTGCTACTGCTGAAGCAATGGCAGGAAAATTTTGTTTAGACATTGTATATTACCTGAGTGATTGCGTGTCAACTTTTGCTGCACTACCGCTGAGTTTAGCTAAGTAGCAGTCGATTTTATGCGGTTGCAAGTTTAAATCTTCAGCCAACTCTTTACGGCGAATAGCATTACGCACAATATAGGCGCCAGCGGTACGAATAGGCTCTATTGGGAATTGCTTAAGCGGCTGATTTACTAATCCGCAGTGTTGCCATTGTGGATTATTATTAAGCACCATAGCTGAGAGTATTTTTGCGCCTAAATAAGACTGAACAATACCATTACCAGAATAACCACCTGCATAAAGCACGTGCGGATGTGCGTTTAAATGCCCGAAAAAAGGAAAGCCAGTGGCACTTCTGTCAGATGGCCCAGTCCATGTGCGTTCGATAGGCAGTTCATGCCCTTTGAAAAAATGAGCCAATGAGCTATTAAGTAATTTTTTATAGTGACTTGGTTGGTCAAATTTGGGGTGTACTTTATTACCATAACTGAAAAAATTTCCACCTTTGCCAAGCATTAAACGCCCATCTGAGGTGCTGCGGTAATAGTTAACAAAAGTGCGAGAATCAATAATTGCACTACCATGGTTTAACTTGAGCTGCTCGAGCACATCAGGTATTGGTTTGGTGATGATCATGTCACTTGAAACCAAGACGACTGAGCGGGAAAACTGGCTTTGTAAAGTGGGTAGCCACGCATTAACAGCAAAGATAAGGGTATTACAAACTAATGCCCCTTGATTGGTGGTGACATTTATTGGCTCATGCCCATGGTGCTGTTTATAACGACAATGCTCAATAACATCAACCCCCATTTGTTGGGCAACACGCTTAAGCCCTCTGACTAATTTTGCTGGTTGGATACTGCCGCCATGAGCAGAAAAATGAGCATGCAAATTTTGTTTTGAGCCTGTTTGTAATAGTTGCTCAGCAGTGCACTTTTGCCAAGAGTTGAGTTTAAATTGATCTAAACAATTCAAAGCGTTATCAAGCAAGCCCAGTTGTGCACGGTTAGAGGCGGTATAAAAACATCCGTCAATTCTGCAGTCACAGTCAATACCTTGTTCTTTTGTGAATGCGCTTATTTCATGCACGGCTAGTTCAGATTGCTTAACTAAAAATAGCGCGTTATCTAAACCAACGAGCTTAATTAGGCTAGGAAGCTTTGTTGACCAGGTTAGCATTGCGCCGCCATTTCGCCCAGATGCGCCTTGGCCGCATAATCCTTGCTCAATAATGGTTACTTTTTTTGTAGGGTGTTGTTGTTTAATATTAATTGCAGTCCAAAGGCCGGTGAACCCGCCACCAATAATGCACACATCAGTGTGGTGCCCTTGGGATAATAAATGAAAAGGCGCAGCGGCCTCCTCATTTATAGCGCTATCAAACCAAAAAGGTTGATATGTCATTAAGGGCGCTCTCCACGTGCAAGTCTTGCTTCAATTTGCATAAGAATAGGCTCAATATCAGCGAGTGAATCAATCACGTAATGTGCGCCACTGTAATAAAGTTGTTGGTAGGCTGTACGAGTAAGTTCATCTTGTTCGGTTTGTGAACATGCTTGCCATTGTGACTCTGTTAGGCCCACTGCATTGCCTGTTAATGCAACGCCGACTGTCCACATTCCGGCGTTTAAGCCTTCTGCAAGACCAGGTGCTGAGTCGTCGACTTTAACGCAATGTGCGACATTGCTGATCCCCAATACATTTACATTTTCAAGGGCCATCCAAGGACCAGGGCGAGATCCCGCTGATAATTCATCGCTGCCCACGCTGTGATCGGGTTTATAACCATATTCAGCCGCCGCAACTTCTAATATATCCATAACTTGGCGAGGATAACCTGAGCAACTGCCTATTTTCAAACCTTGTTGCTTTAAGCGATTTAACACCGGTAATACCCCTGCAATTGGCATTGCTCGCTCAGCGACTTTGGCTTTTTGTAATGGCATAAAAGTCTCGTAAATATGATCAATTTGGTCATTACTCATAGGCGCACCAAACTGTGTTTGCCAACGCGCTTTAATATCGGCAAGTGATCCTAATGTTGCGATGTGATCCCATTTACCCATACCCATTGGAATGCGCGCTTCTTGTAAACTGATTTCGAAATTAAACGCGGTTTTAAATGCTTCAACAAAAATGGTGGTTGGAGCAACTGAGCCATGATCAACAACCGTGCCGGCCCAATCTAAAATGAGTGCTTCTAACTTTGTCATAATGTTCCTTAAATATTTATAGAGGCCAATGTTGGCGAAGGTGTTTTTTGTGTAGATAAACGAATTGAAAAGTAACTTAACGAGCACAGAACTAAAAACCCAGCCACAGTGCCGACCCAATAACTGGCCGTAATAAAGAAGTTCAGCCAACTGATTTCAGGCATTACAAAGGTGCGATAGAGTAAAATGCCCACAGAGCCTAAATAGCCAGCAGAGTCGGCTAGATATATTAAAAACCCTGCGTTAGCTGTTGAACCAACGGCCGAAATCATTCGATCAAATAAGAAGCAGTTATAGGGAATGTAGCTAATATAAAGGCCTGCACCGAGTAACACCATCCAGGCTTTGGCGCTAAGTAATTGACTTTCAAAAGCCAAAGTGCTGCTTATAAGTAAGCAAGCGCCAAATAATATAAATGCATGATTAACGTAAAATGCGGTTTTATTATTTTTCACCAGTACCATTGCGCCCAAAGCGATTAGTACGATGAGTGCCATACGGATCCCCGCATAAGCAAAAATAGCAGGCTCTTGCCCGTACCCCAGTGCTTGCCATATTTCTGCTGCAAAGTTGTCACGAAAATCACGAAAGCCTGTAAAGAGTAAAAAGCTCAATATCAAAGCGCTGATACCAAACCAATAACGTTTAAAAAACTGCCAGCGTGCTTTGGCATCCATAGGTAAGCGCTGTTGACGGGCTTGCTGATCTGCCAAGGTTGGATCGGGTAATAATGTTAAACATTTAACACTCAGTAATAGTATCGGCAAAAAAAGCGCGCCGGTTGCAGCAGGCATCCACAGTTCAGGCACATTTAAAGTATCAATTAGCCATTTGCCAACACTTCTGACTAAACCAGAGGCGAGAATAAAGGTAACACTGAGCACCGCACCAAGAATTTCAGAGGTGCGCCTGCCTTCTAAAAAACTAAACACAATTCCCCAAATCATGCCAAGCGATAAACCGTTAAAAAACAGCCAGACAATATTAAAACCAACCGGTGTGATGGCAAATAAAATCAGCGATAATTCGGCACCCGCGATCATGGCAATGATCGCTAGACCGCGTTGCTGGTGACGCATTTCTGCAATGACCTTAACGCCTATAAACTTAGCGCATAGATAGCCTAAAACTTGTGAAAGAATTAAAGCTATTTTAAAGCTGACTTGCCAGCTAGGATCGTCAAACTCGGTGTAACTATTTGCAGTAAAGGGCTTTCGAAAAGCGTACATACAAAAGTAAGTCATAAACGCAGAGCTGGCGGCGAATAAAACAAAGCCAATACCGTGAGCACGTTTTAGCCATTGTGGTTGAGTAAACATAAAGCAGTCCTTTGCGGGGCATAGCCCCGCACAACATAAAAGTGATCAGAATTGGTAATTAATGCCAATCATGCCACGCACACCGTAATATTCGACTTGCAAAGGGCGACTCTCATCGCCTAAGTAATATTTAAGTGGCTCGTTAGTTAGATTGTTTAACTCTAAATAGACTAATGCATTATCGTTAAGCTGATATGACGTAGTAAAATCAACACTGGTGTTATCGCCATAATAGCTATCAGACTGTGAGTTGCTGCCATGCTCTTCGATATATTCGCCTTTATAGTTAAGCGCAATACGCGCGGCAAAAAATGAATCATCGTAGTACAAGGTAAAGTTATATAAGTTATCGGCTTGGCGTGAAATCGCGACCTTGTCGGCTCTGCCTGGGATGCTCATTTGTGAATCCATAAATGTAGCATTGACCATAACGCCCACACTTTCCAAAGCAGGATTAATAAAGGCTAAGTCACGATTAAAAGCCATTTCAACTCCAGCAAGCCATGCACTATCCCCATTTTCTGGGCGAATAATATTGACGCTACTTTTGTTGCCAAACTTACCCATTGAACTACTTTGAAAAATAGGGTCGCTAATATCTTTGTAGAACACCCCTGCAGAGATTAAACCGACTCTTTCAAAAAAGTACTCAGCCATAAAGTCGAGATTATTTGAATAAGTAGGATCAAGTTCTGGATTACCAGTAACAAGTTCGTTTTCAGCTTCTAAATAAGTTGCGCCAGGGGTAAGGGAGCCAAAATCAGGACGAGAAAATGAGCGAGTTAACGCTAAGCGATAGTTTGTTTGCTCATCAAAATGATAGGTAAGGTGCAATGCTGGTAACACAGAGAGATAATCGTTACTTGCGCTGCTAGGGATGACTCTATCCTCGTCAGCTAAATACAGGTAACCGTCAACTTTCGTATCGGTTTGTGTTAACCGTAATCCACCTAACATTTCCCACTGGCTATTAAAGGTATAAGTTGCCATTGCGTATAACGATGCGTGCTGTTCACTCACATCAAAATTACGACCAAGTGCACCGCCATTTTCGATTAAAGCAGACTCACTCTTATCGAGTACAAATTTTTCTTTATTTTTATTCCAAAATTGTGCCAAAGCATCAGTTGCGGCAACCTGCGAAAATTGACTTTGATAGTCAACATTTAGCTCATTTAAGTAGTCATTTCTGCCTGGTTGGTCTGACAAACTAAAGTCACTTAACGTAGGTGCTACGCCATACTGAGCTTCATCCCATGCGTAAAACTCATCACTAAAACGCGCTACGCGTTCTTTATCACGATATTTAGCACCTACTTTTAATATTAAATCGCTGTCTAGTTGCCATTCAAAATCTGTGCTGGCGACAATTTTATCTTTTTCGTTAACGAATACTTTATAAAGCTCTACCCAAGAGAGCTTTGCTTTACTGGGATCGAATGAAAACCCATTGGGTAAGTGATTACTGATTGCATTCCAAGGATCGCTGCCGTTATCAACCGTGTTATAGGCATAATTTTTACCCGTTCCACGGTCTTCTAGCCCTTGATAGCCGACATCTTTTTGATCAAATCGCACGACAAAATAGCTGTTGTCATCGGTATTAGGTGTATCACCATAACGAAACTCGTTTTCGTAACTAGAGAGTTTCCATGAGAGGGTTTTGTCGTAACCGAAGTAGTGCTCACCGGCAACCTCGAAACCGGTCATTTCAGTAATTAATTCATTTCGAATATGTTGTACTTCTGCGCGGTTTTTATCAAAACGCATGCGGTGTTTATAATGCGTTTCATCATCTATTAGTGTGCCATACATAGCTGTAGCACTTAAAGTTCCTTGCTCTAACTGATATTCAATAGCACCATTGAGGCCATAGGTTTCGCGTGTACCCGTGTAATCACGTAGCTCTAATCGATAAATACCTAAGCCGTCATTACCACGACGAGGTTCATAGTTATCAGTAGCCCAATCTCGTTGCCAAGCGGTCGCATTAATTAAGAACCCTAACTTGTCATCAAGGAGTCTGTCTCCGTAAAGCACATTAGCGGAGTAATTTGTACCATCAGCTAATTCATTTTGGCCAATAGCAAGATTGGTATTAAATACAAAATCATCGGGTGCTTTTTTGGTTACAAAGTTTACGTTGCCGCCAATCGCATCGCCTTCAATATCAGGTGTAAGTGCTTTAGATACCTCAACAAATTCAATCAGTTCGCTGGGGAAAAAGTCAAATGCAGTGGCGCGGCTGGTGGTTTCTTCCTCGGCGGTAGGTAAACGATCGCCATTTATACTTGCGGAGCTCCACTGTGCTGGTAAACCGCGAACGGCAACAAAGCGACCTTCGCCTTGATCTCGCTCAATTGATACACCAGGGATACGTTGCACAGCTTCGGCAGCATTTCGGTCGGGGAGTTTACCAATCCCATCTGCAGAGATTATATTTTTAATGCTTTTAGCATTTTTTTGGTTATTTGCAGCGGCCATTTCACCACGTTGAATGTGTCCTACGGCAATAATTTCTTCAATAGCATTGTCGTTTGTTACTGCGAAGAGGGTGATTGGTTTTAGTTTTTTTACCTCATCTTCTGCGATATTTATATCAATTAAATAAGGTTGATACCCTAAGTAAGATACTTTTAATTGATAACTACCCGCATCAAGCTTAGGTAGTTCAAATTGGCCTTGATAGTTGGTAACCGTACTTTTATCAGTGCCTACAATGCTAATTAACGCACCTGATAAATGTGTTTTGTTATCTTTTACTGTACCTACAAATGTTGCGTTTTGAGCTATGGCATTACAAGTGATGAATAACGGGCTGGTACACAGTAATACTGCCGTTGCTATTGCGTGTCGTTTTATCATTAAATGAACCTCATGTTTTCTGGTCTAGTCCAGATTGGTGAGGTTAATAATAGAACGCTATTTTTACAAAGATGTGACGAAAAAAATTTAAATCAAAAAAAATGAAAAAAAAATATTTTAAGGCTATTAAGTAAGATGAAAATTGGCGGGAAAGTGGCAAAACAGTTGATGTTTTACCACCGAGGATAAATAATCTGAATGTTAGATAATAAATTTATCTAACGTTAGGCTTAGATTGAATAATTAAACCCAATCGTACTAGGGCGTGTTGATCTTTGTGGATTGAAATTTGTTCAATCTAGGGGCGATTAAATCGCGGCGCGAGGTTTGTAACCTAGTGGGCTAAGTAAAAACCGAGCAACAAAGAGTTAATCGTCCCTAGAAAGAACCCAAAGGGCAGCGCATGTTTGGCATTTGTGCTGCGTTATCGCCTATTTATGGGGAATAACCACACTACATAGGCGCTGCCTTGCCTAAATACCAAACAGTCTGCTGCAAAATTAATCACGAAAGGTCAACACGCCCTAGGTTTAATTATATTTTAGCAATGACTAATTTTTTTGCATGCGGCTCATTTCTGCATGACAGCTTTGCATTGTTAGCAAGGTTTTAGCTAGTGCCGCTTCACAATCAGCAGGTTGTGGTTTATCCATTGCTGATTTAATTTCTGCGAGTGTTTTGTCTTCAACCTCCTCAAGCTCTTTTACATATGTGCTGTCGTTGTTTGAGCTAAATGTAGTGAGTAACGCGGTATAAGCACGGCGTGCCTCAATAGCAAATGAAGAACCATCCTCACGCTCACCTTTTTCGTTAATAGCATAAGGTTGCAGGCGTTCAACGCTTACTTTTCGTGCGTCAATCATACGCTGAAAAAGTGCACCAATTGCTGGGTCTTCAATTTTTTCTTGAGCCTTTGCATAAAAGTCGATGCCACTGTTCATTACTTGGATGATGTCTGTAATATGATTTACTTCTGTTCCTTGATGGGTGTTCATAATGACCTCTTTAATTAAATGAATGTAAACTTCTATTTAACTGAAGCAAAGGCCGTTCCATAAAGTTTGTTTTTTAACTTAATGATTTTAAATGTTTATTTTTATTTTTTAGTAAAAAGGCTAATTGTTTTTTAAATTAGCCTAGCAATTTTTACAAGGGATCGTGTAATAAAGTTATTTTAGCTCTTCTGCCACCTCGGCTACTTTTTGACGTAGCCAAATATGGCTAGCATCTCTGTGTAAAAGTGGGCTCCAGATCATGTCAAGCTCAAAGGGCGGAATAGGAAAAGGAGGTTCTAAAATTTTAAGACCAGCATCGTCTAGGTAAATATTTGCGGCTTTAGATGGTAGAGTCGCAATCAGGTTTTTCTCTTTTGCTAAATGAATTGCTACATGGTAATTACGTGTAAACGTAGCAATATTACGGTGCTTACCAAAGTGTGCGAGTGCTTCGTCAACCCAACCTAATTTTTGTACGTCTTTTGGATCCATACCCACACCGACGCCAAAACCAGTTTTACTCACCCATATATGACGTGCTTTTAAATAGCTATCAAGACTGAAGTTTTCAATTATTGGATTATCGGCTTTTACTAAGCAGCAAAAGCTATCTTTCCAAATACGTTTGTGATGAAACGATTGCGGTAGATTTTCAAAGCGGTTGATTGCCATATCTACTTTACCATTTTCAACGTCATGAAAGGTAACATCACTTGGCGTGAGTATGTCTAAGGTTGTATCAGGCGCTTCTTCGTGCAATTTACTTAGCAGCTTAGGGGCAAGGGTGCTGGCAGCGTAATCGCTGGCCATTATTCTAAATACACGCTTACTCTGGCTTGCTTCAAACTCTCTATTAGGGGCGAGAGTCTCTTCAAGCGTCATTAAGATGCCGCGTATCACAGGTTGCAGCTCTAATGCGCGCTCTGTAGGGACCATACCATCGCTGGTACGCACTAAAATCGGATCGTTGAATAGGTTACGCAATCGTTTCAGGCCGTTACTCATCGCCGGTTGTGTGATACTTAATTGGTTTGCAGCGCGTGTTACGTTACATTCTCGCAGTAGTGTGTCGAGGTAAACGAGTAAATTTAAATCTATTTTACTTATATTCATGTATCTGTCCTTGCGTTTACCAGTGGTGGATAAAACGCTGTGCTGTCGGATATGGATAAATGTGGCTCACTTGCCCATCCTTTACATTCTGCTGTGCTTGCTTCCAAAAACTAACATCAAGCAATTCAGGGTGCGTGCTTATCAAAAACTGTTTGTAAGTCGGGTTAGGTGTAACAAAGGTACATAACTGCTCAGGAAAAACATCTTGGGGTGCGACCGAGTAGCTCTGTTCGTCGGTTAAATAGTCGTCGTAACTTTTTGGTTTCGGTAGTTCTCTAAAGTTCATGTCTGTTAAATATTGTACTTCGTCGTAATCATAGAAAATAATGCGCTTGTGTTTACTTACCCCAAAGTTTTTTAAGAGCATATCACCTGGAAATATATTAACGGCAATCATTTCTTTGAGTGCTTGGCCGTATTCTTCAATGGCATCTGCTGCGCTTTCGTCATCTGCATTTTCTAAAAACAGGTTCAGAGGTGTCATACGCCGTTCAATGTAAAGGTGTTTTATTATCAACCAGTCTCCTTCAATAACCATAGATGAGCCAATTGTTTTATGTAACTGCTCAAGCAAGTTACTATCAAAACGCGACAAAGGAAATACAACATTGGAATACTCTATGGTATCGGCCATACGGCCTACACGGTCATGGCTTTTTACTAGTTGGTAGCGTTTTAAAACAGTGTCGCGGCCAAATGGCTTACTTTCACCAAATTTATCTTTTATTACTTTAAATACGTAACCAAATGAGGGCAGTGTAAATACCATCATCACCATACCTGGGGTGCCAGGTGCTATGGTAAACTCGTCATTCGAGTGCGTTAAGTGATTTAAAAACTCACGATAAAACTCTGTTTTACCTTGTTTATGAAAACCAATAGCATTGTAAAGCTCAGCAATAGTTTTATTGGGCATTAATTGATTTAAAAACCGAACTAGCGCCGAAGGGGCATGCGTTTCTACCATAAAATAAGCACGCGCAAAGCCAAAAATAACACGCATTTGTGATGATTTAGTGAGTAGGGCGTCTAAATATAGACCTTTATCTTCATGGTGAAGGACTGCAATAATAAATGGCTGCACACCGCTTTGAGAAACTACTCGGCCAACGATATACGCGGCTTTGTTACGATAAAATGCAGTATGGAGTATATCAAAACGCATTTGCCATGGCTGATGATGTGTGTCGGGCGCTTGTTTATAAAATGCCTTAACAAGCAGGCGAATATCACGCTCTAAATCGACAAACGGGGCTTTAAAATCAAAATGGTTAATAATGCGCTTAATTGTTGGTTTTAAGCCATCAACTACCGGGAAATAACTCCGGTACTCAGACTCTACCGGTACCGATGGCGCATCTTTTAATGTCGCCTGTACAAATATAAAGTCGTTGTGAAAGTAGCGCCTGTGATACAAACGACAAAATACTGAATTATAAAATGTTTCAGCAAGCTCGGCTTGAGGGTGAAAGCATAAAAAGTGTTGATATACTTTTTTTACTTCAAGCCAAAAAACTTCGTCGAGGGTATCTGTAGGATGGGCTTTTTTTAAAGACTGGGTGGTTTCGTTAACACGATCATCATAATAACTAATCCGCAGGCGGCTAATATCATTAATTGCTTGCCAGTTTTTATTAGCGAAAGCGAGCGGGGCTTTAGCAGTGATTTTTTGAAATAGTTTATAGTGCTTTTTAAAGCCGGTTAAAATTAATTCAGCAATATTACGTGGCTGCATAAGCACTCCTTAATACATGTTAGAGTTTATACTCTATTGTGTTAAGGGTATGTTATTTTGGATTTAAAACCAAGCTAAATTACGCCTTACGCCTTTATGCGAGTTCTATTTTGTTTGCTGGTATAGGGTTATTTCTTTTTCGAGCTTTTTAATTTTTTTAGAAATAACAGAGGCTTCTTTTTTATGTGTTTTATTTATTAACTTGATCTGTTTAGTAATATCTTTAGCAATACGCTTTTTGTCATCATCACTTAGAATATGACTGAGCCGTTGCTGTTGTTTATATTCGTCGCGCTGTTTTTCACGGTCGAGTATAGCTAATTTATGGTTATTACTTCGAAGCTGAGCTTGTAACATGCTTAGTATTCTTTCACGCTCAATATCGTTTAACTGTTTGCTGTAATCTGTTTTAGGAGCTGTTTGGAGTACGTTGGTGGTATTTACTTTGTACGTAGTTGCTTGATCATCACAAGGGAATTGAGAAAATATAGTCCCTTTTGCTGTGACACATTTGTAGTAGGTTGTGGCGTTACTGCATAGACTAATTGAGAAGCAAAATACATATAAAAAGTAACGAGAATGTTTACACATAACTGCCCTCCTTGGATTTGTTTTACTTTGCTAATAGTGCGCGTGAAAGTAAAACTATAACCTAGCACGGCGGTTTAGCAAGCTAGGTTATGCGCGGCAATTACTGCGTAAATGTTTTTAACTTTTTAATGCTTTGAACTAAAAATGGAATATCTAACCCTTGCTCTATAGAAAATCCCTCAGCGGCAGAGATATTTTTAAAGTTTCCATCTGAATCAATAAGTGTAATTCTATCTTTCTTATAAGCTATCACCACGCCTTGGGAGTAATTTACGCCCATGTCATCTTTTTTCTTGTATAAATTAACACCCAGCATAGTTTGTTTTGCAATAGCTTTGCAATTTAGATACTGACCCACACTTGTTGCCATTAAATCGCTTGGCTGAATTAGTCCATCTACTTTTGAAATTCGCTTATCAGAGCTATATAAAACAGAAGTCGTCACAACTTCTTGGCTATCACTTGCTAAGCTGAAGGCGAAAAACTGGCTAGTTTCATCATGAGAGATCAGCGTGTCAGACCCTTTAATAACTCTAATAACGCTATTAGTGTGGGCTTGATCGTTAATAAAGCTTAGCTCGTCTATTCCTTTTATTTCTATACTACGACGCTGACTTTGCCAAGCAGGTAGCGTTTTATCTTTTAAAATTGCCATTTTATAAAAAGCGGGCAAACCATATACTAAGCTAAATAGCATATCGTCATGATCTGTTGGCTGCAAAAATTGCTTTGTTTTATACACTGTTTTATTTGCAATAAAATCTGCAAGTTGTTTATCTGTTTCAAAAACAAATATATCAATATTCTTTTGTGCATAATCGTCACACTTTGCCAAAGGTGTCGGTATTTGGTAATTAATATTTTGGTTATTAATTTTAACGTTATGCGCTTGGTTGTAGCTCTCTAGATCAAGCAAATCGTTTTTAGCCAATAAGCTTTTAGCTGTCGTAGGATACGAAAGTGGTAGGACGTTATCTTGCTTAGTAATATCAAATTTTAAATTTGCATCGGCCCAAATATGAATACTATGGCTAAGTGCAAAACACATAATTAAAAATGAGATTGCATATCGAGCAAATTTCAATTGTTTTAGTTGTTCTAAACGTTGCCACGTAAAGTTACTGACAATTAATTGAAATCCTAAGATGAGCAGAACAACAGCGCTTGCAAGTATTGTTGTTAACGCCGGAGAGCTAGTTAAGCGGTGCCATAAAAGCGATAAAATTTCTGGTAAGGCCGATGTGCTTAAGTGATACCCTAAATTAAAATATACATAAGCATCAAGCGTCAGTAACGAAGCCGCACACGTAGCAATGACAGCAGCCATGCCGCGAATATGTCTGGGGTAGGGGAAAACTAAACTAAGCGGGAATACCGTCAGCACAAACGCTATAAAGGCAATAAAACTAGTGTGGCTTAACCATGTCACTAGCATATAAGTGATGCCCATAAAGCTTGTTGGCGGCGAGTCTGCAAATAAATAGCTTAAACTAATTAAGAGCGCTAAACCGATATTGGCAAAGGTAAACCAATGCCCCCAGCTTAACAACTGACTCGCTTTTGATGAAAACTGATTGTGCTGCGATAAATTCATAGAGTCTATTTAACCGACTGTGAAAGAGCTTTTGCAAAGTTCTCAGTGACGGCTTGTCTTTTCCCTGTTGGTACATGCTCTTTTAGGATATGCGTGATAGAATTTCCTAAACACATTAGACTTAAATCAACCGGCGCATTGTGCTTAGTTAGCACATCAATAAGCTGATCGACGATTTGTTCTACTTCTTCGTTAGAGTATTTTGATAAGATTGGCATCAGTTGGTTCAATAAAATAGTTATATTCCCGTATTTTAACACTAGAGGCGTGAAAAACAAAGATGACAACAGACGTTAAAAAATTAGTCGTTCATTATGTAGACAAAAAAGACGATGATACGCAAATTCACCTTCGAAATGATGAAATGATCATTAATGACAAAGTGGCCGTGTTTATTGAGCAATTGCATCATGCATACAACGGCAAGCCTGGTAAAGGCTACTGTGCGTTTAGTGGCGATAAAAACAGTGTTGTTGCGTCAGCAATGCAAAGTTACCGCAATGACGAGCTTGGCTTTTGGCACATGACAGAGCAAGCCTCAACAGTTTTAAAAGAAGAACTTGATAAGTATGCATTTAGCGAAACAGGCTATTTAGTATTTTGTCATTATCAGTATGTCGCTACCGATTACATGTTAATTGCGATGATTAACATTAAAGAGCACTACTCAATGACTTCAGAGCTCGATTTAGCGGCTTCTCGTCATTTAGATATATCTCGTATGCAACTTGCAGCGCGTATCGATTTAACAGCGTGGGATACACAGGCAGAAGATAATCGTTATATTTCGTTTATTAAAGGGCGTGCGGGTCGTAAAGTTGCTGACTTTTTCTTAGACTTTTTAGGCTGTGAAGAGGGGATTGATTCAAAACAGCAAAGCCAAGTAATGCTTAGCGCAGTCGAAGATTATTTATCTGAGCAACAATTTGATAAATCAGAAAAAGACGACTTACGTAAACAAGTATTTGATTACTGTAACGACTGCGTAACTACTGGTGAAGATGCCAGCGTAAGTGAGCTTTCTGCAACGCTTACAAAAGGCGATGACAGCCCGTTTGATAGCTTTTGCAAAGAACAAAGTTACGACTTGGAAGAAACTTTCCCTGTGGATAAAAAAACCGTAACTAGTATGGTTAAATTTTCAGGGCTTGGTGGAGGAGTAAGTGTAAGTTTTGAGCGTAAACACTTAGGTGAGCGCGTAACGTACAACGAAGCAACCGATACACTAGTTATTAAAGGTATTCCGCCAAATTTAAAAGATCAGCTTCAACGTTTTATGGAAAGTGAAAGCGAATAATTTTTTGATTTAACAGAAAGTTGATTTAAGAATGCGATATTTATATCGCGTTTTTTATACGCTGTACTTCTTATGGTTTATCATTTTATGCTGGTTGGTATTATTAGTGATTACGGGCGTTGCCCGTCACGCCAACAAGCTGCGCGTCTACAAGTGTGTGTTTATAAGTTGGGATTATGCAGGGTGTTAAATTGTGGCTGTAGGCGTAAAGCTTGCTTGCGCGAAAAGCATTGCTTTTATGTGTTTAATGTTTTGGTAAGTGAAACTTTTAGGTATTTAAACAAAAAAGCCCCGCTATTTATTAAATAGCGGGGCTTTTTAATGAGTACTAATTACTAATCAACACTCATTGTTTTAGTCATTGCAGCGCTTGCACGACCAGCAGGTTTGATGGAACCTGCACGTAACCCACTATCAGGCACTAGTTCACGTTTGTCATGAGCCATAGCAACAGATACATGCTTTACTTCGCTATCAGTCACTGGAGTTGGCTGTGCCATTGGCGCACTTGCTGACCCTTGAGTAACAATTGTTTTAACATGCGCTGCTGATTTCTCAGCTTTAGTAGGCTGCTCAGTTACTACAGGCGTTTCAACTTTAGCTGGCTGCTCAGTTACTAAAGGCACTTCAACTTTCGTTGGCTGCTCAGTTACTACAGGAGCTTCAACTTTCACTGGCTCTTCAGTGGCTACTGGCGTTTCAACTTTAGCTGGCTGTTCAGTTACTACAGGTGCTTCAACTTTAGCTGGCTGTTCAGTTGCTACTGGTGTTTCAACTTTAGCTGGCTGTTCAGTTACTACTGGCGTTTCAACTTTAGCTGGCTCTTCAGTCACTACTGGCGTTTCAACTTTAGCTGGCTCTTCAGTTGCTACTGGTGTTTCAACTTTAGCTGGCTGTTCAGTTTCTACTGGTGTTTCAGCTTTAGCTGGCTGCTCAGTTGCTACTGGTGTTTCAACTTTAGCTTGCTCTTCAGTTGCTACTGGTGTTTCCACTTTAGCTAAGTCTTCTACAGCAACGGCTTGTTCAACTTTTTCAGAAGCATCAACCGCTGTTTCTTGCGCTTTTGCTCTAAGTTCAGCTTCATATTCGGCTGCAGCTTGATCTGCTACTGGCACAAATGCAGGCGCTTCGTCTGATTTATTTTCAGAGTTTTCACCTTCAGGACGACGGCGGCGCTGACCTGATGCACGAAGGTGACGAGGAGAGCGGCGCGAACGCGTACGTGTTGGCTCTTGTTCTTCGTCAGTAGATACAGTGTCATCGTTAGATTCAATATCTACTATTTCTTCTTTAATGTGCGCCGCTTTTTCAGCTGGTGCCTGTTGTTGCTTTTCTACAGCAGGTGCTTGCGGTTGAACTTGTGTTTTTTCTTCTTTCTCTAGTACTTGCTCAGGAGCTTGAACAGTTGACTGCACTTGCTCAGCATTTTCGTCTTCTAAGCGTACTTTCTTACGTAAATTACGACGTTGACGACGAACTTTAGGTTTTTGTTCCTTAGTTTCTTGCGCTGGCGCTGACTTAGATTCTGCTTCAACTTTCTCCGTAATTTTTGCTGGAGCATCAGTTTTTACTTGGTCTTTATTTTCAGTTTTGCGTTCTGGTCGTTTGCGTGAATTAGGGTTGCGACGACGCTTATTGCGATTTTCGCTTTTTTCCTGATTCTCGTTAGTTACAGCTACAGAGTCTGTTTTAACGTCTTCTTCATTCGTTGCACGTTCTGCACGAGGCTTTGAACGCGGGTTATTATTACGACGACGTTGGTTGTTATTACGACGACGATTATCATTACCACGGTTCTTATTGTTACGCGCTTCTTCTTGCTGTAACTTTTCAGCGGCTTCTTTCTTCTCTTCTTCGCTTTCGCTAGCAAAGAGTGATTTAAACCATTTCGCGATAGTGTCTAATAACCCACCTTGAGCTTTTGAACTAGCGGCAGCTGGAGTCGCTATTGCGGCCGGTGCTGCTTGAGGCGCTGGTGTAGAAGGCATAACAACGCCTTTTAACATTGGTTCTTCACGCACAGCTGCAACGGGTGTTCTCGACATTTCAAACGTTTCAGCTTCTGGAGCAACAACCTGTCCATAGCTAACAGTTTCAATCGTTTCGTCTTTGCGTAAACGCATTACTTCGTAGTGTGGTGTTTCCATATGTTGATTAGGAATAATCACTACGTCACAGTTATGTTGCTTTTCGATGCGGTGAACGCTACGGCGTTGCTCATTTAATAAATAAGCGGCAACAGCAACAGGCACTTGTGCATTTACTTGTGTGGTATTGTCTTTAATCGCTTCTTCTTCAATTAAACGAAGGATAGATAGTGCGATTGACTCGTTAGAACGAATCGTTCCTTGACCACTACAACGAGGGCATGGTCCTTGACTCGCTTCACCCAATGAAGGGCGTAAGCGTTGACGCGACATTTCAAGTAAACCAAAGCGAGATATTTTACCAATTTGAACGCGAGCACGATCTGGGCGAACAGCATCTTTTAAACGATTTTCTACTTCACGCTGATGGCGTGGTGGCGTCATATCAATAAAGTCGATAACAATTAAACCACCTAAATCACGCAGACGTAATTGGCGCGCAATTTCGTCAGCAGCTTCTAAGTTAGTGTTAAGAGCTGTTTCTTCGATATCGCCGCCTTTTGTTGCTTTAGACGAGTTAATATCGATAGACGTTAGCGCTTCGGTAGGGTCAATTACAATTGAACCACCTGATGGTAAGCGTACTTCACGTTGAAACGCAGATTCTATTTGGCTTTCAATCTGGTAATGGGTGAATAATGGTGTGTCACCTTGATAAAGCTTAACGCGGCTCATGAAATCAGGGCGGAAACGTTCAATGTGCGCTTGCGCTTCTTCAAAAACACGTGGTTTATCAATTAAAATCTCACCAATGTCACGGCGTAGATAATCGCGAATTGCACGGAATATAACGTTACTTTCTTGATGGATCAAAAACGGCGCTTTAGCACTTTCAGCAGCAAGTCTAATTGCTTCCCAGTGGACTAATAGTGCTTTCAAATCGTAATTTAGTTCTTCAAATGATTTACCAACACCAGCGGTACGAACAATTAAGCCCATTCCTTTAGGGAGTTCTAAACGATTAAGCGCTTCTTTAAGCTCAGTACGTTCATCCCCTTCAATACGACGTGAAATACCGCCAGCACGAGGGTTGTTTGGCATAAGTACTAAATAGCTACCGGCAACACTGATAAAGGTTGTTAACGCAGCGCCTTTTTGGCCACGCTCTTCTTTATCTACTTGTACTATTACTTCTTGACCTTCTTTGATCACGTCACGAATATTCGGGCGACCATGGAAAGTGTAACCTGCAGGAAAATAAGTACGGGCAATTTCTTTTAGAGGAAGGAAACCATGACGATCAGCACCGTAATCAACAAATGCGGCTTCAAGAGATGGTTCAATGCGAGTAATTTTACCTTTGTAAATATTCGCTTTTTTCTGTTCGTGACCTGGGCTCTCTATATCTAAATCATATAGGCGCTGGCCGTCAACCAGTGCTACACGCATTTCTTCTTGCTGCGTTGCATTGATTAGCATACGTTTCATATTATTACTCTACTAGTTTATGTCGCTGACATGACGATGTTTTCTCGCCTGTTCAGTTGTTCCGGTTTTTAGAATATGCAGCCTCACGACTGGGTCTTTAACGGAACGGCTCTGTATTTTCGTATGCAGTATTTTAATGGTGGCAAACAATAGTGCGTAGTCACGCTATTAAATTCTTAATGGTGTAAAAATGTCGGCTTTTCAGCTGCTTTACATTTTACCCAGAAGTCGGCCTGTCATATTAATCTTACTAAATATCATTCATATTAGGCGTGTTGGGCTCATTAAATAGTTTAACAATACACATTTGATGTAGTGTTAATCGTTATTTTATAAGCAAAGTCACTGCCAATGTTAATGAACGCTTATTTATTAGATTTTTTTAGTTCTAAATAAGCTGCTATACGGCACTACAATAATTGAGCAAATGCTGAACGACGTGTTATTACGTCGTCACTATCAGACAAATTATCTGTTCATTGCTTTTTCTATCACGTTAAAAGTCGCTTCATGTTCAAACTTAACCAGCAATATATTACGCGCATTGCTGTTAATTGATCGCACGTGTTTACTAGGTATGTATAAAAGCTTTGGAAAACTTAACTCGGATCTGTATGATCGGCTACCCAGAATGTGCATCACGAATGTTTTAATGTGTTAAAAAGCACCGTTGTTATTTGCAAATACTAAATATTTGCGCTGCTGATTATCCCACTATTATTACAGTGTTAGCAACTAAATTATTTTACTTAAATTAGTGATTAGGCAATGTCAGAAAAAAACGACTTACAAGTAACTTATGTCACAATCAATGAGGACCATTTAGGTCAACGAATTGATAACTTTCTTATTACCCATTTAAAAGGGGTGCCTAAAAGCGCTATTTATAAACTATTGCGTAAAGGCGAGGTGCGAGTTAATAAAAAACGCATTAAGCCTGTGTATAAGCTGCAACTGGGTGATGTACTGCGTATTGCGCCGATTAGAGTGGCTGAACGCGAAGAATTTGTACCTTCAAAACTCGATAAAGTAACGCGCTTAGAAAACGATATATTATTTGAGGATAAATACCTTATTGTCATTAATAAACCATCCGGAATGGCCGTCCATGGCGGCAGTGGTTTAAGTTATGGCTTAATAGAAGCTTTGCGCGCACTTCGCCCAGAGGAGCGTAGCCTTGAGCTAGTTCATAGGCTTGACCGTGATACATCGGGTTGTTTACTGATAGCTAAGCGTCGTTCAGTGTTAACTGCATTGCATGAGCAACTTCGTGAAAAAACTATGGAAAAAAACTATTGGGCGCTTGTAGAAGGGCAGTGGGACTCTAAAACGAAGAATGTAACCGAAGGGCTGCGTAAAAATACACTTAAATCGGGTGAGCGCGTAGTACGTGTAGATAACACTGAAGGTAAGCCTTCACATACTCGCTTTAAAGTACTTGAACGTTTTAACGATTGCTCATTGGTACAAGCATCACCGGTTACAGGGCGCACGCACCAAATTCGTGTGCATACGCAATGTAAAGGTCACCCAATAGCGTGCGATGATAAGTATGGCGACCAGGGGTTTGATGAATCTATGCGTAAAGTCGGTTTAAATCGATTGTTTTTACACGCCCATGATTTAAGTTTTTATCACCCTAAAAATGAAACAACCATGCGTATTGAGGCACCACTAGACAAAACGCTTAAAAATACATTACTCAAATTACGAGATGCAAAACTGTGATTGCGATAACTCCCGTTAAAAAATATAAGCTTGTTATTTTTGATTGGGACGGCACTATTATGGATTCGGTCGCTAAAATAGTGAAGTGTATCCGCAGTAGTGCCGAATTGCTTAGCATCACACCACCAGGTGATGACGCAATCAAAAACATTATTGGCCTGTCGCTTGATAAAGCAATAGATGTTTTATTTCCAGCGCATACAGCACAACATGAAGCGTTAATTACAGGGGATAAACACCAATACAGTGTGGATATCACTCCTACTCCTGTATTTGACGATGTTGCTAGGGCGTGTTGACCTTTGTGGATTGAAATTTGTTCAATCTAGGGGCGATTTAATCGCGGCGCGAGGTTTGTAATCGAGTGGGCTCGGTAACTGCTCCTGCGTTACTCTAATGGCTTACATTCCTGTAAGAATAAGTAAAAATCGAGCAACAAAGAGTTAATCGTCCCTAGAAAGAATCCAAAGGGCAGCGCATGTTTGGCATTTATGCTGTGTTATCGCCTATTTATGGGGAATAACCACACGACATAGGCTCTGCCTTGCCTAAATAACCTGAATCTCGTTTAAGAAATTGAACTAAATGCCTGTTCCGAGATCCGATCTTTCGACCAAGAACGATTGGATAAACAAGGAACAGGCATGATTAAATTAGTTGAATTGTTTTTGCGATGTCGATGATTTTTGCAAAGTATTTATACCCCAATGGAAAAAACAATTACTCGAAGATGGCACCCAAAAACGTCAGCGAGCAGGGCGTATGACGACCAGTGAAATTATGACTATTGTTATTAGTTTTCACATGTCACATCATCGTGATTTCAAAAACTACTACCTTGGTTATGTATCACTTATGTACAAAAGTGAATTTCCTAACTTACTCAGTTACACACGATTTCTAGCCGTTATGCCGAGAGTAATTGTGCCAATGTGTGCTTATTTCACTTCACTTAAAGGTAAACCCACAGGCGTTGAATTCATTGACTCTACATCTATTAAGGTCTGCCATAACATTCGTATTCCAAGACACAAGACCTTTGATGGAATAGCCCAGCGAGGTAAAGGAACGATGGGATGGTTTTACGGCTTCAAGCTGCATTTAGTCGTTAATCATCATGGTGAAATTGTTGCTGCGAAAGTGACAACAGGAAATGTACATGATACTCAACCAGTCCGCGAATTAGCGAGCTGCCTGACGGATAAATTATACGGTGACAAAGGATATTTAAGTAAGGCTTTAGAAGCGGATTTGCTCGATAAAGGGGTAAAGCTCATTACGACGGTTCGCAAAAATATGAAGGCAAAAGCGATGTCATTATGGGATAGAGCGATGCTTTCAAAGCGTTTTATAATCGAAACAATTAATGACCAACTCAAGAATATATCCTTCATTGAACATTCGAGACATCGGAGTATGAACGCTTTATGTTGAATTTAGTGGCTGGATTGGTAGCTTATTGCTTCAAAGAAAATAAGCCACACCTTAATTTAACTGACGTAGAGCTTAATGCATTAGTTATCGCTTAAGCAGATCTCAGGTTAAATACCAAACAGTCTGCTGCAAAATTAATCACGAAAGGTCAACACGCCCTAGTGTATTAAGTGCTTTAAAAGAGCAGGGCATTGTTTTAGCGGTTGCAACACCAAAGCAAGTTACGCTATTTTTTAGTGCAACGCGAACAAGCGATGAAGCACAGTCAAAGCCCTCTCCAGATATGCTGCATCAGTTGCTTGAAGAGCTTGGCTTAAGCGCTCAAGATGCTGTAATGATTGGTGGCACTCAAATAGACATGACAATGGCAAAAGCTGCTGGCATGGATAGAATTGGTGTAACGATGGGCGTACACAGCGCTCAGTAGCTAAATGAGCTTGACCCTATTGCAACCGTAGATAACTATCTGCAGCTGCAACAGGTATTACTTGGCTAATTTATTTAACTAACCTGAGCTCTGGATAATAAATCTATCTCAAGCTGCTATTTTCAGCGCTAACTACGTTGAATTTATTTGTAATAGGCCCGCTATTGACGCGTAAGCTCGCCTTGTTTTCACTGAAAATTTCTGGCTAGAGAAAAATAAATTTAAATATCACTATGATTCAATATATTAGTAAATATCTTAACCAGAGTTCAGGTTAACTAGAACTTGTTTTGAGCGGTTAGTACATCAACACCAAACTCAGCCAGTAATTGGCTGAGTTTAATTAATGGTAAACCGATTAGGCTGTTAGGATCGTCTCCGCTTAACCTTTCAAACAAACAGATCCCCAACCCTTCACTTTTAAAGCTGCCAGCACAGTTATATGGCTGCTCTGCATCACAATAAGCACTAATTTGTGCGTCATTGAGTGTTTTAAATGTAACATCAAAAGGTTCAACACAGGTTTTTTTGGCGCCAGTTACAATATCGTAAACACAAAGCCCTGTTAAAAATGTTATAGTATGACCGCTAAATAAATTTAGTTGTTTTATGGCATTTTGCTTATTGTGTGGTTTACCTAAAATTTGATTATTAAACACTGCGACTTGGTCTGACCCAATAGCTAAGCCTTTGTTAAAGTATTTATTAGCAGCAGATGCTTTTAATTCACTTAAACGTTTAACTAGTTCTGTGGGAGTTTCGCCTTTGTGCGCTGACTCGTCAACGTCTGGTGAAAATGTTTCAAATGGTAAATTAAATTTTTGTAATAAAGACTGCCTAAAAGGCGAGCTTGACGCTAATATAAGTGGGTGCATCACGGATTGTTTTCCTGCGATAAATAAGATTGAGTTAGGATAAATCAGATCCGTGAGTAAAACACGTTAAAAACCAAGTAAAAATGGTTTTTTACTTTGACTAACAAACTAACTATCTATATGATGCAGCCCCTATGCAAAAGGTGAAAATTCCCATCACTCTTCATCCAGGCAAAGCAGCGCAGCACCGTTTAAAGTATGACGGAATTGTACCGCTTGAAAAACTTACTCGTTTAGAGAAAGTTGTGCAGGAAGAAGTAGGTGAAATAGCGGTAAAAATTCATTGCAAAAACGACGATCAAGGTTTCGCTGTGATTAGAGGCAATTTGTCCACACACGTAACTGTAATTTGTCAACGTTGTAATGGTGATTTAGGGTTGGATTTGGTTCAAGACTTTGTATATTCACCAGTAGGTGAAGATACTGAGTTAGATATTTTTCCAGAAGACTACGATGAAGTAGCACTTGATGAAAATGGTGAAGTTAACATCTTTAATTTAATTGAAGATGAACTGATTTTAGCAATTCCATTAGTGGCTACCCACAACGAAGCTTCATGCAGTTATTCAGCAAAGCCTGCCAGCTTTGGTGTTTTAAAGGCGGAAGATGATAAACCTAATCCATTTGATATTTTGAAACAACTTAAGAAAGATTCTTAGGAGAAGACTATGGCTGTACAAAAAAGCAAAAAGTCTCGTGCAAGACGCGGCATGCGCCGTTCACACGATGCGATCAGTGGTCCAACTTTAACTGTAGATCAAACATCTGGTGAGACTCATCGTCGTCACCATGTGACTGCAGATGGTTACTACAAAGGCGTTCAAGTAATTTCTAAATAAGAGATTACTTATATGCTGAATCATCTAACCATAGCGTTAGATATGATGGGGGGCGATTACGGCCCCCGTTCATCTATTCCTGCTGCCGTTCATGCGGTAAATGTTCATGCCAATTTAACACTCATTTTGTGTGGTAACGAACAGGTTATATCTAAAGAACTCGAATCCCTCGATTCTTTATCTCACCCAAGACTTATAATTCGTCATTGCAGTGAAATTGTCACAAATGCATGCGAACCTGCAATTGCTGTGCGTTCAAAAAAAGATTCTTCTATGCGTGTCGCCCTTGATTTAGTTAAATCGGGTGAGGCTCAAGCATGTGTCAGCTCTGGTAACACGGGCGCGCTATTCTTTATGGCTCACTACGTATTAAAAATGCTGCCAGGCGTTAAACGTGCTGCACTCATTTCAGCGGTACCCACAGAGCGTAAAAACCCAGTATATTTGCTCGATTTGGGCGCTAATGTACATTGCGACGCCGAAATGCTGTATCAGTTTGGCATTATGGGCTCTGTAGTGGCAGGGCAAGCTCTGGGCACTGATAACCCTCGTGTTAGTTTATTAAATATCGGCGCTGAAGACATTAAAGGCCATGATGATATTAAACAGGCCGCACAATTAATGCAGCAAAGCCCCTACATTAATTATATTGGTTACAGTGAAGGTAGCGATATTTTTACAGGTAAAGCTGATGTAATTGTATGCGAAGGATTTGTTGGTAATGTTGCGCTTAAAACATGTGAAGGTATTGCTAAGCTTATTATGAATAAGTTTACAGCAGCACTCGAAAAACACATTTTATACAAATGTTTGGCGTTTATGTTGCGTCCAATAATAAAAAAACTCTATAAAAGGGTGAACCCCGACCAGTATAACGGTGCTTCTCTGATAGGATTGCGCGGTATTGTCGTTAAAAGCCATGGAAATGCCTCCGCTAAAGCATTTCAAGCTGCAATCGATGAAGCAGTTAAGGAAGTTGAACGTCAACTTCCTGATAAAATAGCTGCTATTTTCGAAAAAACACATTCTAAAGACACGGCGGTCAATCAATAATTGATGTGCCGTGTAATTCATTATTTATTTGTTTAATTAAAAAGAGCAAAGTATGGCACAAAAAATTGCACTTCTATTCCCAGGTCAAGGCTCGCAAAGCGTTGGCATGTTACACGCGCTACTAGAGAGTTCAGAGAGTGCTAAAGCAACATTTGCTGAGGCATCTGATGCACTGGGTTACGACTTAGCAGAGTTAGTCCTTAATGGACCAGAAGAAAAACTAAATCAAACTCATCGAACTCAACCAGCCTTACTTACAGCGAGTGTTGCTATTTATCGTGATTGGTTAGCAGCAAACCCTGATACTGACGTTGTTATGGCAGGCCACAGCTTAGGAGAGTACTCAGCACTGGTATGTAGTGATGTTATTAGCTTGAGCGAAGCGGTTAAACTAGTTGAAAACCGTGGTTTGTATATGCAAGAAGCAGTCCCTGCTGGCATAGGTTCAATGGCGGCAATAATTGGCTTAGGCGATGAAGAAATTAAAGCAGCTTGCGCCGCGTCAGCCCAAGGCGACGTTGTTTCTCCAGTAAATTACAACTCCCCAGGCCAAGTTGTTATTGCAGGCCATAAAGCGGCAGTAGATAGAGCATCGCAAGCATGTAAAGATGCTGGTGCTAAACGTGCACTACCACTTTCTGTAAGTGTCCCTTCGCATTGTGAATTAATGAAACCAGCAGCTGATAAATTAGCTGTTGATTTAGCCGCTTTAACATTTAATACACCTAAGTGTGATGTAATTAATAATGTTGATGTAAAAGTAGAGCGTTGTGCTGATGCGATCAAAAATGCACTAGTACGCCAGCTTTATAGCCCAGTTCGCTGGACTGAAACAGTACAAGCATTAGTTGCACAAGGTGTAACGCAAAGCTACGAATTTGGTCCTGGTAAAGTACTAACAGGGCTGGCAAAACGAATCGATAAAGCAATGAACTGTGGCTCAGTAAACGATGCCGCTTCAATTGATGCAGCTAAATAAGAGTATATATAATGTCTAATTTATTTTCTTTAGAGGGCAAAGTTGTCCTCATCACCGGCGCCAGCCGTGGTATTGGTAAAGCAATCGCAACAACCTTAGTTGCACAAGGTGCAAAAGTTGCGGGTACTGCGACCAGTGAGTCAGGCGCTGCTAAAATCAGTGAATATTTAGGTGACAATGGTAAGGGCTATGCGCTAAACGTCACTGATCCTGCATCAATAGAGACAACACTTGCGGCAATAAAAGCGGACTTAGGTGACATCGATGTACTTGTAAATAACGCAGGTATTACACGTGACAACTTATTAATGCGTATGAAAGAGTCTGAGTGGGATGATATTATCGATACCAACCTAAGCTCAATCTTCCGTTTATCTAAAGCGGTATTACGTCCAATGATGAAGAAAAAGAACGGTCGTATTATTAACATAGGCTCAGTAGTCGGTACTATGGGCAATGCAGGGCAAGCTAATTATGCGGCAGCTAAAGCCGGTGTAATTGGTTTTTCTAAATCGCTTGCACGCGAAGTGGCTTCTCGTGGTATTACAGTAAATGTTGTAGCGCCTGGTTTTATTCAAACGGATATGACCGATGAACTCAGTGACGATCAAAAAGCAGCTACACTTGCGAATGTACCGGCAGGGCGTTTAGGTCAACCTGACGAAATAGCCGCTGCAGTTTGTTACTTAGCATCTGATGCTGCGGCGTATGTATCAGGCGAAACTTTGCATGTAAATGGTGCGATGTACATGGTTTAATCGTTATTTTACCTGTACTAAAACTAATTTAAGTTAAGTAGAGTAACTCAAAAACATTGAATTTTTTGTGAACTTGCTTTAAACATACTTGAAATCGCTGCGAAAATAAGCGATAAAAGACAAAACTTACTCTCAGAGGTTTGACCAGATAATTATTTATGGTCAAATCATTGAATCAGAGAATTATGCGGCGTAAACTACGCGGCAATCTGAAAATAACGCATTGGCGTTTTTAATAAAGGAAAGAAGAATGAGCGATATCCAAGAACGCGTAAAGAAAATTATTATTGAACAACTAGGTGTTAAAGAAGAAGAAGTTAAAAATGAATCTTCTTTCGTAGATGACCTAGGTGCAGATTCTCTTGATACTGTTGAACTAGTTATGGCTCTTGAAGAAGAGTTTGATACTGAGATCCCAGACGAAGAAGCTGAAAAGATCACTACAGTACAAACTGCAATCGATTACGTTACAGCTCACGCTGAGTAATTTATCGCACATTAAGGGCAGCATTCGCTGCCCTTAATCTATATATCCAAACCACCTCAAAGTTCATGATTCAAAACCTAGCCTTAACCGCCAATCTTAATTAAAAATTATTTTTGTTTGTGTTATGCATTTTTAATCTATTTTGAGACTAGTACTTTGAGGTAGCTTGGGTATGATCATCCACCTTATAAAAATATCCCTTATTGGAGGCAAACCGTGGCTAAACGTCGAGTCGTCGTAACTGGCTTAGGAATGTTGACGCCGTTAGGTAATGATGTTCAATCAACCTGGCAAGGCTTATTAGATGGTAAAAGTGGTATTCAAACAATAACTCACTTTGACACATCAAAATTTGGTACAAAGTTCGCTGGTTTAATTAATGACTTTGATGCATCGGCTTACATGCCAGCAAAAGATGCTAAAAAGATGGATTTATTTATCCAGTACGGTATTGCAGCGGGTGTTCAAGCCTTTAAAGATTCTGGTCTAGAAGTAACAGAGCAAAATGCAACACGTATAGGTGTTGCTGTGGGCTCTGGCATTGGTGGATTAACGCTTATAGAAGAAAACCACGTTAAACTATTAAATAGCGGTCCACGTAAGCTCTCACCATTTTACGTACCCTCTACCATTATTAATATGATTTCTGGTCATTTATCAATAATGCATGGACTCCGAGGGCCAAATATTTCTATTGTGACAGCCTGTACAACAGGTTTGCATAATATTGGTCATGCAGCGCGTATGATTGCATACGGTGATGCAGATGCAATGGTTGCCGGTGGTGCAGAAAAAGCAAGCACACCAATTGGTATGGGTGGCTTTAATGCGGCGCGCGCATTATCAACCCGTAACGATGATCCACAAGCGGCTTCTCGTCCTTGGGACAAAGACCGTGACGGCTTTGTATTATCTGATGGGGCAGGTGTTGTTGTCGTTGAAGAATACGAACACGCTAAAGCACGTGGCGCTAAAATTTATGCCGAGCTGGTTGGCTTTGGTATGAGTGGTGATGCGCACCACATGACCTCACCGCCAGAAGACGGTGCTGGGGCCGCACTGGCGATGGAAAACGCGTTAAACGATGCGCAAGTAAACGCACAGCAAGTGGGTTATATTAACGCACACGGTACATCAACGCATGCTGGTGATAAAGCTGAAACTGCGGCTGTTAAGTCTATTTTTGGTAATGCAGCTAAAGATGTAATGGTTGGTTCGTCTAAGTCAATGATGGGACACTTACTGGGTGCAGCGGGCTCTGTTGAGTCAATTATTTCGATTTTATCGCTTACAGATCAAAAAGTGTCTCCTACAATCAACCTTGATAACCCAGACGAAGGCTGTGATTTAGATTACATTGCGCACACTGCACGTGATGCCAAATTAGACTTTGCACTGTGTAACTCGTTCGGCTTTGGTGGTACTAATGGCTCGTTGCTGTTTAAAAAGGTATAATCTTTTTTAACAACGAACTAACTTATAAGAGCTCAGTTGTTTAACTGAGCTTTTTTTTATGCAAAAAATAATAAACCATACACAAACAATTATTACAGCACGTGGTAGCAGCACCATCAGCATAAGCGATCGTGGCTTAAACTATGGTGATGGCTTTTTTACAACGGCTAAAGTTGTTGATGGGCAAGTACAGTATTGGCCTCATCATAAAGCGCGTTTGATTGAATGTGCAGAGCGTCTGGGGTTTCCTGAGTTAGACTTTTATAGCCTTGAAAATAAAATCACACAGCAAATAACCGATCTGCAGCTCAGTGTGCTCAAAATACTGATAACCCGAGGTGAAGGTGGGCGTGGTTATGGTTTACCAAGTGAATGTAATATTACTATTTTATTGAGTGTGCTCGATTACCCCCGCAATTATAGTGCACTTGCTAAAAAAGGAGTCAGGCTTGAAATAAGCCCCATTAAATTAGCAGCTCAGCCTTATTTAGCGGGACTTAAAACACTAAACCGCCTTGAGCAAGTACTTATAAAAAGAGCGATGCAAACGCAAAACTGCGACGATGTATTAGTCCTTGATCACAATAACAATGTAATTGAAGCATCTGCCGCCAATATTTTTGCGATTAAAAATCATAAAGTATTTTCACCATTGGTTGATGAGTGCGGAATAAAGGGCGTTTATCTGCAATCGTTATGTGATAAATTGCCTGTTGAATTTAAACGCGTGCTAGTAGAAGACTTAACCCAAGCCGACGCCGTATTTGTGTGCAATAGCTTAATGGGAGCAGTGCCTGTAAAAAGTATTGAGCAACAGGTGTTTAATACAGCCAACAGCCATGCATTACTCACTAAATTATTAGCCAAGGAGGCTAAGTGTTAAAAGTTATTTTATCAGTGCTTTTTTTAGCTGTTATAACGACTGCTATTGGTTATCAGCAATTACAAACGACAATAAATACCCCTTTAATGGTAACGAATAACACCCAGTTTGAAGTTAAACGCGGCACTGGCTTTAATAAGCTCTGTAAGCAGTGGCAAGCTAATAATTGGGTAGATAGCTGCTGGCGTTATCAAATAATCGCAAAACTAGATCCAACACTCACCGATTTAAAAGCGGGACTTTACGCGCTTTCAAATACGAGCGTTATCGATAACATAAAAAAAATAAATCAAGGGCAACAAGTTAGCTTTAGTTTTACTATTATTGAAGGCCAAGCACTGCGCGATGTGTTAGCGGCGATTAAAAATACCACTAACTTAAAAAATGATTTAAACATTGAGCAACTAAGTCAGCAAGTATTGAGTAGCGATATACACCTTGAAGGGTGGTTATTTCCCGATACGTACCATTATCATAATAACGATACCGCAAGCAGTGTGTTAAAACGTGCAGCGCAAAAAATGCAGCAAACACTCGATGATGCATGGCAGCAACGGGCACAAAATTTACCTTATAACTCAGCTTATGAAGTATTAATAATGGCTTCAATTATTGAAAAAGAAACGGGGCTTGCCAGCGAGCGTCCGTTAATTGCCTCAGCGTTTGTAAATAGATTAAATACCAATATGCGCCTTCAAACCGACCCAACCGTAATATATGGGTTAGGAGAGAATTTTGATGGTGATATTAAACGCAAAGACTTACGTGACTACACACCCTACAATACGTATCGTATTAAGGGGTTACCGCCTACACCGATAGCCATGCCATCCAAAGCCGCTATTTTAGCCGCTGTTAATCCACCTCACAGTGAATACGTTTACTTTGTCGCAAAAGGTGATGGCAGTCATCAATTTTCAACCACGTTAAAACAGCACAATGCAGCAGTTAAAACGTATATATTAAATAAAAAGAATTAATTTTTTATGAAACCAAAATTTATCGTCATTGAAGGCCTAGAAGGCGCTGGTAAATCTACGGCAATTTCATTATGCCAAGATTTCTTAAACAAAAAACAGATCGACTTTATAAACGTACGCGAACCAGGTGGTACACCGCTAGCCGAGTCACTACGCACCCTTGTAAAAGCAGAACACACTGAAGAAATTGCATTCGAGACCGAGCTGTTAATTATGTATGCGGCACGTTCGCAGTTGATGCATAACGTAATTAATCCAGCGCTTGAGCAAGGCAAATGGATACTTGCGGATCGTCATGATTTATCGTCTCAAGCCTATCAAGGTGGCGGGCGTGGTATTAGCTCAAATACACTCGCGTCGTTATCGTCAATGGTATTAAAAGGACTAAAACCTGATTTAACTATTTACCTTGATATTGACCCTGTTATTGGCCTTGAACGTGCGAAAGGGCGAGGTGAGTTAGATCGTATAGAACAAGAAGCGATTGAGTTTTTTCAACGTACACGTATGCGTTACCTTGAGCTTGCTAGTGACGATAGTTCAATTCAAACAGTTGATGCAAATCAAGATATTGACAAAGTGCATCGTGATATCACCAACGTATTACGTACATTTTTTGAAGGGTTAAAATAACATGGCATTGCCTTGGTTACACGATACAGAGCAACGCTTAGCGCAAAGCTTTCGTGGCCATCGCTTTCATCATGCGCAATTATTTTGCGGGCCTATTGGTGTTGGTAAATTTGAGTTAAGTGATCAGTTAGCTAATGCACTATTGTGCCAAAATGTAGTGGCGCAATCAGCGGCTCCTAACAGCATTTTAGCCCCGTGCGGACATTGTAAGAGTTGTTCGTTAACACTCGCGGGTACACATCCCGATAAACGTTTAACGCAGGTAGATGGGCAAAGTATAGGCGTAGATGATATTCGGGGTATTAGTGATTTTATGCATCACTCTGCAGCGCAAAATGGCAACAAAGTTGTTGTCATCGAAAACTGTGAAAAAATGACAACAGCCGCAGCAAATGCATTATTAAAAACATTAGAAGAGCCAAGTAATAGCCGATTTTTAATACTGACCACAAGCCAAGCTGCGCAACTTCCAGCGACTATATTGAGCCGTTGTGCTAAAACCGATGTAAAAGTAACAAACACACAGCTTGCCCAGCAATGGCTTGAAGCATTGCAAATTACCGGTTATAGCTGGTTACCTCTTTTTTACAACCAGCCGTTACAAATAAAGCAGTGGCAAGAGCAAAATCAGCTACAAAGTATTGATATGCTCTATAAATTTGCAACTGAGTTTAAACAAAGTCATAATTTCAAAGCGTTAGTCGATATTATAAATAAACAGCCTGAGCTTGTTCGTATATTTACTTTGTTCTTAAGTGAGCAATTAAAGCAGCAGCTGTTGCAAGGTATGAACTTTGAAGCGTATCAAGTTGCGCAACAAGCACTGAGCGAGTTTTTGCAAAATAATACAAAGATCCTTGGCCTTAATTTATCGCTGGCAGTATCGCGATTAGCGTACATATTACGTAATCAATAAACAGGACTAAACATGCAAGAGCTATTAGTTGATATAGATGACCTCGATGAGTTATATCGCTGTTATATGCCTTATCTAAACAAAGGGGGCTTGTTTGTGCGAACGAATATGCGCTACGAAGCGGGTCATTCATTGGCGCTTAGAGTCACATTACCCGATGCACTAGAGGATGACGTAGTCACCGGTAAAGTATCGTGGATCACTCCTCAAGGCGCACAAAGTTCAAACCCGCCTGGCATAGGTATTAGCTTTTTAGATGATAAAACAAACCTAAATGCCAAGATCGAAAAACTACTGGGGACTATGTTAAACTCCGGTAATCCAACTTACACCATGTAGTAATAACAGGCTCAATTTTGATAGTAGATTCACATTGCCATTTAGACCGTCTTGATTTTGATAAACTCGATTTAAACCTTGACCAAGTGCTTGATAAAGCGCGCGCAAAAAAGATTGAACATTTTTTATGTGTAAGCGTAACACTTGATCAGTTTCCAAGTATGCTCGATAAAATTAAGCATTATGCTGATGTATCAGCCTCTTGTGGTGTTCATCCGCTTGATCAAAAAGACGCGCTTAATAAACAATTATTAACCGAACTCGCATCGCATGAAAAAGTAGTTGCGATTGGCGAAACAGGCCTAGATTACTACTACGCAAAAGACACACACGCAGTGCAACAAGCTAGTTTTGTTGGGCATATTGAAGTGGCTAACGAATTGCAAAAGCCGTTAATTATTCATACTCGTGATGCACGCGACGACACTATTAACTTAATGCGTGAGCATAAAGCTGAAAATTGCGGCGGTGTATTACATTGTTTTACAGAAGATTGGGATATGGCTAAAAAAGCCATAGACATGGGTTTTTATATTTCTATTTCAGGCATTGTTACGTTTAAAAATGCGGTAGAGCTAAAAGACGTTGTTAAAAAAATTCCACTCGATCGTTTATTAATAGAAACCGACTCGCCTTATTTAGCGCCAGTACCCCATCGCGGGCAAACTAATCAGCCAGCGTACGTAGAAGATGTCGCTTATTATATAAGTGAATTAAAGGGTATTAGTTTTAACGAGTTAGCTAAAGCGACGACTGACAATTTTTACTCTTTATTTAAATTAGCAGCTAAAGGCTAACCCTATGATGACTAAAACGGGGCAACTTCCTATTTTACTAATGGGGCCAATGGTGCGCCGTGCAGAGCAAGCGGGTGTGTGCATTCAGTTTGCTACATCCAAGCCTGCAAATTGTCGTATAGATCTTATAAATAACGAAAGTTACAGTGAACAGCAAAGTATTGCGCTAGGCGAACACTTATTTTTACACTTTGTTGTTATAAAACCTATAAACGAGCAGTTTCCTCTCGATACACAGCTCCCTTATGCGCTTTTTATCGATGGTAAGAGCATTGATTTATCTCATTGGTGTTTTGAAAATCAGCCAACTCCCGCGTTTATAATTCCCAATAAACTGACTGATATTTTGCATGGTTCGTGTCGTAACGCACATCACCCAGCAAAAGATAGTTTAGTATCGGCAAGTAAATGGCAAAATACTCAGCGCAGTAAGAATGAACAAGGTGCGCAGCTACTTTTGCTCAGCGGCGATCAGGTGTATGCCGATGATGTAGCAGGGCCTATGTTGTTGGTTATTTATCAATTAATAGATAAGCTTGGCATATATAAAGAGCAACCACTTGAGCTTGCTTTACCCAGCGATATAAACGAGCAGCTTTATAATAGGCATCATTTTTTACCTAAAACGCCTTGGCAAAATCGTTCTAAGTTAGGCGTAGGTTATTGGTTAAAAAAAGACGAACCGCACTTTTCAAGCGTCAAGGCTTACAATCACCTTATTTATTTTGAAGAATATATCGCGCTCTATTTGCTGAATTTTAGTGCGGCAGCTTGGGCATGTGTTGATCTAGAGAAGACGCAATATACGGGGGAAAATAATAAAAATCAGACTATTTTCAATGCTGAAAAAACGGCTCTAATTGATTATGCAGAAGGTTTGAGTGAGGTAGAGCGGTTATTTGCTAATGTATCTACGTTGATGATGTTTGACGATCACGATGTCACGGATGATTGGAATCTTACTGCTGGGTGGGAGCAAGCAATAAGTCAAAATAAAAGTAGTAAACGTATTGTGAGCAATGGCTTAGCCAGTTATTGGTTGTTTCAAGGAATAGGTAATGATGCACTCACTAAAACAAGCGCATTAATACAACCGTTCAAAGATAGCTTAGTTGATGAGGATGTTTGGCAATTTAAAGCATTTGACAAGTCCTTACATGAGTTTAACTACTGGCATTACGAACTAACTACAACACCTAAAGTTGTTGTGCTAGACACCCGTACACATCGCTGGCGTAACGAGTCAAACTTTAACGAACCGTCTGGTTTACTGGATTGGGCGCGTTTAACTGATCTTGAAGAAAGCCTGTTAAGTCACGAACAAGTTATTATTGTATCGCCGGCCCCCGTATTTGGTGTTAAATCAATAGAAGCGATTCAAGCCATGTTTAATATTTGTGGGCAACCGCTTATGGTTGACGTAGAAAATTGGATGGCACACGAAGGCTCGGCTAAAAAATTACTTGATACGTTTAGACGCACAGACACACCTAACGAAACACTTATTCTATCTGGAGACGTACATTACTCGTTCTGTTTTTCGGTGCAAAAGCGTTTTGGTGATCACCCCAACCGAATTTGGCAACTCACTGCCAGTGGCATTAAAAACGAATTCCCTCGTAAACTTATAAACGTACTTGATAAGCTCGACTCCATTTTATACGGTCCAAAAAGTCCATTAAACTTTTTTACAAAGCGCTGGCATATGGAAGTAGATAAACACCAAACTATAGATGAAGGGCAAAAATATTTAGTGAGTGATTCGGCTATTAGTTTAATAACCTTAGAGCAGGGGAATTTATCCCGCTACCAGCTTATCCATGGCGACGGGCATTTAACTGAGTTTGATTTAGAGCATAACTAAAAAGTATCCATGAACGTAAAAGCGTAGATTTTAAACGCCAGCAAGCTGTGGTCTACAAGTGAGTTTAACCACAGTGTTTAACTTTACCGGTAGATGTTGAGCTTGCTCACGTTAGAAGTGAAGCTTCTCATTACTTAAAACATTGGTCTCACCACCGAGAGTGCAGAGGCGCCTTGCGTTACACAGAGAAAAGCTAAGTTAAATTTGTTTGCAGTTACTAGGGCGTGTTGACCTTTGTGGATTGAAATTTGTTCAATCTAGGGACGATTTAATCGCGGCGCGAGGTTTGTAACCTAGTGGGCTAAGTAAAAACCGAGCAACAAAGAGTAAATTGCCCCTAGAAAGAACCCAAAGGGCAGCGCATGTTTGGCATTTATGCTGCGTTATCGCCTATTTATGGGGAATAACCACACTACATAGACTCTGCCTTGCCTAAATACCAAACAGTCTGCTGCAAAATCAATCACGAAAGGTCAACACGCCCTAGCTCCTAAAATTACTTCTCTTTTTCTTCTCCGTGCCCTCGTGGTTAATTTATTATTGATATACTAGCAAGTTCGATAGCGTTGCTTTTAGACGCAAGTAAATTGAACCTTAGCGGTAGACGCAGAGCTTGCCCGCGTTAAAAGCGCAGCTTCTAATCACTCTATATTAGGTAATTACTTGCCTTTGTATTTAACCATGCTCTTTTCGGTTTCGCTTGGGCGCAGGTAATTTATTGGTTAATATTGCTAAGCATAAAATAGTGATAAATAGCATTGAATTTGCGCCGGCCTGCAGTGAGTAGTCAACCGATGAGTGTAGTAGCATCGCGACTATGGCTGTGGCACAAGCAAAGGCCACTCCCTGAAATAGCGCCGTTTTACGCTTTCGCATCGTCGAAATACTCAACCATAAACAATAAAGCACAAGCAAACCAAGTAGTGATGTAGCGGGTATGCCAAGTTCGGCTGCAAACTGAACATAATCATTGTGAGCGTTATCATAGTAGCCAGAGTAGGGCTCAGATTGATACTGAGGGAACGCGGTATAAAACGTACCACCGCCGGCGCCTAAAAACGGATGATCTAATATAAGCGGAATTGAGTCGCGAACTACTTCGTCACGAGTTTCTGAATGTAAGCTAGTTTCAGTGATCCGCTGTTTTACTTTTTCTACATCAAATATGGCACCAATGATAATTAAATCAATAATAAAAAAACTAACAATGAGTAATTTGAATGATCGAGGTTTTTGTTTGTATATAAATAAAGCGAGTGCGCTTATTATCATCAGAGCAATAAAAAAGGCCGAGTTACCCATGCGGCTGCGGGTTAAAATAAGTGCAACAATAATTATAATTAAAGACACTCGCAATATAATTTTGGAACTTAATAATATTTCAGCCCAAGCTCGCATGGTTTGCTCAAAAGTTTGTTTATAATCACTATTACTTCTTTTTAACTCGCTGATCAAAACACCAATACCTAAACATAAGCACAGAGATAAATAGTTTGCTAAAAAGTTAGAGTATGTAAATGTCCCAATTGCACGATCAGTATGCTTATAACTAAACAAAGGGCTAACGATATCGGGTGACAGATTTAAGTAACTGGCATATAAGGCTTGGAATACACCCGCACAAATAATGGCATAAATGAGTTTTCTGATTCGAAGAGCATTATTACAGTAGATAAATATTAACCAGCAAAACAGTATCATAAAGCTAGTTTTAAGAAGCATTTGCTTTGTTTGAAAAGCATCTACACTGGTGCCTAATAACTGTATACCACACACCAAAACAACAACGCCAAGCACACTAAATAAAGGCCAAGCGTATAACGGAGGATAAAGCGCTTGCTTGTCGTTCATAACACTATTAACTAAGTGAGTGCAAAACGTAGCAGCAATTAAAATACCCATAGCTAAAATAGCCCAAGGCCTATAACTGCCTAAAGGGAGGGGAAGTAAAAAGAGTATGGTGCAGATACAAACGAATATGAAACGATTCAAAATAAACTCAAAAGCAAAAACGCAGCCTCAAGGCTGCGTTTATATTATTATTTAAGTAACGATTAGTTACCGACTTCAGAAATTCCAGTATCGCCACCAGTGCCGCCAGCACCTGGAGGTGTTGGAAGAGTTGGTAAACTTACAACTGGAGGCGCTATTTGACCAGGAGCTGGACCCGCAGCGGTCGCTTCAGAAGCTGTCGTGGCATCAATGCCAGCTGTAATTGCAGCAAGTGTAATGGTATCCGAATCAAATCCCGCCAAGGAAAGAGCGGCTAAAAAATCAGAAATCAACGGGCTGTCTGCACCAAAGCTTGCAACAACTGCATTAATCATCGCGTCAATATCGCTAGCACCACACGCCCCATTGAGAAGCTTTTCGTCAACCTCTACTTTTTCTTTATTTTTACAAATTCGTTTAATCGCTTCTACTAGTTCTGCTTGTAGTTGCTCAGGTGTTGTATCAGTTGTTACGTTGTTCAGAATAGCAAGAATACTGCTAATACTCGTTTCTTGAACGACTGCATCATTATCCGTTTGTGCATAGGCAGGTAAAGCAGTAAGTGCAAATGCACCGGTAACTAAACCAGCTAAAATTAATTTTTTCATTTCTCATCCCTTGATTGAGTATTAATTGCAAAATTTTAGCGCATCGGTGCAAAAAGTAAACTCTTTATTTACGCCATTATCATTAGATTTAATAATTTTGGACGGTGGCATAATTAAATTACCTTGTACACCATCACATCCCAAGCTTTCAAGTACTTTTAAAGTCTCAGGTTTTTCAATTAAACAGGTTAAAACCTTAATCCCAAAACCATGACAAATGTTATTAACGGTTTGAATAAAAAACTGGCTTTGGGTATTTGTTACTAAGTCTTGTATGTAACTGCCGTCAATTTTCACATATTCAACATCAAGGCCTTGTAAATACCTAAACGAGGTTAAACTAGTGCCAAAGTGCTCAATACATACATTGATGCCAATTTCTTTTATAGCGTCAATATGTAAAGACGCGATATGTACATTATGAAGTAAACTAATTTCATGCAGTTCAAATAATAGGTTCGTTTTGATTACCGGTTTGGTTTGCGCATACAGTGTTAGCCATTGTATAAAGTCGGTAGAGTATAAAGAGGCTTTACTAATATTTAGGGCAAATATGTCATCAGGGTGTTGCTCTTTAACATTGACAAAGTTACGGATTATTTTTTTATCTAGCTCTTCGGTGAGATTTAATTTTTCAGCCATGGCGAATAGGTGGCCGTTATTAACTTTCTCACCTTCGTGTGTAAAATGAGCAAACACTTCAAAATAACATTGTTTATCAGCCGAGTTAGCTTGCTTAACAGGTTGTACTGAAAAACAGACTTCGCCAGAATTTATAATAGATTTAATAAGTGCACGCCATTGGTTTACGCTTAATAAAGTATCTTTATCGATTTTATTAACGTTAGTGCCTTCACCAATCGTGCAGCCAGTATCGAGTGACGATAAAACGTCACCCATAGAAGCGCCATTATCAACTTGAATAAGTGCTAAATTTGCAAATCCATTAATATGTAAGCTATTTTCTTTTTGGCCAAACGCATCGGTTAACTCTAGACGGGCCTTATTTAAAAATAAGGTGTCGTAGGGAGCAAGTACAATAAAGGTACTGCCGTTTAGCCTAAATACCCGTGTATTTGATAAATCAGTAACGAGAGTTTTAAGCGTTGCGGCTGCATCAAGCACATGTTCGTCACCGTCTTGGTAGCTTACAGTTTGGTTTATATTAGCCAACGAGGGGAGTGTAAGCATCATCGCTGTAATTGGGGTGTCTTCACTAATAGCCCCTACAACAGAGTTAAAGTGATTTTCAAACGACTTTCGATTACCAAAACCAGTTAGCTGATCTATGTAGACCTCTTCGGTAAGCGCTTGGGTTTGCTTAGTTAAAGAGTCAAACGTACTTTGTAAATTTATAACCATATTATTTATGGCTTGGGTTACGGTGCGTAGTTCGCGAGCTACTGGTATTTCGTTGTTTAATGTAAAACGCTTGCGAGTAACTAACTTTGCTTGGTTTTCTACTGCTTTTAAAGGTCTAAATACAGCACGTAAAATTAAAAACGCAATTGCCAGTGAAGCCGCTAACAATAAAAACGAGCTATATAAACTACGTTGAGTATGCTGCCATAAAGTAAGATAAGACTGCCCAGTATGGCTAGTAACGTCAAGTGTTCCGGCCATCATCCAGCCGTTATTTATTTCTGAGTGCATAGTCGGCGCACTCAGTTTAACTGCACTAATAAACCAATTAGGAACCGATTCCACACTTTTTGGGTTTTTTAACTCAAACACCACATTATTTTGCACATCGGTAAATTTAATTTGATTATAATAGCCAGAGTCAAAAATAGCGGTAGCCATTGTTTGCGCAATCATTAAGCTCTCATCGTCTAGGTAGGGAGATATAGAGAGCCCCAAACTTGTAGCTGTATCTTGCGCGTGGCTTGCCATTTGAGTTTGTAAATAATTACGGGTGGTATCAACATCAGTAATTACACGTACAAAAAATGAGATCACTGAAATTAAAATGATCAAGCCGTACACTTGGGTTTTTAAACTTAATCCATATTTAAAAATTCGAGACATAACTACGAGTTCCTTTGTTGTTATTGTTGGCGGGCGCAAGCTCACCTTGTTCTATCCGTTCAAGCATAGTGTTCCAAGCAGATACACCACGGCTATTTTTAACCTTATTACCTAACCCTTTAGATTTTGCTAACCACAAACCTTGGCCATTAAAACTATATATAGGGGTTAAATCATTTCGTTTATTTGCAGGAAGTAATTTGGTATTAAAATTACCAAGCACAAAAGGTATTTGATTTGGTTGTTCAAAATAGATAAGCACCATGTGCGGTTGATTAACCGTACGTTGACGCACGTACATAAATCTGATTTTTTCTTCAGGGATACCTAAGGCAATTAAAGTAAAGTACTTTGCAATAACATAATCTTCGCAATCACCCATGCCTACACCTAAACTCTCCAGCGGGGTAGCCCAATAATCTTTTTTTTGCCAAAGCTCATCATCGGTTTTATATTTTATGTGCTTATTAAAAAAGTCGTTTACCAAATGAATTTTTTGCCACTCACTTTCATTAGCAGACTCGTCTATAAAGCTCAGCCAATTTTTTATTCTTTGATGACCATCATCACCATAAAACTGCTTGGCACGGGCTATTATATCGCTATTGCGCAAGTGTAAAAGCATATCTTGAGCGCAAGCAAAAAAGGAAATTAATATAATAATGCAAATTCCTACGCGCACAAACAAATCCCTAATAAGCAAACAGTGTCATTATAATAGCATTAGTTTTAGAAAGGTAGTTCATAAAAGCACTAAAATTCAATGTGGAAACATTTTTGCAACATAAAACAATCGTAAAGGGTGTTTTTTTTTATTGAGCGAATTAGTGTGTTGTGTATAATGCTCGCCCACAAGGTTGTGGTGCTAGTAAAGTCGACAGTATTTATTTTTTTGCGCGGCTTAAGTTATTTACTGTTTAAAGTAACTAAAAAGGAATTAAAGTGAGTGTATTAAAAGCAGTATTGCCAGTTGCAGGCCTGGGTACAAGAATGTTACCAGCAACAAAAGCAACGCCTAAAGAAATGCTTCCCCTCGTTGATAAACCTTTAATTCAATATGTTGTAAATGAAGCCGTACAAGCTGGAATTAAAGAAATAATACTTGTTACACATGCTTCAAAAAATTCAATAGAGAACCACTTTGATACTAGTTTTGAACTAGAAGCCACATTAGAAGCGCGTGTAAAACGAAGCTTATTAGATGAAGTGCGATCAATAGTCCCTAGGGGCGTTACTATTATATCTGTTCGTCAGTCAGCCCCATTAGGATTAGGCCACGCAATTTTAGAAGCTCGTCCTATAGTGGGTAATAATCCATTCGCAATTTTATTGCCCGACGTGATTATAGACCAATATAAGTCGAACCTAAAAACTGATAATTTAGCGCAAATGATCACTCGCTTTGAAACAACAGGCCATAACCAAATAATGGTTGAAAAAGTGCCTGCTGAGCAAGTCCATAATTATGGTGTTGTTGATCTAGCTGGCAAAACAATAATGCCAGGTGAAAACGCAATAATTAAAAATATGATAGAGAAACCTACTGGCGACGATGCTCCTAGCAATTTAGCTATTACAGGTCGCTACGTAGTCTCTCCAGCTATTTGGGATTTACTTGAATATACTCCCCCAGGTGCTGGTAATGAGATACAACTTACTGATGCGCTACTTCAACTTCGCCACCTAGAATCTCTAGAAGCTTACCACTTAAAAGGTAAGTCACATGATTGTGGTTCAAAGCTAGGTTATATGCTTGCAAATGTAGAGTATGCAATGCAATCGAGCGTTATGGGTGAAGAATTTACCAAACAAGTTAAAAGCTTAATGGCTGCAAGCATTAGTTAAAACAACAATGAATTCGTTAAAATTAAGGAATAACATGGCTATTAAAGTATTAAGTATTTTTGGTACACGTCCTGAAGCTATTAAAATGGCACCATTGGTTAAAGCATTAAAATTAGCTGAAGGCATCGAAGCAAAAGTATGCGTAACAGCGCAGCACAGAGAAATGCTTGATCAGGTGTTAGACTTATTTGAAATTACCCCTGAATATGATTTAGATATCATGAAGCCGGGGCAAAGCCTGTACGACGTAACAACAAATATTCTTTTAGGCCTAAAGCCAATACTTGAAGAGTTCAAGCCAGATTTAATTCTCGTTCATGGCGATACAAGTACAACACTTTCGGCAAGTCTAGCTGCTTTTTATCAACAAATTCCTGTTGGGCATGTAGAAGCGGGATTACGTACCGGCAATTTAGCATCTCCGTGGCCTGAAGAAGGCAACCGTAAATTAACGGGAGCAATTACCAAACTACATTTTGCGCCTACAGATACCTCCGAGCAAAATTTATTAAACGAAGGCGTAAACGCTGATGACATCATTGTCACCGGAAACACGGTTATAGACGCATTATTACAAGTAGTTGATAAAGTAAAAACGGACGAAACATTAATTCAGACTCTTCAAGCTAAATTTCCAGAATTGGATGAAAGTAAAAAACTAATTCTAGTAACCGGACACCGCCGTGAAAGTTTTGGTGGCGGGTTTGAGCGTATTTGTGAAGCCCTTGCTGAAATAGCCACAGCTCATCCAGAAGCGCAAGTTCTCTATCCAATGCATTTAAACCCAAATGTACGTGAACCGGTAAACCGTATCTTAAAAAATGTTAAAAACGTACAACTTATCGAGCCTCAAGACTACTTACCATTTGTGTACCTTATGAGCAAAGCACACATAATTGTAACCGACTCCGGCGGTGTTCAAGAAGAAGCGCCAAGCTTAGGCAAACCTGTACTTGTTATGCGTGACACAACCGAGCGCCCAGAGGCCGTAGCTGCTGGCACTGTTAAACTTGTTGGAACAGATAAAAACCGCATTATTAATGAGGTTAAAAACTTACTAACAAACCAAGCTGATTATGAAACGATGAGTCGCGCACATAATCCTTACGGTGATGGTAAAGCGTGTGAACGTATTATTTCAAAAATTAAACAGCACTTTAACGTGTAATAGACGTTTTACAGACTTATTTATATAGGATTTTATTATGACGATTAAAACAGTATCAGTAGTCGGTTTAGGATATATAGGATTACCAACAGCAGCCGTAATTGCATCAAGAGGGGTTAACGTTATTGGTTTAGATGTAAACCAAAAAGCAGTTGACACAATAAATGCAGGTGAAATCCATATTGTAGAACCAGATCTAGATATAATCGTAAGAGGGGTTGTGTCTACCGGTAATTTACGTGCAACGACCACACCAGAAAAAGCAGATGTGTTTATGGTGGCGGTACCTACACCATTTATACATAGCGAAAGTGGCGATCATAAAGCTGACTTAAGTTATATCGAGTCAGCAGCAAAAACAATTGCACCAGTGCTCGAAAAAGGCAACTTAGTTATTTTAGAGTCGACTTCGCCAGTAGGCGCAACCGAACAACTAGCTCAGTGGTTAAGTGAAGCCCGTCCAGATCTAACATTCCCACAAGACAAAGGTGATGCCGCCGACATTAATGTTGCACATTGCCCTGAACGTGTATTACCAGGTTATGTCTTACAAGAGCTTGTTTCAAACGACCGTGTAATAGGCGGTATGAGCAAAGCATGTAGCGAAAAAGCCGTAAAATTATACGAACTTTTTGTACGTGGTGAATGCATTGTTACTAATGCAAGAACAGCCGAAATGGCAAAACTAACTGAAAACTCATTTCGTGATGTAAACATCGCGTTTGCAAATGAGCTATCTGTAATATGTGACAAACTTAAAATTAATGTTTGGGAACTGGTAAAGTTAGCTAATCGTCATCCTCGCGTAAATATTTTAAACCCAGGCCCTGGTGTAGGCGGGCATTGTATCGCGGTTGATCCTTGGTTTATTGTAGCGAGTTGCCCAGATGAAGCTAACATTATAAAGCAAGCGCGCCTGACTAATGACGCTAAACCGTATTATGTTATTAGCAAAATAACTAAAGCGGCCGACGAGTTTAAACGTCCTGTTATTGCATGCTTAGGTTTAGCATTTAAAGCCGATATAGACGATCTTCGCGAAAGTCCAGCACTTCAAATCGTACAAGAGTTAGCTTCAAAAAATGTTGGTAAAATATTGGCGGTAGAGCCTAATATACATGAGCTTCCTGAAAAGTTAGCGTCAAAAGGTGTCGAACTTACCTCTCTTGATTCAGCGTTAGAGCAAGCAAATATTATTGTCGTGCTTGTTGATCATAAGCAATTTAAAGCAGCGGATAAAACCCAGTTTGCCACAAAAGTTGTCATTGATACTCGCGGTATTGTTTAAGAGATTCAGATGATTGCCTTTAAATCGATTAAAAGTGATGTATGTAAAGGTGCTTTATGCACCTTACATTTGGCTTTATTAAATAATTTAGCCGTATGTTTTATTAAGAATAACTATTATGTCTAAACAACATATAGTATTAATTATGCCTCTCTCAGCTTATGAGTGGGGCACTGAAAACTGCGGTGGGGTAGATAGTGTTTGCCAGATGTTTGGAGAATACTTGGTTAGCCAAGTAAAACCCGAGTTTAAATACACTATTATTGGTTTAGATCCGCAAAGTAAAACACCTTACACAGGTGAAGTTATTAGCTTAGCTAAGCATGTCGATTTTATTTGGTTGCCATGTTCTAGCAAGCATACGGGTTTTAAAATACCTGGAATAGTATGGCAAAATTGGCATATTCGAAAGCTGTTAAAAAAACTGCAACCAGCCTTAGTTCACACACATTTCTGGAGTTCTTTGCTAGGTTGTGGTCACAATGGAAGATCGGTTGTAACAATACACAGCTATAAAAAAATTGGCCGTCATAGCTTTGGTTTTTTGAACAACCTCTTATATGAAAAAATAATTCCTCTTCTGACAAAGTCATTAGGGGATAAAAAAATTGTTGTAGGAAAAATACTTAAAGATGCCTTATTTGAAGATGGTATTGAATCTGAAATAATATATAACCCTATTGATGATAGTTTTTTTAACGCTTCAAAAAAACCACCTAGATCAAGCAATAACTCGCTACAGTTTATTACCTGCTCTTTAATTAATCCTAAAAAAAATATTGAGCAAGCGATTTTTTTAATCGCTAAATTAAAAAATAGTGGTTTTAACTGCCATTTGAATATTGTGGGTGGGGTATCCAACGCACTTTATTCAAAAAATCTTATAAATACCGTTGAAGAACAGGGGCTTTGTAGTGAAATAAGCTTTTTAGGTAAAAAAAATAAGCGAGAACTTGTTGAACTTTATAGTCATGCGGATTGCGGTATTTTTACTTCAAAAGAAGAAACGTTTGGCTTAGTTCCATTGGAGATAATTGCTTCGGGGCTCCCTTTATTGTGCACTGAGGTCGGTATTTTAAGTGAAAAGAAATCTTTTTTTGAGTCACTAGGGGTTTTGTATTTAAACGAAAATACGACTGTTGACCAAATCAATAAGTGTATCAATGAACATGATTCTGAATTTTCAGTAGATGTACTCAAAAGTGAGTTTAATGTATCTGAAATAATTAAAAAATATCATTTTCTTTATTACCAACTGCTTGAAAAAAAGTAACAGGATAAATGATGTTAAAAGCACTCTTAAAATACGCGCCTGTTCAAATTTTTGCTGCAATCAGTGTCTTTGCTTTAATTAGTATTCATACAAAACTACTTACGACCACCGAATATGGCATGCTGTCGTTAATGTTACTTACTGTTGAAATAGTCAGAGCGGTCGCTGCCCAGTGGATTAATTCGAGTATGCTGCGTTTACTACCAAGCAAAAGTAGCGATGAACATTCGCATTTTGCTGCTATCGCGTGTTCAATAATACTGTGTTGCACACTACCCGCATTTGCTTTAGTGGTTCTGGGTTTATATTTAACTGATCTGTTAAGTTTAAATATATTAATAGCCACATTTATACTTTTTTTTACTAAAGCGTTGTATTTGTTTTACCTTGAATTAGCACGTGTTATGGAACGTTTAAATCCGTACAGGCTAGCCGTATTGTTACAGTCAGTACTTGCTATTGTACTAACAGGGGGGGGTCTTTTAATTCGCACTGATATGCTTATTGCGTTACTTTCTTTATCGCTAAGCTATTTTTTTGCTGGCTTGTTGGTTTTTACACCATTAAATTTGGGGTTTAAAAAGCTCAGAGGTGTTGATGCAAAGGCTATTTATACATACGGTCTCCCTTTAATGGTAAGCGGACTTGTAGCTGCAATATCCAGCAGGTTAGATCGTTACTTTATTGCGGATTCGTTAGATCTAGCCCAAACAGGAATTTATGCTGCAATTTCAAATATTTTACTTGGCATTGGTGCGCTTATTTTTATGGTTGTTGCACTGCCAGGTTATCCTGAACTAACAAAAAAGATCAATGATAAAGCCATGCTTTATAAGGCACATGGAGATTATTTAACGCTGTTAATGTTTATTGCAGTGCCTTCTTTAGTAGGATTTTGTGTATTGGCTGAACCAATAACTCAGCTGCTATTAAGTGAAGAGTATTTATCTCAAGGCTTAACTATCATTTACATTCTATGTGCGGGTGTATTTATATTAAATATAAAAGCGCATTATATCGATCATGGTTTACAATTTTCTTTGCATACTAAATACATACCCCGAATTAGCTTGGCGTCCCTTGTAATAAATTTAATTGCGTTGATTATACTTATACCTATTTATGGACTAATAGGGGCCGCCTGGGCATTTGTTATTGCCAATACGGTTTCATGTATAGCTAGTTTGTATTTATCAATTAAAAAAGGGTACAAATTCAATGTGCCAACACAAGTCTATAAAATACTACTTGCCTCATTGTGTATGGCTTTATTACTTAGTCAACTTCGTATCCACAATTATTTATCTATAGACATACCTATTTTATATATTCTTTTAGATATTATTTTTGGGGTACTTATATTCTTAACCGTGATGGGTCTACTCAATTATAAAAAGTGCAAATTATGGGTTACTCAATATGAAAAGTGAAAATATTTATAAAATAATGTTTTGCGTTTTTTTATTGTCTTTCATTTTGGGTGGCTATTTACTTGAAAATTTAGGTATTCAGTATGTTTCTGATGGCGGTAGCTCTTTAGGAAAAATACACATCACGAGCTATATACTATTTTTTTGTATTGGAATGTTAACGCTTGAAAAAGGGCTCAATAAGCCGCTTGCAAACCTCAAAGAGCTAAGAGGTGCTTGGCTAGTAAGTACCTTGAGTATTTCTGTGGTGATATTTTACGGATTATTTAGATTTGGCACCTCAGGAATGGCTTATTTAATTGATACAATTGTCTCTGCGTTATTAGCCGTTTATTTGCTAAGTCAGCTAAATTCAGAACATAAAAAAAAGTTATTGCGACTGTTGGCGTACTTATTATTTATTAACGCAGTGATTGCTATTTTAGAGTTTATTTTGGGTAAAACTTTAGTTGATGTAAGCTTTTCAAGCTTTAGTCATTTTCGTTCAACGGCGCTGTTAACGCATCCATTAAATAATGCATTAATTACGGCTGCTTTAGCGCCACTTTTAATGAACCAAACTCGTTTTCCTACCCTGCTATATTTTACAGTGATTTTTTTAGCTTTGTTTGCTTTTGGTGGCAGGGCAGCGGTTGGGGTTTTTCTTTTCGGCACATTTATACTCGTCGCTCCTAAAATACCTGCATTTTTAACGAAGGGTATTAAAATGACAAAAATACGATTTGCCGCGTTGCAAGCCCTCACTTTTTGTGCGGTCATTTTTACTTCACTAGTTATTATTTTTACACCTATAGGGTCACGTATTCTAAGTAAGTTACACGTTGATGGCAGTGCACAAGCGCGGTTTGATGTGTTTATTATTCTTGAACAATTAAGCCCTTCTGAGTGGGTTTTTGGGGCATCGCAAGAGCTAATTAATAATATCGCGTTTTATATTGAAATAGATGTTATCGAAAATTATTTAATTGGTTGGATTGTGAGCTTTGGATTGATTTGCACATTTTTACTTATTGTTAGCTGCTATAAATTACCAGTGAAGCTAGCGAGAAATAGTAATATCAGGGTTAGTGTTGCACTCATTGTATTTATTATTGTTTCATTAACAAATAACGCATTAACAACCAAAACACCTGCTTTACTCTTATTTTTCAGTGCCTTATACCTTAGTCGTTCTTTAGAGAATAAGGCATGAGAGGTTTTTGTGTTGTTGCTTTAATTAATAAATATAAGGCAACTTTGTCGTCAACGATTTTTCTAAGTATTTTTTTCAAGGTTAACATTAGAATATTTCGCTTCTTATTTACTGAGATACCTCGTAATAGCGACGTTGCAGAATATTCATGTAAATTTATTAAATTAAATATCGCGGCAAAGGATTACTATTAATGTTTACCAGCAAAGTATATAGATTGAGCCCTGTCTTTATCCAAAATGTTTTATTAAGTTCAAGAGCATTTATACGCAAAAAACTGAGAGAAAATAAAGAGTGTGAGCAGCTCACCAAAGAGCTAATTGCCCATGACTATGACTCAGAGGCGCTAAAGCAATATCAAAGTAAAACCCTTAAAAAAGTACTCACAGAAGCGCAACGTAACATCGCTTTTTATCAACGTTTTGGCAATGATATAAATACGTTTCCTTATATTGATAAGGCCGAGGTAAATAGTAATAAAGATAAGTTTTTGTCGCCCAATAAATCAGGTGTGGTTGTTAAAGGGTCAACCAGTGGCACGACTGGCGCTCCATTATCTATTCCACAAAATATGCAATCGGTAATTACAGAGCAAGCTTTTATAAATAGAATGATGCACTGGGCTGGGATTGAGCATAACGATAAACGAGCGTGGTTGCGCGGCGATATGATTGTCCCACAAGAGCAAAAAAAAGGCCCTTTTTGGCGTTACTCATATTTTGAAAATATGATTTTATTATCTTCATTTCATCTGGCACAAAAAAACCTAGATGGCTATTTAAATGCAATGCAAAACTATGGGGTCCAAGCGATTCAAGCGTATCCATCGTCTATTGTTACGCTGGCAAAGTATTTAGAGAGTAGTGACACTTATTATCAAGGTACTTTAAAGTCAATCATTACCTCGTCAGAGTCTCTTAGTAAAGAAGACAAAGCATTAGTCGAGAGAAGATTTAAGTGCACCGTATTTGATTGGTATGGCTTATTTGAAAGAGTCGCTGCTATTGCAAGCTGTGAACATGGCCGTTACCACATAATGACAGACTATTCTTATGTAGAGTTAACTCCGGCAGGGAAAACTGAAAATGGACGAGATAGAGCTGAAATTGTTGGTACTAATTTTAACAATTCTCTCTACCCCTTAATACGCTATAAAACAGGCGATCACGTTTTATTGTCAGATGAAACATCCTGTCCATGCGGGCGTGTATTTCCCATCATTGATTCTATTGAAGGCCGTGTAGGTGATTATTTGGTTGGAGAAGATGGCCAAAACATCCATATTTTGAATCATATACCCAAAGGAGTGCAGGGGTTATTAGCGACGCAATTTGTACAAAAAGCAGATTTTAGCATTGATATTTTAGTTGTTGTTGATGACGAAATATTTAACATAGAACAGCAAAATAAATTAATGTTAAACACGAAAGAAAAACTGGGGCATTCAATCAAGGTTAGTGTAAAAAAAGTGGATGCTATTCCAAGAACAAAAAACGGTAAAATTAAACAAGCAATAAGAGAGTTTTAGCTTGAAAAAACTTAAAAATTTAACAATCGCGACGGATCGTAATGGCCAAGGTGGCGTTGCAACGGTATTAAATGGTTACGCCAATGAGCACTTTTTTGAAATGACCAATTCAGAGATATTGATCAGTCATTCAACAAATGCAAAATTTGGATTGTTGAGTCAATTATTTACCTTTGGTTTATGTATTTTGAATTTAATATATCAACTCCTATTTTGTAACATTGGGCTCGTGCATATACATATGTCTTCACGCGGTAGTTACATGCGCAAATCTAAATTAATTAAATTAATAAAGTACTTTAATATAAAAGTGGTGTTACATCTCCATGGTGCTGAATTTAGAGAGTTTTATGGCAATGAATGCGACGCTACCAAGCAAGCAAAAATTAGGGAAACGTTTAATTCGGTTGATAAAGTAATTGTTTTATCTTCACAGTGGATGCAATGGCTGGAGACAATATTAGATGATCCATCAAAAGGAGTTGTGGTTTATAACGCGGTACCGGCCTTAGAGATTGAAAAACGTATCACTGAAGAATTTAATTTCGTATTTTTAGGTCGTTTAGGTGAGCGTAAAGGCGTCACAGACTTAATTGAAGCATTTAAATACGTTGTACAAAAACACCCGCAATCGAGATTATTGTTAGGAGGCGATGGTGATATAAATAAATACCGTAAGTTAGTTGAAACGTTAGAGCTGACAGAGAGTGTAAAGCTGCTTGGGTGGATCTCAGGAGATGACAAGTTGAATGTACTTAAACAAGCTAATGCCTATGTGTTACCTAGCTACAATGAAGGCTTCCCGATGGGGGTGCTTGAAGCTATGTCGTGTAATATTCCTGTCATTGCATCCACAGCGGGTGGAATACCAGACGCGATTACCCATGGTATAGATGGACTACTTGTTGAGGCTGGTGATACGAATGCATTACAATTAGCAATGCAGAGTTTTATTGAGTCGCCAACACAAACAAAGAAAATGGAATGTGCCGCTAAAGCCAAATTTTTAAAAAACTTTAGCCCACAAGTTATTATTCCACAAATAAAAATGATATACACAGATCTTGGAGCGCTTTAAAAATGTTAGATAGTCAAAATTGCGCTAACTTGATACTTGATAGGGCGAAAAAAAATAATTATGCAGGCCAAGATCCATTTGATGGATTAAACAGTCGCTTTTTCAATTGGTTTCCAAGTTTAAAAAAAGGCATTTTTGGTCTTGCATGGATTCAATTACATAAGCGTTTAGCCATCAATTTACGTCCTTTATTTGGTATACCTAAAAAGCGTAATCCGAAGGGGATTGGCTTATTTATTTTAGGCTTATTAGAAGACTATAAAGCAACGAATGAGCAAGTATATTTAGATGAAGGAATACAGCTAGCCGATTGGTTGTTAACTCAACAAAGCGATCGAGAATTATGGCAGCATAGCTGCTGGGGTTATCATTTTGATTGGAATGCACGCGCATTCTTTGTTCCCAAAGGTAAACCAAACGTTATTACCACCATTTATGTAGCGCAGGCTCTATATGCATTAAGTGAAATAACAGGGGAAGCTAAATATAGCGAGCCGGCACTCGATAGCGCGCATTTTATCGTTAAAACTTTATACACCGAGCTTGAGGGGAGGCAGTTTTTTGGTTACATACCGGGTGAAACTGCATTTGTTCATAATGCTAATCTTTGGGGAGCTGCTTGGGTGGCTAAAGTCGCAGCACTTACAGATAATCAAGAGTATAAAAAGCTAGCACTTAGTGCGGCTAGACAAACAGTATCAGAGCAAGGCACTGATGGGTCTTGGGTTTACGGCGCAAGACACCACCATCAATTTATTGATGGTTTTCATACCGGATACAATTTAGAAGCCTTGACTTTATTAAGTGATGCTTTAGTTACAGACGAATTTAAAACGGCTATCGACCTTGGTTTACAATACTATAAAGTGCATCTTTTTGAAGACGATGGTACGGCTAAATACTACAACAATAATCGCTATCCACTAGACATGCACTGCGTGTCGCAAGCTATTTTTACCCTTTTAAAAGTAGGTAAAACAGCAGAAGATTTCGCAATGGTAGAAAAGATAATTAATCGCTCTATTGAAACTTTGTATTTACCAACACACCAGCGCTTTATTTATCAAAAAAACAAACACTTCACCAATAAAGTAGATTATGTGCGTTGGACTCAGGCATGGGTATATTATTCATTTGCCTTTTTTAATCGCAATAAATCTAACAAGTAGCACGTAACTGTTTAAGCTAAGCACTATTTAAGAATGGATTATATTAATGAAACGCATTGAATTTTTAAAGGCTCCGATGGACATTGCTACAATGCAAGAAACCGTGTCTTTTATCGAAAATAGAATAGAAAAAAAAGAGTTTTTACAACACGTTGTGGTAAATGTTGCAAAAATAGTAAACATGCAAAAAGATCCTGTTTTAGCTGAGTCGGTTAAAGCATGTGATTTAATTAATATTGATGGTATGGGCGTTGTTTTTGGCGCACGTTTTTTAGGGCACGATGTGCCAGAGCGCGTTGCAGGCGTTGACTTATTTCATGAGCTATTAGCGATGAGCGCAAAACGAGACTTCCCTGTTTTTTTACTGGGCGCAACACAAGAGGTTGTAAGTGAAACAGTAAGTAAAGTGAAAGCACAAAATCCTGATTTAACCATAGCAGGTTATAACGACGGGTACTTTTGGGAAGATGAAGAGGCCGTAGTCACTAAAATAAGAGAATCGGGCGCGAAGTTGTTGTTTGTTGCTATCACATCACCTAAAAAAGAAAATTTTATTAATAAATGGCAAGATAAACTAGGTGTTGATTTTGTAATGGGCGTAGGTGGCACGTTTGATGTAGTCGCTGGTAAAGTTAAACGCGCACCGCTATGGATGCAAAAAGCAGGCTTAGAATGGTTATACAGAGTGATGCAAGAACCAGGTCGGATGTGGAAACGTTATTTAGTGACTAACACTAGATTTGCTGTACTTCTGATAAAAAACAAGTTTTTTAATTAGTCGTGACACGTATTAATTATATTGACAATATGAAAGCTGCGGGGATCATATTAGTAGTATTAGGCCACGCAGCTTGGTTAAATGAAAGTATTTATATACTTATCTACTCTTTTCATATGCCTTTATTTTTTTTCATGTCAGGCTATTTGGCTTCTCGGCAACAACCTATAAAAAAAGCATTAATTAAATTAAATCACAGGTTAATAATACCATTTAGTTTTTTCTTTTTTGTTTCATTTTATTTTTGGCTACCATTACACTTTTTTGGTAGCGGGCAGGCGAGTAACATGCCTTGGTTTGATCCATTATTTCGTTTAATAACGGCCCAAGCCGATAGTTTTCATATTAATGGGGTGTTGTGGTTTTTTCCTTGCTTAATAGTTATTTCTGTTTTGCAAATAGTTATTTTTTCTAAGATGAAACCAATAACTGCCTTTATTACTTCAGCTGTTATTTTGTCCTTTTTGTTGGTTAATGTAGAGCTAATAAAGACAAGGTTTTATTGGTGTCTTGATTCTGCAGTAGTAGGATTGTTCTTTTTTCAGATGGGGAGAGTTATAAAAGAATCTGATCTATTAAATTCTAATGTGTTGAGTCAAAAATACTTTATCTGGATTCTTTTACTCATACTTTTACCTATTTTTTATATCACGGCGTTACAGAATGGTCGGGTTGATATGCGTGAATTGAGCTTTGGTGTTATTCCTTTTCTATATCCGCTTATTTCTTGCTTGGGAATTTTTATACTATTTTTAATTTGTAGCCTTTTAAAAACATCGTCTACATCTCGGCTTTTAGCCTTATCTTCCATTGCCATTTTTCCACTGCATTTAATTATTTTTCGATTTTTAAATAAATTTCAGTTAATGATCTTAGACTCAAGTTCCGTTATGTTTAGTGTTTTACCTTATTTTAATTCATTGCTTGCAATTGTTATTTGCATTTTTGTTTTTAATTTTTTGAAAAAAAGAGCTCCTAGCGCTATTGGTTTGTAGGGGATTAAATGCTTAATTCTTTATGCGGTGTAGAACCATTCTGTATATTTACTGTGTCAATGTAGCATGATGCATTCCCATTTATAAATTCGTAAATAAGCTTTAGTTTAAAAGCTGTAATAAAAAATATATTCCAAGTTATTGCCAACCCAATTCCCTCAGATAGTGCTGCATGAGTAAATAGCCTCATTCTGCGTATTATTTACAGTAATATAATTTAATCCTCGGGTAAGCCATGTAATCCTTTTTTATTTGATGCTGTTTTTTGGATCGTAATTTGTTCTCAGAGATAAAATGATCATTGTTTTTTATTTAAATTTAAATTTGAATTAAAAACTTTATAACTAGTTGATTTTAAGTTAAATAAACATTTAATTAACACAAAGTCAGTACTTTTGTTGTATTTCGTGTTTCTTTTGATTTTATTTGTATATATAATCTTCAGCACAGGTTAAGCGGCTTTTTAATTTTTATTAAGCGCAGGATTACAAATTTAGTGCAAGATAATGCACATTTAAATTTTCGAGGGAAGAAATGACTAAATCATTAAGAAAATATAAAAAATTGAGTGCAATGATTGCACTTACTCTAGCAAGTACATCAACACTAGCTGGTGACTTAGGTGTTGCTAATAATTTTTCTGCATTGGTATTTGAAGAATTTAAGTCGCATTTAGGGCGTGCTGATGGTGCAATTGCTGCGGGTGACATAAGCATTAAAGGTGGCTACAGCGTTGGCTACAATCGCCGTTCTAACCCGAGTGAATATTACTTAATTAGTGAGACGGGGATTGAATTTAGAATCGGTCGTCAGTACGTGGGCAGTATGATTGCCGGCGGTGGTACAGATGTACACTGGAGCGTACGTTGGGGGATGGAACGTGGCTCAAGTATTTATGCAAATCAAGATCAAGCCTCACTCCCGTTTAACTTTGACGAACAAGAAACATTTTATAAAGATTTAAGCACTGAACTTGCGCAGCTTGATTCAACCGGCACAGTTCAATGGAAGTGGGGTGGGCTGTATTTACAAGGCGATAATACCTCCGCTACGCAAGTATTTAATATTGATGCACAACAATTTGCGAGAGCACATACATTTAAAGTTCAAGGCATGCCAGCTGGCGCTACTATGGTTTTTAATATAAGTGGTGACCCAACATTATTAGTAAGAGGCAAAAGTTTTGCTCGCCTTAAAAGCCATGTAACTAAAACCGTTTTTAATTTTGTTGACGCGCGCGACCTTAATATAAAAGGAAATCGCTGGGAAGGCGTAGTTTTAGCTCCTCATGCTGATATCAGTGCTCTTTACGGTGCAGCCGTTATGCCTGTTATAGGTAAAAGCTTTCAAGGTTCAATGACGCTGTTAGGCAATGAGTTTACTGGTAACTTACCAGATATGGCAAAAACAATTGAACCATTTGCGATGCAACAAAAATGGCAGTGGAATTCAAGTGAATTTATGCCTGAATACAACCAAGTAATGTCTACCCCAGTTGTTGTTCAACTTAATGATGATAATAATGATGGTTCAATAAACGAGAGTGACGTAGCTGATGTAGTGATTACATCGTTTAAAAGTAGTACTAACAAGCTAGGCTTAGTGCGTGCGCTAAATGGTATTGATGGCTCTGAGTTGTGGACATATGAAAACGGGGGGGTTTTTGGTGATGCACGTAATTCAATTGCAGCCGCTGATTTAGACAATGACGGTATTGTAGAGCTGGTTATTAACGATTATTCATCTGCAGTAGTGCAAGTTATTGATAATAACGGCCTAGTTAAAAAAGAGCTTACTAAATCTGGCAAGCCTTTGGGTGCGGTCACTTTAAGTGATATAAATAATGACGGTATTGTTGAAATTATAACTGGTTCAAATGTGTTTAATTACGATACGGGTTTGCTTTATACAACTAACTGGTCTGCGGCTTCTACAGCATTTGATGCTGATAATAATAATTCCCAAGAAGTGCTAGCCGGTGGCGGTTTGTATGATTCTAATGGAGCGCTGCTATGGCAATATGGCACGCCAGGGAGTACGTGGTTTAGTGCCATTGCTAACTTAGATGATGATTTAGACCCTGAAATAGTTATTAGTAACCCTAGCAGTATTAGTAATGGTGGAGTGCTCGCAGTACTTGAACATAATGGTAATGTTAAATGGCAAGTGACTAATGGATCAAATTCTGGCGGTGGTGCACAAGCGGTATCTAGCTTTTTAGGTAAAGATAACATTGGTATTGTACACGCCGGATATACAGCTGTTGATATGTATGATAAGACGGGTCAACTTGTTTGGTCAGTTTCTAATAACGATGATTGGAGTGGTAAGGTCGGAGTGAGCGCTTTTGATTTTAACAGTGACGGTATTGATGAAGTATTAGTACAAGACCATTTCAAGGTGAGAGTACTTAACGGGCTTGATGGTTCAGTTTTATCATCTGTAGATAGCTCATCTGCGACGCTTTGGGAGTACCCAATTGTTGTTGACTTAGAAAATGATGATAATGCAGAATTAGTTGTTGTATCAAACAATTATGATTCTCGTTATAGCATTAATAATGGTGTAACTGTGTACGGTGCTGCTGATAGTAGTAAACCATGGAAAAATGCAACGCGTATTTGGAATCAACATTCATTCCATCAAACGAATGTGACTCAAGATGGTAAAATACCAACGGTTGAAAAACAAAGTTGGTTAAATAACAATACTTATCGCTCAAGCACAATAAAATAAGCTAAGCGTTGTTGAAAAAAGCCAATTATTTATAATTGGCTTTTTTATTGTTTAGCTAAAACATATGTTTATTTTTATAGAGGTTATTTAATGGAGTGTGTATTTGTCTGATTTAAGATCTGACCCCGCAGTAAGAAGTTTATTAGAGCGTATGCCCGAAACGATACAAGATAGTTTTTCTGATGAACAACTTACTCATTTAAAAGTGGCTATAGGTGCAAGGCAATGGGGAAACCACGCACTTGACTGTCGTGGTGTAATAAAAATTTTAAAGTATAGATATTATTTTGTTGTACTCGCTGGCAGAAATAGGCGAGGACTCAGTGCAAAAGAGCAAAAAATGGCGAAAATTGCACAGGCAGCAATTGTTACTTTTTTTATCTTAATCGCGAGTTTAACCGTGGTCTTGGCGCTGTATCTGATTAAATCGGCTTTAGGGATTGATATATTTGAAGGATATTCGTTTGGGGTGTGGGATTGGTTTAAAGATTTATTTAAATAAATAATAATCCTGTTTTTTGCAATTGTTGGTGTATTTAATAGTACTTATTTGTTAGGACACTTGTCTATTGAGTGTTGAATAAAAGTCACTAATACTATATTATGCATTGAAATTTACTTTGCTGAATTAACTTCAATTAGATCGCTACAAGGATTAGCAAAATGACATCTTCAAGGACATTTAAACCTTCGGGTTCTTCTGATGCCAACTTTTATAGGCTATTTGACATTTTTGCGCTATTTTTGGCTTTTCAATGCGCTGCTTTACTGTACGGTTTTCAGTTATCTCCTTTTTATATTATCTCGGTATTATGTGTTGCCCTGAGCTTTTTATACAGCGCAGAGCTGTTTGCCACGTATCGTTCTTGGCGTGCGGGTAAGTTTAAAACCATGGTAATGTGCGCTTGGGCTTCATTGCTTATTGCTTTTGCCGTGCTGTTTTTTATATCGTTTGTATTTAAATTTACTGATTCGCTTTCCCGGATAGGGTTGGGAATATGGTTTTTATTGAGTTTTACTTTTTTATATACATGGCGTCTTGCGGTGCATTTATACAAACGAAATCGTCGCAAGCTAGGGCTTAATTTACGTAATGTTGCGATTGTCGGTGCAACTGAGTCAGCTGCTTATTTACATGAAGAAATCATTAAAAATGAAGAACTAGGTTTTAAATTTTTAGGCTTTTTTGATGATCGTAAACCTGAGCGCTTATTTAGTAAATTAGCATCGCATGACGTTGAGGGCGCTATACAACAAGCGGTTGATGCAGCACGTGAAGGTAAAATTGATATTTTATACATTGCCTTGCCATTAAAGGCTGAAAGGCGCATTGCTGACATATTATTGCAGTTAGGCGATACAACGGTTGATGTTCATGTTATCCCCGACTTTTTATTATCAAACCTTATTCATGCGCGTATTGAACACGTAGGTGCAGTAGATACGTTAAGTGTGTTTGAGTCACCGTGTATTGGTGCTCACGAGTTTATTAAGCGTACCGAGGATGTGGTTGTATCGGCTATTATATTGACGTTAATTACACCTGTTTTACTGGTAATAGCGGCCGCAATAAAACTAACATCAAAAGGGCCTATTATCTTTAAGCAAGATCGTTACGGGCTTGATGGTAGAAAGATAAAAGTTTGGAAATTTCGCTCCATGACGGTGACAGAAAATAGCGATGTTGTCACCCAAGCGACAAAAAACGATGTACGAATAACTAAGTTAGGTGCTTTTTTACGCAGGACTAGCCTTGATGAATTACCACAGTTTATAAACGTGATTAAAGGCGATATGTCGATTGTAGGCCCCAGGCCCCATGCTGTCGCGCATAACGAAGAGTATCGGAAAAAGGTCGAGTTTTATATGTTTAGGCATAAAACTAAACCTGGGATTACAGGTTGGGCGCAAATTAATGGTTGGCGTGGTGAAACAGATACACTAGATAAAATGGCTAAACGAGTAGAGTTTGATTTACATTACATTAAACATTGGTCGTTATGGTTTGATATTAAAATAATTTTTATGACAATTTTTAAGGGATTTAAAAGTGAAAATGCGTACTAATACAATTACCACTTTACTTGTTGCGTTGGGGTTATCTGCTCCAACATTTGCTGTTGAACTACAACCTGGCAGTGTAATGACGAAAGACGGTGCTGAAATTACACCAACGCTTCAGCTTGGCGTTAGCAGTAACGATAACTTTTTTATGACACCTTCAGCTACGCAAACACGTTTAATATGGAACATTGCGCCTAGCCTTAATGCGTTAATTGAAGACGGCCCTGACAGTTATAAGTTTGATGTTGCCTCAAGCACGTCATTTCATAATAAAGATACAACAGATAACTTTACGCAAGTTAATGTCGGCGCAGGAGTGCACAAAGAGTTTACGAGTCAACATCGTTTAGATGTTACAGGCGACGCTGATTGGTTATATGAGCTGAGAGGGAGTGGTCTAACCGAAGGACGAGCTGATATTAATAATGAATTGATTAAATATCAACAGCAAAACCTAACTGCTCATTATGAATATGGTGCACAAAGCTCTAAAGCTCAGGTTGCCTTAACAGCAGGCTACTATAACAAAAATTATCAAAATTTTACCGCTATATCGCAGTATCGTGATTACGATAAACCCATGTTAGGTATTACCGGTTATTATAATACCCAAGCAGGTACGCGTGCATTTTTAGAAGTAAAGCAAGAAAACTACCGCTACGATGTCATTGATTCTAACGGTATTACTCGCGATTCAGATGACGTAAAAGTGTTATTTGGTATGGAGTGGGAAGCTACAGCCGTCACTACAGGCTCGTTTAAATTGGGTTATCAAAATAAAGATTTTAAGTCGAACTTACGCGATAATTTTAGTGGCTTGAGCTGGGAAGCCGCAGCCGTTTGGAAACCACTAACGTATTCAACGTTACAGGTTGTTACTAGCCGTGCAGCAAGAGATCCATTAGTTGAAGGCGATTACATTCGTGAAAGTGTTTATGGTACTACTTGGCAACATGATTGGAGTGATTACTTAAGCTCTGTAGTAAGCGCTAATTACGTCGACCAAGAATATTCAGGTAACTTTAACCGTAAAGATAAAGTTAAAAATGCCCGTTTGGGTTTAAATTACTTAGCTAATAACTTTGGCATGATAACAGGCTATGTTGATTTTATTGACCGTAATTCAACACAAAGCGACATCGAGTTTGACCGTGTTATTGTAGGTATTAACTTTACCTTTGCATTGAAGGCTAATAAATGAATTTTAAGTTACTGATTTTTAGTGTTTTAATTTTTAGCTTTAGTTGTTACGCGCAAAACTCACAAAGTTATATTATTGGTCCTGGCGATAAAGTAGAAATTAAAGTATTTGGTCAACCCGATTTAGATGTAACGGCTTTGTTAGGTAATAGTGGCGAAATTAACTACCCATTTTTGGGTAAAGTTAAACTGGTTGGCTTAAATCCTTCCCAAGTTGAAAAAGTGATCAGCGACGGTTTACATCCTGATTATTTAGTAAACCCTAATGTATATGCGCAAGTAATAGAGTACCGACCTTTTTATATTCATGGCGAAGTAAAAGAACCTGGTGCCTACCCTTATCAACCTGCGATGACGGTTAACCAAGCAATTGCGTTAGCCGGAGGTTTAACTGAGCGTGCTTCGGTTGATAAAATATACATTTTTAAAGAACAAACTAAAGAGCAGCAACAAAAAGGCAGCTTGAATAGCCAAATTGCAGCGGGCGATACCATAAAAATAGAACAACGCTTGTTTTAAAGCAGTTTAAAGGCAATTACAAAATGAATCATATATCCGATAAGCCTAGCAATAACGATGAAGTTATTGATTTAGGTGTATACCTCAATGTTATTAAACGTTCTAAATGGCGTATTTTAGGTTTTGCGACAGTTGTTACGCTTTTGACTATTATGGTTACTCTAACTTTAATACCTAAGTATACGGCAACCGCTACATTATTGATTGAAGCAGAGCAGACAAAAGCAGTTAGCTTTGATGAAATTTACGGTTTAGACTCCACAAAAAAAGAATATTACTTAACGCAATTTGAAGTTATTAAATCAAATAGTATTGCACGCGAAGTAATAACCAAACTAGATTTAAAGTCACACACAGACTTTATTGCTAAGCCCTCTGTTTTAGGTGAGCTTAAAAGTTCGATTAAAAGTGTCCTACCTTTTTTAAATAAAAAAGAGACAGTACTTCTTTCACCTGAGGAACAAGCTCAAAGAAAGATGCTTGATTTGCTTGCTAGCTTTAAGTCAAGACTCAGTGTGTCGCCAATAAATAAAACTCAGCTAGTTAGAGTTAGTTTTGAGTCGAGCGATCCTAAACTTGCAGCACTTGTCGCCAATACCGTGGGTGAAGTTTATATTGAAAGCCAAATGCGCGCTAAAATGGGCATTACTCAGCAGGCATCGAGCTGGTTAAATACGCGCTTATCAGAGCTGCGTATTCAATTAGATAGCTCTGAAGTGCGCTTACAAGCTTATCGAGAAGAACAAAAACTTGTTGATATTGAAGGTATTGCGGGGCTGGTAACGCAAGAACTTGAACAAATGTCTAAGCAGTTGGTAGAAACACGTGCCACAAAAAATAACTTAGAAAGTATTAATCGCGTTATCAATGAATACGGTAACGATAATATTGAGCTTTTAGGTAGTATGCCTGAAATTACATCACACCGCGTAGTACAAGATGTAAAACGTGAGGTTGTTTTAGTTGAGCGAAAAGTAAGTGAGCTTGCTGAAGTTTATGGTGTAAAACACCCTAAAATGATATCAGCAAAGGCTGAGCTTGCGACGGTTAAAGCTAATTTAAATAAGCAAATTAAAGGCCTTATTACGGGCATTGAAAAAGAGCTTAACAGGACTACCCGCACAGTAAACGCGCTTGAACGCGATTTAGCAAAAATTCGTGCCGAATATCAAGATATTACCCGCAAAGAAACGCAGTACAATCAGCTTAAGCGTGAAGTAGAAACGAATCGTAATATTTTCAATACTTTTTTATCGCGCTCTAAAGAAACGGAAGTAACGAGTGACTTTAGTTCAGCGGCAGCCCGTTTTACTGACCGTGCTTATGCACCTAAAGATCCCAGTAAACCAAATAAAAAACTAATTGTTATATTAGCATTTGTTGCAAGTTTTGGCTTTGCAGTGGTGATGAGTTTTATATTTGATGCACTCAACGATACGATTAAAACAAAAAGTGATGTTGAAAGTAAGTTAGCGCAGCGCATGCTGGGACTGCTTCCGCATGTCAATATCCCTAAAAACAGTTACTTTCCGATCCATGCGTATTTAGAAGAACACTATAGACGCTTCGCTGAATCGGTACGCACATTCCGTACTAGCTTGTTACTTACTCATTTAGACCGTGCGCATAAAGTAATTGCTGTTACTTCAACGTCGCCAGGGGAAGGTAAAACAACAACATCTGCTAATTTAGCAATGTCGCTTGCCCAGATGGGCAAAGTATTATTGATTGATGCTGATTTACGCAAACCAAGCTTAGCAAAACGTTTTGATATTCCTGTTTTTCATCCTGGTTTAAGTAATTTAATGATGGGTACAGAGCAGTTTGCAGAGTGTGTGCACATGGATGAAAAGTCAGGTGTTGCTATTATGCCAAGTGGTCAAATTCCGAGTAATCCGTTGGAATTACTCTCTAACTCACGGTTTGATGATTTATTAACGGTATTAAAAGCGAAGTACGATCATATTATTATCGATACACCGCCTACTCAAGCAGTAAGTGACGCTTTGGTTATTGCACAAAGTGTCGATTCGGTAGTCTATGTTGTTAAATCAGATATAACACGTATTAAGCCTATTACGGCAGGGCTTGAGCGTTTGTTTGAAGTAAAAGCCCACGTTGCTGGCGTTGTTCTTAACAAGGTTGATATGAGCAAAAGTAAAGATGAGCATAGCCACGGTTACTACGATTACTATGACTACTCTCAACAACCAGAGCAACCGCAAAAAGATAGCTAACTTATGATTGATATACACTCTCATATTTTGCCAGGAATTGATGATGGCGCTAAAGATTTAGATGAAGCTTTAGCGTTATTAAAAATAGCGCAAAGCGATGGTATAACGCATATGGTAGCTACCCCGCACATTCATCTAGGGCGCTTTAATAATGCGAGTTCTCATATATATGATGATCTCGCTAATTTAAAAACGCATGCTATAAATGCGGGGATCACGATTAAGTTAGCAGTCGCTGCTGAGGTTCGTTTAGATGTAGAGCTTATGGCATTAATAATGGCGAATAAACTCCCTTTTATTGGCCACATTGAAGGTGTGAACTATTTATTATTAGAGTTACCCCATTCGCATGTACCTCAAGGTTACGATAAGTTTATTTCGTGGTTAGCAAAACAAAATATTAAAGTAATAATTCCTCATCCTGAGCGTAACCGTGATATTCAAGAAAAACCGTTTTATATAGAACATTTAAAACAACTCGGTTGTGAGTTTCAATTAACGGCATCAAGCCTAGAAGGGCACTGGGGCGATAAAGCTAAGCAAATTTGCGAAGATATGCTTAAAGCCGATTTAGTCAGATATGTGGCAACCGATGCACATTCAGTAAAGCGCAGGCCACCAATATTAAGTAATGCAAAGCAAATTGTTAGTGATTTAATTGGCTCTGAAAAAGCAACTAAGTTATTTTTAACTAACCCTTGGCATTTAACTGAGTCTTTATTTAGTGATTAACTTTAAATTTAATCGGACGATGCAAGCCGCTATTTTGGCTATGGTTACTTTATGCATCATTTATCTTAGTGTTCAGAGTATGCGTGCTAATTCTTGGTACTTCAGTGCACGTAATACTGTGCAGCATATGACTGCTGATCCAGCCGATTACTCGCGGCTATCTGATGCAAAACATGCTATTGCCTTGGCAACTCAGTTAGAACCTTCGCACCCACATTATTGGCAGTTAAGTGCGCATATAAATATGTTAACTATTAATGCCTTTAAAGATTCAACTGAAGCTACGCAAGCCAATAATATGCAAATTTATAAAGAGGCTGAACAAGCGCTTTTAAAGTCAGTTGAGTTAAGGCAAAGCTGGGCTGAAACATGGATTGCATTAGCGCAAGTTGTTAGTTATCAAGAAGGGGCCAGTGAACGTGTTTATGAGTATATTCAACAAGCAAAGTCCGTTGGGCCAAATAAATTAAGTGTTCATTTAGGGATCATTCAACTTGCTTTAATAAATTGGCCAAATTTATCGCCTAAGTTTAAAGCGCTATACGTTGCTGAATTAAATTTGGCAGTTAAACACGGATACCATTTTTTTGAAGTGTTTAATTTAGCTAAACAAGTTAATAGACTCCCTACATTGTGCTTGTCACTTCAATTTGGTAATGCGTTTGAAGACGTTAGAGCGGCCCACCTGTATAAAGTACACTGTAAATAAAAGCAAAAAAAATGCCCAGAGACTTATAAGCACTCTGGGCTTTAAAGTGACTCAAATTTGAGTCTAGCGTTAACTAAAAAAACTTTCTAGATTCTTTAGGGAGAAGAAGAAAGTACTTGAAAGTGTAGTAAAGCTGCTCAATAAAGCATAACTAATTTTTCGATATAACTGTATTTAATTAAAAAGTATTACTTTAAATCCAGCTGATTAATTGTGTATTTTGTACCAGATCTCGTGGTAATGAATTTTTAATCTTATTTTTTTGCCATTTACCCAGCCCAATAGGGCAGCCGCATAGTGTTAAAACGACTTCACCAATTGTTTGAGTTGCTTCAGTTAAGCGTATATCTTTACCTTGAAAATAATCATTTGCTTGCTCGTTATTTAACGCGTAAATATTAGTTTTGCATTCATTGCCAAATACAGTTGCAAACTCATGTGTTAGCCTCACCCCATTTTTATGAATAATGCCAATCTGAATGCCTAAACGTGCGTACTTAATCTTATTTTGCACGGCTTCAAACCCTTGTGGAAATAACCACAGTTCTTTGTCGCGCTGCATTAAGTTGCCAGGTAGATTAGTTAACCCAAAATGCTTTTTAAGCGATTGCATAAACGCGGCACTTTGCTTTTTATCAAACTCGTTAAACGGAAACGCGCCTTTTTTAACAGTTTGATTTGGATTATCGCAACTTGCGTGCTTTTTAAATTTAGCAATAAAAAAGCCTTCGCTATCGAAGGTTTGCGGCCAAACATGCAAATAGCCTTCACTTGTGGTGGCTTTACTTGCACCTTCAAATAAATCACTTAGGGACTCAGGCGCTATATAGTCGCCAAATTCACTGAGTAAATAATCACACACTTGTTGGTTTTCGAGCGGAGTAAGTGTACAAGTTGAGTACACTAAGGTGCCACCTGGCTTTAATGCGTAAAATGCGCTTTTGATTAAGTCTTTTTGTACTTGGGCTATTCCGATATTTGATTCGATTGACCAATTTTTAAGTGCGTCGGCGTCTTTACGCACAGTACCTTCACCAGAGCAGGGTGCGTCTAGCAATATGCTATCAAAGCATTCAAACATGTAGTTGCCAAATATAACGCCATCAAAGTGCGAGAGCGCACAGTTACCAACCCCCATACGTTTGAGTGTTGCGCTAAGTACCTTTAAACGAGATGACGAAAGCTCGTTTGCAACAAGCACGCCTTGGTTATTCATAAGCGCAGCTAACTGTGAGGTTTTAGAGCCTGGTGCTGATGCCATATCAAGTACAGTGTTATTTTGAGTGCCTGTGAGTTCAATACTTTGTTTTAAGGCAATAGGCGGCAGCATTGAACTTGCTTCTTGTACGTACATTGCACCACTTAAATGTAAGTCAGTATTACCAAGGGCCAGATTTTGCTCTTCATCGCTTGGGCGTTCTAACCAAAAGCCTTTACTGCACCAAGGGATGGGGGTTAGCAGCCAATTTTTTTCAGTTGCACGTTCTACAAATTCTTCAATGCTAATTTTTAATGTATTAACGCGGATAGATTTTCTGAGTGGCCTGCGACACGCATTTAAAAAGTCATCTAAGTTTAGATGCGCTGGTAAATAGGTTTTTACGTCATCAATAAAGTGCTCAGGAATAAAAGTGTTGGCGTTCACGCGTTGGCTCATACTATAAAAATAAAGCGCGATAATAGCATTTATATAACGCATTTTCAGCGCTAAAAAACGTAACATCAGTTTTATTGCAGTGTCGACACTTTACTGGTTTAGTCTATTTTAAAAGCATTTTTATACGACTTTAGATTAATAGTGTCGACAATAAGTGCGCTTTTTAGTCTTTTTGTTGGGTTCAAGGGTTGACATGGTTTTTTAATAAGCACATAGTAACGGCATTAATTGTCGACAATCTAAAAATAACTTATGACACACACATTTTTAAACGAAGCGCCTATTACTACCGCATCAGATCAGGTATTTGTAGATATGCGCCGTGAGATTGTTGAAGGCAGTATAGTTCAAGGCAGTAAAATATCAGAGCCTGAACTTGCAAAGCGTTATGGTGTAAGCCGTGCAACGCTTAGAGAAGCGTTAAATCGCTTAGAGAGTTGCTACCTTGTTGAGCGTAAAGCTAACGTAGGTTGCCGAGTAGTTGCCCTTACCGCTGAGCGTTTGATTGAAGTTTATCAAGTTCGCAGCTCACTTGAAGGTTTGGCATGTAGGCTGGCTGCCGACAATATGGAACCCGAAGAGATAAAAGGCTTAAAGCAATTACTTAATCAGCACTTGCAAACACAACGTGTTAAAGAGGGCGAGTCTTACTATCAAGAAGCCGGCGATTTAGATTTTCATTACCGTATTATTAAAGGCAGCAAAAACGCGCATTTAATTCATTTACTGTGTAATGAGCTTTATCAACTAATAAGAATGTACCGCGTACAAATGGGCATGGTGGGGCCGCGTGTATCAAAAGCATTTGATGAACATTTAGCTATTATTAACGCTATTGAAAACCACGACGGCGAACTCGCTGAAATGCTAATGAAGCGCCACATCAGTGCATCGCAAGCCAATATTCAAACCAAATTCGACTTATTAGCTAAGCAAAAAGCATAAGCCGAAAAAATAAGTAAAACAGTTAAACAGTCATAATTACAGATTAAAACTATAAGTTACTCCACGTAGCAACCGTTCAAAGTGAGGAGAAAGTAATGTCAGCAGGATTAAAATTTAAACACGCTATTGCTAATAATCGCCCGTTACAAGTGGTAGGTACTATTAATGCCTACACAGCGATGATGGCAGAAAAAATGGGCCACCAAGCTATTTACCTCTCAGGTGCGGGTGTTGCAAACGCCTCGTTTGGTATGCCTGACTTAGGTATGACAAGCCTTGATAACGTGCTTGAAGATATTCGTCGTATTACGGGTGCTAGCGACTTACCGCTACTTGTTGATGCCGATACCGGTTGGGGTGGGGCGTTTAACATTGCACGCACAGTAAAAGAAATGACTAAAGCCGGTGCGGCGGGTTTTCATATAGAAGATCAAGTAGCGCAAAAGCGTTGCGGGCATCGCCCAAATAAAGAAATTGTCAGCCAAGGTGAGATGGTTGACCGCATTAAAGCGGCGGTTGATGCAAAAACCGACAGCGATTTTTACATTATGGCCCGTACCGATGCGTTTCAAAAAGAAGGTTTAAATGCCGCTATTGACCGTGCAGCTGCCTGTGTTGAAGCCGGTGCAGATGCCATTTTTGCAGAAGCCGTGCACGACCTTGCTGATTACCAAGCATTTGCAAAAGCGATTAATGTACCAATTTTGGCAAATATTACTGAGTTTGGTCAAACACCTATTTACACTAAAGAGCAGTTAAGTGATGTAGGCGTTGAAATGGTGCTTTACCCACTCAGTGCATTTAGAGCCATGAACAAAGCCGCACTAAACGTGTATTCAGCAATTTTAAATGAAGGCTCGCAACAAAGCCAAATTGAAAATATGCAAACGCGCGCAGAGCTTTACGACTTTTTAGATTATCACACGTATGAGAACACACTCGATACTCTTTTTTCAGCAAAATCTGACAAATAATAATTATTAAAATAGATACCACACACAAATTATAGACAGGAGAAGATCATGGTAGATAAAGCATTAGGCGGCGCAGGTTTACGCGGACAAGTGGCTGGTCAAACAGCATTGTGTACTGTTGGACAAAGTGGTTCTGGTTTAACGTATTGTGGTTACGATATTAGCGAATTGGCCGAAAAAGCGCAGTTTGAAGAAGTATCGTTTTTACTCTCACGCGGTGAGTTACCAACAACTAGCGAATTGGCCGAGTATAAAGCAAAGCTAAAAAGTTTACGCGGCTTACCAGATGCGCTTAAAACTGTGCTTGAAAATATTCCTAAAGACGCGCATCCAATGGATGTAATGCGCACAGGTTGCTCAATGTTGGGTAACCTAGAAATGGAAAATGATTTTAGCCAAGCCAACGATGCAATTGATCGTATGGTTGCTGTGTTCCCAAGTATTATTTGTTACTGGTACCGCTTTACACACGACGGCGTACGTATTGAAACGCAAACAGATGATGACTCAGTTGGCGCACACTTTTTAACACTGTTACACGACAAAGCACCCAGCGAGTTATTTGCGCAAGTGATGAACGTATCACTAATTTTATACGCAGAGCATGAATTTAACGCCTCTACCTTTACGGGACGTGTATGTGCTTCAACTTTATCGGATATTCATTCTTGTGTAACAGGCGCGATTGGTACGCTACGTGGTCCACTTCATGGTGGTGCTAACGAAGCGGCTATGGATATGATCCAAGGTTTTACAAGTGCAGAGCATGCTGAGCAAGAAGTCATGGGCATGCTTGCACGTAAAGACAAAATTATGGGCTTTGGCCATGCTATTTATCGTGAGTCTGATCCACGTAATGTGATCATTAAAAAATGGTCTGAAAAACTAGCCGATGAAGTAGGTGATACCGTGCTTTATCCTGTGTCTGTTCGTTGTGAAGAGATTATGTGGCGCGAGAAAAAACTGTTTTGTAATGCTGATTTTTTCCATGCATCCGCTTATCACTTTATGGATATTCCAACTAAATTATTCACGCCAATATTTGTAATGAGCCGTGTTACTGGCTGGACTGCCCATGTTAAAGAGCAACGTGCTAACAACCGTATTATTCGCCCAAGTGCCGATTATACAGGGCCCGATGCACGTAGTTACACACCAATAGAGTCACGTTAAAAAATGGGTGAGCACGCATGTGCTCACTTTTTTATTGCACATAGCCACTAGCGAGCAGTTTTTCTCAAACTTTTCATTAAACACGCTAGCTGTGAGCAAGCACCGTCACCAATTAGCGAATTTATTATGACCATAATTAATAATACCCAATACCGTAAACCTCTACCGGGCTCAAATGTCGACTATTACGATACGCAAGAAGCCGTAGATGCAATTAAGCCAGGTGCATACGCCACGCTACCTTATTCATCACGTGTATTTGCCGAGAACCTAGTACGCCGATGCGACCCTGCCATGTTAACCGATGCACTTAATCAGCTAATTGAGCGCAAGCAAGATTTAGATTTCCCGTGGTATCCGGCGCGCGTAGTATGCCACGATATTTTAGGCCAAACGGCACTTGTTGATTTAGCAGGTTTGCGTGATGCAATTGCAGCCAAAGGCGGCGATCCGGCAAAAGTGAATCCTGTGGTACCCACGCAGTTAATAGTGGATCATTCGTTAGCGGTAGAGCATGCCGGTTTTGATCCTGACGCATTTGAAAAAAACCGCGCTATTGAAGACAGACGCAATGACGACCGCTTTCACTTTATCAACTGGACTAAAACTGCGTTTAAAAATATTGACGTTATTCCACCGGGTAACGGCATTATGCATCAAATTAATCTTGAAAAAATGTCGCCGGTTATTCAAAACCGAGATGGCATTGCCTTCCCAGATACACTAGTCGGTACCGACAGCCACACGCCACATGTTGATGCGCTGGGCGTTATTGCTGTTGGCGTAGGTGGGCTTGAAGCTGAAAGCGTAATGCTTGGCCGCGCTTCTTATATTCGCTTACCTGATATTGTCGGTGTTGAACTAACAGGTAAGCGCCAACCAGGTATTACCGCAACCGATATTGTGTTGGCTATTACTGAATTTTTACGCGAGCAACGTGTTGTATCTACTTATTTAGAGTTTTACGGTGAAGGTGCTGACGCGCTTACACTTGGTGACAGAGCAACTATTTCGAACATGACGCCTGAATTTGGCGCAACTGCAGCTATGTTTTATATCGATGATAAAACAATAGATTACTTGCGTTTAACCGGTCGCGAAGAAGAACAAATTGCCCTTGTAGAAAACTACGCTAAAACAGCAGGCCTTTGGAGCGATAGCTTAAAAACCGCAAAATATGAGCGTGTACTTAAGTTTGACTTATCAAGCGTAGGGCGCAATATTGCCGGTCCATCTAATCCGCACCGCCGTGTGTCGACAAGCGATTTAGCTAAAGAAGGTATTTCGGGCGTTGTTGAAAATGAAGAAGGCTTAATGCCAGACGGCGCATGTATTATTGCCGCTATTACTAGCTGTACTAATACCAGTAATCCACGCAATGTAATTGCCGCAGCACTGCTTGCCCGTAACGCAAATGCTAAGGGGTTAATGCGTAAACCTTGGGTTAAAACTTCATTAGCACCGGGCTCAAAAGCGGTGCAATCATACCTTGAAGATGCAAACCTATTAACAGAGCTTGAGCAACTGGGCTTTGGCATTGTTGGTTTTGCGTGTACAACGTGTAACGGCATGAGCGGTGCCCTTGACCCTGTTATTCAAAAAGAAGTCATCGACCGCGATTTATACACGACAGCGGTGCTTTCGGGCAATCGTAACTTTGATGGGCGTATTCATCCTTATGCTAAGCAAGCATTTTTAGCGTCACCTCCTTTAGTTGTTGCGTACGCCATTGCAGGTACTATTCGCTTTGATATTGAAAAAGGGATACTAGGGCAAGATCAACAAGGCAACGATATTACGCTTAAAGATTTATGGCCGTCTGACGAAGAGATTGATGCAGTAATTAAGCAAAGCGTTAAGCCAGAGCAATTTAGAAAAGTATACGAGCCGATGTTTAATTTAACCGTAGATTACGGTGAAGATAATGATCCTCTCTACGACTGGCGTCCAGAAAGTACGTACATTCGTCGCCCGCCTTATTGGGAAGGTGCACTTGCGGGTGAGCGCACAATGACCGGTATGCGTGCGCTTGCAGTGCTTGGCGATAACATTACAACCGATCATTTATCGCCATCAAACGCAATTATGGCAAGTAGTGCTGCTGGCGAATACCTGACCAAAATGAATGTGCCAGAAGAAGATTACAACTCGTACGCAACGCATCGAGGCGATCATTTAACAGCGCAGCGTGCAACCTTTGCTAATCCAAAACTGTTAAATGAAATGGTGCTTGATGAAAACGGTGAGGTCAAACAAGGTTCTTACGCGCGAATAGAGCCACAAGGCACTAATACTCGTATGTGGGAAGCAATCGAAACTTACATGGAGCGTAAGCAACCACTTATTATCGTAGCCGGTGCCGATTACGGTCAAGGTTCGTCGCGTGATTGGGCGGCAAAAGGGGTAAGGCTTGCCGGCGTTGAAGTAATAGCAGCAGAAGGTTTTGAGCGTATTCACCGTACTAACTTAATTGGTATGGGTGTGTTACCGCTTGAATTTAAAGCGGGCACAACGCGTAAAACGCTCAAGCTAGATGGCAGTGAAACGTACGATGTAGCGGGTGATTTAAAACCAGGTGCCACCGTCAATCTAAGCATTACCCGTAAAGACGGTGAAGTACTCACTGTGCCTATGAAGTGCCGTATCGATACCCAAGAAGAACTTTCTATTTACGCGGCTGGTGGCGTGTTACAACGCTTTGCTCAAGACTTTTTAGAAGCAACGCAATCTGCATAAGGGCAAATATTATGTTTAAACCGCAAATTAAAGTGCCTGCAACCTATATGCGTGGCGGCACCAGTAAAGGTGTTTTTTTTAATTTAACTGATTTACCAAAGCCTGCTCAAGTAGCAGGCGAGGCGCGCGATAATTTATTACTGCGCGTTATTGGCAGCCCCGATCCGTATGCTAAGCAAACGGATGGCATGGGCGGTGCGACATCAAGTACCAGTAAAACCGTCATTTTAAGTAAAAGTGAGCAAGCCGATCACGATGTTGATTACTTGTTTGGTCAAGTGGCGATAGATAAACCTTTTGTAGATTGGAGCGGTAACTGCGGTAATTTAACGTCAGCAGTCGGTGCTTTTGCCATTAGTAATGGTTTGGTCGATAAAAGCAGAGTACCTAATAACGGTGTTGCTATTGTGCGCGTGTGGCAGGCTAATATTAAAAAAAGCATATTAGTGCATGTCCCTATAACCAATGGCGAAGTGCAAGAAACCGGCGACTTTGAGCTCGATGGCGTTACCTTTGCAGCAGCTGAAGTAAAACTTGAATTTATGGACCCTGCTGATGGCGATAGCGCGTTATTTCCAACAGGTAACGTAGTTGATGACTTAAAAGTACCGGGTGTTGGTACTTTAAAAGCCACGATGATAAACGCAGGTATTCCTACTGTATTTATTAACGCCGCAGATATTGGCTATACCGGCACAGAGCTGCAAGACGATATAAATAACGATGTTGCAGCGCTTGAAAAGCTCGAAACCATTCGCGCTTATGGCGCCGTTAAAATGGGTTTAATCACTGATATTAATGAAGCGCAAGCTCGCCAACATACGCCAAAAGTTGCGTTTGTTGCAGCGCCTTTAGATTACACTGCGTCTAGCGGTAAAGTTATTGAGGCTGCCAACATTAACTTACTCGTGCGCGCAATGTCGATGGGTAAACTGCACCATGCCATGATGGGCACAGCTGCTGTTGCTATTGGCACAGCTGCAGCAATTGAAGGCACACTCGTTAATATAGCCGCTGGTGGCGGCGCATTAAGTGAGGTTAACTTTGGTCATCCGTCGGGCACGCTAAAAGTAGGGGCTGAGGCTAAAAACAGTGCAGGTAATTGGCTTGTCACTAAAGCAAGTATGAGCCGCAGTGCACGGGTATTAATGGAAGGCGTTGTAAGAGTACCCGAATAATATAGATGCCATTACTTTTTGTTGCTGACAGGGATGTAGGCAACAGCTGAAGCCTTGCTTTATTCATACAACAATATAAGTCATTAGCATAGTACTGAAATAGTAACTGAGTTTATTCGGTTACACATTTCACATCGCAATTAAATTGCCCTTGAATAGAACAAGTATTAATTTTGAATGGTATTAAAATTAATACCCCGCCTAGCAAAAAAAGTAATGCCTGCTATAACTAATACTCGAGCCTGTTTATCTTTCTGTGTTGAATTTACAGCAAAATGTTTGGTTTTTAGACAAAGTAGTGCCTATGGTGTGTGATTTCCATAAATTGGTGATAAGGCAGCACATATGCCAAACATGCGCTGCCTTTTGGGCTCACCCTAGACAGAACAAGTTTTAATCCGTAAAGGCCAACAGACCCCAAAAAGCGATGATAAATATGATGTCATAGCAGTAAACCATCGACTAATAATTAAAATAGGTTTAGTAATTCATGAATATTTCTAACAAGCTGATGCTAATTGTGCTGTTGACTACGTTTGAAATAAGCATTACGGTTTTTTCTGCTTTTGAAATAGCGAAAGGGGCTAAGTTTCATCAGCTTAATTTTCTTCATTTAAAGTATGTTAATCAGTTAACAAAATCAGTTGAAAGAATAAAAAGCGATCTACCTGTAGATATACAAGCCATAGAATCAGATATATTAGCAATTAAGCAGCAACCTATTGATTGCTTAAATGAAATAAATCATTTGAATCGCATTATAATGAAAGTAATTAAAACCGATCAAGCAATAACGATTTGCGAAGATGACATTAAAATTGCTGATAGCGCATTACTGCTTGTTCAGCAGTATAAAAACGACAGGCTTAATAAAGACGATTTTTTAATCGGTATGAATGCGACACTTGATGGTTTTAATCAACATTCGGAGGTGTTTGAGGAACCAATCAGAAAGACGGTGTCGTTTATATTAATGACTTTAATACCACTGGTTTTAATCATATCTCTTTTTAATATTATTTTTATAAGTTATTTATCGCGTACCATATCAAGCTCTATTCGCAATTTAACCAAGCTTTTATTAAACAAATCCGAAGATAATACTAATTTGGATGATGAGCTTGATAGGAAGACGAGTGGAGAATTAAAAGCACTAGTCATTGCGGCAAGGCACCGAATCAAAAGTGAGATTTTAAACATCGAGAGCAGTCTTGAGCTAAAAGCGATTGTAAATAGTCAAACAGCCTCACTCCAACAAGCAAATGATGAGCTTGCACAGTTTGCTTATCGGGCATCTCATGATCTTAAATCACCGTTATCGGGCGCTAAATCGTTGGCTCAATTTGTAATTCAAGATATCAAAGCAGGGGACACTGAGGAAGCAAGCAATAACGCACGCATTATTTATCAGCAGATGGAAAAATTAGAAACTCTGGTTGTTGATATTTTATTATTAGCCAAGGCCGAAATAGGCAATGAGGAAAAAGATTTTATTGATTTTGAGCAAATATTTATTGATATGAAAGAGCGGTTAACTTGGTTGATGAAGGATAATCCATGTACTCTAAATACCAGTGTTAATCTATCAACACCAATTAGGTCAGAAAAGGCGCGCTTTGCCCAAATTATTGAAAACTTAATATCAAACGGGTTGAAATATTACGACAAAGATAACGCTTCACCCTTCGTTAACTGTGATATACACGATGAGCTACAACAGCTTATTATTATTGTAACTGATAACGGGATCGGAATACCAAAGAAGCATCAGAGTGAAGTGTTTGATATGTTTAAACGATTTCATGTTGAAACTAGTAGTGGATCAGGGCTTGGGATGGCACTTGTAAAAAAACATGTAGAGTACTTAGGCGGAGAAATTTCATTACAAAGTTCTGATAAAGGGACTACATTTAAAATAATAATACCGATGGATACACTAAAATGAAAAAAACCAAACCACCTATATTAATTATTGATGACAACGAGGTCGACCGCTATATCCTTAAAAGACTACTAAAAGAAGCTAATTTGGAACTCACTATTTTTGAGAAAAATGATGGACAAGAAGCGTTAGAATTTTTAGAAAATTATGAAGCTAACAGACAAGAATATCCAGGCGATTTTCCTCCCATTTTAATTTTTTTAGATATCAATATGCCAAGAGTTAACGGGATGCAATTTTTAGAAGAGTTTGCTGAACTGAGAAAAATAATAGAAATAAGCTCCTGTGTGGTTATGATGTTTAGCTCATCTGAAAGAGAAGAAGAAAAAGAGATAATCATGGCATATGATTTTGTTAAAGGCTATTTAGTCAAAGGGGATTTTCAAGCTGAAGATCTAAAAGAAAAAGTATTGACCGTTATCGGTAACCATTTAGTTGAAAGTTGAATGAGTTTTTATCAATAATTCGTTACTTTAATTTTATGAAGTTACTAAGTTTGATTGACCTATTGACCTTGAAGCAACAGGTTTATTTCGTGTGCAGGCATCGGCCTTGCAAATAAAAACCCTTGTAAGTAATCAATTCCCAATGTATTGCAAAGTGCATGTTGCGTTGGGGTTTCAATACCTTCAGCCACAACAGAAAAATCCAGTGCTTTGAGCATTAACGATAATCCTTCAATTATTTTTAATCGTTTATCATTATTATCATCCAATGGTTGTATGCTTTTATCTAATTTTACTATGTCAATTGGGTAGGACATCAGGTGAGATATGGATGAGTAGCCCATGCCAAAATCATCCAAGGCAATTCTAAAGCCATTATTCGACAGCGTATTTAATATATCAATAACCTCTTTGCTGTCTTCCATAAAGGCGGTTTCAGTTATTTCAAGTATTACATTACTTGATTTTACATTGCTCTTTTCAATAGTGGTTAATAAATACGTTAAGAGCGTGCTTTTTTGTAACTGCACTGGTGATATGTTGATTGATAGCGTTAATGGTATTTGGAAATTTTGTTGCCAATCTGAGAGCTGCTGTAATGCCGTAGAAATGATCCATTCGCCAAGGGGCTCTATAAGTCGGCATTCTTCAGCGATAGGAATAAACTCGTCAGGGGTATAACTAATCTCGGTGTCGGGCCAACGGATCAACGCTTCAACCCCTGATATTCTCTGAGTTTTTGAACAAAAAACAGGTTGATAGAATAGCCGAAAACTCTTGTTCTCTAGATTATGTTTAATACTATTTTGAATATCGACGCGGCGGCTAAATTCGTATTGATATTGCGCTTTGTAAAAACTGATTTTGCCTTTGCCGCTTTGTTTTGAACGATACATAGCAATATCAGCACACTTTAGTAATTCATGTGATTCAATTGCGTCATTTGGGTATACGGCGCTGCCAATACTGACACTGCAGTTAATAGTTATACCATTGTATACAAAAGGCTCAGAGACTTTAGCTAGTATTCTGTTTGCGATCATACCAATTTGATTGATGTTACAAATGCCGCCAATGATAACGGCAAATTCATCTCCCCCGAGCCTAGCAAAACCTTCATCGCGTCGTAGGCAATTATTTATTCTTGTTACCGTTTGTACTAATATTTCATCGCCAACGTTGTGCCCTAACGTGTCGTTTATATTTTTGAAGTTATCTAAATCCAAAGCTAACAGCGCAACACAGTTTTTAGTCCGTTTATTATTCGCGATCATTACTTTTAAAACTTCTTCAAAATGGTATCGGTTAGACAGTCCCGTAAGCTGATCTCTTTCTGCCATATGTTTCACAGCCAGGTAGCTGTCGTGCATACGTTGCTCAGCCTCAAAACGTTTTTTTGCGTATATAAGTGCTTTATTTAAGCTACTTCGCGTTATATCACCTTTTGGTAAAAAGTCTTGAGCTCCGGCCTCTATACATTCAATTGCTACGCTTGAGTTTTCAGAGGAGCTGATCATAATAATTGCAGTATTGCCAAGTTTAGGTTTTGCTCGCATTTCGATAAGCATTTCAATACCGTCTTCTTTAGGCATATTGTAGTCGAGTAGTATTACATCAAAATGAGTTTTTTCAATAGCTTGAAATCCTTCGGACACACACGTAACTTCAGTAATGTCATGAAGTTGAGTACCATCAGATATCAGCATTTTTTTTATTAATTTTCGATCTACTAAGTCGTCATCAACAATTAATATATACATATATTCCTCAATACGGCCTAAATGAAATCATTTTTTAGGCCAGTAAACAGTAAATGTACTGCCAAGTTTTCCATCAGAAGTTACTTCTATTTTGCCGCCGTAATTCATAATATGCTTTTTTGCGATACACAGCCCAATACCGCTGCCCTCTACGTCATCACGAGATTGTAAAGTTTGAAATAATTTAAAAATGAGAGAAAAATATTTAGGTTCTATTCCTGGACCATTATCCTTTATTTCAATAACGTAGTAATTTTCATCGGGGAGTAACGCAATATCAATAATAGGATTTTTTTTATCATTATGCTTAACGGCATTACTTATAAGATTTGAAATTACGATTTTAAAAGGGATAACAGGTATGGTTATTAATTGATTATTCGCGTTAATATTAACGGTGAGTGTTTTTGGGAGGTCCAATAGCTCTTTGATATCAAGGTAGATAGCGTCTAAAGATATACTTGCCAGCGTACCATCACAACTATTTATCCGCGAATAGCTCAGTAGATCTTCTAATAACACCTGCATTCTATTAGTACGATTTATGACTAACTGAAAGTTCTCAAGGTGCTCTTTGGGAAGCAAGTCTTTGCAATCATCTGAAATCCACTCTAGTAAACGTTTTATTGCATTTAATGGCGATCTTAAGTCATGTGAAGCAATACTTGTAAATTCATCGAGTTCACTCTGTGCTGCTTCTATTTTATTGATTAACTGCTCTTTCTCAGTTATGTCTTTACTGACCGTAAGAATATATAAATTGCCTAATCTATTCTCAAAACGCTGCTTGACTGTGTCAGCGGTAAAGCTTGAACCGTTTGGCCTACAGAGGTTTTCGACTATTTGGCTAAAACCGCAATGCAGAGCTATTTTGTCTTGGGCTAAAAAATTTTTAGCTTTTTCATCTTCATAATTTTCAACAGTAGTGCAGTCGATGATGTTGTTTTGCATATTCTCAGGGTACATATTCTTAAATGCATCATTCGCATACACTATTTTAAAATGTTCATCTTTTATGCAGACTAAATCTTTATTTAGCTCGGAAATCATTAATTGAAGTTCGACATTATCCGTTGCCTCAAGTAGGCGACGTCGCTGAGCTAATTGATTTATTAAGCCATTTTTTAACGTAGAGAATATTGATTTTTCTTTTTCTGTGAAGGCGATATCACTGTGACGCTCAAATACTATCCAGCCAAATTGAACATGTGAGGGCAAATTAATAGGCGTAACAACTCTTAATATATTGGAGTTTATATTTACTGTGGTATTTGAACTGTTTTTAAAGTCGTCTTTCGTTAACGTTATTTTTGGGCCATGTTGGCATAATTCTATTGGGGTCTGAAGTGAGCTTGCTAGGATAGAGCATGCCGTAGCGTCAAAAATTTTAATAGCTAGCTCTACAAAATTATCTAAGCTTTTTTGAATCTCACTATCAAAAAAAAGACTCTTTTGCATGTCATTTAATAATGGCGTTATTTCAATATAGCTTTTTGTATTAGGCATCTAAATTCCTTTAAATGTAATAAGGCGTATTGATTTTTAGCGTTCAAGCTTAAAGCTAATTGCGGCACCAAAGGATAATTTTTACATTCGTGCCTGTTTATCTTTCGGGGTTGCATTTGCAGCCGTCTGTTTTGCCTTTAGGTAAGACTTAGCCTATATAGAGCAAATTTTAATCCTCAAAGGTCAACAGGCCTTAGTATAACTTCGGTTAAATCATCTTCTTACGCCAAACTTCACATAACAAGTCATTAACTGATTGTAGTTGATTATTTTTATAATGCAGAAATAATTCACTTTTCGTAAATTAACGTTTAGATAGTAATTTGGGTATCAAATTAGCGATCTGTTTTACAGGTTATTCGTTATATTTTTTGGTACAGGGGGGGCAGCACTGCAAGTTTAACCGCAAACGATAACCCCCTTTATGTATTATTTTAAAATTACGATGGGTACATCGCTATTTTCAAGCATTTTGGTGGTGTTACTGCCTACAAAAAACTGCCTTAGTTTAGAATGTCCAAATGCGCCCATTACAATTAAACCTACATTATTTTGCTCTTTGTACTTTATTAACGAGTCAAAAATATTGCCTTCTAAAAAGCTGGCAGACACCTTAAAACCCATGTTGGTGAGTGTGTACTGCGCGTTAACAAACTTTTCTTCAAGGTCTTTTTCGTTGTTTTTAATACTCACTAAATGACAATGTAAGCCATGCAATAAGCCGCCATCAATTACTTGCTGTAGCGCTTTATCGGCAGTTTCACGGCCATCGTAAGCAATCATAAATGACGTAGGCTGTTTAAACGTTTCAGGAATAAGCAAAATAGGGTGGGTTGCATTGCGCACTAAAGTTTCTATGTGTGAGCCAAGTACCGCTAGGCTATTACTATGCCCCGCACCATTTTGGCCAATAACAATAAGGCGCGTATCATCTTTAAAGTCTATAACGGTATCGAGTAAATCACCGTGGCGCTTAATTAATTCAAAATCGGTGATACCTGCCGATTTTGCATGCTCGCTTACAAAGTGCAATAATTCGTCAGCCATTTTTAAACTCACTTTGCAGCGCTGTTCGTCAAGCTTGGTCATTTCTTCAAGTAAAATTGAATGGGCACCTAAGCCAATGCTACCAGAGTAGTCGCCAATATTAGTTTGCTGTTTTTTTTCAATTGTATGAACAAAACTAATGGGTTTATTTAACTTTATTGAAGCCCAAATAGCGGCTTCAGTTACATTTTTAGTTATGGCTGAGCCATCCACGTAGGTAATTATTTTAGTCATTACATGCTCCTCAATGTCCGCCAAGTAGTTTTTCAACTTCTTCAGGGTTGTTATGTACACCAAATTTATCGATAACGGTTTCGGTTGCGCTATTCATCCCAATAATGTTAACCGTTGCACCTTCTCGTCTAAACTTAATAACCACTTTATCAAGAGACGATACCCCCGTTATGTCCCAAAAGTGGGCATGGGTTAAATCAATAATCACGTTAGTAACCGCATTTTTAAAATCGAACGACGCAATGAATTGCTCAGCGGAGGCAAAAAACACTTGGCCAACGACTTCATAGATTATTTGATCGCTGCTTTCATCGTGCTTGGTTTTAACGAGCATAAAGCGGCCAATTTTATTGGCAAAAAACAACGTAGCTAACAACACGCCAACTAAAACACCCATCGCTAAATTATGCGTAGCAACAACCACAATAACGGTGGAAATCATCACGACATTTGACGAAAGGGGGTTCTTTTTTAAATCTTTAACCGATGCCCACGAGAATGTACCAATCGATACCATAATCATTACCGCAACTAATGCTGCCATAGGGATTAAGCGCAGCCATTCATCTAAAAATACCACCATGATGATTAAAAACAAACCGGCAGTAAAAGTTGAGAGTCGCCCACGTCCGCCGGACTTAACATTAATAATTGATTGACCAATCATAGCGCAACCGGCCATACCGCCAAATAAACCGGCACCAATGTTTGCAATACCTTGACCTTTACACTCTTTATTACGATCACTCATTGTATCGGTTAAATCATCGACAATAGTTGCGGTCATCATCGACTCAAGTAAGCCCACAACGGCAAGACCAATTGAATAGGGTAAAACAATTTGCAGCGTTTCAAGTGTTAGCGGTACATCTGGCCATAAAAATATAGGGAGAGTGTCGGGTAAATCGCCCATGTCGCCCACGGTTCTTATATCAAGCCCTAAAAACAGTGAAACCAATGTAATAACAACAATACAGACCAAAGGAGAGGGGATAATTTTACCAATAGCTGGAATGTGCGGGAAGAGGTAAATAATACCTAAGCCCGCCGCCGTCATTGCATACACATGCCACGTAACATTAGTCAGCTCAGGTAATTGCGCCATAAATATTAAAATAGCCAATGCGTTTACAAAACCTGTTACAACAGAGCGCGATACAAACCGCATTAATTCACCGAGCTTTAAAAAGCCTGCAAATATTTGTAGTACGCCGGTGAGTAAGGTAGCAACAAGTAAGTATTCCAGGCCATGATCTTTCACCAGCGTCACCATTAATAGCGCCATTGCGCCGGTTGCGGCCGAGATCATGCCTGGTCGTCCGCCGACAAAGGCAATAATGACCGCGATGCAAAATGAGGCGTATAAGCCAACTTTTGGATCAACGCCTGCAATAATGGAAAAGGCAATTGCTTCAGGTATTAAGGCTAGCGCCACAACAATACCAGCGAGTACATCGCCACGAATATTACAAAGCCAGTCTCTTTTTATGTGTTCGAGCATATAAATAACCTACTTAGTTTCCCCCAAATAAAGGGAGTGTGTATAGAATAAGAGCAAATATAGTGTAGCGGGCGATACCGTATCATGCTTACTTGAATGAAGCAGGAGTGATTGGATTTATAGTATTATAGATAGGCGCTATCTATTTTTATGAACGGCTGTCGATCATTAGCACATCAAGTTTAATTTGTGCTCTAGTTTGGTTTTTTATATCAATAGGCTCAATCATTTCGCACTCATCGCGAATCATTTCGGAAATTAGGCTAGGGTAATGACGGCAATCTTCTGGTCTGTCTAGATAAATACTGCATGTGTACATATTTTTAGCGAGAGGGTCTTTTTTAGGCGCAAGTTCTAAAAAAGGGCATGTGGTTAATCTTACCCCTGATTTTGGATCGAACCAAATTTCGTTGTTTTTAACGTATTCAAAAATTTCAGGATTAAAAAGCTCCCATAAATCAATTTCTTCTTTTGATGCACTTAAATCACCACCGCCGTATTTAGTACAGCATTTACCACATTGATTGCATTGTTTCATGATTGACTAATTTAGTTGGCTGTTAACGGGCTTAGAATAGCTATGAGTGTAGCATTGAATTTATTTTTAGATGTTAGTTGAGTATATAATTACTCTGTAAACTTACCGGAGTCGCAATTTAGTTAACCTGAGCTCTGAATAAGAGATTAACTAACTTATTGAATAATGATGATATTTAAATTTATTTTCTTTAGCTAGGTCCTGTTTATCTTTCGAGGTTAAATTTGCAGCAGACTGTTTGGTATTTTGGCAAGGCAGAGCCTATGTAGTGTGGTTATTCCCCATAAATAGGCGATAACGTAGCACAAATGCCAAACATGCGCTGCCCGAAGGGTTCTGCCCAGGGACTATTTACTCTTTGTGGCTCGGTTTTTACTTAGCCCACTAGGTTACAAACCTCGCGCCGCGATTAAATAGCCCCTAGATTGAACAAATTTTAATCCTGAAAGGTCAACAGACCCTAGAGATTTTCAGTGAAAACAAGGCGAATTTACGCGTCAAATAGCGGGCCTATTGCAAATAAATTCAACGCAGTTAGCGCTGAAAATAGCTGCTCAAGATAGATTTATTATTCAGAGTTCAGGTTAGTTATGATGGAGAGTTCGAAACACGCTGTTACGCTTTATTCGTTATTTTGTAGGGACGATTTTTAGTCGATGGTTTACTCTAAAAGAAAATGCATGTCGAATTTACAGTACTGGGAGTAAACATGAAAGACGCAATAAGTAAATTAAAAACAGAGTTTAATACAAGACTGTTGTATTGGAATAATCTAAAAAGTAACAAGGTTAAAGCTCTGCTTATTTTACTGTTTTTAGCGGTGGTTGGACTAAAAATTTTTACGACTATTTTTACGGTTGATTGGCTTACGAGTTTATTTAACGCATAGCTCAGTCTTAACAGGTCCAATATTCTATTTCATGTATAAATATTTCACCTGCGTCGTGTTTAACTTCTACGTCCTACCCATTATTAATGTATTATTAGGCTTAGTGACACACTATTTAAAACAGTTGTTTAAAATATTGATAACGGCTGACATAACACATTGGTGCTAAATGGTATGAGTACATTATTTAGTGGCAAAAAAGGATGATAAGTAATGATGAATACCAAAGTTTACAAAGCGGTACATGACCTAGCTGAAGAGTTAATGGCTGCAGCTAATAAAAACGATACAAAAAAATTCGAGCTACTTTATGGGCAATTAAAAGCAATTTGTATTGAAAACGAAAACACCCCAAAAGACCACCCAGTACAATGGGAAACCCTTGCTGATTTTACCGAAGAGCTAGAAGAGGCCATCGTAGGCTACGAAAAGGCACTAGAGAAGTCGATTGCGATTAACGATAAAGATCATATGTCATCTGTTGCTTTTTCAATGGCGACGTTACAGCTTGAATTAGGTCAAAAAGACGAAGCAATTAAGAATTTGCAAGATGCTAAAGTCAGTGCGAACAAAATTGCTGATAAAGAGCTCAAAGCTGAAATACATGATTTACTAGAATCATTGGTTGAAGAAGAAGGCTAGGGCGTGTTTAGCTTTAGCGCTTAGGTTGCAGCAGTGTGCGTTGTGGTTGCTTTAAACTAATTAGCAATAACAACGTATGCATGGCAGTGATAAGTATCTAAGGTGTTTTCTAGATCAGATATGTTTTAATCTAGAATTCCCATACAGCAGACGAATAACGTTAATATTATGGAGATTAAACGTGTTAAATCAAATAGATCGATGGATTGATAAGACAAACCTAGAATATAAAGACCAAAGAATTAGCTGTGACAAATTTGCCAGTGAGTTTGCAGGTTTTTATCCTACCGAATTTTTAAAAAATGCGTTTTATGTTGTGGTTGATAAAATACCTAAACCAGATTTTCCTGAACTGCGTGAAATGGGATTGGGTGACTTTATCGATATGGATGCAGCAGGCGTAACGTATAAAAATACTTATTATATGCTTTCACACGTTGCCGACAACTTAAGGGTGCACTTTCATGAGCTTGTTCATGTGGCTCAGTGGAATAATCTTGGTGCAGAGGCGTTTATACTTCGTTATATTACAGAAATTCAGTGTGCTGGTTATTATGATGCACCACTTGAGATTATGGCATATAGCTTAGATGAGCATTTTACTGATGGCCGTGAAAAATTAAACGTGGTTGAGTACGTTGCTCGCACTCTTTAGCTAATTATCCATCGTTCGGTAAATTAATATCAAAAGGATTTTTATATGATACGGTTTATTGCGTGTTCAGTTGCCTTATTTTGCGTAAATGCTAAAGCAGCCTCATTTAATGATGATATTGTGACGGCCTTGCTAGAGAGAACAACGCATCAAGTAAAGTATGATGGGGCTTATCGTTCAATCGCTTACCCAGGCGGTGATGTACCCGATAATATTGGTGTGTGTACCGATGTTATAATTCGTGCTTATCGCCAATTAGGTGTTGATTTACAAAAGCTTGTTCATGAAGATATGATAAAAAACTTTACGTTGTATCCCTCAAAACGTATTTGGGGCTTAACTAAGCCCGATAAAAATATCGATCATCGGCGTGTACCAAATTTACAAGTTTACTTTAAGCGCCACGGAGACGTTTTAAGTAACTCAAACAAGGCACAGGACTATAAAGCAGGCGACATAGTCACGTGGATGTTAGCGGGTAATCTACCGCATATTGGTATGGTTGTTAATGACAAAGCGCAAGGAACGGGTAACTCATTAATTGTTCATAATATAGGGCGAGGCCCTGAAAAAAGCGATGTGCTTTTTGATTATGAAATTACCGGCCATTATCGGTTTGTGCCACAACAATATAAACAAGATTAAAACGATTACAGCCCCAAAAGCAAAGGATAAAACAAGTGGATAAAAGCAATAAAGGGACTTATTTAAAAAAGAGTCACTTCGCATCGAAAATAGCTAATGTATTAATGAGCATCTTTTTTGGAACCTTTGGTGCGGGACTGTTTAGCGCAATAGCATGGTGGCTAAATAGCACAAATATTGAAGTAAAAGCGTATGCGAGTTTAAGTGCCTTACTCAGTGTGTTTTTTGTTGTTTTAAACGCTTTTGGCATTATTGTATGGCAGCAACCTACGTGGCTAACGTCGAATTTAAACAGGTTAGTTACTTATGCTCAACAGCGAAAAAAACTATTTATTAGCTGTTTTTCATTGTTGTGTTTAATTGTTATTAGTTACTGTATTTTTCTCTCCCTTCCACAGCCAGTTAGCTATAAGGCCAGTCATTCAGGACCGTTGCTTACTACTCCATCTGATGCACTTATTGCTGAACCACTATATATTGATTTTACGCCCATTTTAGAAGGGGTAGAGAACACCAGCACAGTGTCTTATTCCGTTGCTAAGCTAGATTTGGTCGGTAAACAGCTTACTAAAGGTATAAAAGTAACTCCAGAGCTTATTGGTGAATGGACGTGGTATAGCGAAAATCAGCTTAAGTTTACGCCAAAGCAAGATTGGCCAGCGGGGCAAGAATATAGCGTTAGTTTTGATACCGCTATTTTTAAAACGGATATAAAATTGAGCGACGATGAACACGTATTTAAAACGCCGCGCTTTAATTTAACCCTAAGTTCACTGGCGTTTTATCAAGACCCTAAAACTAAAAGTCACAAAGTTATCGCGACGTTAAAAGCAAGCCATCCGACAAATATAGACAGTATAAAAAGTAAATTAAAGCTCACTCAATCACTAACTAAAAACAGTAAAAGTTCGGTGGCTGAATACAAATTTGATGTCACTTATGACAAACATCAACGAGAAATTTACATTACGTCAGAGCCAGTACGTATTCAAGATACCGAAAGTTATATGTACCTCACACTCGACGGTGGCATAAAGCCGGTTGCGGGATCATCAAAAACGGTAACCAGCATTGAAGAGTCTGTTTTGATACCAAGTGTTAATAGTTTTTTTAGAGTTAACACCGCTAATATGTTGCTGGTAAGAAATACCGAAGACGAGCCTGAACAAACACTTATTTTAGATTTTACTGCTGCTATTGCCGCGCAAGATGTGATTAGCAAAACCACGGCTTATGTTTTACCAAAAACAACTGCTAATGGGGAAGATAAATACTGGAGTAGCCCGCGAGAGGTGACGCATGCAGTGCTTGAAAAATCGCAAAAAATTAAGCTAACTGTGATCCCCGCAGCACAAGATTCGGCTAAATTGCACAGCTTTGTATTTGACGTACCAGAAAATAGACAGGTTTATGTACATATTGACGCTGGGCTAAAATCGGCCAGTGATTTTATCATGACTAATGCCTACGACAGCATTTTAAATACACCTATGTACCCCACCGAAGTAAAAATAATGTCTGACGGTGCGCTTTTATCAAAAAATGGCGATCACAAACTGTCATTTTTAACCCGAGGCGTAAAAGCAATTCACGTTAAGGTTGGTAAAGTACACGCAGATCAAATTAATCACCTCGTGAGTCAAACCAGGGGTGATATTACTAACCCCGAATTTAACAGTTATTACTTTACAGAAGAAAATATAAGTACGGTTTCTACACGACAAATTAAGCTAAAAACGGAACATCCAAAAAAAGCGGTGTATTCGTCACTTGATTTAAGTGATAACTATAATGATTCTCTAGGGTTGGGGTTGTTTTTTGTTGATGCCCAAGCCCTTAACACACAAGACAATTATGTCTACGGGCCTAATGAAAAACGACTTATTCTTATAACAGACTTAGGTTTATTGGTAAAAAATAATGCAGATGGCTCTCATGATGTGTTTGTGCAGTCTATCGAAACAGGCAATCCTGTAGCGCACGCAACAGTCTCATTACTGGGTAAAAATGGACTCGTTGTTTTAGATAGTAAAACCGATGCGAAAGGGCATGCATCGTTCCCAATTACAACATGGTTTACACAAGAGCAGACCCCCGTTGCTTTTGTGGTAGAGACAAAATCTGACGCGTCTTTTATTCCTTATAACCGCTATGCTCGTATGATTAACTATTCGCGTTTTGATACTGGCGGAGTGAGCTCTGGCTATCAAGGAAGTAATCAAATAGATGCGTTTGTATTTTCAGATCGTGGCATTTATCGCCCTGGTGATACGGTCAATTTAGCGACCATTGTTAAGCAATCAGATTTTTCAAAATTAGGTGATATACCGTTAGAATTAGAAATTACAGATCCTAAAGGCGCCACGGTTTTTAATAAACGTGTGCGTTTAAGTAAATATGGCTTACTTGATTTTAACTTTGCAACTGAGCATAGCTCAGCGACCGGAACATATTATGTGTCTGTGCAATTGGTTAAAAATAATCGACGTGATCAATTAGGCAGTACGAGCTTTAAAGTAGAAGAATTTGTGCCAGATAGACTAAAAATCAACAGTAAATTTTCAGTGTCATCTACCAAAGGGTGGGTGAGTGCGGCAGAATTTAAAGCATTAGTAAGCCTTGAAAATCTATTTGGTACACTGGCTCAAAATAGACGCATAACCGCTGATTTACGTTTAACACCAGCAGGCTTTTACTTTAGCGAACATAAAGATTATGTGTTTTCTGATCCCAACAGTGGGGATCAAAATATTAGACAAACAAATGAATCGTTAGATGAAACCAAAACAGACAATGAAGGCAAGGCTGAGTTTAATATTGATTTAACACGTTATGAAGCAGGAACGTATCAGTTAAATTTTGCGGTTCAAGGATACGAAGAAGGTGGAGGCAGAAGTGTTCGTGCTAATAGTGCGATGCTTGTGTCACCGGTTAAACAATTAGTTGGCTATAAAACCGACGGCGATTTAAGTTACATATCTAAAAAATCCAAACGAGTCGTTCGATTTATTAACATTAACTCAGACGCTGAACTTGTTGCCCGCGATGGGTTATCGTTAAATTTAATTGAACAACAATATGTATCCACATTGGTTCAGCAAAGTAATGGAACGTATAAATACCAATCGGTACAAAAAAATAAGCAACTCACAACAGATGCATTTTATATTAGTGAGGATGGAACAGATTTTATTCTACCAACCGATGAACCAGGTGATTATTTAGCCGAGTTGGTTGATAGCCAAGGCAATACGGTCAGTAGAGTGTCGTTTACGGTAACCGGTACAGGTAATTTAGCGGGTAAACTTGAAAAAAATGCTGAGCTACAACTTCAATTAAACAAAAAAGATTACAAGCCTGGCGAAACAATAGAAATGAGCATCGTCGCGCCTTATACCGGCTCAGGCTTAATTACAATTGAAACCAATAAAGTACATGCTTTTAAATGGTTTAGTAGTAAAACAACAAGCAGCATACAAACAATAACGCTACCTAAAGGTATAGAAGGTAATGCTTATATTAATGTGTCTTTTGTGCGAAGCCTTGAGTCTCGAGAAATATTTACCAGCCCATTGAGCTATGCCGTAAAGCCGTTTGTTATTGATCGCAGTAAACGAGAAATAAAACTGGATGTAAACATACCTGACAAAGTAAAACCTGGTGACGATTTAGTTATTTCATACAGTGCAAGTAAGCCATCGCGTATGCTTATATTTGCAATAGACGAAGGGATTTTACAAGTTGCTCAGTACCAAACACCAAAGCCGTTAAACCATTTTTTACAAAAGCGTGCATTAGAAGTAGGCACAATGCAAATTGTTGATCTTATTTTACCTGACTTTCAATTAGTGCGAGAGCTTGCCTCCGCAGGTGGCGGTTATGCTGGACTTATGGCGTCAAGCTTTGAGAGTAAACAGCTAAATCCATTTTCTCGAAAAGTAGAAAAACCAGTCGCATTTTGGTCAGGTATTTTAACGCCAGACACTAAAAGCAAGGAACTGACCTTTACTATTCCTGATACATTTGCAGGTCAGTTACGTGTTATGGCTGTTGCGGTTAATGACAATGGCGTAGGTGTTAAACAAAGTACAACGCTTGTAAAAGGGCCATTTGTATTAACGCCAAATGTATTAACTACAGTAGCGCCAGGAGATGAATTTGATATTACACTAGGTGTTGCTAATACTGTTGAAGATTCAGGTAAGCAGCTTTCAATTGCGGTGAAAGCCCTTGAATCTGATAATCTTGAAATACTAAGCGATGCACAATTAACGTTAAACATTGATGAAAACGCAGAAGACACATTGACCTTTCGGGTTAAAGTACTCGATAAATTAGGCGCTGCCTCAATTACTTTTACAGCTGCATCGGGTGAGCACGTGAGCCAGCGAACAGCGACGTTGAGTATTCGCCCTGCAGTTGCTTTTGTTAGCAGCTTTGACAGTGGCTTTACCGAGTCAGGTAAACAACACCTCACAGTGCCCAGAAAGCTATACTCTAGCTTGGCGCAAGGAAGTATAACGGCATCGAAAAGTCCGTTAGCTTTGGTCGATGGGCTGATAAGCTACTTAGATAACTTCCCTCATATGTGCACTGAGCAAGTGGTCAGTAGTGTATTTCCGGTGCTCGATTATTTAGAACACCCGAGCTATATGGGTAATGTGTCGGAAAAACACAGTCGTATAAATAACTTAATCGATACACTTCGTAAACGTCAATTACCCGATGGGCGATTTATGCTGTGGCCTGGTAATACGAGCGCATCAATTTATTCTTCTCTTTACGTTATGCACTTTTTGTTGGATGCCAAAGAAGCCGGTGTAGCCATCCCAAATGACATGTGGGATATGGGGTTTGAAGGTGTCCGCAATATAGCGAGCGGCTTGTTGGCAACTAATAACAGAAACCGCGCTTACGCTATCTATTTGTTAACTCGCCAAGGTGAAGTAACCACAAATTATTTATCTGATCTAGAAAAAAGCTTTAATGCTGATAGCACTAAAGCATGGCAGCAAGATATATCGTCAGCATTTATGGGAGCGACTTATCAGCTAATGCGCGCCAGCGATAAAGCACACGCACTCATTGATGGCTACAAAATAGGCGATGATACTCAGTCAGTGACTTGGGGTCCTTATGATTCACGCCTTGCACATGACGGGCAATATATTTATTTGTTATCAAAACATTTTCCAGAGCGTTTAAAGCAACTAACAAAAGATGACTTATTGAATGTGGTTAAACCTATTTTTGAAGGACGTTACAACACCTTGTCATCTGCTTGGTCAGTATTAGCAATGAGCGCTTATTCAAACGTTGTGCTTTTAGCAACGCAATCTGATGATGTTAAAATCAAAGCGACAACTCAAAAAGGCACAACCGAAACATTAACAGTAACTCATGCACCTTATCCAAAAGCATCATTTTTAACCGACGTAGAGCAACTCGATATTTTGGCTGCGCCTCGTTCGTTTTATATGATGAGTCAAGCTGGATTTGATACACATTTACCTCAACAAGCCTTAAGCAATGGTTTAGAAGTGACTCGAGAATATCAAGATGACAGCGGCAAAAATGTATCGAGTGTTGTCCAAGGTGCAGAGCTTAATGTTGTATTACGTGTGCGTAGCACAACGGGTAAAAATATCTCGGATGTTGCCATTATTGATTTGCTCCCAGGTGGCTTTGAAATACTAAGAGACAGCGTGCGTAATAAATACAATCATTGGCAGTCTGAATATACCGATATTCGCGAAGATCGAGTGATATTTTATGGTGACTTTGGCGATATGATGACCGAGCTAACGTATAAAGTGAAAGTGACTACGGCAGGTCGCTTTGTAGTGCCGCCGGTTTATGCAGAGTCTATGTATGATCTCAGTGTAAAAGCGCACTCTCAGTCTGGCCATGTTGATGTTACTGCCGCTAAATAAGAAATACAGCGTGCGGATCAAGTTATTTTTATTGACCACAGCATTGCTTGCAGTGCTGTGGTATGTCTTTGTTCCAAAGCCAGACATAACTCAATCAACCACTTACTCAACGGTATTTTACGACAGCAGCGGTAAGTTATTACGCTTAAATTTAGCCACCGATGATCGGTATAGATTATGGACGCCCATCGAAAAAATTCCTTTAAGCGTTCAACAAGCGACTTTGTTGTATGAAGATCAATATTTTTATCAGCATATTGGCATTGATTTTATTGCTTTAGCAAAAGCATTTTACACCAGCTATATTAAAAGAAGTCGCCGCGTTGGGGCATCAACAATAACAATGCAAGTCGCTCGGTTGCATTTTGGTATGAATACACATGTTGTTTTGGGGAAAATAGAACAGATTTTTCGTGCCTTACAAATAGAGCGTCACTACAATAAAAAACAGATATTAGAAGCGTATTTTAATTTAGCGCCTTATGGCTCAAATATAGAAGGTATTGGGGCTGCAAGTTTAATTTATTTTAAAAAACCAGCATTTGAGCTCAACTTACCTGAATCATTATTACTGAGTCTAGTGCCGCAAAATCCAAGCAAACGAAACCCAATTAAGCAATCAGCTAAAGCAATACTATTAGATGCAAGACAAACACTATTTTCTCGGTGGCTTGAAGCGCACCCTAGTGATAAAAACTGGAGTGCTACAATGCAGCTGCCCATTAGCGTTCATTCATCCTCCGAGCTGCCTTTTGAAGTGCCACACTTTATTAATAACCTGCAAAGTGAATTCCCGCACCTTGAGCCCACAGAGTATAAAACAACAATAAATTTAAGCTTGCAAAAGCTGTTGGAGCGTCATGGAAAAAGTTATATAAAGAGACGCGAAAGAGAAGGGATCACTAACACATCTGCTATTTTATTGAATTATCAAACGATGGAAATAGTCGCTGAATTAGGCTCAGTTGATTTTTTTAATAATACAATCAGTGGACAAGTAAACGGTACGCGCGCAAAACGTTCGCCTGGCTCCACTCTTAAACCTTTTATTTATGCTCTGGCAATAGACGAAGGATTAATTCATCCATTATCACTGGTTAAAGATGCTCCTAAACGCTTTGGTGGCTATACCCCAGAAAACTACGATCAGCAGTTTTTAGGACCTATATCGGCGACTGATTCCTTAGTGCTAAGTCGAAACGTGCCTGCCGTCAATCTAATGTATCGTTTAAAAAAAGTGGGACTCTATGACTTACTTGTTGCGGCTGATATAAAAAAGTTACAGCCTAAAGAGTTTTATGGGTTGGCTTTGGCATTAGGTGGCAACGAAGTCACGATGTTAGAGCTCGTCAAACTATACGCTATGTTAGCTAACTTAGGGATGTATCAAAACGAGATTATTTTACAACAAGAGCCTGAGCGCGATCTTAAAAATAATACCAAGAAACGTTTACTTAGCCCCGAAGCCGCTTATTTAACGCTACAGATGTTAAGTAAAAACAACGCAGTTGATGAAATATCTTTTCAACAGCAGAGCCGGAAAATGTACCCTATTTATTGGAAAACAGGCACTTCATTTGCTTTTCGTGATGCATGGTCAGTCGGTATTGTAGGCCCTTATGTGTTAGCAACCTGGGTCGGTAATTTTTCAGGCGAAGGGCATCCTTCTTTTATTGGCCGACAAGCCGCAGCCCCTTTATTTTTTGAAATAATTCGCTCATTAGAAAGCTACGGATTAATAAAAGGCGATATAAAGCGGGGCGGCTTAAATATCGAAAAAGTAGATATTTGCTCAACAACAGGTGATTTGCCTAATGTTCATTGCCCTAAAACTCAAAAAGGGCTTTTTATTCCTGGTAAATCACCGATTAAAATCTCTGATGTGCATCGAGAAATTTTTATCGATAAAGCATCGGGGGCAAGAGCATGCCGCTTTGACGAATCGACAACAACAAAAGCCGTGTATGAGTTTTGGCCATCAGACTTAATTAGATTATTTAAACAAGCAGGCATCGTAAAACGCCAACCTCCAGCTTACCTTGCTTCTTGTGCAATTAATGATACGAGCACTTTGGGCTCAGCGCCGACAATTACATCTCCAAGCAACTTGATCAGTTACACCTTAAGAGCCAGTAAATTAACACAAGAAAGTTTACCATTTACAGCAACTACCGACACAGACTCAAGTGCTTTATATTGGTTTGTAAACAATAGCTTTGTAGGTAAAGTAGAACGCGATACGGCGTTTTTCTGGCAGCCAAAAATCGGAATATTTGAGGTGAAAGTTGTTGATAACTTAGGGCGAAGCTCTTCAACAACACTGCGCGTAAAACTGGTTCAGTAAAATAAAATGATTGTTGCTCAAAAAGCAAAGCATTAAAACGCTCTATTAGCTAAGAGCAATGATTTATTACTTAACCTGAACTCTGGTTAAGAAATTTACTAACCTATTGAATCATGGTGATATTTAAATTTATTTTCTCTAGCCAGAGATTTTTAGTGAAAACAAGGCGAATTTGCGCGTCAATAGCGGGCCTATTGCAAGTAAATTCAACGCAGTTAGCGCTGAAAATAGCTGCTTGAGATAGATTTATTATCCAGAGTTCAGGTTACTTATTCCTGTTGGCTTAGATAGCGAATTACGCGAATATAAAAATGGCAGGTGGGCAATTAGAGACAAAAAAAGACGCTGAAGCGTCTTTTTTAAATTAGCGTTTAAAGGCTAATTAAGCGAAGTTAGTGTTCGCGAATTCCCAGTTAACAAGTGACCAAAAACCTTTAAGGTAATCTGGACGCACGTTACGGTAATCAATGTAGTAAGCGTGTTCCCATAAATCCACAGTAAGGATTGGAGTAACGCCATCATCTGTTAATGGTGTAGCAGCGTTAGATGTATTAACGATGTCTAGTGAACCATCAGCAAGCTTAACTAACCAAGTCCAGCTTGAACCAAAGTTATTTACTGCTTTGTCGTTTAATGCAGTTTTAAACGCATCAAAAGAACCCCATTTAGCGTTAATTGCATCAGCAACTGCGCCAGTAGGCTCACCGCCGCCGTTTGGAGATAAGCTGTTCCAGTAAAAGGTATGGTTCCAGATTTGTGCTGCGTTGTTAAATACGCCGCCTTCTGATGAACATACGATCTCTTCTAGAGATTTGTTTTCAAACTCAGTACCAGGGATCAAACCGTTAAGCTTAACCACGTATGTGTTGTGGTGTTTGCCATGGTGAAACTCTAGTGTTTCTTTTGAAATATGTGGCTCAAGTGCGTCGATTGCATATGGTAGTGACGGTAGTTCAAATGCCATTTTTTTATCTCCGTTTTCTTTGGTTGATAGTCCATTTGGTAATACGTAATGCCTGTTGAAACAGAGCACTTATCTATACCAAGCGGTAATATAGTGTTACTATAATTGTTGAGTATTTTACTCAAGTTTAAGCAAACAGCAATGCTATTGCGAAAGACTATTTCAATTGCGGCTTTATTTGCCCATTTAAGTTATATATTTATGGTCACGATGTGTTATTTTCAAGACCTAAGTGTATTTAGCTATCGTTACTTTGAGGTTGTAGATGGAAACCATTGATAAAATTAAACAGCAAATTTCAGAAAACCCAATAATCCTTTTCATGAAAGGGTCACCTAAATTACCAAATTGTGGTTTTTCTTCACAAGCATCACAAGCGTTAATGTCATGTGGTGAACCATTTGCATACGTTGATATTTTACTTAATCCAGACATTCGTGCTGAGCTTCCAGCATATGCTAATTGGCCAACATTCCCACAGCTTTGGGTAGATGGTGAATTAGTTGGTGGTTGTGACATTATTATCGAAATGTTTCAACGCGGTGAATTACAGCCGTTAATTACAGAAACTGCTGCTAAATATAAAGAAGCTGACGCAGAATAATCGATTAAAGGTTATTAAGCTTCTTTAAACACAAAGCCACTTTTAAGTGGCTTTGTTGTTTTTAATTTTCGTGAATTTATGAATAGGGAAGGCTTATCTGCACATTTAAGCCGCCCTCTATTTTGTTATGCAAACTGATATGCCCTTGATGCGCTTCTGCAATTTCTCTGCACAGGGCAAGCCCCAAACCGCTCCCCGTGCTTTTTGTTGAATAAAAAGGCACTAAAGCATTTGCCATTACTTGTTCGCTCATTCCTTTACCGCAGTCACTGACATTAATAACACACGCTTGTGTAACGCATTCAACCTGAATATGTATTTCGGTGATGTTAGAGCCTGACTCATGCGCATTTTTTAATAAGTTTATGAGCAGCTGCTCAAGCTGTGCTTGATCTGCTTGTAACTCATGGTGTGAATTTTTTATTTCGTAGCTAAATTGCCAATGATTTTTTAAATTATTGAGTGTGTTTTGCCAGTTAACCCGCGTTTTGTGTGGTTGAGGTAACTTAGCAAATTTGCCGTAGCCTTGTACAAACTCAGTTAAATGGCTGATGCGTTCGTCAATCGTTGCAAATACACGGGCAAGGCGAGGCTCATCAACTTTATTTGCGAGCAATTGCGCACTGTGTAGCATGGATGACATAGGACCGAGTGAATTATTTAATTCGTGGCTAATAATACGTATTACTTTTTTCCAAACGGCTACTTCTTGACGACCAAGTTCACGGGTTAATTGTTTAAATATATATAAATGGTGCTTTTGATTGTTGAGTAAAAACTCTCCTGTGGCTAAATGCCAAGTTTGCGAGTCTTGATTCTCTATTTCTATATTAAAGAGGCCGTCAACACCATGCTCAACAGCGGTTTTTAATTGCAGTGGTGAAGTTGAGAGCAACTTACCGAGCTGCATGCCTTCAAGACGAGTTATGCTATTAAATAAGCTACGGCTAATTAAATTACTAAATACCACAATATTATTGTCGTTAACCAGTAGCAGCGCTTGCGGGGAGCTTTGCAATACTTTGTCGAGCATTAATTCGCGTTGATAAATCCATTGTTTTTCTTGGCGAAGCTGTTTAGCCGTTTGATTATAAAGTTGGCACAATTTTCCTAGTTCATCGTTATTTTTATACGCGAGTAAACTAGATAGTTCGCCGTCTTTAAAATTAAGTAGCCCAGTTTCGAGCGATTGCATACCCTGCTTTATTGATTTAGTTAATACCTTAGAAAGTAATATGCTCAAGAATAATGTTAGCAGTATTAGAAGTGCAGTGTGATCCAGCGTAAAGTTACTCAATGTAGCAATAGCAGCAACAGGGAGGGTGCTACAAAGTGCACAAATTAGTATGACTTTTTTACTTAGGGACAAATTATTAATAACGTTTAGCATCAATAATCAATCCCCATTTTTTGCAACCGCCTGTAAAGTGCTTGCCGGCTTAAACCAAATTTACGGGCAACCTTTGCGATAACACCTTGATGAGCGCGTATTGCATCTTCTATTTCTTGTTTAGTCGGCTCTGCTTTTATATCTTTATGCGCATTAATCGATGGCTGAAGCGCAAAGTCATTGACCGTAAGTGTGCCGCTGGGTTTTAGGACTGCGACACGTTTACAGGCGTTTTCCAACTCGCGAACATTACCAGGCCATTTGTAGTGTTTAAGTGCCTGCTCTGTATCTATATTAAGTTCTCGGTGCGGTAAAAAGTAACTAATAAGTGCCAAAATATCATCTTGCCTATCGCATAGGGCAGGCACATTGAGCTCAATTACGTTAAGGCGATAGTATAAGTCCTCTCTAAATCGTCCTTGTTGAATTGCTAGTAGTAAGTTTTCGTTAGTTGCTGATATAACGCGTACATTTACTTTGCGTGTTTGTGTTGAGCCTAAACGTTCAAATTCGCCGGTTTGTAGTACGCGTAGTAATTTCATTTGTCCAGAAAGCGGTAAATTACCAATCTCATCTAAAAATAAAGTGCCACCGTCTGCGGCTTCAAAGCGGCCAATGCGTTGTTTGGTTATACCTGTATATGCACCTGCTTCAGCGCCAAAAAGCTCGGCTTCTATAAGCTCTTGTGGCAGAGCACCGGCGTTCACCTTAATAAATGATTGCGACACAAGCGGGGAGTTTTTTTGAATGATATGTGCAATGCACTCTTTACCACTGCCGTTAGGGCCTGTAATTAATGCTGATATATCAGATTTAGCCACTTGCAGCGCCATCGTGATCAAACGCTCCATAGCGGTGCTTTTAAATATTAACCCAGCAAGATCTGCATTTTTAAATGTACCTTCACGTTCTTGTTGATGGCGGTTATGTGTCGCCACGATTTCTTTAGCATGGCCAAGTTCAATTAAGTTATTAATACAAATAAGTAATTTTGTATCGTCCCATGGCTTTGGTAGGTAGTCGGCAGCACCGGCTTTTACAAGCTCAATGGCGGTAGCAAGCTCAGTCCACGCTGTAATAAGTATAATAGGTAGGTGCGGGTTTATTTCTCGTAGTTCATAAAATAAGGTTTTACCTTCTTCGCCTGAGGTTGTGTCGCTGGTAAAGTTCATATCTTGAATTACAAGCGAGATTCGTTGATAACGCACTATTTGCAAAGCATCAAATGGATTTGTTGCCGTAACAACCGAAAAATCGTGAATTTCTAGTAACAATGAAAGTGCGTCGAGTACAGCTTGGTTATCATCAACAATGAGTATTTTATGAGTCATAGGTTATTTTTATAATTTTTTAAATGGCTACACTACTTTATAAGCAGTGTAGCATAGTGATTTACATATTATTAAATAGTACGAGTTGCGATACTTGGCGAAATATTAGCAGCGCGTTTGGCCGGCGCTAATACAGCAAGTAAGCTCATTAAAAATACGGCTATGGCGGTAACGGCTATATAACTTGGCGGCAGTGCTGCTACAGAAAAATACTGCATCAACATTTTTCCAAGCAGTATTGCTGTTACTACGCCTAAGGCTAACCCTAGGCTACAAATTAATGCATTTTCTACTAAAAAGTAGCTAACGATAGCTGATTTTCTTGCGCCAAGCGCTCTGCGTGTGCCAATTTGTTTAGTGCGTTTACTAATATTAAATAAGGTTAAACCAAAAATACCAAGAGCGGTTATAAGTACTAAAATAGTGATTAATACTATAAGCATACGCATCATGAGGCGGTCTTGTGCGGTGTACTCATTTTTTAGTTCATCAAGCCCTCTAATGTTATTAATAACGCGCTTACTGTAATTTGCAAGCATGGCATTTTCTATTTCTTTCATTACAGCTGCTCGCTGACCAGGCTCTGTACGAACGGCAACTTGTGTATAACTTTCTGCTTTAATATAAGGAATAAACGCAAAATTATCGGGTTTACTGTCTTTGAGCCAAGGGCCTTTCATTTTTCCGATCACGCCAATAATTTTAAGTGGTAGGTCGCCAAAATAAACGATTTTACCTAAACCATCTCCCCCAGGGTAAAGCTCATCAAGTAGGGCTTTAGTGACGATAGTGACGTTGGTGCGCTTTTGTGTAATTTCGTTGGTAACCAGCACTTCATCGTCGGTAAAGTTTCGCCCTGCAATTAAGTTAACGCCATACGTATTAATAGCATGATCGTCTATAAAAATATAAGCGGCTCTGACACTTAAGCCTTCTTGTGGAGCAGGTTTTAAATTAAAGCTAGAGGCACTGCCACTGCCTGATAGCGGGATACTGCTGCTTAGTGCGGCATCGACTACGCCGGGCATTGCTCTGATCATGGTTTCATCAAGCTCAAATTGTTGACTCAAGTTAATATCTGTACCAAAAGTCATTACATTAAACTTAAATATATCTTGTTCAGGATAACCCGTTTCTTGGTTTAAATAACTAATTCTGTCTTGAATAATAAAGGCTGCATTACTGACGATAGCAGTGGTAATTGCAATTTGAATTAGCAGTAATACGGCGCCTACTTTTGAGCGACATAAGGCATTAAATATAGGTTTTATTTCTAACATTGCGACATTCCTTATTGGCTCTTTAGATAAATGGCAGGATTGGTTTTACACACCAGCCAAGCAGGGTACAAACCAGCTAGAATACAAGTGGTAATAGCAATCAATGGCGCACTTAATAACATGGTTAAATCCATTGTGGCCAAGTTTTCATAGTAGTTGTAGCTTTGCCCAACGCCCATTAAACCTAGTTGCGCTAATACAATCCCTAGCATGCCCCCGATAAAACCAAGTACAGCGACCTCAACTAAGTGTTGTAAAAATATTTGCCTTTTACTGGCACCTAATGCACGTCTTACACCTACTTCTGGTGCTCTGCGCAAAAACTTAGCTAAAAGTAATCCTAAAATATTGGCTAAGCACACACCTAAAAACATGAAACTTAAGCCCACTAAAATTTTGTTGTCCTCGGTAACGACGTTGTTGTATTGCATCCATTGATTTACATCACGTAATTTATACCCCAATTCTTTACGGTTAAATCGCCCACGTTTTTGTTGTTCTTGCATATAGGCTACTAAATGATTTTGATAGGCTTGTTTTTGTTCTCGTGTATTGAGCTCTGCCCAAAACTGGATCCATACTTGCTCCGATTGCAGTTTATCTGCAAAAGTTGGCGTGTTTTCGTGCTTCCACCCATTACTATTGCCCCAACTAACGAGCTCCTTCGCTTTAATTAAACTAAAAGGCATAAATAATTCTTCTATTTTATTAAATGCGCCATTATTTAAGTCATAATATTTAATGTTAAGTGGCCAATGCTTAAGCACACCAACTACTTGATAGCTGGCATCGTCTAAATTGATAAGCTTACCTATGGGGTTTTTTCCTGCAAATAGTTTATCGTTTAGTTCTTGTGAAATAACAACCACAGGTGCGGCTGAGTCTTCTTGTTCTTTGCTCCAAGCCCCGCCGTACAAAAATGACAAATTAAACATGCTAAAAAAGTCAGGCGTTGTCATCCGCGCACTGCCAATAAAGGGTTTTATTTTATCTGAATCTAAATAAACAGAGAAACCGGTACGCATCATGGCAACTTTTCGCTCGGGACTGGGTGCCTTTACTAAATTTACGGCATCTTGGTAGGTCAGTTGTAGTGGTGTGTTATCTTCGGTCCACCATGTACTTCCGTCGTCCATTGTTTGCAATTGTACGCTGTAAAGTTGGTCGCTTTTTTCAGGAATAGGATCAGCCGACATCATGTGATACACACTTAAGCTCGTCATAGTGATGCCAATGCCAATAGCAATTGCCAGTACCATTAAAAAACTCACCAGCGGGGTGCGCTTAAAGCTGCGCCAACTTAAATCTAAGTAATGAATAAACATTGGCTAAACTCCTGATGCGGTTCTAATATTTGGTGCACCCTGATAAAGGGTGAAATCGGCAAGTTGTCCATCGACTACTTGAATATTACGCGGAGCTCGGCGCGCTAACTCGCTGTCGTGCGTCACCATTACAATAGTGGCGCCATCGCGATTTATTTGCTCAAGTAGCTCCATAACTTGGCGAGCCATTAAGCTATCAAGATTACCAGTTGGCTCATCGGCAAGTAAAAAACGAGGTTCTCCGGCAAGTGCACGTGCTATTGCAACACGCTGTTGTTGACCGCCCGACAATTGTTGAGGTAAGTGTTTAGCGCGAGATGCTAAACCAACTTGTTCAAGGCATTGTTCAATTCGACGTTTCCGCTCATTTGCTTTAATCCCTCTGTAGCGAAGAGGGACCTCTATGTTTTCATACAAATTTAAATCAGGGATTAAATTAAAACCTTGGAATATAAAGCCAATTTTTTGATTACGTAAATCGGCACGCTGGTTGTCATTTAAGCTACCGACGTTAACACCGTCAAGAAGGTATTCACCTTCGTTAAAAGGTTCCAGCATACCTGCTATATTTAAAAAAGTTGTTTTACCAGAACCACTCGGGCCTGTTACTGCAATAAACTCACCTTCATTTACTTGTAGATTAAAGTCGCGTAGTGCATGAGTTTGTACCATTTCAGTTTGGTATACTTTACTTACGTTGTTCATTTGTAACATGGATATTCCTTAATTATTTTTACGTTGGTTGAGAACGTTATTTATTCTGTTTAGTTTAATAAAATCGTGTCGGCTTGTTTAAAGTCGCTGTAACTAGAAATAATGATTTCATCGTTTTCTTTAACACCGCTTAAAAGTTCAACCGCGTTAATGCTGGTGGCACCTGTAGTAATAGGTATGCGTTTTGCAATGTTGCCTTCTACCTTATAAGCAACAATTCCGCCTTGCTGCATAAAAGCGCCGCGTTTTATTTGCATTATGTCTTGGCGGTTATCGAGTAAAATACGTGCTGTTAAACGCTGATTTTGACGAATGTTATTACTAACTCCATCAAAACGAACGCGCGCTGTGACTTCTCGGTTATTTACCTCGGGTGATATAGCGGATAAAACACCCATCACGGTTTCACTGCCTAGCTTAAGCTCTACTTCCATACCGAGTCCTAATTCGTTGGCATAACTTTCAGGTACTTGGAGCTCTGCTTCAAAATTACTTAAATCAACGAGTGTCATTAGTGGCTGGCTTTGTGTTACGGCGGCTTTTTGTTGCACTAATAGGTTACCTACGATCCCTGTAACGGTAGCTTTAATTGATAAATTACTTACTTTTCGATTTAAATCATCAACGATAAGCTGCTGACGAGTCACATCACTTTTAGCGGCTTGTGACTCGAAGGCGAGTGTATCTTTGGCAAGTGATACCTCTTGTTGTGCATGCTTATAGGTGAGTTTTGCTCGGGATAGATCATCAACTGCTTTTTCAAGATCAATTTGGCTAATTAAGTGCTTTTGTATTGATAACTGCGCTCGACGATTTTCACGTTTGGCTGCGTTTAGTTCTACCTCAGCCATATCAAGAGTTTTATTTAATGCCAGTGTTTGGCGCCTTGCTTGCAGATGTTGTCTTTGTTGTTCACCTTCGAGCCTTTTAAGTACAGACTCTTGTTGCTTTAATTCATTTGTCAACTCTGGACTTTGAAGTAGCGCAAGTGTGTCACCTTCTTTTACGGTATCGCCCGCTTTGACTTTTAAATCTATAAATCCCCGTTCAGGGCTATACATTTGAGGGGCATTTGCTGCAACAATTTTACCGCTGGCAGCGATATCCCGTATGAGCGTTTTTACTTGAACCACTGCAATTTGTAATTTTGCGCGACTAATTGATGTGTCTGCACCGTTGCCTGCCATTAGAGTTTGAATACACACAAAACCGATTAGCAAGCTAATCACACTAGCAATGATGTATTTTTTATAATTAATAGCTGCTTTTACCTGGACGTCTTGTGCACTCGTGTCTTTAATCATCATAAATCCTATTTTGTATACTTTTCGCAAAGCAGCACAACCGTCGCGCAGCATATAGCGGCGATAGGTGATACCAAAAATAAACTGAGGGTAAACATAGTTATTCCAATTAGCGAATCTATGGTGTTCTATACCAGTAATATGCCAACATTTAAGAGTTTGAAATATAATAGATTTTTTTATTTACGAGATTGTTAATATGTACGCGGACATAAATAGTGTCCGCTGCGGACAGTTTGGTAAATAAAAATCCACTATTAAAAGACTAGGGCGTGTTGACCTTTGTAGATTGAAATTCGTTCAATCTAGGGGCTATTTAATCGCGGCGCGAGGTTTGTAACCGAGTGGGCTAAGTAAAAACCGAGCAACAAAGAGTAAATAGCTCCTAGGAAGAACCCTTTGGGCAGCACCTGTTTGTCATTAATGCTACGTTATCGCCCATTTATGGGGAATAACCACACACCATAGGCTCTGCCTTGCCTAAATACCAAACAGACTGCTGCAAATTTAATCTTGAAAGATCAACAGACCCTAAAATGCCACACAAATTAATAACTAACCTGAGCTCTAGTTAAGAGATTTACTAACGAATTGAATCATGGTGATATTTAAATTTATTTTCTCTAGCCAGTGATTTTCAGTAAATTAAACGCAGTTAGCGCTGAAAATAGCTGCTCGAGATAGATTTATTATCCAGAGTTCAGGTTAACTATACTAATTACAAGTAAATAAGAGAGATGTTAAGTCGTAAAGTGATGCAAATACCATAAAACTATCTAAATGTTAATTGTATTCGATAAGTTATATTGAATATTTATTCACTGAATGGCTGGTTTACGCTTACGTAAACTGACGCTTTTTGTTTGCCTGTTTTTACAAAATGTTAAACTTGACACCAGTGTCATGAAAAAATAACCGCCAAAATACAGCTAAATGTTAAAAAAATAGATGTAAAAGAAATCTTGCCATCAAGTGAGAAATATTCAAGAATGTGAATATGTATTCAAAATGCTATTGACTCTATTTAAGATAGAGGCTAGTTTTGACCGGCTGTTAGCAAATCGTCGAGCAGTTCATTCACGCTAACAGTGCAGCAAGGGGAGGGGTCTATGTTATATGACTCAAAGTTAGAAAAAGAAAATTGTGGTTTTGGCTTAATTGCCCAAGTTAATGGTCAGGCTAGTCATCGGCTTATTCGCACCGCGATTACGGGGCTTGATCGTATGCAGCACCGTGGCGGTATTTCTGCTGACGGTAAAACAGGTGATGGCTGCGGTTTATTATTGCAAAAGCCAGACAGTTTTTTTCGTGCTATTGCTGGTGAGCACAACTGGCATTTAGGTAAGAATTATGCTGTGGGTATGATTTTTTTAAATTCAGATCCCGTTTTAGCACAGACTGCAAAAAAAATACTTAGTGAAGAATTAGAAAAAGAAACGCTAAATATTTTAGGTTGGCGTGTAGTACCAACTGACCCATCAATGCTGGGTCCTATTGCTGTACAGCAATTACCTGGTTTTGAACAAATTTTTGTTAGCGCGCCAGAAGGTTGGCGCTCTAAAGATTTAGAGCGTCGCTTATACATAGCGCGCCGCCGTGCTGAAAAGCGCATTGTTGATGACGAAGCTTTTTATATCGCAAGTCTATCTGGTTTGGTAACTATCTATAAAGGCTTAATGATGCCTGCAGATTTACCTAATTTTTATCTAGATTTAGCTGATATTAGAATGACCAGTGCGATTTGTGTTTTTCATCAGCGTTTTTCTACTAATACTCAGCCGCGTTGGCCTTTAGCTCAACCTTTTCGCTATTTAGCACACAATGGTGAAATTAATACTATTGAAGGTAACCGCCAGTGGGCACGCGCACGTTCGTATAAGTTTGCGTCACCGCTTATTCCTGATTTACAAAGCGCAGCGCCGTTTGTAAACGAAACCGGTTCTGATTCATCAAGCCTAGATAACATGCTTGAGTTGTTTTTAGCTGGTGGCATGGATTTATTCCGTGCTATGCGCATGCTTGTGCCCCCTGCGTGGCAGAAAAACCGTGCAATGGATGAAGATTTACGTGCATTTTATGATTTTAACTCGATGCACATGGAACCATGGGATGGCCCAGCGGGTATTGTTATGTCGGATGGCCGCTTTGCAGCCTGTAACTTAGACCGAAATGGACTGCGCCCCGCGCGTTATGTAATTACACAAGATGGCTTTATTACCCTTGCATCAGAAGTGGGTATTTGGGATTACACAGCCGATGAAGTGGTAGAGAAAGGCCGCGTAGGACCAGGCGAACTGTTAGTTATAGATACTAAGCTTGGCAAAATTTGGCACTCTGATGAAATCGATCAAGATTTGAAATCTCGTCATCCTTATAAGTCATGGCTTGAAGAAAATGTTAAACGCCTTACTCCGTTTGAAGAACTTACAGAGCAAGATGCGGGTAATCGCTCGTTTGATGATCAAACACTGGCTAAATACCAAAAAATGTTTGGTTATACCAACGAAGAGCTTGATAGCGTTATTCGCGTAATGGGTGAAAACGGCCAAGAAGCCACAGGCTCTATGGGTGACGACACGCCATTTGCTGTGCTTAGTGAAGGGCATCGCTCGCTGTATGATTACTTCCGCCAAAAATTTGCGCAAGTAACAAATCCACCAATCGACCCACTTCGAGAAAATCATGTAATGTCGCTGGCAACGTGTATTGGAAGTGAACAAAACGTATTTAACGAAACGACCGGCCATGCCAAGCGCCTACAATTTGATACACCCATTTTAATGTACGCAGACATGCAGCAATTACTTAATGCCGATGAAGCGCATTACAGTTACTGTAAAATTGATATTACCTACACAGTTGACGAAGGCCTAGAAAAAGCAGTGTCGCGAATTTGTGATATTGCTCAGAAAAAAGCAGCGTCTGGCTGTATTATGCTGGTACTAACGGACCGTAACTTTGATGATATAAATTTACCTATTCCAGCTGCTATGGCTGTGGGCGCTGTTCAAAATCGCCTCGTTGATAATAATCTTCGCTGTGAATCAAATATTATTATTGAAACCGGTAGCGTGCGTGATGCGCACCAGTTTGCTGTGTTATTAGGTTTTGGTGCAACGGCAATTTACCCGTACCTTGCATATGAGTCGTTAGTTGCAATGAGCGACAGCAAAATTATTAATAAATCGTACTGTGAGGTTACTCTTGCTTACCGTAAAGCCATTAATAAAGGCTTGTACAAAATTATGTCTAAAATGGGCATAAGTACCGTGGCTTCTTATCGTTGTTCAATGTTGTTTGAAGCAGTGGGTCTATCTGATGCCATTGTTGACATGTGCTTTAAAGGTGTGGCAAGTCGCATACAAGGTGCATGCTTTACTGACTTTGATGACGATCAGCAAAGTTTACACAAACTTGCTTTAAGTAAGCGTAAATTATTAAGCCACGGTGGTTTATTTAAATATGTGCACGGTGGTGAATACCATGCATATAGCCCTGATGTTATTCAAACGCTTCAAAAAGCGGTGCGTTCAGGTGACTATAAAGATTACAGTGCTTACGCCGATTTAGTTAATAACCGCCCAATAGCAACGCTTCGTGACATGCTTGCACTTAAATTACCAGAGCAAGGGATAAGTATTGATGAAGTTGAGTCTGCAGAAAATTTATACAAGCGTTTTGATTCAGCAGCAATGAGTATTGGCGCATTATCGCCAGAAGCACATGAGGCTTTAGCAATTGCAATGAATCGCTTAGGCGGTTGTTCAAACTCCGGTGAAGGCGGCGAAGATAAACTGCGTTATGGTACAGAGAAAAACTCTCGAATTAAACAAGTTGCATCGGGTCGATTTGGTGTAACGCCGCATTACTTACGCAGTGCTGATGTTATTCAAATTAAAGTAGCGCAAGGTGCAAAACCTGGCGAAGGCGGGCAGTTACCAGGTGAAAAAGTGACACCTTATATTGCAAAACTTCGTTATTCAGTACCAGGTGTTACGTTAATTTCGCCACCACCGCATCACGATATTTATTCAATTGAAGATTTAGCTCAGCTGATTTTCGATTTAAAACAAGTAAACCCAAACGCACTTATTTCTGTAAAACTGGTTTCAGAACCAGGTGTAGGGACCATTGCAACAGGTGTTGCTAAAGCCTATGCCGATTTAATTACTATTTCTGGCTATGATGGCGGCACAGGCGCAAGTCCGCTTACTTCTGTTAAATATGCTGGTAGCCCTTGGGAGCTTGGTCTTGCTGAAACGCAGCAGGCACTTGTTGAAAATGGCCTTCGTCATCGTATTCGCTTACAAACAGATGGTGGCTTAAAAACAGGTTTAGATATTATTAAAGCCGCTATTTTAGGCGCCGAGAGCTTTGGCTTTGGTACAGGTCCAATGGTTGCGCTTGGTTGTAAATACTTACGTATTTGTCATTTAAATAACTGTGCAACGGGTGTTGCAACACAAGACGAAACACTTCGGCAAAAGCATTACCATGGCTTACCAGAAATGGCGATGAACTACTTTAAGTTTATAGCGCAAGAAGCGCGTGAGATTATGGCAAGTTTAGGGGTTGCAAATTTAACAGACCTAATTGGTCGACTAGATTTACTAGAAGAAATTGAAGGTAAAACAGCAAAACAGAAGAAAATCGATTTATCATCTGTTATTGCTCAGCCGAATAACCCAACAGGTGAAACACTGTATTGTAGTGCACCTAATAGCTCGCATTATTTAGGAAAGCTTAATGAGAGCCTACTTGCTAAGGCGCAAGAGGCAATTGATGCTTCTTGCGGTATTTCACTGGTGAGCCGTATTTGTAATACCGACAGATCGGTCGGTGCAATGCTTTCGGGCTACATTGCTGATAAATACGGTAACCAAGGCATGGCAGCAGATCCAGTAACCATTGAATTGCATGGCACAGCGGGCCAATCATTTGGTGTATGGAATGCTGGTGGCCTTGAAATGACACTGGTTGGCGACGCTAACGACTACGTAGGTAAAGGGATGGCGGGCGGCAAGTTAGTTATTCGCCCACCACTAGGCTCGTCTTTCGAAAGCCATAAAGCCACTATTGCAGGCAACACGTGTTTATACGGTGCAACAGGCGGCAAACTGTTTGCTGCAGGTTGTGCTGGCGAGCGTTTTGCAGTGCGTAACTCAGGTGTGCAAGCCGTTGTTGAAGGCGTGGGTGATAACGGTTGTGAATACATGACTGGCGGCGTTGTATGTGTACTTGGCAATGTAGGCGTTAACTTTGGTGCGGGCATGACCGGTGGCTTTGCGTACATTTTAGATGAACGTAATGACTTTGAAAAACGCATTAATCCAGAGCTAGTAGAAATAGTCACACTTGAAAAGTTAACATCGCATCAAGAGCATTTACGCGGCTTAATTGCTGAGCATTTAGAGCTTACGGGTTCGTGCAGAGCAGAGAGCATTTTGGCTAACTTTGAATTGTACTTACCGATGTTCAAATTAGTAAAACCAATATCCAGTGACGTAAAAAGTTTACTCGGGCACCGCGCCCGCAGTAGTGCTGAACTACGTGTTCAAGCGCAATAAGGGGGCCGTATGAGCGAAAATGTATATCAATTTATAGACGTGCAGCGTGTAGACCCGCGCAAAAAACCACTTTCGTCACGTAAAAAGTCTTTCGTAGAAATTTACGAACCCTTTTCTGAAAATCAAGTTAACTCACAAGCTGACCGTTGTTTAGATTGTGGTAACCCATACTGTGAGTGGAAATGCCCAGTGCATAACTACATCCCACAATGGTTAAAGTTAATACGTACGGGCCGCATTATAGAAGCAGCTGAGCTGTCTCATCGTACAAACAGTTTGCCAGAGGTTTGTGGTCGCGTTTGCCCACAAGACAGACTATGTGAAGGCTCGTGTACATTAGATGAAGAGTTTGGTGCTGTAACAATTGGTAATATTGAGAAGTATATTACCGATGAGGCATTTAAAATGGGCTGGAAGCCTGATATGTCTTATGTAACTTGGACCGACAAAAAAGTGGCTATTATCGGTGCGGGCCCAGCAGGTTTAGGGTGTGCTGATATTTTAGTGCGTAACGGCGTTAAACCAGTGGTGTTTGATCGTCATCCAGAAATTGGCGGACTGCTCACCTTTGGCATTCCTTCTTTCAAGCTTGAAAAATCAGTAATGCAAAAACGCCGTGAAATATTCACTGAAATGGGCGTAGAATTTAAGTTAAATATTGAAGTAGGTGTTGATATTACGCTTGAGCAAATTTTAGCTGATTACGACGCTGTATTTGTAGGTGTGGGTACGTATCAAAGTATGCGTGCAGGTCTTGAAAATGAAGATGCAGCTGGTGTACACGATGCTCTACCATTCTTAATCGGTAACACTAACCGCGTGATGGGTTACGACGAGACAAATCAACCTTGTATAGATATGGCTAATCAAAAAGTTGTTGTACTAGGTGGTGGCGATACGGCAATGGATTGTGTGCGTACATCTATTCGTCAAAATGCAGCTAAAGTAACATGTGCGTATCGTCGTGATAAAGAAAACATGCCGGGCTCTAAACGCGAAGTTAAAAACGCGAAAGAAGAAGGCGTGATATTTACGTATAACGTTCAGCCTAAAGGCATTGTACTGAACGATAAAGGGAAAGTAACCGGCGTTAAAATGGTTAAAACTAAATTAGGCGAACCTGACGAAAAAGGCAGAAGCCGCGCTGAAGAGGTGCCTGGCTCAGAGCATATTATTGAAGCAGACCAAGTTATTATGGCGTTTGGTTTCCAACCTCACAAAATGGATTGGTTAGAAAAGTACGATGTAGAGATAAACCACTGGGGCGGTATTAACGCCCCAGAGCACGGTGAATTTACACATCAAACCACTAATCCGAAAATATTTGCAGGTGGGGATATAGTGAGAGGATCTGATTTGGTTGTCACCGCTATTTTTGAAGGACGTAATGCAGCTGAAGGTATTATGGATTATTTAAAAGTGTAATAACGTTATTTAACCTGAACTGGTTAAGATATTTACTAATAATCATAATGATATTTAAATTTATTTTTCTCTAGCCAGAGATTTTCAGTGAAAACAAGGCGAACTTACGCGTCAATAGCTGGCCTATTGCAAGTAAATTCAACGTAGTTAGCGCTGAAAATAGCAGCTTGAGATAGATTTATTATCCAGAGATCAGGTTATTTATTTTTATGCTAAAGATCAACATGTCCTAGGTATATAAGAATCCGAATTTTTTTGTAGAATTCGGATTTTTTTATGCAACTTTTTAATGCTCTCGATATTATCAACAACATCAAACCTAATAAAGTTGAAACACTCGCAGATTTACTTCCTTTATCTCTTACCTAAGAAGCCTATACGCTGAGCTAAACCGTTACACTACGAAAAAGAAAACCAACACTGGACAGGCTTAGTTTTTGATAGTTATGGTTATTTATAATAGGAAATCCATAGCTGATGTAGTTAACATGCTCGATGTTGTTGACCGAGATGGTAAGCGATTTGTTGCGCCAAGCGCTTAACTTAGCGTCGTAAAAACCTTGGTGACGCCGCCATGTTTATAAATATAAAGAGAGAAATAAATAGTAATAACGGCATAATTGTTTATGTTTATACGTTAACTGACTATGCTTATTTCTATAATTAAAAAGCGAGGGAGTCCAAAATTAAAAATATGCGCATTTTGCGAGTGAAAATTGAGCAGTAAAACCTAAATCATTAGTGAAACAATGAGGTACAGCAGTCAATATTGTAATTGACCTGCTTATCTGATGCGAGAATAGATCATTAATCTAGGACCTGTTGACCTTTGTGGATTGAAATTTGTTCAATCTAGGGGCGATTTAATCGCGGCTCGAGGTTTGTAACCTAGTGGGCTCGGTAACTGCTCTTGCGCTACTCTAATGGCTTACATCCCTGTAATAAAAAGTAAAACTAAGCAACAAAGAGTTAATCGTCCCTAGATCGAGCTCAAAGGGCAGCGCATGTTTGGCATTTATGCTGCGTTATCGCCTATTCATGGGGGGATTACCATAGGCTCTGCCTTGCCTGAATACCAAACAGTCTGCTGCAAATTTAACCTCGAAAGGTAAGCAGGCCCTAAAACTAAATATATAATTTAACAAAAGAAAACTCTCTTAACTATGTACGAATATTCAGACAAAACGGAAAGAACACTAATTGTAAGACTGTTTTCATTAATAGGCTTTATAGCGACATTTTCAATGTCTTGCATTGCGTTTACTAATGGCGAACATTTACTTTTTATGATGTTATTGTGCTCATCTTTTATTTATATGTGGGCATTTATTAGTTATATAAACGTTGAAAAATCTGCAAATACAATTCTTTATAATCTATACGTTTTAATGATTTATTTGGTGCTCACAGGGGGTGTTGAAGGGACTGGACCCATCTGGATATTTATTGTTTCTCCAGTCACATTTTCTATTCGAGGATTAAAGCGTGGTACTTTTGATATTGTTTTATTTTTGATTGCGGTAATTTTAGCGTTTTATTTTGCTGACGCCTTTGATATTTATAATTACGAACCTAATCAATATACATATAGAGTACTGTTTTCATTTATAATTGTTGCGATGTTAAGTGCTTTTTATGAGTACACAAGAGAAAAATATAATGACAAGATTATTGCTTTAAGCCAAAAAAATGAGGTGTTAGCCACAATAGACCCATTAACTAACTTGCCGAATCGACGGTATACAATGAAGAAGCTAGAAGAATTTAAGCTGGCTTTATCACGAGACCAAACCCCTTTTGTTATCATGCTTTGTGATGTCGATAACTTTAAAAAAATTAATGATGTGTATGGTCACGATATTGGTGACGAAGCGCTTACTCATTTAGCGAATACGTTAAAGCAAAATATACCAGATAAAGCACTTGTTTCTCGTTGGGGAGGGGAGGAGTTTCTAATTGCAATACCCAACGCAGTAAAAGAAAAAGGGGTAGAGGTTGCCAATAAAATACATGCTTCGCTTAAAAACAACTCAATATGTGAACTGCCAGAAAGTGTCAATTTGACAATTAGTATAGGTGTTATTCAGTGTCTAGAGGCGCGTTCTATCGATCTTGATATTAAGCACGCTGATGAATTACTTTATACAGCAAAAGAGCAAGGAAAAAACAGAACTTGCTCTTGATCATATTTTTTGGGTGTCGCTTAATCCATAGAAAAATAGTCAAGAGACGGTTTTATTTTAGCTATACGGCGCTTTACGCTCATATAACATAGTAAGTTACAAATTACTTGCGAAGCTAAAATGCTCCAGTAGCCAATAACGCTATTATCAGAAGTATTCATCACATAGATTACCCCTACAGCTGTTTGTAGTAATAAAACAACATTTAAAAACCGGAATAAATGTTGTTTAAATTTAGTGTGTTTAAAGCGACTAAAGAGAGTTAGAAAAATACTTAATGTTAGCAATAACCAACCCACAACAATGCACATAAAAAGTAAATCACTTGCCATTTCACTTATCCTTATACCAATCCGTAATAATACTTAATCAATTGAGGGGATGTAACTGCGTGAAAAAATTTCTTATACAGAACAAATGTATAGAAAAACTTAAACAGAGTGCCCCGTAATTATTGTGTTGGTTTAAGCGTGCGCTTTTATTAATTCTTTTGCGTTTGCTTTGGCTGTTTTACTTACGTTATCGCCTCCTAATAATCTCGCTATTTCATTTACTCGACCATCTTTATTTAAAGGCAACATATTGGTAAACGTTTCGCCTTGTGCAATTTCTTTCGCTACAAAAAATTGCTGGTGCGCACTACTCGCGACCTGCGGTAAGTGGGTGACACAAATAACTTGAGTAGACTTACCCAATTGACGTAAAAGTTTGCCTACAGCCGATGCGGTAGGACCTGATATACCCACATCTACTTCATCAAAAATGAGTGTTGGCGTTGTTACTTTTTGCGCGATGATCACTTGAATAGCAAGACTGATACGCGAAAGTTCACCACCTGATGCTACTTTTGCAAGAGGCTGGAGCGGCTGACCAGGGTTGGTTGATACTAAAAAAGATACATTGTCGTAGCCTAAATTATTTGGCACACGATCTGTTTCTTGAATTAAAGCTATCTCGAATACACCGTTTTCCATTGAGAGATTTGCCATACTTTCACTGATCAAGGTATTGAGTGTATTGGCATACTCTTTACGGCTTTGACTTAGTTGCTCACTTGCTTGCTGATAGTGTACTAGCGTATTTTCTATTTCAGATTCTAGTTGTTCCAACCGAGAGTTATTATTACTAATTGATTCCAACTCCTGTGAAATAGATTGATGAAACTCAACAAGGGCTTGTGGTTTTATATGGTGCTTACGCGCTAAATCCATTGCACCGCTTAGCCTATTTTCTACTTCAACTAAACGAGCCGGATCTAAATCAGCTTGCTCAGTGTAACTACGTACTTCACGGCTTGCTTCTTCTACTTGAACCGCTGCTTCAGCAAGTAAGGTAGCAACACTGGCTAAGCTTTCGTCGTACTGAGCCAGCTCTGTAAATTGTTGAGCACTGTGTTGTAATAACGAACATGCATTTTGTTCATCACTTTCGTATAAATGTTGTAGTTCACGCTGACAGGCTTCTAAGATAGTTTGGCTATTGCTGAGTTTGTAATGCTCTGCTTCTATTTGTTCAAACTCGCCTTCTTGTAATGCAAACTCGTCGAGTTCAGCAACTTGGTATTCTAGGAGTTGTTTTTGGGCTGCCTGCTGTAATTGCTGTTGCTCTAGATGTTTAAATTCTTTTTGTAAACTCGCAAATTGTTTATAGTTTTGACTAACACTACTAACGAGGTGGTGATGCCCTGCATAGGCATCAAGCAGTTGTAGTTGATGTTCGGCTTTCAAAAGGTGCTGGTGCGCATGTTGCCCATGAATAGAAATAAGGTATTGGCCAAGCTCTTTTAATTGAGCAGCAGTGACTGCACTGCCATTAATGTAGCTTTTACTACGACCATTTTTACACACCACACGTCGTAATAAGCATTCGTTATCGGCATTAGCTAACATGTGATGTTCTAAAAAAGCTTGTGCAAGCGGAAGGTCACTTAAATCAAACTGAGCACATACTTCTGCTTTGTCGGTATTGGGGCGAACCGCAGAGGCTTCTGCGCGTTCACCTAAGCACAAAGAAAGCGCATCAATAGCAATAGACTTACCAGCACCTGTTTCTCCGGTAATGGCGGTCATGCCGCTTTGCCACTCTGTGCTTAAATTACTTACGATTGCAAAATTTTTAACTTCTAAACCAATTAACATACTGTTTATCCATCCAGTCAATTAACTGTTAATTTATACAGTGTTTTGGTTTTTTGCAAATTAATTTTTTATTATTTAAGCAGCATTGGCTTCTTGAGCTGATTGTTCTTCATTCGATATTTGTTGTGGCATGTTATTTTCAGAGGGTTCAGCAAGCTCAGCAGTCCTAAGAAGAATAATTAATGAGGGGAGGGTCTCAGTGTAAAAAACTTTGTTGTATAAGATCCCTTGTGGTGGAAGCTCAGATACAAAGTACTGTATGTTATCAGCGAAAGTACTGCTTGATGATGTTTCGTAGGTTTTACTCAATTCATGAGACAAAATATTGATAAGTAAATCGGTGATACTTTCTAATTTTTGCAAGTTTTCGTCTGTATGACCCTGTACCACAAAAAAATTATTTACAATGGCTTGTATTTTAGGGACATATTTAGGGCGGATCACTTTTGCTTCTAATAAATCGTTCAGTTTGAGTTTTAAACGCAGACTTGTTTTGGATACTCGATCATTAAAAAGCTTTTTCTTAGCTTCAATTGCTATACGACGATTTTTTTCTACGACTAAGTAGCTACCAAGTAGCGTTATTAATAATAAGAATGTAAAAAATACAACATACGTCATTACTACTAGTTCCTAAAAGATAATTTATTATTTTAGTATATTTTGCTCGAAAGTATTACGCTTGGCAATAAAATTAGTACAAACGGCTACCCCAATTTAATTTTGTGCGCAAAACGTTATAGTAAGAGTAATTTTTTGGGTGAATTAAACGCAGTTTTTTATCGGCTTTTTTAATTACCACTTCATCACCAGGTAATACCGCAAGTACTACGTGACTGTCGCAACTAACTTGTAAGCTATCTGTATTTTCGAGGCTGAGCTTTAAACGTACTTCGTTATCGGCATCAACAACTAGCGGTCTACTCGACAATGTGTGTGGAAACATAGGTACCAGTGAAATAGCATTGAGTTCAGGCGTTAAAATTGGACCACCGCCTGAAAGTGAATAAGCCGTGGAGCCTGTTGGTGTAGATACAATTAAGCCATCTGAACGCTGCGAAAATACAAAGTCATGATTAATAAAGGCTTCAAACTCAATCATGTGCGCGACTTTGTCGGCATGTAAAACGGCTTCGTTTACTGCTGAATTTGCACTTTTTAACTCATTATGACGATATACTTCTACTTCTAATAAAAAGCGTTTCTCTTCAATAAAATCACCGCTTAAAACCTGCTCTAAACTGGGTTCAAAGCCTTCAGGGTTCAAATCAGTTAAAAAGCCTAAATTCCCTCTATTTACACCAATTACAGCGACATCAAAACGGGCTAGCACGCGAGCTGCCCCTAGCATGTTGCCATCGCCGCCTACTACAATAGCAAGATCAGCTTGCTCACCTAAATCAACTAACTTAACAAGTCTATTATTAGGCACATCCACTAATTGTCCGCCAGTGCGTTTTTCTACAATAACTGCAAAACCAAGCGCAAGTAAAAATGTATGCAGGCGTTGTAGTGTTGCCGCAGCCCCTGGGTGATTTGGTTTGCCAATAAGGCCAATGGTTTTAAAAGGAGAGTCCATAATGTACACACGGTAAGTTTTAGTCTTTGTAGAGTAACCCAAAAGAGAAGTGTTTGAAAATACAGATTTTAGCTAAATTAATATGACTTAATTACACCGCTAACGAGGGCGTGTTGATCTTTGTGGATTGAAATTTGTTTAATCTAGGGGCGATTTAATCGCGGCGCGAGGTTTGTAATCGAGTGGGCTCGGTAACTGCTCCTGCGTTTCTCTAATGGCTGACATCAATGTAAAAACCGAGTAAAGCTTTTAATTATGTTACTAGGTTGCAGCAAGCCATAGACTTGAAATAACAGTAAACGCCCCGATATATCAATCATGCAACAAGATGTAGATAACATGAAAATAAATCCACGAGATCAGCAAATTTTTTCAGCTGTTATGAATATGTACTGTAATGGTGAGGGATTACCCGTACCATCAACAAAAATTGCCAAACTTAAAGGGATGGCAGTGTGTTCGGCTACGGTACGTAACGCGATGGCTCGTTTAGAAAAAGTGGGCTTACTGTATTCACCTCATACATCCGCAGGCAGGGTGCCTACAAATGAAGGGTTTGACTATTGGTTTGATGAGTTTTTTACTCTTGGCGACATTGCTAATTATTGGCAGCCAGAGCAAGCCGAGCTTGTTGAACTTGCCCATGGGTTAAGCCAAAAATATCAAGTGTGTTGTTGTGTTGGCTTACCACAAGCAAGCTCGCAGCATGTATTTAGAGTAGAAGTACTTGATTTTGATTCAACCGATTGGCTAATTTTATTAATAGACAGAGCAGGGCAGAGCCATAATATTTGTATTGATAAACCTCACGATTCATCAGACTCTGTTCGTTTTCAGTTTGCAACATGGCTGAATACTGTATTTAGCCAACAAACCTTAATGGAAGGCTTGTATCGTATGCAAGCTATGGCCAATACGGCTCCCCGTAATTGTCATGATTCACTTAATCAATGGACACGCCAGCTAAGTCAAAAGCTAGGTTCAGATAACAGCATAGTCGTAGGCGAAAACTATCTTTATAAACAAATTGATTGTGAACAAAGCTTAAATGTTGGCGTTTCATTTTTAAATTATGTTGAAGATAAGCTGGCTTTTAAAAACGGCTTATCGGTACTTAACAGCGAAAAATTACCTTTTACTGAGTGCGATGAATTAATTGTAATAAGTGTGCCGTATTTTCAAAATCAAGAATACCAAAGCCGCTTTTGTATAATTTGCCCTAAATCAGCGCAAATTGAAGAAATAATTCAAGAATTTAAATTAATTGAGACATCTAACTCTTGAATCTTTTTATTCAATCCCCATAATTACCGCAGATGAAAAGAATTGGAGCACGTATTTTATGTCTGAGCAGACACAAAACCCTGAACAAGAAGTAGAATTAAACGAAGAAATCTCAAAAATGCAGGCTGACGTAGAAGCAGCAGTGGAAGCTGCCGAGCAACATGCAGAGCAAGAGCAAAGCCCTGAGGCTGAAATTGCAATGCTGTATGCAGAGCTTGAAGCCGCTAAGCAAACTATTGCTGATCAAAAAGATGGTGTTGTTCGCGCAGCCGCTGACGTAGATAATATTCGTCGTCGTGCAGCACAAGATGTAGAAAAAGCGCATAAATTTGCACTAGAAAAATTTGCTAACGAATTACTACCAGTAATTGACAACCTTGAGCGTGCTATTGAATTTTCTGATAAAGAAAACGACACGTTAAAGCCGTTGCTTGAAGGCATTGATATGACAGTTAAGAGCTTTAATGACGCTGTATCTAAATTTGGTGTTGAAATTGTAAACCCACAAGGTGAGCAGTTTAATCCAGATTTTCATCAAGCAATGTCTATTCAGCCAAGTAATGATGTGACACCAAATACAGTGCTTGCTGTTATGCAAAAAGGTTACACATTAAATGGTCGTTTATTACGCCCTGCGATGGTTATGGTTTCTAAAGCGGCTGATGCTTAATTTAGCCCTTTAATGAGTTTAGAAAATGCCTCATAACGAGGCATTTTTTTTGTCTTTCAAATAGTGGAACCACTGCACTAGAACCGTTAAAACGACTGCGCTGAACATCAGGCTCGAAAAAGGCACAGCACTTTTTGCATGCATAATGGCCAGTAGTGGGCCAACTAGGGCACCACTACCAAAGCGCAGAGTGCCGATAACCGCTGTAGCCGTCCCTGTATTTTTCTCAAACTTCATTAAAATTAGTGAGTCGGCATTACTTGCCGTGATACCTAAACTCATCATTAACGGTGCAATGCTTGCCACAATGTAATAAAGCGGCATGTGCAGTAAGCTAAATGTTAACAACGCACCACCTGAAAGCAATCCACATATTAGGCCGTAGTAGAGCATTTTACGCGAGCCAATACGCGGCACTATACGCGTGTTCAAAAAGTTACCAAACATAAGCGCCATTACGTTAAAAGCAAACAATACTCCAAATAATTGCTCTGATACTTTAAATAAATCAAGGTATACAAAAGGCACTGAAGTTAAAAAGCAAAAAAAGCCGAACGATACAAACATAGAGCTTAAAATATCTGCGCGAGCTTCTTTATTACTTAATATTATTTTGTAACTATCGAAAAAAAGCGCTAAGCCTTTTTTTTCATTTGTGTGGATTGGAATATCGATTAAATACACTTGTACAAAGGCTAAAATAATAAAGCTATATGCAGCTAGCACTAAAAAAATAGTCGACCACAAAGAAAACCCTAAAATTAATGAGCCGATTGAAGGCGCAAGTAATGGGGCTATCATCATGATCATAGACACATAAGACATACCCTTAGCCGTATTTTTCTGATACATATGCCTAATAATGCCAGGCACAACCACTGTGGCGGCTGCACCTGTGAATGCTTGTACTGCTCTTAGTATCCAAAAAGCGTGTATTTCGGTGGTAAATGCGAGTGCAAGTGAGCTTGCACCAAATAACGTTAAACCTATTTTAGCAAGTTTACGACGACCAATTTGATCGGCTATAGGTCCAAAAAAGAGCATACCTAATGAATAACCTGCTAAATAGATACTTAAAGAAATTTGCACATTTGGCATGCTTGTTTGTAAATCGTTTGCAATAACCAACATTGCTGGTAAGTACATATCAATCGCCAGCGGGGTAATTGCTACAATACTGGCTAACAAAGGCAATAAAATACGGGTATTAAAAGACGAGACCGAGGCGTCCATGTATAAACTCAATCATTACTAAAACAAGACTTATAGTGTAACAGGGCATTGTATTTGGATAAACTTAGTTTGCCTGCTAAGTTTATCCTTTCATCGTATATTGTCAGTATTCATGTGTTGTTATTGCTTGTTTGTGGGCAAGAACATTAGACACAGACATGATTTATTAAAAGCTAAACACACCCTAATGTAGCCTCGCACAAAGCAAATATTTAAAACGGGCACTGCGTTTGCTATTCTACAAGTAATAAAAAATAATGAGTTGGAAAAATACAATGAAAAAATTAGTACTTGCCGTACTCGCCACGGCGGTTTTAGCTGGCTGTAAAACATCACCGACAGGGCGCACGCAAATAGCACTTTACTCAGATCAACAAATGAGCGAAATGGGCACTGCGAGTTTTGCTGATATGAAAAAAAATCAGCCAATCAATAAAGATTCAAAAACAAATGCTTATGTAAATTGTATTGCTGAAAAAGTAGTCGCTGTATTACCTAAAGAATATGCATCTCAAAATTGGGAAGTGGTTGTATTTGAAGACGAGTCAGCCAATGCGTTTGCATTACCTGGCGGTTACATTGGCGTGCACACAGGCCTATTAAAAATAGCCACGAATCAAGACCAGTTAGCAACCGTGCTCGGACACGAAGTAGGTCACGTTATTGCAGAACATTCAAATGAACGGGTCTCACAAAGTTCTATTTTACAAACCGGTATGCAGCTTGGTAGTGCAGCACTTGAAATGGGTAACATACAATACCGTAATGAGATTATGCAAGGTTTAGGCTTAGGTGCGCAGTACGGTGTTGTTTTACCGTTTAGTCGCTCTCATGAATCAGAAGCTGATGAAATTGGTTTAGATTTAATGGCACAAGCAGGTTTTAACCCTCAGGAGTCAGTGACACTGTGGCAAAGCATGGGAAAAGCAGGCAGTGGTGCAACACCTGAGTTTTTATCAACTCACCCAGCACCAAGTAATCGTATTAAAAACTTACAAGCGCAAATGAGTAAAGCACTTAGCGAGCAAAGTACAGCTAAAAAACAGGGTAAAAACCCGCAGTGTAAGCTGTAAAAAAGATTTTAAAAACAGCCTGTAATAAATATTAACAGGCTTTTTAACTTAACAAAGGAATAGAAATGCTTAAGGTAAAAGGATTGTGTGTTCTATTAGTTATATGTTCTGTAACTATATTAGGAATTTTAGCTTTATTTTTTTTCAATTTTAGATATGGTTTTTCAAACAGCTTAGAAGTATGGGCAAATAACGGTACTGCGTTAGGAGGGCTAATAACACCGTTAGCGACTCTCATCACAGCGTTGCTACTATACCAAACTATTCTTCTTACTAAAAAACAGCTAAATGAGCAGAAAACAGTGAACGCGATTGCTTTATTTTCAAAAAGAACAGTCCAGTTACAAAGTAAATTTGATAAAACATTAACTGAAACAGATTTATCTAAAAGTAACGCTGTTTTAAAGTTGGTTGGATACTTAACAACTGCAGAGATGAATAATAAGTTTTATGAAATAATTGATAAAACTAATGTTCCACAGAGTAATACTGAGCGTGAATATTTAAAAAATGCTTTACTTAAAGTACCAGTGTACCTTCCAACAGCCTTGTGCATTTATTTAGTTAGAAAAGGAGACAAGGTAGATATAAATATCGGAGAATTAATGGGGTCATCATGTCCCGCAAGAGAAGTGTTTAATATTTTATGTGGTCATTATTTTTATAAAAGTGACGAAGGTAAAAAGTTAATATCTTTTTTTAATCGTCTAATAGTTGGGTTACAAGACGAATCAGACCTTTCTGATAAAGCTACTTTAATAGATGAGTTCGTACTTAACTTTGACAATGAACTTGCCATTCAACTCGTAGAAGATAGTTTATATAAACATGAGTATAAAAAGCTATTACAGGTGCTGGGTTAGTAATTCTAAATTTCAGTATGAACAAACATATTGGCAATATTATGCTCATACTGAAGAACCTAGAACCTAGAACCTAGAACCTAGAACCTAGAACCTAGAACCTAGAACCTAGAACCTAGAACCTAGAACCTAGAACCTAGAACCTAGAACCTAGAACCTAGAACCTAGAACCTAGAACGTCCACTCTACATGTATTTGCGGAACCGACTCGGTCACTTCGGTGCCTAGCTTGTTGTGCCAGTATTGCAGCTCCATACCAAGCAGTAAGGTATTCTCTTTCATTGCTAGGGCATGGCCCATATCCCAGACCAAAATAGGCTGGGCGAGTATCCACGCTTCTACGTTGTTACCAAACTCATCTTCACGCTTTGCAATGTATTCGGCATGCCCTTTAAAACTAAACTTATGAGAGCCAATAGTGAAAGGGTATTCAAAAGCGACATCAAACATCCAGCTATTAGTTTCAATAGGTGCGCCGCCTTTAGCAACACCCTCGCTGTCATCAATATAGGCTGTAACAAGTGTAGATAAAAAATTAAATCCAGGTACATCCCAGCTTAGTTTTACACCAGGTAAATATTTAACTACTTTGGCATCGTGCGCAATATTAATTCCAGCCGTTAAACCAACATCTAACAAGCTACCGGTGCCTACTCTTTCATCATAAAGCGCAGATAAACTAACGGTTGAGTATCCCTCGCCATAAAAGTCATCATCTTGGTAGCTATCGTCCTTTACGTCGTTACTATAATCAATAAAGAAAAAATTATCACCAAACTCATAGCCAGAAGCATGCTGGATAGAGTAAACGGTTGTATTTGATTTTTTCTTAGTAAAAGGGTTTTTTTGAGCGCCATTATTAACGTGTAATGCAGTATTGCTCCAACTTGCAGCCAAAGCAGACGATGTTAATGCAAGCGAACACACGCTAAGCAGAGGAAGTAGTGTTTTAAATTTCATAATGATTTATAACTATAATGTTAGGTTATCTGTGTAAGCGGCAATTATAGCAGAGGTGATTGTTTTGTTGAGTGTTAATTTAACATATGTTGCAGCTATCGGTAATGCTGCAACATAATTACTCGTTAATATATTACGCTTTATTACGACGCAAGCAAATAATAGCAATGGCAGTAAAGGCTAGAATAAAACAGTAATAAGAGGACGTTGATACTTCCCACGGACTAATTTTAAAGGTAGCACCTAACAGAAGTGCTTGCGCGCCATAAGGCAGTGAGCCCTGTGTTACACAAGCAAATATATCCAGTAAACTCGCAGAGCGTTTACCGCTTATTTCACCGTCATCAGCAAGCTTTTTGGCAATAGGTCCCGCGACAATAATCGACACTGTATTATTAGCAATACACACATTACTTGTCATAACGAGTGCTGCAATACCTAATTGATCTGCCACTTTGCGGTGCCATTTGGCAATGATTTTTGTAATTGCTTGAATTTTTTGAGCGATGTAATCAAGGCCGCCATTAATTCGAATAAATTCAGATAAGCCACCAATAAACATAGAGAGTAAAAATATCTCCTGCATATCAGTAAAGCCTTTGTAAATATCTTTTACAAAGCTTGCGCCTTCATAACTTCCTGTAAAGCCCATAAGTGCAGCGAAAATAATACCACTAAATAACACCACAAATACGTTCAAGCCAGCAACTGCTAACACTAAAATAAAGGCATACGGAAGTACTAACCAAATATCGTAATCCTTGGTTTCAACAACTTGAGCAGCAGGTGTTAAATAAAACAACAAGCCAATAGTCAGTATTGCAGCAGGGACTGCAATTTTAAGATTTTCTTTAAACTTGTCTTTCATTTCACAGCCCTGTGTACGTGTGGCTGCAATAGTCGTGTCTGAAATAATCGATAAATTGTCACCAAACATGGCGCCTGATACGATTGTACCGGCCATAAGAGCAGGATCGATACCAGTTTTAATTGATACCGCATAGGCAATCGGACCAATGGCACCAATCGTTCCCATTGACGTTCCCATTGCGGTAGAAACAACGGCCGCAATTAAAAACAAACCAGGGAGCAATAAAGCTGGCGGAATAAGCGATAAGCCAGCATTAACGACGGCATCTACACCGCCTGTTGCACTTGCAACGGCAGAAAATGCCCCAGCAAGTAAGTAAATTAAACACATGGTAATAATATTGTTGTGGCCTGCGCCTTTTATAAAGGTTTCGACGCATTGATTAACCGTGCCTTTATTTAAAATAAAGGCCAGCATAATGGCGGGGAGTATAGCCACTGGAGCAGGAAGCTGATAAAAAGCGTAATCAACCCCTTGTGATTGCAAATATAAACCAGAGCCTAAAAACAGAGCGACAAAGGTTAAAAGAGGGAGTAAAGAAAGTATTGCTTTGTTTTTGTTAAATGATGGCTGCATCATAATCCTCGAAACCAGTTAATTTACAACAGCCAAAAATTTCTCTTTTAGCTGAATTTAGCAAACCGCCTAACTGAGTTAATCAATAACAAAGTTAGAGGAATGCAGCGCCCGCAAGCCAAAGACCAAATCGACGCGAAAGAGAAGTTTAAATGTATAGATGGCTAAAGTAAACTGGTATTGTTATTATTATTTAATTAAAGGCTTACCTGACTATTGCATGACTTTTAGATAATATCTACAAAGTAACGCGATTTTCAGCGATTAATATTTATCCAATTGCATAAAAATGCCCAAACGCGTATTTGCGATGCTCCGGATATATACTCAGATTAGTAAAAAACGGATTCAAATTTAAATTAGGTAAAAACAATGACTACAAATCGAATAGGCGTTTTTGGTGCTAATGGCAGAATGGGCTTAGCTCTATTAGAAGCAGCGACAATTAAAGAGCAAACACAACTTACAGGTGCATACGTTCGTAGCAGTTCATCGTTATTAGGCATTAATGTAAACCAGATAAATAGTGCAGCCGATAAAAATATAAGCTTTAGCGATGACAGCACAATAGATAATGTAGATGTTTTAATCGACTTTACGCTTCCTGCTGGAATGAAAAACCATTTAAAAATTGCTTTGGCACACAAAATTCCTATGGTTATTGGTACAACCGGTTTAACAAGCGATGATATGGCGCAATTACACGATGCAGCTAAGCATATTCCTATTGTATTTGCGCGAAATTACAGTGTAGGCGTCAATGTATTACTGAACCTTGTGCAAACAGCTGCAACTAAATTGGGTGATGATTTAGATATTGAAATATTTGAAGCACATCATCGGCACAAAGTAGATGCGCCGTCGGGTACAGCACTCGCAATAGGCGAGTCAATCGCACACGCTAAAGGCTGGGATCACGACGAAGTTGCTGTATACGACCGCAGCCAAGTAGAAACTGCTAAATCGCAAAATGAGATTGGTTATTCGGTACTAAGAGGAGGCGATATAGTAGGAGAACATACCACCTATTTCGCTACAATGGGTGAAAGGCTCGAATTAACCCATAAAGCGAGTTCAAGAATGACCTTTGCACTAGGCGCTATAAGAGCTGCAGGCTGGTTGAGAAATAAACCAGCAGGACTTTATGATATGCAAGATGTGTTAGATTTAAAGTAGTTTAGTTACTTTTTTAGCTGTTTGGAGTCATTTTCACCTGAAGCCAGTTATTTGTTACAATTTACCAAATAATGTTAGACCTAAATCACAACTTAATGTAATATACAGCCAATTTGCCAAAAATTACTAAATGCGTGTTTCCAATTATACCCAAGTGGCTAGTAAATCCTGGGGTTCAGTGGGAATGAAAATAGTTTTAGGCAAGAAAAAATGTTGAAGGTTTAGTGGTTTACATCGGCTTCATTTAAGACTGCGTAAAACAATTTAAGCTCACAGAAATCTGGTTTTGACGATCCCTCTGGGTATTGGCGGGGTGTTAAGCAATTGCTTACTCCCGTTTTTTACTGTTAGGAGGTTTAACTTGACTAAATCCGCTCTGTTAGTCCTAGAAGACGGCACAGTGTTTCGCGGTACTGCAATCGGCGCTGACGGCATGTCAGTCGGTGAAGTAGTATTCAATACGTCTATGACTGGTTATCAAGAAATTTTGACTGATCCATCATACGCGGAACAAATCGTAACTTTGACGTACCCACATATCGGTAATACGGGTACCAACAGCGAAGACGAAGAAGCGAATCAAATTTGGGCTAAAGGCCTAGTGATCCGTGATTTGCCACTGCTAGCGAGTAATTTTCGTAACGAGCAATCGTTAGATGATTACTTAAAAGAACGTAATATTTTAGGTATTGCGGACATCGACACCAGAAAGTTAACTCGAATTTTGCGTGATAAAGGCGCACAAAACGGGTGTATTATTGCTGGTAGCGAGCTAGACGAAAATAAAGCGCTACAAGCCGCGCAAGCCTTCCCAGGCTTAAAAGGTATGGATTTAGCAAAAGTTGTCTCAACCAAGGAAAATTTTGAGTGGCGCGAATCAAGCTGGACATTAGGCGAAGGATTTAAAACCCTTGATGCTGCTGATGAAAAGTTTCATGTTGTTGCCTACGACTTCGGTGTAAAGCGTAATATTTTACGTATGCTTGTAGACCGTGGCTGTAAACTTACAGTCGTACCCGCGCAAACCTCTGCCGCTGATGTACTAGCTTTAAACCCTGATGGTATCTTTTTATCTAATGGCCCTGGCGATCCTGAGCCATGTACTTACGCTATTGATGCAATTAAAACCTTTTTAGAAACCGACACACCTATTTTTGGTATCTGTTTAGGTCATCAGTTATTAGCGCTTGCCTCAGGTGCTAAAACAGAAAAAATGAAATTTGGCCACCACGGCGCTAACCACCCAGTTAAAGATTTAGATCGCAATGTAGTAATGATCACCGCACAAAACCATGGTTTTGCTGCGCAAGAATCAAGCCTACCAAGTACACTTCGTGCCACGCACAAATCGTTATTTGACGGCACGCTGCAAGGTATTCATCGTACAGATAAACCTGCGTTTAGTTTTCAAGGTCACCCTGAAGCAAGCCCTGGTCCGCACGATGCAGCCCCATTATTTGACCACTTCATCGATTTGATGCAAGCGCGTAAACACTAATTTAACTGGAGTAATAATGCCAAAACGTACCGACATAAAAAGCATTCTTATCTTAGGCGCAGGCCCAATTGTAATTGGTCAAGCGTGTGAATTTGATTACTCTGGTGCTCAAGCGTGTAAAGCACTTAGAGAAGAAGGCTACAGAGTTATATTAGTTAACTCAAATCCTGCAACTATCATGACCGACCCTGATATGGCCGATGCGACGTACATCGAACCAATTCATTGGGAAGTGGTAGAAAAAATTATTGAAAAAGAAAAGCCAGATGCGGTACTGCCTACAATGGGTGGCCAAACGGCATTAAACTGTGCACTTGATTTAGATAAGCACGGTGTATTGGCCAAGCATGGCGTTGAACTTATTGGTGCAACGGCAGATGCAATCGACAAAGCAGAAAACCGTGAACGCTTTGACATTGCAATGAAAAACATAGGTCTAGAATGTCCTCGTGCTGAGATTGCTCACACAATGGCAGAAGCTAAAGACACAATGACCCGCATAGGTCTGCCATGTATTATTCGTCCATCTTTTACTATGGGTGGCACCGGCGGCGGTGTTGCTTATAATATGGAAGAGTTTGAAGAAATTTGTGCTCGTGGCTTAGACTTATCACCAACAAGCGAATTATTGATTGATGAATCGCTGATTGGTTGGAAAGAGTACGAAACAGAAGTTGTACGTGATAAAAACGATAACTGTATTATTGTTTGTACGATTGAAAACTTTGACCCTATGGGTGTGCATACAGGCGATTCAATCACTGTTGCACCTGCGCAAACGTTAACCGACAAAGAATACCAAATTATGCGTAACGCCTCTATGGCAGTATTGCGTGAAATTGGAGTAGAAACGGGCGGTTCTAACGTGCAGTTTGGTATTAATCCTGAAGATGGCCGTATGGTTATCATTGAGATGAATCCACGAGTATCACGCTCATCGGCACTTGCCTCAAAAGCAACGGGTTTTCCAATTGCTAAAATTGCAGCAAAACTAGCCGTCGGTTACACGCTTGATGAACTTCAAAACGACATTACTGGCGGTAAAACACCTGCGTCGTTTGAGCCTTCAATTGATTATGTTGTAACAAAAATTCCTCGTTTCAACTTTGAAAAATTTGCTGGTGCGAACGATCGTTTAACCACACAAATGAAATCGGTTGGCGAAGTAATGGCGATTGGTCGTAACCAACAAGAATCATTACATAAAGCATTACGTGGTCTTGAAGTGGGCGCAACAGGTTTTAACCCGATAGTTGCACTTGACGACCCTAAAGCGAAAGAAAAAATCATCCGTGAACTACGCGAGCCAGGTGCTGAGCGTATTTGGTATATTGCCGATGCAATGCGCCATGGTATGAGCGTTGATGATGTTTACGAGCTGACTAAAGTTAACCGCTGGTTCTTAGTGCAAATAGAAGACATTTTAAAAGACGAAGCTAAAATTGCGGAAGTGGGGATGGCAGGCTTAAATGCTGATTTCCTTCGCAAACTTAAACGTAAAGGTTTTGCTGATCCGCGTATTGCCGAAATTGCGGGTGTATCTGAAGCTGAAATTCGTAAAAAGCGTCATTTATTAAATATCGTGCCAGTATATAAACGAGTTGACACGTGCGCCGCAGAGTTTAGCTCAGACACGGCTTACATGTACTCAACTTACGACGAAGAGTGTGAAGCTAATCCAACAGATCGTGACAAAATCATTGTTATTGGTGGTGGACCTAACCGTATCGGTCAAGGTATTGAATTTGATTACTGTTGTGTACACGCCTCGCTTGCGCTTCGCGAAGACGGTTATGAAACCATTATGGTTAACTGTAACCCTGAAACGGTATCGACCGATTACGACACATCTGATCGTTTATACTTCGAACCAATTACACTTGAAGACGTGCTTGAAATTGTACGTGTTGAAAAGCCTAAAGGCGTGATCGTGCAGTATGGTGGTCAAACACCACTTAAACTAGCACGTGAGCTTGAAGCCAACGGTGTGCCAGTGATCGGTACTTCACCTGATGCGATTGACCGTGCAGAAGACCGCGAGCGCTTCCAACAACTTGTTGAGCGTTTAAACTTACTTCAGCCAGAAAACGCAACAGTAACATCAACGGAAGAAGCATTACTTAAATCGGTTGAAATTGGCTTCCCATTGGTTGTACGCCCTTCGTATGTACTCGGTGGCCGAGCAATGGAAATTGTATACGACGAAGACGATTTACGTCGTTACATGACCGAAGCTGTGCAAGCATCAAACGAAGCGCCTGTATTACTGGATCGTTTCTTAGATAATGCGATTGAAGTTGACGTTGACGCTATTTGTGATGGCGAGCAAGTAATCATCGGCGGTATTATGGAGCATATTGAGCAAGCGGGTGTTCACTCGGGTGACTCAGCGTGTTCATTACCCGCGCATTCTTTATCACAAGAAGTGCAAGATGTAATGCGCAAGCAAGTAACCGACATGGCGCTTGAGCTTGGTGTTGTAGGTTTGATGAATACACAGTTTGCAGTAAAAGACGGCAAAGTGTATTTAATTGAAGTCAACCCTCGTGCTGCACGTACTGTACCGTTTGTATCTAAAGCAACAGGTGTGGCGCTTGCAAAAGTAGCTGCTCGTTGTATGGCAGGGCAATCTTTAGCAAGCCAAGGTATCACTAAAGAAGTGATCCCTCCTTACTACAGCGTCAAAGAAGTTGTACTGCCATTTGCTAAGTTTCAAGGTGTGGATCCAATCCGTGGCCCTGAGATGCGTTCAACAGGTGAAGTGATGGGTGTTGGCGATACTTTCGCCGAAGCATTCGCAAAAGCGCAATTAGGTGCAAGCAACACTTTACCACGCGGTGGTCGCGCGTTATTATCTGTTCGTAATAGCGATAAGCCCCGTATTGTTGAATTAGCTAAAATCATGACCGACTTAGGTTTTGAACTTGATGCAACAGGTGGCACAGCTGCTGCTCTTGAAGAGGCTGGCATTGAAGTACGACGTGTAAACAAAGTATATGAAGGCCGCCCGCATATTCTTGATTCTATAAAGAATAAAGAGTACAGCTACATCGTTAATACCACCGAAGGTCGCCAAGCGATCGAAGATTCGAAGGTGTTACGTCGTGGTGCATTGCAAAATAAAACCAATTATACGACAACCTTGAACGCGGCATTCGCTAACTGTACTGCTAATAAAGCAGATGACCGCAGTAAAGTGACGTCAGTTCAAGAGCTACACCTGCGATTGAACTAAGGAAATGTGCCAAGGCCAACTAGGGCCTTGGTGTTAAGTGAGAAAAGTATGCAATCAATTCCGATGACAGTTCGTGGCGCAGATTTACTGCGTAAAGAGCTTAACGAATTAAAAACAGTTACCCGTCCAAAAATTATCGCCGACATTGCAGTTGCGCGTGAACACGGTGACTTAAAAGAAAACGCTGAGTACCACGCTGCACGTGAGCAACAGGGTTTTTGTGAAGGTCGTATTCAAGAAATTGAAGCTAAACTTTCAAATGTTCAGATAATCGACGTAACTAAAATGCCAAATACGGGCAAAGTTATTTTTGGCACCACAGTGACTATAGTCAATGTAGATACTGATGCTGAAGTAAAATACCGTATTGTAGGCGATGATGAAGCGGATATTAAAAATAATTTAATTTCTGTTAATTCACCGATTGCACGTGGCTTAATTGGTAAACAAATGGACGATGCAGTGTCTATTGAAACGCCAAAAGGTATCGTTGAGTACGAAATCATTGAAGTTGAGTATCTTTAACGTATAACTCACTTTAACGTTTTAAATAAAAACCGATGTAATTACATCGGTTTTTTTATGCCTTTAATAACCTCGACTTTGTTAACTTATTTGGTACGTTAAGATCAATATGTCTTAATAATTGAGGGTACTGATGTCATCGATTAACTTTCCTGAGCCGCTTAAGCCTAATGCTAAAATTGCAATTTGTGCGTTTTCATCTGAGGTTGAAAAGCATTTTCAAGCGCGTTTAGATATCGTATTAAATGGCTTAATATTGCGTGGTTATCAAATAGTAGAGGGCGATAGCGTAAGGAAAAATACGTGCGATCAGCAGCGTGCCAGTGAGCTAATGAACTTTCTAGTTGATGACAGCATAGCGGCTATTATGCCTCCATGGGGAGGAGAGTTAGCACTAGGGATTTTACAGTATATTGATTTTAATGCAGTGAAGGCTGCTAAACCTAAGTGGTTGGTCGGGTTTTCAGATGTGAGTACGTTAGCTTGCGTGCTTACATCTCATTGTGGTTGGGCAACACTTCACAGTGCCAACTTAATGCAGCTACACCCAAACGAAACTGAATCTAATTGTTTAAACGTTTTTCATGTTTTAGCCCTTACTCAAGGTGATCAATTTGAACAAGTGCCTTCTGATTTATACCAAAGTAAGGACATTGATTATGTAAACAATCCAGATGCATTATTTGAATTTACAGAACCGACCCAATGGCAATGCTTAAATTACAACGATACTCGTAAATTAGAGATAACTGGACGGCTTTTTGGTGGGTGTTTAGATACCCTTAGTTCACTGCTAGGCTCGCCTTACCTTAATTTACTTCACTTCAAACAAGCATATGCACCCGAGGGAATAGTACTTTATTTAGAAAATGCAGAGCTAAGCCCAACAGCCGTTGCACGCAGCTTGATTACCCTGAAATTGAATGGCGTATTTACTGGTGTTAATGGCATTGTGTTAGGTCGCAGCGCCGTTATTAATAGCCCACACAAAAAGATTGATTATTACCAAGCAATAGAACTTGCATTGGGAAAATGTATATTTCCCGTTCTTTTTGATGCAGACATAGGGCACGTTGCCCCTAACTTAAACTTAATAAATGGGGCTACTTGTACAATCACCGCTGAAATAAATGAAGGTAAAGTAATCAAAGCCTCATTAAATACTGAGCTTTGTTAGAAGTGTACTCACTTACCTTTGATAAGTAATTAGATTAAAGGGTACAATAAGCCCGCTTTTATAGCGCTCTAGTTATAAAAGTAAATTCTCAGGGCGGGGTGAAATTCCCCACCGGCGGTATGTTTAATGTTACTTGTAACTCAGACGAGCCCGCGAGCGCTTTATTTAACTTATTTTTAGGTAAAGTAAAGGTCAAGCAGATCTGGTGAGATGCCAGAGCCGACGGTTAGAGTCCGGATGAAAGAGAATATAGCTTATTTATGTACACCAAAACGTAGCCTTTTGGTGAGCATTTTTAATGCTGTTTTGGTGTAATTCATGCAATTTTATTTGTATGGCTTTGCCATGCCTTTCAGTGTCCTGAATCTATTATTTTTTATTTGGAATATAATGATGATTCAGTCTCTACTAACTCAATTTGGCGAAAGCCGTATCCGTGTACAAAACGCAATTTTTGCTCTACAGCAAGGGCAAGGCGTACTTGTTGTTGATGATGAAAACCGTGAAAATGAAGGCGACTTTGTTTTTTCAGCTGAGCATTTAACGACTTCTCAAATGGCCGAGATGATCCGCGAAGGCAGCGGCATTGTTTGCTTATGCATGGGGGAAGAGCGCATTAAACAGCTCGACTTACCGCAAATGGTAACCCACAACACAAGTCAAAATAACACCGCTTATACAGTCACTATTGAAGCTAAGCATGGCGTAACAACGGGCGTGTCAGCTGCTGATAGAGTAACTACTATAAAAGCAGCGACAGCCGATAACGCCAAACCAAGTGATTTATCGCGTCCAGGGCATGTGTTTGGTTTAAAAGCACAAACGGGCGGCGTATTAGTGCGTCGTGGTCATACCGAAGCATCCGTTGATTTAATGCAGCTTGCCGGCTTAAAACCATTTGGCGTAATTTGCGAACTAACAAATCCTGATGGTTCAATGGCGCGCTTACCTGAGGTGAGTGATTATGCTAATAAACATAATATGACTGTGGTTTCTATTGAAGATCTCGTGCAATACATTCAAGCTGCGCAGCTTAAAGTAGGTTAAATTACTATTTTATCAGCCTTAGATATATTAAAAGCACGCACCTGTTGCGTGTTTTTATGGGCCTAACTTGCTCTTAAAATATAATAATCACTTGTTTTTATTTACGTTATTTAAGAAGCTTAGCGAAGGAATTGCACTTTCTGTAGCCGCTACATACAGTACTCTATAAGGAATTACCCCATTAAAATAGATTATTCTAACTATACACTTGAAGAATTGTTCGATGTAAAAGCTAATATAGATAAAGATAAATACACTGAGAATTTCAATGCATTAATGGCTGAATTTTTAAAAAGAGAAAACGAATTAAAACACTATAATGATGCGATAGAAAAAGAGGCTGAGGCTAAAAAAATATTACGAATGACCAGCTGCTCTAATAAAAGAATAGCGGGTGTGTTTTTATTTGGTTTGTGTATCAGTTTACCCTTATTGTTGTTCGCTGAACTGTCGATTTTAAGCACGATTAATCAATTTTACAGCGTGGTACTTTTACTTATGGTGGGGTTACCTTTATTGCATTCTTTTCGTTATGGCTGGACACTATCTAAATACGGTATAGTGACTGTAACCGACGATGTGTTTTCCTTCACTGTAATGCAATTTTTTTATAGCTGTACTTTTTGTTCAATACTTTTGCTTACCATATTAAGGTGGCCTTAACAGTTACTGCAGCACATTAGTACAGAGTAATATGCTTGGATCCTTTACTGAATATGAGTTGTATTTATAAATGTATAAGCGAAAAAATAGCAGCTGATATAAACCAGCTGCTTGGTTTGAAAAATTATAAAACTTGAATAACTTGCTCTTTAGCTAAACGTGATTTAGGTAATTTGGCATTATAATCTTCTGCGTCATCATGGTAGCCAAGCACTAAAGCTACATCACAAATGTAACCATCTATCTCTTTTTCAAAAACTTCGCCAATCAGCTCGGCATCTACGCCTTCCATTGGAGTTGAATCAATCCCTAAGCGTTCTGCTGTATGCATTGTATTACCAAGCGCTATGTAAGTTTGTGCTTTAGTCCACCTCGAATAATTGTTATTTTTTAAGAAAACTTCCAGACTTTATTTGAGAGGCTAATTAAAGTGTGTGACATTACATGTTAACTGTCAGTGCTAACGTTATAGTATAAGTGAAAGATAGTACGGCTTATTTTGCTTTTGTAAGCGAGTTAATGCCATGCTATATTGACGTTAACTTATATAAAAGGAATTAATAATATGATCGTTAAATTTAATAAACTTTGGTCTAATCATCCATATCCTGACGCACCTTGTGATAAATCTCTGTTTGGAAATCAATGCGCTATTCGCATGGGGGTTGCGCTAGAAAAGTCAGGAATAGATACTTCGTCTTTTGATAGTATGTATCCTCAACGCCGGTGCTACCCTGGTTTAAAGCATAGTCCTAGACATATCTTGGCAGCTCAGGAGCTTGCAAATTGGATTGACTCTCCTCGTAGCACTGCATTTGGTACTAAAAAAGTAATTAAAGGGGGCGCTTTATCCAAGTTGAAAGATAAAAAAGGAATTATATTTATAATGAATGGCTGGGGTAATACTGATCACATTGACTTGTGGGATGGGGAGTACCTAAAGGGTGGTAACACAGATTGGCTGAATTTAGGTGATGAGATCTGGTTTTGGGAAATTTTAGTATGAGAAATAAATTAACATTTAGCTCTATGTTACTTTTATTTTCTTGTTCAAATATAAACGCTGGCATACTTTTAGATGCTGAAATTTGCGAAGTTTCAATGGACAATAATAGTGAAAAACTACAGTTGTCACCTCCATGCTCATTAGTCAAAACTGAAAATGGCAAGAAAAATTTTTTTCAATTTAATGAAAGTAAAATTTATATTATTTCTGGAGCCCCGGCTAAATTAGAGAAATTAAAAAGATGGTCAGTAAAAGAGAGTGATAGATGTTCACTGGAATATCAGGCTGTTATAGTCGTTAGTAATAAATTTTCTCTATCTAAACTGAAAGATAAAGGTTTAGTGTGTCCTGATATTGGTTTAGATGAAAAGTTTTATCAACAATTTGTCCAATATTAATCTATGAAAGAGTAGTACAGTTTTCTCGCTTACTCCATATACCTTACGGATTATAAAAAACCACTTATTATAATAAGTGGTTTAATTGAAAACTGTTATTAATATAGTATTACTTATAAAACCTGAATAACTTGCTCTTTAGCCAAGCGAGATTTAGGTAGCTTAGCATTATAATCTTCAGCGCTATCGTGATAGCCAAGTACTAACGCTACGTCGCATATGTAACCATCGAGTTCTTTTTCAAAAACTTCGCCAATCAACTGTGCATCTACGCCTTCCATTGGGGTTGAATCAACACCTAAGCGTGCTGCTGCATGCATTGTGTTACCAAGCGCTATGTAAGTTTGCGCTTTGGTCCACGTTGCGTTATTGCCTTGCTCATCAGTATTCATATCAACAAAGGCAAATGCACCAAAAGCCTGTTCGCGGTTTTCTGCTTTTGTACGACCATTTTTAATGTCAGCATCAATGACTTGTGCGTAATCTTCGCGTGTATATTTAGGGTTGTAAGCAAATAAAATAACGTGCGACGCTGTTTTAATATGAGGCTGATTAAATTGAAACTTATTAGCAAAGGTATTATGCATACGTTCTTTAGCTTCGTCAGACTCAATAACAATAAATTTCCAAGGCTGCGAGTTAATAGATGATGGAGATAGGCGCATAGCTTCGTAAATAACGGCTAAATCGTCTTGAGATACACGTTTCGTTGCATCGTAACGTTTTGCTGTGTAACGCTTTTCTAAGTCATTAATAATAGGGTGAGTCATTAGTTTCTCCATTGAGTAGGTGTTTTACCAGTATTTACTATGTTGAGTCAGTTTTAGTAAAAACAAACCCTTTTAAAAATTTATTACAAAAATAATATCGTGTTTTTAAATCACTCTACTTATTTAGTTCAATTGATATCTACGTAAAGTAAGGCCTATCAATATAGCTAGGTACGGATAGTAGTGGATTATTACAATATGATAAACAGGTATATGGTTGAATCATTATCAAATATTATTAGGTAATAGTTTCTTTAATAAATATAAATACAGCCATAGCCACCCAAAATATTGGCTGAAGACACCAATTACATTGGTGCCTTCAATTAATTCAGGCTGCGCGTGTTTAGTATTTATGGAATTAAAAACCTTCCAACACTATTTTGCCAATAGAGCGACCTTCTTCAAGTTCTGCGTGTGCAATACGCAGGTTAGCCGCATTTATAATGCCTAAATTTTTACCAATCGTTGTTTGAATATGGCCCTGATCAATTAACTCAGCAACATGATTTAGTAACTTGCTTTGCTCAATTAAATCTTTGGCATTAAACATTGAGCGGGCAAACATAAATTCCCAATGTAGAGATAAGCTCTTCATTTTTAATTTGCTTACATCGAGTGACTCAGGATCGTCAATCATTGCAATTTTACCAAATGGTGCAAGTACCTCTGTATACGCTTCAAAGTAAGTATCAGTACTATGCAGGCTTGCTACATGTGTTACCGAGCCAATGTTTAATGCGTCAATTTGAGCAGGTAATGGTTTTGTATGGTCAACGACATAATCAGCACCTAGTTTTTTAACCCATGTTTGCGAGCTTTCGCGCGATGCAGTGGCAATCACCGTTGCGCCAGTAATCGCTTTAGCAAGTTGAATAAAAATAGAGCCAACGCCGCCTGCGGCACCTGTTACTAAAATAACTTCGTCTGATTTTGTTGTTGCATTAGCAGCTTGTTTTACAATGTTTAAATGCTCAAATAATAATTCGTACGCTGTTATTGCAGTAAGTGGTAATGCAGCAGCTTCAGCATCGTTTAAGCTCTGCGGTTTAAATCCTACAATGCGCTCATCCACTAATTGAAATTCTGCATTACTACCTGGGCGAGTAATATCACCTGCGTAATAAACCGCATCACCGAGTTTAAATGCCGTTACAGCATCGCCGATTGCAACAACTTCACCAACGGCATCCCAACCAATAACTTTTACTTCACCCTCAGCAGGGGGCATAGATGCACGCACTTTGTAATCGGCAGGGTTAACTGCAATAGCTTTAACTTTAATTAATAAATCACGACCTGTTGCAACTGGCTGTGGTAATTCAACATCAATTAACGATTCAGGATTAGAAACAGGAAGAGATTTTTTATAACCAATGGCTTTCATAATAAGTGTCCTAATTTGTTTACATATAAGGTGCAAGCCATGCTTTGGCTAGCTGATGGATATATAGTAGACCTTGCTTTAATATAGATAAACCGCATAATTGTTGAATCATTATCAAATAAAAATAGATAATATGAACATAGAAGATTTAAAACTTATTTTAAAAGTAGCTGAGTTTAGAAGTATTACGCTCGCAGCTGCTAAGTTAGATATGCGTACAGCCACAGCAAGCGCTGCTATTAAACGTGTTGAGGCAGCCCTTGGTGGTGAGCTATTTGTTCGTACAACACGTCATTTAAGGTTATCGGCTGCTGGGGAGCGCTACATACCACAATGTGAGCAGGCTTTAGCTGTACTTGAGCTTGCAAAGCAAAATCTAAAAGGTGAGCATGACGAAATTGAAGGGGAGTTGCGCGTTGCCCTTTCATCTGACTTAGGCCGTAACTTAGTGATCCCATGGATTGATGAACTCATGGACACTTATCCAAAGCTAAGTTTAAGAACGCATATAAGTGATAGTAATATCGACTTTTACCGTGACTCAGTTGATATAGCGCTTCGTTATGGCTCGCCTAATGATGCTAGCGTTTATGGATTCAAAATTTGTAACGTACCGCGCTTGTTATGTGCAACTGACGAATATCTCTTACAAAACGGAACTCCCGTGCATCCTGATGATTTAGCATCGCATCAAGGTTTGTTTTATCAGTTGCAGGATATTATAAATAATACGTGGGAATTCACCGATGGTGAGTCAAAATATAAAGTTAAAATGAATGGCAGACGCGCCTCAAACGATGGCGATTTAGTAAGGCGCTGGTGCGTTGCGGGTAAAGGTTTGGCTGTAAAGTCGGCACTTGATATAGCCGATGATTTACTCAATGATAGGGTGATTACTGTGATGCCAAAATACCAACATATTGATGGTGAGCTTTGGCTTATTTGCCCAAGTAGGCAGTCAATAACCCCTGCGGTGCGTTTACTACGTGATGTATGCAGAGCAAAATCCCAAGCTATTTTGAAGCAGTTGGTAAATAGAGGCATTATTGATAAAAGCGTATTAAAGGATTAATACGCAATCAGATCAACTTAGCTTTTTATTAAAAAACTCAACGGTACGCTGCCATGCAAGCTCGGCATTGTCTTTATCATATCGACCTGTAGAGTCGTTATGAAATCCATGATTTGCCCCTTTATACATGTGCATAGTGTACTCAACGTTATTAGCTTTTAAATCGTGTTCGTACTGTGGCCACGATGCGTTTACACGTTTATCTAGCTCGCCTAATTGAATCATTAATGGAGCTTTAATATTTTTACGTAAACTTTCACTGGCGGGAGTGCCGTAAAAAGGCACGCCGGCGCTGATTAAATTACTATCTACAGCTGCTAAATAATTAACAATGTAGCCACCAAAACAAAAGCCGACAGCGCCGAGTTTACCGTTACTGTTAGCATGCGATTTTAAAAAGTGTGCTGCGGCTACAAAATCGTTTTGAATTTTAGCGCGGTCCATGGTTTTTTGCATAGCGCGTCCTTCATCATCGTTACCTGGGTAGCCACCCAGTGGAAAGAGCGCATCGGGTGCAAATGCAATAAAACCTACCTTAGCTAAGCGTCTTGCTACATCCTTTATGTATGGGTTTAATCCACGGTTTTCGTGTATCACAAGCACAACAGGAAGTTTACCTTCTATGTTTTTAGGGGTTGCTAAGTAACCCTTGCCTTTACCGTGCCCGTTTGGCGAATCGAATTCTTCGTACGTTGCCGTTATATCGTCATCGTTAAACGACACTTGTTCAGCCAGCGCGTAATTAGGTAATAATGCTGATGTAAGTACAGCCATTGAAAAACCAAGTGCAGCAAGCCCTCCGAGTTTTTTCATAAAAGTACGACGGTCCATTAAACCGTGGGCGTATTCGTCATACCAATCAAAGGCTTCTTGAGGAATGTGATCAGAGGGAGATGTATTCATGGCCGTTCCTTAATTTTATTATGTTATTTAAATACCATAACGTATTAGGAATAAAAAACGAGCAATATTTTCTCTCTTTTTATCGAATTATTAATAAAGCCCAAATACTTATTCTCTTGAAGATATTTCTTTATTATCAAAATTTAATATGTCCTTTATCGTTAGTTCACTCAAGTTTCTACCATCTTTTAATTTAATTTCTACAGTAGTTAGGATATAAACTTGAATACTTAAAACAAGCATAAATGCTGGCATTAAAATATAGAATAGATGCCCTACATTGTTAGCTTTATATTCTCTTTTAACTGTTTTATAAAAAGAGCTAATATTCAAGTAATATAAGTAGAATGATAACAACAATAAAATAATGCTAATTGATAAGTAGATGTAGCTAAGTGATTCAGATGAATTAGCTCTTAAAAAGGTAATTGTAGATGTATAAAAAATTAGACCGACTAATCCAAAATTTCTAATTGCATCAAAGATATCTTTGATTTTTGTTTTCTCATCGTGCCATTGTGCCATCTTAATAAAGTCTTTTTTGAATGCGCAATAATAACTTACACTTGGTTCATAGTTATTTCAAATAAAAAGCTCGGCATATAGTATGCCGAGCTTTTTTGGTTGGGGTTGTACTTTACTTAACTTTCAATAGGCGCTGGTTGGGCATCTACTAGTGGTGGTTTGCCACGTATTTTGCGTACTAATCGCTTAGCATCTTCTAGTGCAACATACTGACACGGTATAAGTATCAGTGTAATTACTGTGGCAAATAGCACACCAAAAGCAAGTGATACAGCCATTGGGATAACAATTTTAGCTTGTAAACTCGTTTCAAAAATAATCGGCATTACACCAATAAAGGTTGTGATTGAGGTGAGTAATATCGCTCTAAAGCGACGAGCACCGGCTTGTACTACTGCATCTTTAATCGCAACACCTTCAGCGCGGGCTTTGTTTACAAAATCAACCATAACGAGGGAGTCATTTACGACCACACCCGCTACAGCAATAATGCCAAACATAGATAAGCTGCTCATGGTCATACCTAAAATCATATGCCCAAACATCGCGCCCACTACACCAAACGGAATAACCGACATTATAATAAGTGGCTGCGAGTAAGAGCGAAGTGGAATCGCTAACAAGGCAAATATAATCATCATTGATATACCAAAGTCACGAAGCTGCTCTGAAGCACTATCCATCTCTTCTTGAATGCGCCCAGCTACATCACTTGTCACGCCAGGGTAGCTCTTAAGTAGTGTTGGTAAGTATTCATCACGAATTTCTTCTGCAATAGCAAATGGTTCGGCTTGGTCGGTATTTACCGCAGCCCATACGTTTACAGTACGTTTAGAGTTTTCGCGGCGAATACGGTTTACACCGTCAACTAGTTTAACTTCGGCTACTTCACTCAGTGGTACTTCAGCGCCAGAAGGCGTAATAATACGCACACTTGCTATGTCGCTAATTGAGTTACGTTCGTCTTCTGGGTAGCGGATCATGACTTTAATTTCTTCGCCTTCACGCAATATTCGCTGCGCTTCTAAGCCGTAGTAACTAAAGCTTACTTGCGATGCTACATCAGCAAGCGTTAAACCCATACTGTAAGCCAGTGGTTTTAAATCAAGCTGTACTTCATCGGTAGCACTTTGCATTGAGTCGTTTACGTCGCCAACACCTTCCATTGTTTGTAATTTAGCTTTTAATTTACCGGCTACTTCTTTTAGTTCGTCAGCATTTTTGCCTTCAAGTTTAAAGCTAACATCGCCATCATCTCGACCGCCGTTCATTATGCTGTCTTGAATGGTCATGGTTTTAATACCCGGTAGAGCGGGCATTTGCTCGCGCCATAATGCACTTAGAGCAAAGGTGTCAATAGGGCGTAAATCAGGCTCTACTAAAATAGCCATAATATTCGCTTGAGTACGGCCACGTAAGCTTACCGATAAATCGCGGATCATCGGTTTACCGTATTGCTCTTGTAGTTGCTGATCGACCTTTAATAACACGCTTTCTATTTTACGCGCTGTTTCAAGCGTTGCTTGCTCAGATGAAGCAAGGTTCATTTCTATATCAATACGCGGAAAGTCGTGCGGTATTTTAGGGTTGGGTACAAACTTAACTAAACCACCAGCAAACATACCAGCGCTTACAATAAGCAAACACATAAAGCCAACTATTACGGTATAGCGGTAGTGAATACAGCGACTAACAAAAGGAAGGTAATAGTTATTCACAAAGCCTTTTAAACCACTATCAATCACCATGCGTAAGCGATGTAATAGGTTTTTAGGGTTTGGTTTACGCGGGTTCATTGCTGCAATATGGGCAGGTAAAATTAGTTTTGATTCGATGAGTGAAAAAATCAAACATAAAATAATCACGCCACCAATTGCTTTAGAAAAAGCAGCGCCAGGGCCGGTTGCGAGTGTTTGTGGTAAAAATGCCGCAATGGTCGTTAGTACACCAAAGGTTGCTGGCATGGCAACACGTTTTACGCCGCGAACTACGTTATCAAGTGTATGGCCGTATTTTTCTATTTCGGCACTGGCAGATTCTCCGACAACAATAGCGTCATCAACAACAATTCCGAGTACAAGTATAAAGGCAAATAGCGAGGCTAGATTTATTGTTACATCTAAAAAGCCAATGGGCATAAACAAAAAGGCACCCAGAAAAGACACCGGTAAACCCATCATGACCCAAAATGCCAAGCGTAGCGGTAAAAATAGTGCCAGCACTATCATTACTAACAAGCCACCCCAAATCATGTTATCGACCATCATATCGAGTCGACCTTCAAGGTAGTAAGTTAAATCAACAATAGGGGAGAGCTTAACGCCTGCTGGTAAAAGTGGCTCTTTAGTTGCCATGTAGCTTTTAAGGACTTTTGCTACATCGGTAATGTCTTGATCCTTTGATGCATTTACTTCAAATGAGAGTGAATTTTTACCATTATATTTAGAATACTGTAGGCCTTCTTCAAAGCCATCATTAATGGTAGCAACATCGCCTAAATAAATTTGTGCGCCATCAGCAAGGGTAATAAGCGGCAGCTTTTCAAACTCAAAGCCACGGTAGGCTTGTTTTTCAACACGCATCGAAATATAACCGTTTTCAGAGCGTATTTGCCCCGCCGACATATTGGCTGAAAAGCTTTGCACAGCGCCTGCAATATCTCTAAATGTTAAGCCATATTCGCGTAGTTTATCGGGGCTGACTTCTATACCAATTTCGTATTCTAAGCCGCCATTAAAATTAACAAGGTTAACGTGGGGTAGGGCTTGGAGTTCATCTTTTATATCGTTGCCAAGCTCTTTGAGCTGGTAGTTACTCATGTCGCCGTAAAGCGCGAGTATCATTACCTCTTGCTCAAACTTATCACGACGTACAACAGGACGCTCCATTCCCGCAGGAAAGGTGTTTATTGAATCAACCTGTACTTTAATTTCATCAAGTACTTCTTGTGGATTATATTGTTCTTCTATTTCAATCCAGGCTTGCGAAAAACCTCGGTTAGAATAGGTAATGAGGCGTTTAATACCTTCAAGACCTTCAAGATTTTCCTCAACTTTTATCGTTATTCCTTCTTCAACCTCTTGCGGGGCAGCACCCGGATAAACCGCTTGTACGCTTATCCAGTTACTTTCAAACTGTGGGAACATTTGTTTGCGAATGGTCATTGCCATTAAAAGACCACCCACTAATATAAATATCATTAATAGGTTAGCTGCAACGGGATTACGGGCAAACCATGCTATTAGCCCTGTTTCACGAGTGTTCATGGTTACTCCTCCTTAAGTGCAAGTTGAGTAATATCACTGTTATTAGGTGCTACGTCTTCAATTTTTACAGCCATACCTTCGGTTGGATATTCAAGAGCTGAGGTGACAATTTGCTCGCCATTTTTTAACCCTTGGCTGGCGATAATCATGCCGTTTTGTTCGCGTATAATATTTAGGGTTTTAAACGACAATGTTAAATCGTCATTTAAAATTACAATTTTATTATCTTTAACTAAATGGTGCGCAACAATAATCGCGTTATCAAGTGGGCGGCCTTCAATTGTCGCATTAATGTATGAACCAAAACGAAGAGGGCGTGTTTTATCGCCATACGGTGTGGCAAGTTGTGCTACTAGGTAGCTCATGCGGCTTTTTTGATCAACCACACCTTCGGTGCGAATTACTTTGGCTTGCCACATTGTTTGTTTGCCCGCGTATTCTGCATTAAATGTAACGTTTGAACCGACGCCACCATTTTCTAAATATTGCAGTTCTTGGTCGGCAACCGGTAGACGAACCTCTGCAACAGATGTCGCACTTAATGCGCCAAAACTATTACCTGGATTAACTACTGAACCCAAGCTGATCGTGCGCTCGTTAATAATCGCATCGTATGGGGCCTTAATATAAGTACGCTCAAGATTACGACTAGCGCGTTTTACACTGGCTTGAGCTGAGCGATAGCGTGCTAGTTTTTCAGCTAATTGCGGTTTACGTAAATAAAGCTCTGAGGCAATAGCTTCGCTTGAATCTGACTTAATACGTTCCCATTCTGCTTTTGCTACATGCGCTTGCGCACGCTCTATTTCAAGTGCCGAACTTGCTTGCGCTAAACCCGCTTGCGCTTCAATAAAGTCAGCCTCATAATCATTTGCATCAATCCGTGCTAAAATATCGCCTTGCTTTACAAACGCACCTTCGACAAATTGATCTGATACCGAAATAACTTGCCCGCTTACTTGCGCTATTAACTCGGTACGGTCTTTTGGTTTTACTATGCCGTACGATTTAACATCGAGCGTGATAGAATCTAATAGTATGCTTTGGGTTGCCACTAAAGGGCGAATGTCTTGCTCAGGCTTTTCTTCCGGTGGCTTTTTCATAGCCATAAAAGCGATAGCTAATGCTATGCCACCTGCTAAAACTGCAATTGGGAGTATTATTTGTTTTTTAGTAGCCACAAGGCATTCCTCATTATTGGTGGTGACACAGTAATAATACGCAATAATGTGTTTATAAGGTGTTTTAAGATGTAACAAAGCATTACATATGTACATTACAACTAAGCGTGTGACTAATTAGGTTCCTGAAAAAGAATTAAAGACGTTACTTTTTATACAGAGGATATTATGAAAACTGAATCGATGGAGTGTAGACTAGGCTGTGGTGCATGTTGTATTGCACCCAGTATTAGTTCGCCAATTCCAGGTATGCCAAATGGCAAAAAAGCCGGAGAACGTTGCATTCAGCTAGATGAACGTAATTTATGTAAGTTATTTGGTGATGAAAGTCGCCCAAAAGTATGCAGTGATTTTAGCGCCACGCTTGATGTGTGCGGGTCAACAAATGCACAAGCTCTAGCGCTTATTACAGAGCTTGAAGAGCTCACTTAGTGAACTATTAAAATACACATACATTTACAAATGAAAAAAGTGTACTGTAAAATAATTAACTAATTTAGTAGGGAAACTCTTGGATAACTGGATTTGCCGAAGTTATTCAGCTTTATAAGGAAATATTGTATCAAAGTCGATTATTCAAAGTATTCATTAGATGAACTACTCGAAGCAAAAAAGAGTATTGATAAAGTAAAATACGCAGAGAATTTTAATGCGCTAATGATTGAGTTTTCTCGTAGAGAAACTGAAATAAATGCGCGTAAAAGTGAGGCTAAATCTGCGATAGCAGCAAAACAAGTTGTTTTAAAAACCACCTGCACAGCAGAGCGTATCCTTGGTTTGTTCTTATTTGGCCTAATTTTTGGCTTTCCTGTAGGATTTTCCATAGTTCCCGATACACTTGATGGCTCTGATGTGTTTTTTTCTTTGCTATTAATGAGCATGTCAGGCGGGCTACTATTTCACTCATTTAACAGTGGCTGGACTTATGGAGGAAACGACAACTTAGATATTGCTGAAGACCCTATTATGTTTACCGTAGCACAGCTAATTTATGCATGGCTTTTTGGTTTCTCTAGTATTGCTTTTATATTAGCATCATTCTTTTGATTGAAGTTTAACCGTGTGTTTGATGCCAATTTACTTGAACACTTTTAAGTAATTAAAAGCTGCGCTTTTCACGTGAGCAAGCTCTACGTCTACCTCCAAAGTGGAGGTTTGTGAGTGTTTTTGTAGACGTGAAGCTTGCTTTCGTTACTGGCTACCAGCTATACGTTGCACTTAACGTGTATTGCTCCCCGCGTCCTGGTGTACCTGGGATCTCTTCAAACGATTCACCCCATAAGTTATCAGCCGCTAAAGTTATAAATAAGTTTTTCAGCATTGGTGGCGTAATTTTTAACGTTAAGTGAGTAAATAAAGCATCGTCGTCACTACCGCGCAGCGCATTTTCGTGCTGTTTGCGCCATTCGTTATCTATTCTAAATTCTAAAATATCAGTTGGGTTGTACACAGCGCCGAGTGTTAAACGGTGATCAGGAAAGTTTAATGCGTAAAAACTGGCATCAATATCGGCTACGCCGTAGTTTTCTGATTTATGTAAATAGGTGTAGCTTGCTATAAGTTTTGCTGTATCAAAGTGCTTAGTCGCTAAAAATTCAACCCCTGCAGTATCAATATCAACTGGGTTTGCAAAGCGCGCTGAAGTTGAATCAAAGTTAAAGGTCCAATCGGTTAAGTTATTATCTTTGCGATAAAAAATAGCCGAGTTTAACTGCCAGCTTTGTTCTTCAAGTAATAAACCTAGCTCCAAGTTTGAAGTGGTTTCGCGCTTAAGGTTGTAATTACTTCTAAATAATCCACCAGAATCACTGCCGCCAATGGCGGTATAGCCTGCAACTTGGCTTGCTTGTGCATAAGATAAATAAAACGTGCGCTCAAAACCTTCGCTGTTTTGTGTATTTAGCGTTACATCACCAATGAGTGACAGTTCAGAGTCGTCTCTATTTGTATCGTCAAACGCAGCACCTAAACGAAATGTAAGTTGTTTATTATCCTCAAGCACCATTTGGTATTCAGGCAATACGCTTAATTTATAATACTTTCGTGAGGTAAAGTTGTTTTCAAGTGTTGTTGATTCAATCGAGTCATCAATAAATTGTGCTGAGTAATTTATTGCCAGTGCATCGCTTTGTGCATGGCGACCCGAAAGTCCAAGCGATTTAACTTCGCTTTTATGAAAAGCTTCAAATGCACTAGGATTTTCGCGCGAGTAAATATAGTGATCGTCATGGGTACGATAATACGCCGATACTTCAAAGTTACTGTTATCAGCGTAGCTTTGCTTGTGATTAAGCATCCAAAGGCGGGTTTCTAAATCTTCAGTTTCGTTAACGCCAAAAGGGGTGTACAAGTTAGGCCAGCCAAAAAACTTATCTTGCGAGCCATAAAATAAATCGGTTTGGCTGTCCTCGCTTGCTAATTGCACGCGAGATGAGGCGCGCGAAAAGTCATGGTCACCATTATCAATGGTTCCATCACTTTGCGAGTGAGAATACTCACCTTCAAAGCCCAGAGTATAGTTAGTTAAACTATCAAGTTGTGTGTTTTTAGCCGCGTGAATACTTTGCAGATTAAAGTCGTTTGTACCAGTACCAAGGGATATACTACCGCCAGTAATAATCGGTTTCCAACCAAATGAAACCGTACCTACAGAGCTATTCATACCGTAAAGTGCGTTATCGGCACCGGTTAAAACATCTGGGCCGCTTAGCATTTGCGGTGCAATGGGGATTTCAGCAAAATAATGACCAGATTGCGGGTCAAGCAGGGTAGCGCTTGCGACTCTAAAACCGGTATTTTCGAAAATACCGCCGCGTATAGTTACATCAGCTTGCGCCTCAGCCATATTACGCGATTGAAGGTCAACACGAGGGTCATATTCTAAATTAGAAATAGGCGAGTCGAATGTACCTACTGGCAACTTATTTGCAGTGGGTGAGGCCTCAACCGTTATTTTCTCGATTGCCGACTCATCAGATAGCGTATTAGCATTAGCAAATGCAGTAACGCTGAATAATATTGCAGGTATTATAAGGTGTGGTGTGCGATTCATGTGTTTCTCGTCATTTTTTATTTGTAGCTGCGGTTACAATTAATTTCAAAGCTTATATTTGAGCATGATAAAATAACTAAATGTAACAGCAGTCATTTTGTGCGCGATTGTACATTAATTTGCTAATAACTGCATTTGATAACCATTTACACTTCACTTATTGGGTAATATTTATAATGGATACGACACAACAAAATACTATTTACTTTGCTGGTGGCTGCCTGTGGGGCGTACAAGAATTTTTAAAGCACTTACCAGGCGTAATAAGTACTGAAGCAGGGCGCGCTAATGGTACAAGCAAAACCACTAACGGCGAATACGATGGTTATGCAGAATGCGTAAAAGTCATTTTTGATTTAAAAGTCGTTAGCCTAAATAGGCTATTTGACTACTTTTTTGAAATTATTGACCCATATAGCATTAATAAACAAGGGGATGACGTAGGCCCTAAATATCGCACTGCCATTTATAGTAAAAGCCAAGATCATTTAAAGATCGCTAGCAATTATATAAGCCAGCGAAGTGATGCCGATAAAATTGTGGTAGGGGTCGAGCTGCTAACTAACTACGTGCCAAGCGATCCTGAGCATCAAGACCGTTTAACTAATCATCCTGATGACTATTGCCATATACCCTTTGAGTTGTTGTACAAGTATAAAACGAGTTAATTAAAACTATTGTTTATTTTTTCTTTGAACTTTTTTGTTTAGCTTTTTCTCTTTTTTACGAGGGAACATATCTCTACTTAAATATGGTAGCACTAAAAAAAAGATCCCACCCCCTAAGTAAAAAAGAAGGTTAAAAAGATAAGAAAATGGAGAGGTCGATAAAAAATAAACATCAGATTCAACTCGATAATCTGTTGGTGTAAGAACATATCCGTCGTATATAGATTTTACTGCGATTATTATAAGTAATAACCCTAAAGCAAAAGAAAACAAAGAGAATGCTATTTGATTTAACATCATTCTAGTATTACTAATATTAGCGTGTTTTATTTTTGGCTTTTTTTTTGTTTTTTGATTATTTGACCGTTTCATGCTTACCAAAAAAAGTAATAATTATAGCTATAATAATTCCAACAAAGCCTACGGTTGAGAAAACTAAACTATATTCACTGTTAATGCTGAAAATATTTAGCAGGCTAGTGATTAATAAAAGTAATATCCCAGCTGTTTTTAAAACTTCTTGCGTTTTGTTTAAACCAAACCATTCACGGCAAGAAGGACATTGCTTTTCAATAAAAATTCCTTTTTTATTTATATTTTTTATATCCTTACTATCAACCTTACTTTTACAGTTAGGGCACGCAACTTTCATTTTAATCCTTTAATTCGTTTTTATTTATTTCTCTTAATACCCTAAAGCCGATTTCGTATCCTCGAACATTTTTCGGGATACTCATTCTCTGTGAATGATGTACATGTGGTTGTGGCATGAGCCAGCTTGCTCCTTTTGCAATTATCTGAGTACAAGCACCAGAATCATTTGCAGCAGTAGTGCCAGCTACATTGTTATGATTATCAACATAACAGTCTTCCACCCATTCAGATACATTAGAGGTAACGTCGTATAATCCAAAGGGGTTTGGCTTTAAAATACCTACTTGCCAAGGGTGCCCTAAATCAGAGCCTTTTGGGCAACCACCTAAGTCTCTATCGCAGTGGTCAATGCCTTGTCTATACTCATTACCCCACCAAAACTTACTATTTGTTCCAGCTCGAGCTGCGTATTCCCATTCAACTTCGCTAGGCAAACGATATATGTTACTCGTTTCTGTGCTTAGCCAATTTGTGTAAGCAACAGCATCAAACCAAGATATATTTACCACAGGATGCTTACCGCGGCCCCAGCCTTCGTCGCTAGGGCATGACCTAATTCCGGTTTTACAAAACTGATCATATTGTGCAAAGGTAATCTCGGTTTCACTTAGTGCATAGCTTTCTTTTATTGTCGCTTTAAAAATAGGGGCTTCATCTTGAAACGAGCGAAAATTTTCACCGCCTATGGTCCCTGTACCTGGCGGTATTACTACCATTTTAGGTGATAGTTCACCGCTTTTAAGCTTATCTTGTATGTAACTGATTTTATGATTAGAGAGTTTAAAACTAGGCCAGCTAATATTAAAAAAGCCGATACAGAACCCAATCAAAACGACAATAACAATGAAATATTTAATCTTTAATCTAGGTAACATATATCACTCTGAAGTTATGCCAATAATATAGCTTGCTGAATTTCTGATTTTATTATGTAAGCCATTTACGCTTCCGTACATCGTAGCAGCTGTTCCTGCTCCAGTAGCTAATGAAGTTTTGGTTAGAAATGCCTTGTAAAAAGAGCTTCTTATTAATCTCTGAACCTGTGCCTGGGTGTATACTTTAGTTGCTTTGGTGCCGTCATCTAAAAGAGTTTGACCTCTCAAAACTTTCTTCAGGAGTTTTTGATTATTAATTAACTTTTTGTTATTGAGCTTTAAAATTTCAACAGCAAGCTTTTTACGATTTTCGCGTGTCATTCCTTTGTACATTTTTAATAACTTATTCTGTCCTAACGCTTTATTTTGATTAAATTTAACGAGTAAGGAGCCGGCTTCCAAACCAGCTTTAGTTAAATCGGCAACTTGAATAACATCTAATGTAACCATCAAAGTTGAAAAAGTAGGAGATGCATCAAGCCATTGATTATACTCTGCATTACCACTTAAATGATTAAATACACGGCCGATTCCAACACCACACTGAAAAGTAGCAGCGGTAGTCGATGTCAATGTTAATGGAATTGCAGCCCATGTAGCGCCAAAGCTTGCAGCTCCGCCCCCCATTTCGGCGAACACTAATACCCAACCAGAGCCAGCTCCAACACATGAGATGCCAGCACCTATAGATTCATCGTATAGTGAAGAGTTGATTTTATCTATTCTTTTAACGGCCTTCATTTGCTTAGGGAATATATATTCGCGAATATAAATACTTTTCCTATCTGCTCTGCAAGTTACTCTTAAAACTTTACTATTGTAATGGCTACTTGGATTTAAAAGCAAACTACCAGGGTTTACTGAGAGTTTTGCAATACTATCTTTCTCGGCCTCGAAAATAACACCAGCGTGTCTAAATTCTGGATCCGAGTCTAAAGAAGCGTACATTTCACGCAGCACTTCCTTAGGAAATAGGTTTTGAATTTTAAGTGCGAAGGAAGGGTCTAATGACATATTATTTATTCCTTTAAATATTTGTCCCTAGTTTAGCATAACCCTCGTCATATTTAAATTTTGCTATTAAATATTTTCCCAAATTTACAGTGATACGCTACTAAAACAAAAATATTTTTTCTCACCCACAAAAAAGCTCACATACTGTGAGCTTTTTCAAAATAAACTTTAAAGTTACTGCTGTTTTTGCGGCGGGAAGTTACTTAAAATTTCGCTCACTGTTTTATTAATTGATGCTTCACGCTGTTCTGGCGATTGATTTTTCTTTAAACGGCCTTCTTTTGCGCCGCGCCATACTAGCTGGTTTGACTCACGATCTACAATATCAATAATCAACGTACCCACTTCGTATTCACGCGCGGTTGTATCGCGTTCAAATCCAGTGCCCCAGTAACCCCAGTTGTGGCGGTAACCTACGTTAAAGGTATCTATTTCAAGCTCTTTATCTACCGATGCATGATAGTTAACAAGTACATCAGCATTTGCTGCATCCATTAAGCTCATACCTAATGTTTGGCTCAGCTCTTTATTAACAGCAGTGCGAACACGTTTTTCCATTAGACCATTAATTTGATAGTTATTTGTATCTTTGGTTAGGCTGGCGTTTTCTACCCAAGCAAATGTTTTAAAATTACTAAAGTTGGCCGATTTATCGTAATCCCAATCTGGGGTTTGTGTACAGGCTGTTAGTAGTGCTAGCGCTGCAACAATAAGTATGTTTTTCATTACGTTTGCTCCAATAAAATGCATTAATTTAAAATAACACACATAGTAAAAATGTGTATTATTTAAACGTCCTAAATATTAGTCTAATCACTTTGTTTAATGTTCAACTTCAATCCAATCTTTTTCATCTACCCAGTTTTGTGCGCCGTCTTTTACTGAACGAATAGGCACGATATAGTCACAACTTATTTGTGGCTTAACTGAGGCAAATATAGGCACAAAGCCAAAACTTAGTGCGGTTTCTATAATTGCTTTTTGATTTTGTGGATCGATATCAGCTGCTTCATCTATATAAATAGGTATACGGTATAGGTTTTGTTCCTGATCGCTTAATAAGTAGCGAATAAACAACATGCCACACAATAACTTAATCGTAATACGTGTGCCGTTTGACCCCGCTGAATCTATTTTTTCAAAGTGCTCAGTTTCACCTGCGCGGTTAACTACTTCAAAACGAATATCAAATAAATCAGTAAGTGTTAAACCCGCTTTATCTGAGGCTAGTTTAATTAAATGATCTTTTGCTTCGTTTACTGCGCTTTCGCTGTACGGTTCTTGGCTAAGTAAATCAAGCGTGTCACCTTGCTCAAACTGATGCGACGTGCTGATAATGGTATCGATACTATCAACCAGCATTTTGCGCGGTATGACGTTAATTTTAAACGCTTGCAGGTTTGAAATACGGTGCTGGCTTATGCCTTTGTTAAAGCTATTCATTTCTCGGCGAAGTCGGTCTAAATCTTCTCGCAAGCCTTTAATCGTTGCGGCAACCTCGGTAAGCGCAACACGTGCTTGGCGCTCAACGGCATCGCGTTCGTTATCAATATTATGAAAGGCGCTTATCAGCTTTTGGTATTTAGTGTATTCGTCGTTTTCGTTGTCGAATTTAGTAATACCGGCGTTATATACATGCAGATAGGTATTACGCACGTTTATGTCAAAATTACGCAGCTCTTGGCAGTCTTTATTAAAGTGATGAACAAGATCGCTTAAGTTATCAAAGTCGACTGTAATATCAATCATATACGGGGTTACTTTGCCGCTGTATAAGTCAAGTGTGTGGTCAATTCGCTCGCTTTTAACTTGGCGCAGGCGCTCAGTTTGGCGATTAATTTGCTCTTGTTTCGATTTAATTAACGAGCGGCGATCGGCAATTGAGCCACTATTTTTTTGAATGTCTTGCAAGTAGTCATCAACTTGTTCGCGCTCTGCTAATAACTGCTCTTTTAGCATGGCTTGCGCTTCAACCGACTGTTGCATTACCTCAAATTGCTCTAAGCGTTTTAGCGCGCTCTCTGCGCTCATAAGCTCATCGTATAACGCGTCTTTTTCTTTTTGCTTGTCGGCAACGTTTGCAGCAACATCACGTTGTTGCTTAAACTCTTTAAGTGAATGCTCAAGTGCACTCAGCTGAGCGGTTAATTGCTCTTTGTTTTCACCGCTTTGCATTTGCACTGGCGAGAGCTTTTTAAGCTTAATGCTCGCGCCTGGTAGCGTTAATACGCCGCCTTTAACGTTTTCACTTAACAGCGATAAAAACTCCCCAAACGCGTCTTCGTCATCAATGGTTATATCGCCATTAGTGGTGGTCGCAAACGAGAGAATATCAGGGTTTAAAATGCGCGATATTTCTTCTACTTCTTTTAATGAGAGGTCTTCGCGCATACGGGTAAACAAATTAAACTCAAGGTTTTTAAGTTGTAGCTTTAAGCTCTTAATTTGTTTTTGTGTTTCGCTAATGCGGTAGTCAAGCGTGTGCAGGCTTTGCCCTTGTGCGCTGGTTATAGAGTGCGAAAGCGACTCGTAATCTTGCTTTAACTGAGTCAGGCTGGTTTTAAGCGTGGCTTTATTTACCAGTTCAAACTCGCTTTTAAGCGCATCGTAATCTAAAAACCACTGCTCAATTTGTGTTTGTCTGCGCTCTATATCGCGCGATTGCTGTACATATAGGCTTTGCTTTTGCTCAAACTCGTGTTTTTCGTGCTCGATATCTTCAAGGGCTATACCGAGCTCGTTAAGTTGCGACTCTTGATAGGTATCAAAATCAATCAGTGCTTGGTCAATTTTAGGCGCGTACGCCGCTAATTTACCTTTAAGCACGGTTTGGTTTTCAAGCATTGATTCAAGCGCGGCTATTGGCTCTTGCATTGACTCAAGGGCTTTTAGTTCGCGTTTTGAGCGATTTACTTTATCAAACGAGCGGCGCCATACTTCATAAAAGTCGACCTTAGAGTTTGACATATGGCGTTCAAACACGCGTAGCATAAAGCGTTTTACGTCGCTTGCGCCTAATTTGTGTAAGTTAAGAATACGTCTAAATATTTCTTTATAAATAGCGGAATCTTGGACATTATTTAGCGGGATCATTTTTAAGTTAATGTCGCTGTCAAACGGGGTTGCACCGCCAGTCAATAGCGCGTTTAGCTCTTGTGCTTTAAGCTCAATAGGATTGTAGTTAAGCGATTTTAAATGGTTGAACAGCTTGGTAAATTTAATAATGGTTTTACCTTGCGTGTACTGCTCTAAATCAAGTTTTCCTTGGTAGCAAAAGTACTGATGCGCGTAACCGGCAATTTTACCAAGTCCTGCAACGCCAATGACTACCGAGCCATGGGGCAGGTTAGCTTCTAGTAAAATGTACGACTGATCGGATGAAAAATAAAACTTTCGGGTTTCATCTAAATCGTGCCCGTCCCATTCTGTTAAGCGTAAATCGTTAATAAGCGGAAATTGCAGGGCGTTAATAACCGAGCTTTTACCTGTGTTATTTGGCGCGCAAATAGAGCTACTTTTATCAAGCGGGATCACACATTTTGCATAGCCTGCGGTGTTAAGTAGGGCGAGTTTACTTAGTCCATATAGATTTTTCATTCCTCGTCCTCTGTTAGGTAGGTTTCTTCATTTACTTCCATTAGTGCATCAATATAACGGTGAATTGGCGCTTGTAGCATAAAGCCGCCTTCTACTTCGCGGGCTAAACCTAAGCGTACCATGCGCAGGTATACGTCTTTGCGCAGATCTGAGCCCGAAAACACCTCAAGTTGATCAAACAAATGTTTGTTAATTTGCACCAGCGTTTGCATAAGCTCTAAATCGTTTACGTCGTCAAACAATGCGCGCATTGGGTCTTTACCCGTATTGGCGTAGTGCTCAATTAAAATGTAAATGGTGAGTGCGATAGCACGAGATATTTTGCCCATATTTGGCGTGCTTTCGTCGCTACCAAAATAATAAAAGCCACGGCTATCGCGTTTTAAATCGTGACCTAGGGCGGTAAATAGGGCGGTGTAGTCTTCTATGTGTTGGTCAAGCTCTTGCCACATTACGTTGTCTTGCTCGCAAATGTGATAACCCGCTACTAATTTTTTATTAATGGCTTGTAGATGAGTTAGCTCGTTTAAGTTTATGTGTGTTGTAGTGGTTTCTATCATAAGAGTTACTTATCTGCCTTTGTATCTAACTGAGGCTCTGAATTAAATGGATATAAAGAAAAGTACTGACCGGCAATGTTTACGCGGGCTTTTTCATCGCTTTGAATTATTTTAATATCGCTGTCGCTGACTAATTTTTGATACAAAAATAGCATTTCGTCGGCATCGAGATCTGGATAGCTTTCGTCTAAAAATTGCAGCAAGGGCTGCGGCTTTTTGCGTTTTTTATTAAAGCGCTTAGCAAAGCTGGTTTTAACATCGTTGTAGTCAGGAATATTAGGCGTTACAAATGCAGGCACATCTTGTTGATCGGGTAACTGGTATTCTTCGTGCTCAAATTCAACCAAGCTTGCCATGTAAGCCACAATATGGCGTTGCTGACCAAGCGAGTATCGCTGTGCATCGCTCACAAAGTGTGGCTGTACTGCGCTTAGCATGTTGTCTACGCCATTTTTACGCACAAGCCCAAGTACTTTTGATGCTTGGCGAGTAATTAAGTTATTACGGCGTAGCTCTTCGCGCAGTGGCATAAGCATGTCGGCACTTTTACGTAAACTTTCTCTGCCCATTAAATGCATTTCGAGTATACGAGTACGCAGTTGCTCAAGCATACGTTTGTCGTTGTAGGCTTTACCTGAGCGCTCAATGTGTAGTATTTGCTTACTTATTTGCTCTTCAATGAGGGTAAAACACGCATGAAAATCACCGCGAATATCAACCATTTCAAGCATTGGCTCTATGTATTCGTCAAACGCTTCTGTTACCGCTTTATAACGCTTTTGCAGCGATTGCACGGCATTGTTAGATTTAGCTTGTTCAACAATGTTTAAAATCGCATTTTCGTTGTGTGCGTATAGCTTCATTATTTTACGCACCCGATCATCCATAATACGGCTGTAGCGGCGTAAATCGTCAAAGTCTTCAATTTCGCCAGCGTTATCTAGGCGGTTACCTAAACGGGCTAGATCGTCAACTAATACGCTAATTTCTTGCGCTAAGCCTAAGTGCTCTTCTTGCAGTAAAAAAGTGGCAAAATCGGCAATGGCACGATTTATTTCAAGTTGAGAAGATTTAGCCAGTGGAATTAAAATATCTTGGTTTAATAAACGATTTGTTTCTCTGTAAATTCGTTCGTTTGACCACGTAGGTTGCTTTTGCTTAATCGTGTTTTGTACGTCTTTTAGGCTAAAGTCAGCCATTTTAAAACGTTTAAATAACAGCTCTAATACACCCCAATGTTCGGTTAAGGTATTAAGTAGCTTTTTTGCTGGGATCATAAGGCGTTACTACATCCTAGTATTTTATTATTGAGTATCGAGTTTATACTCATTATTACGTGTTTTTAATTAACCTTGTCTGTATATAGTATTCGTTTTTAAGACCATTTAATAATAGTTTTTGCACGGCGGCAGTGCTAAAATCCGCGCCGAAAACAGACACATGCGAAAGGTTCTGTTTTGCGTGTTCTTTAAAACTATATCAAAGGTTGTTTATCTACCATGGTTTCCTCGACTATTCTAACCCTGATAGCGATTGCATTTTTGCTCATCGTTATAGAAGATATAATCCATGTCAACAAAGCTAAAACTACATTATTTTTTGGTACGCTTTGCTGGATTCTTCTTTTTATCTACCCTCTTCACGGACAAAGCTCCGATTCAGTTCAACACCTCCTTAACGAAAATATTTTAGAAATTGCCTCATTATGGCTATTTTTAATGGCTGCAATGACCTTTGTCGCGTATTTAAATTCAAAGGGGTTTATAGAAAATATTGTTCATCGTGTTATGCCAAAAAGCATTAGCGAGAGAAAGTTAATGTTTTTGGTAGGTGGCTTTGCGTTTTTGTTTTCGTCGATTTCAGATAATGTAACGGCTACGCTTATCTCTTTAGCCGTTGTAATGTCGTTAAAACTTGAACCTAAAAAACTCATTAAATATACCACGCTTATCGTGTTTGGGGTTAACTCAGGTGGGGTATCGCTAATAACAGGCGACGTAACCACACTGATGATATTTTTAGATGGAAAAGTAACCATAGGTCATTTACTACTACTTATCGCGCCAGCACTTGCAAGTGTTATGCTACTAGCCGCGCTATTGTCTATCGGTATGAAAGGGCGTGTTGAGTTTGCCGGTGCGGGTAAAACCCGAATAGAAAAAACCGACATTACCATTGCTGTTATATTTTTATCTACCGTAGTGAGCACACTTACCCTGAGTGTAATTTACAGCGTACCGCCTTTACTTACCTTTTTGTTTGGCTTATCAGTGATGTTTTTAGTCGCGCAATTTTTAATGCGCAAAAAAGACATTAACAAAGACATAATCGACTTTGTTCGCGATATAGAATACGACACATTGTTATTTTTTGTTGGTGTACTGCTGCTTGTTGGCGCACTAAAAGAAATTGGTATGCTAAGTAAATTTACCGATCTATACACGGTAATGGCCCCCGAGTACGCAAACTACTTAATGGGCATATTATCAGCAGGGGTCGATAACGTACCGCTTACTGCTGCTTTATTAAAAGCCGATATAGTAATGAGCCAACAACACTGGTTGTCGTTTACTTATGCAACGGGCGTGGGCGGTTCAATGCTGATCATTGGCTCGGCTGCGGGCATTATTGCCATGAGCAAAGTTAAAGCACTTACCTTTATGAGCTACTTGCGTTTATCGCTGCATTTATTAATTTGTTACACGGTTGGATATGCGGGCTCGTATTATATGGGCAGTTTTATTTAACTCATAAATTATTAAATGCTTGACAGCTAGACGTCTAAACGATAACTTTCAAAGCCCCGCTACTTAGTGGGGTTTTGTTTTATTAGCCACTGGTTAATAAAACATTCAGAAGAGGTGCGATACTTAGGTACTTAATGGTAGGCGACGAGAGCCGATGATCATTAAGGAGGGAAGTACTCGCCGAGAAAAATAATGATACGTCGTCATTGTTTTTCGGTTTATGGGGCTGAATCCTCAAAACTGTCACCAATATAGGTGGAGAGCTTCTGGCAGTGGACTTATCTTCAAGCATTCCTTTGCCAAGTTCTTCTTGTTTTATTGCGATTTGGATATCGCGAAAGGAGACTAAATGACTACCCAACCAGCGCCACAAACAGTGCCTCAAACAGAGTTAAGCGCAAAATCAGATTACATCGTTGCCAAATTTGGCGGAACCAGTGTTGCAAACTTTGAAGCGATGAGTCGCTGTAGCGAAATTATTGTTGCAGATAAAAGCGTACGTATTGTTGCCGTGAGCGCCAGTGCCGGCGTAACTAACCACTTAGTTGCACTTTGTAAATCAAGTATTACCTCAAGTGAGCGCCAAGAGCACATAAACGGCGTGCTTGCTATTCAACACACTATTTTAGATGAATTATCGCTAGATGCCGATTTAGCGGTTGGCTTTAACGAAACCCTAAAGGCATTTCAAACATTAGCTCAAGAGTCACTAACAACCGATCAACAACACGACGAGCTACTTAGCTTTGGTGAGCGTTTGTCGTCGTATTTGTTTGCTCAGGTGCTTCGTTCACAAGGTTTAAACGCAGATCGCTTTGATGTGCGCAAGGTGCTTAAAACTGATAGCCAATTTGGTAAAGCAACACCCAATGTTGCAGCCACAGCGCAAGCCGCTAGAGAACATTTAATCCCGCTGTTAGATGCTCAAGTAATTGTGACTCAGGGCTTTATTGGCAGTGACGAGTACGGCCAAACCACAACGCTAGGACGAGGTGGTTCAGACTACAGTGCAGCACTATTGGCTGAAGCAATTAATGCTAAAAGCGTGCATATTTGGACTGACGTTGTGGGTATTTTTAGCACCGATCCGCGTTTGTGCGCAAAAGCGACACCAATTGCACGCTTAAGCTTTGACGAAGCCGCTGAAATGGCGACCTTTGGTGCAAAAGTATTGCACCCCGCAACTATTTTACCCGCAAGCCGTAGTCACATTAACGTATTTGTTGGTTCGAGCCGCGAGCCAGAACGTGGTGGTACATGGATTGAGCGCGAAAAGTCGCAACAACCAGGTATACGCGCAGTAACACAACGCAAAAATCAAATATTGCTTACCCTTAAAAGCCCAGAAATGCTCCTAGCAAGCGGCTTTTTAGCCCGCGTATTTACGCTATTAAGCGAATACAATATATCGGTAGATTTGGTTACCACCTCAGAAATCAGCGTAGCCATAACGCTTGATAACGCGCAAAACGCCTCGCGCCCAGAGCTTGATCAAGAATGCCTAGATAAGCTTGCAGAGTTTTGCCATGTGTCGGTAGAAAATAACCTAACATTGGTGGCACTTATTGGCTCTGAGATTCAATTACGCCAACACGAAATGAACTTAATGAGTGTACTAAAAGACTTTAATATTCGATTAATTTGTCACGGTGCGAGTAAACACAACTTGTGCTTTTTAGTAGAGCAAACTGAGTCAGATAACGTAGTGCAATCTATTCATAGCCGTTTATTAGAAAATGATTTTGCTGCGTAAGTAACGGTTATTCAGGAAAATCAACTAGTAAAATTACCTAGTAAAATCAGTTAACAAAATTAATTAACAAAGTCACTTAATAAAAAGCATCGCCAGTCGATGCTTTTTTTATGCACCACACTTACATCAAAACAAACATTGCTCTCTCTACTATTAGTTACCGCAACGCGATTGCTGCTAGCACTCAGCTTTGCACTATTTAATTCGTCAAACACATTAGGGCTAAGTAGCTTTGCAATGGGGCGGCTGGTGGCCTTAGCAAGTGACTCTTTTAATGTCCAAATTCTAAAAAATGTATCTGCTTGGGTTTGGATTTTGGTAGACTTAGTGATAAGTGTAATTTCATCATTATGATAAAAATGCTTGGCGAGTTTTTCAAATGGGCGCTTTAAGCTTACTTTTTCAATATCAAAACCAAATTCACTTTTATCAAGGTTAAGCGCGACCCCAACTAAACCATGCGAATGCGAAATACAGGTATTAATAACATCATCACCCACGTGTATTTTCAGTTTTGAGCTTGTCTCGTCAAATTCTGTACTCATTTTATTAAGCGCTACGAGCACATATTGCGGCTGCGTTATTTTAATAAGGTGTTTTAACAATAACCGCGAAGCTAAATATTCTTGCTTAGCTTGCGGGCTTTTTCTACGGTTTATAACTGATAGCTCAAATGAGCTTAAGCAATCAGGCAAATTAAAGTCACTAAGCTCAAGTGTTTTAGCATTAAAGAGTAAAATACTGTGATTAGCTAACGGTAACTTCGCCAATTGAGTTGAGGTAATGCTTAATGTGTTTTCAAAATAATGTGTGGTCATAAATGCTTAAAGTGAGTGAGCCGCTGTAATTATGAGCGGTTAACAGTGCTTATTTATACAACGAGCAATTTTATTACTCAGCTGGCATGAAATATGGTTTAATTCACAATAATCAAAATAATAACAGATTTGTAGATGTATGGCACAAGTGCGTGATGGGTTTCAAAGCCGACTTGGTTTTGTTTTAGCGGCTGCTGGCGCAGCAGTCGGTTTAGGTAATATTTGGGGTTTTCCTACGCAAGCAGCCAATCATGGTGGCGGCGCATTTTTACTGGTTTACTTTATCGTAATATTTTTACTTGCGCTTCCGGCGCTGTATACCGAACTGTATTTAGGGCATAACGCGCAAGCTAATCCTGTAAGAGCGTTGGGCGATGCATGGCAAAACACTAATCGCAAAGTAGGTGCAGCAGCAGGGTATATTGGCCTTGCCGGCGCAGTTGTTATGCTCAGTTTTTACTCAATAGTGGCAGGGTGGATGCTCTCGTACGCTATTGAACCCATAACAACCTTTTTAGGTTTCACAGGGGCAAGCGAATTTTTACATAGTGACTCAGTGCTGCGTAATTTTGTATTTACGCCGCTTATGCTTGTTTTAACCGCCAGCATTATTTTAAAAGGTGTTAAGTCGGGAATCGAAACCTGGTCGCGCCGTTTAATGCCGCTTTTATTAGTGCTACTTATAAGTTTAATTGCTTACATTGCAACGCTTGAAGGCGCAAGCGAAGGCTTTGCTGCGTATTTAATTCCTGATTTTAGCCAAATATTCGACCCTGATTTAATTATTGCGGCAATGGGACAAGCGTTCTTTTCGCTCTCACTAGGTGTGGGTTGCATGATGATTTATGGCTCGTATTTACAGCCAGGTGCCAACTTACCAAAGCTTACCGTAAGTGTTGCTTTGCTTGATACAAGTGTCGCGTTTTTAGCGGGTTTATTAATTGTGCCGGCTATTTATGTAGCGCAAAGTAACGGCGTTGAAGTATTTAACGATGGTAAACTGATTGGCGAAGGGCAACTTATTTTTGCTATTTTACCGCAGCTATTCAGTGCGATGGGCGAAGTTGGCTTATTAGTGGGCTTATTATTCTTTGTATTAATGTCGATAGCATCGGTTACGTCAACTATTTCAACCACTGAAATTCCGGTAGCATTTTTAGTCGAAAATCACAGTGTTAGCCGCAGCAAAGCTACATGGGCAGTTAGCGCCGTTGTGCTTGTGTGTGCAAGTGCGATTATATTAAATTTTGACTGGTTATTTGGCTTAGTCATTATGCTATTCACTCAATACCAATTGCCGCTTATGGGCTTGTTTTACTTTATTACAGTAGGGTGGATGTGGCAGCGTGGCAATAAATTACATCAAGCAACAACTGGTGTACATTATTGGTTTGCTCAATATATACGTTTTGTTTGCCCAATATTAATGACTTTAGTGTTTGCGAACGTCGCGTTTGGTTGATTTTATCTAAGCCCTAAAATAAATTAATAAAGCGAAGTGAGTTTAAAACGCACTTCGCTTTTTTTGTGCCTGTTATTTAGGTATAGCCAAGGTCTTTATAAAACTTCATTAGTTAGAGGTTTACCTTCATTTACTTCAAGCGCGTTAAGTAGGGTTATGTTTGCTATTTCGGTAAGTGCTTCTTGCGTAAAAAAGCCCTGATGACCTGTTATTAAAACATTTTTAAAACTCACTAAGCGCGAGAATATATCGTCTTGGTTTATTTCGTCGCTGTGATTTTTAAAAAACAGCTCTGATTCTTGCTCGTAAACATCGAGCCCTAAATAACCTAGTTTTTTAGTTTTTAGCGCATTAATACACGCTTTGCTATTTAGTAATGCGCCGCGTGAGGTGTTAATGAGCATAACGCCTGGTTTCATTTTATTAAATGCTTCATCATTTATTAAATGGTGAGTTTGAGCCGTTAGTGGGCAGTGCAGTGAGATAATATCGCTTTGAGTTAGCAGCGAATCTAAATCGGTAATGGTGTAATTGCCAGGTTGCGCGCAGGGATCGCACACTAATACTTTGGCACCAAAGCCATTTAATATGTTACACAGCGCAAGGCCAATTTTGCCGCAGCCAACAATACCCACTGTTTTATTGTGCAAGTTAAAACCAAGCAATCCGTTTAAATCAAAGTTGTCTTCGCGTACGCGGTTATACGCTTTATGCGTTTTGCGGCTAAGTGTTAGCATGAGCGCGATACAATGCTCGGCAACAGCTTCGGGGCTGTATGCTGGCACGCGCAATACATTTAAGTTATGTGCTTTTGCTACTGGTAAATCAACATTATTAAATCCAGCACAGCGCAGCAAAATAGTATTTATGCCTAAGTTTGCCAACTGCTCAATAACAGCGGCGTTTACGCAGTCGTTAACAAATACGCATATGGCATCAAAGCCTTTTGCTAAAATAGCCGTTTGCTCGCTCAGTGCTTGCTCAAAATACGTTATTTTTATAGCGCTGTGAGCGCGTGTACTTTGTTCAAAAAAAGGCAGTTCGTACTTTTGAGTACTAAAAAAAGCAATATTCATGGTAATAGCTCCAGCGCTTAAGAAAGATCATAGTAACATTAAACTACTTTACAAAAATGTGCCTAATTAACTCTGTTGGTATTAAGCCTTAAGCGAAGTGAATAAAGGAATTGAAGCGGATGGTTTTTTTTCATTTTTTGCTGCGCTTAATTTCCCTGCTTGATGTAAATTGCTTTCGATGACTTGCTTGAGCGTTTCTGGCTTGGTGCGGGGTGCGTAACGTGCTACAAGTTGTCCTTGCGAGTTAATTAAGAACTTAGTGAAGTTCCATTTAACAGCACGGTTTTGTGAAATACCGCGCGTATGCGATTTCAAATAATTAAACAACGGATGGGTTTCAGGTCCGTTTACCATAACCTTACCAAATATTTCAAACGACACATCAAATTGTGCTTGATAAAAGTCTTTAATCGCCAAGTTATCAAGGGGCTCATTTTGACCAAATTGATTGCATGGAAATGCCAATACGGTAAATCCGCTGCTTTTATATTGTTGATACAGCCTTTCAAGCGCACTTAATTGCACTGAAAAATTACATTTACTTGCTGTATTTACAATGAGGATGGTTTTTCCCTGTAGCTGGCTAAGAGAAAAATTTTCGCTGTTGTAAAGTGGTGCATTGAATTGATAAATACTGTCCATAGGTTACCTGCTTACCTTTCCAATCAAGGAAATTTTATAAAGACTTTCATTCGCTTTTTTATCAGCCGGTTGACATAATCGAGGCCTAGTTTCTAAGTTATCAGTTAAATAGGTCATTTTTATGTCAATGAAAGTCGCATTTATAGGTTTAGGCGTAATGGGTTACCCAATGGCGGGGCATTTAGCAAAAGCAGGGCACAGCGTATGCGTTTATAACCGCACGCAAGCTAAAGCACAAGCGTGGACTGCAGAACATTCAGGAAGCTTTGCACCCACCCCGCGCGAAGCTGCCAGCAATGCCGACATCGTATTTATGTGTGTTGGTAACGATGACGACTTACGCTCAGTAGTGTATGGCGACGACGGCGTGTTAGCAGGCATGCTGCCGCACACTGTTTTGGTTGATCACACTACAACCTCTGCCGAAGTAGCACGCGAAGTGGCTGCAAAAGCTGAACTACAAAATATCGACTTTATAGATGCACCAGTTTCGGGCGGGCAAGCTGGCGCCGAAAATGGCGTATTAACGGTTATGGCGGGTGGTAGTGAAGCCGTATTTGCTAAAGTGCAGCCAGTTATGGCGGCGTTTAGCCGTTTTAGTCAATTACTAGGCGGCGTTGGCTCGGGTCAATTATGCAAAATGGTTAATCAAATTTGTATTGCGGGCGCAGTACAAGGGTTAGCCGAAGGCTTACATTTTGCCAAACAAGCAGGGCTTGATGGTGAAAAAGTAATAGAGACAATATCTAAAGGCGCAGCCGGTTCGTGGCAAATGGAAAACCGCTACAAAACAATGTGGGCAGGGGAATATGAGTTTGGCTTTGCCGTAGATTGGATGCGTAAAGATTTAGGCATTGCGCTCGATGAAGCTAAAAACAACGGCGCTACTTTACCAATGACCGCAACGGTCGATCAATACTACGCCGATGTGCAAGCACTTGGCGGCGGCAGGTACGACACCTCGAGCTTGTTAGCACGTATTGAAGCATTACATAAAAAGTAACGCTGTAGACGGCAAGCTTGCTTGCGTATAAAAGCGCAGTTTTTAAAATGATAAAGACATTAAAAGCTGCGCTTTTCACGTGAGCAAGCTCGACGTCTACCGCCAAAGTGTAGCTGTGATTTTTACTTGTAGACGCAAAGCTTACTTGCGTATAAAAACGTAGTTTTTAAAATGGTAAAGATATTAAAAGCCGCACTTTTTACGTGAGCAAGCTCGACGTCTACTGCCAAAGTGTAGTTATGATTTTTACTTGTAGACGCGAAGCTTGCTTGCGTATAAAAACGTAGTTTTTAAAATGATAAAGATATTAAAAGCTGCGCTTTTCACGTGAGCAAGCTCGACGTCTACCGCCAAAGTGTAGCTGTGTTTTTTACTTGTAGACGCGAAGCTTGCTTACATATAAAAACACAGTTTATAAAATAATAAAGATATTAAAAGCTGTGCTTTTCACGTGAGCAAGCTCGACGTCTACCGCCAAAGTGTAGCTGTGATTTTTACTTGTAGACGCAAAGCTTACTTGCGTGATGGGCGAAGCCCATAAAAATTCAAACAAAAAACGCGACGCTTAAATTACTATAGCGTCGCGTTTTTATATGCGTTGTATAAGCACGTCTACACCGAATCACATGCTTTGTGCGTAGTTATACAGCGCCTTTAAAATAGTCAGATTTTTTTCGCTGTCGTCATGTTCATGCGCTAAATTTTCAAGGGTGATCATAAAATCTTGCGCGTTAATCGACGGTTGATCTTCCCCGTGCATTAACTTGTTTTGGCAATACTGGCGCCATTGGTCAAGCTCTTGCTGGTTTAGCGTTTCAGGCCAGTTACGGGCGCGGTATCTAAACAACAACGTATTAAACTTTTTATCTTCAAAGTCTAACTTCAACCCAGCTAATTCGTCTGGTTTTGCATCACGAATAATCGCAAATTTAGCCTTGTCGGCATGGCTTGTAAAACCATCGTAAAGTAAGTAATCAACGTTAGTGGTTGCGCTGTAATCGCCTTTTTCGTTAAACACTTCGGTTACTTTATCGCGAAGCTCGGTATTGGCTTTTAAAATAGCTAAGTTAGCTAAGCACTGCTCGCGGTCAATCCCAAGACGTGCGGCGTTTTCAGGCAATAATGTTTTAGCTGGGGCTAAAATAGGGCACTTGTTTAAATGCACTAATTTTAAACCAACAGGTAAGTCGTCCTCGGCTAAATCTACACGTTTGGTGTATAAGCGTTTGCGTAATTCTTCTACGTTTAAATCAATGAGTACTTGCGGGCTTTGAGTTAAATCAAAACAAATAACCGCGTTTTTATTTACCGGATGAAAGCTCATTGGTGCAACCCAGCTTGTACAGCCTTGTGTTGCAGGTATGCGCGACGAGGTATGCACCAGCGGGGTCATGTTAAATACATCAACCAATTCAGCGAGCGCTTTTTTATTACGCAGCCCAAAAAAGAAGTTATACAGCTTTGGTTGTTTTTCTTTTATTAATTTAGCCAATGCAATAGTGGCGGTTACATCGCTTAGTGCATCGTGCGCCGCAGCGTGTTCAATACCATTAGCTACCGTTAAATGCTCTAGCTTAAAGCTTGGGCTGCCATCTTCTTTTAACGGCCATTCAATGCCTTCAGGTCGCAGCGCGTAACAAGCACGGACCAAATCAATAATATCCCAGCGGCTATTATTGTTTTTATATTCGCGCTCGTACGGGTCGTAAAAATTACGGTAAAAGCTATAACGGCTTACTTCGTCATCAAACCGAATACTGTTGTAACCGGCAACACAGGTGTTTGGCACACTAAATTCGGCATGAATTTTTGCTATAAACTCGGCCTCCACCAAGCCTTTTTTCATCGCCACTTGTGGCGTAATACCCGTAATTAAACACGCCTCAGGGTGAGGTAAGTAATCGGCTTGCGGCTTGCAATATTCAATAAGCGGCTCGCCAATAATATTTAAATCAAGATCGGTACGAATACCCGCAAATTGGCTCGGCTTATCCTTTTGAGGGCTCGCCCCCCAAGTCTCGTAGTCGTGAAAATAGATTGTCGCTTGATTTTGCTCTTGATATGCCATGCTGAAAACCCTGAGTAGTTAACTTAAAAGCGTCTAAATACGCGCCAAGTTACTAAAATAATGAATTATTTAGATTATGGCATATGAGCGAGGGAGTTTATAGGTTTGGGTGAGAAATGAGGTGTTAGTTAGGCTTTTTGAATTTTGAGGGCTAGAGCTTACCTATACTTAATTAAGTAATTCAAAAGTGGGCTTTATTGCTGCGAATAAAATTAACTGTTACATTTGTAATCATATTATATGAAAGGACTCTGTAAAAATGAAACTCAATCAAGTTTTATCAATTGTTAACCAAGTCGAAAAATCTAAATTCATTTCGTGTCTCGACCGCCTTTGTTCTGATGCTGCTAAGAATAATAAAAAACTAGCTAAAACAATAGACAACATTGACGGTCAAATTAAAAACGCATCTGGTAGCGAAATTACCCAATTATTCCATACGGTCAGAGATTTTTTTAAATGCTCTGTAAAAGATCAAATATTAATGAGTACAGCACAACTCAACTTGCTAGTTAATATTTTGAGTCGTGACGGGAATGGAGTTGCTCGAATTAGCTGGATTGAATCGCTTTATGAGAAAGAGTGGGCTGAGTTATCAAGGCTCTCAAAAGAGCTTAAAGATTATATTCAACAAAATTCAACTGAAAGCATTTTAGAAAGAAATCGGGCCTTGAAAATTTATCATGCATGCATGAAAGAAGCATACTTTAATGATGAAAAGAATAATCGCGATGCTAAAGTAACTGACGATGAGCGAAGCATTCTGAATGTGCTTGCAGATGAGTTGAATTTAACAACAGATGAATGCGCTGCTGTAGAGCATTTAGTCGATGTTATTCCTAAAAATGGAGTGCTGGATGCTTTAAATAGTCTGAGGGACATGGGGTTATTGTTTATAAGTAAAAAACGCCAAGAAGTGTTCATTCCAGATGAAATAGTAACTTTACTTAATGAAATTCAAGGGAAAGATTTAGCCGATAAATATATATTAAGAATCCTCAGAACTCTTACTGACGCTGAGCTTTCAAATGCACTTAAAGCGCATGGTCGTAAAATAAGAGGCGTAAGCCGAACTGATAAGATTCAAACAATTATTCATTCAGGGCTTAGCGCAGCTAGATTACTATCAGATGATATCCACAGTCTTGAAGATAATCAAAATCAACGTAAAGAGCGCTTAAAACAGTTAATTCAAGACTTAGAAATTGACACTGAAAAACTTGGCACTACTTTAGATGAGCGTATTAGTTTAATACTATCATCGCTATCAGGTGCAACAGAAAAGGAGTTTGATTCCCTCAGCGCTAGTGGATTTAAGCAGCTTCTAAAAACATTAGAAGAACATTTTCCAACAATGCAAGTAGTGCTTAAAGAAGCATTTGAGCTTGAAGCTAATGAAATAATAGATACTGAAAAATTACGTGCCTTGAGTATCACACCTCATGATATTTTATATTTACTTTCAAATGATGAAGTAAGAGAAGTTCGAGATAGTATGGGGCTATCTAAACGTGGTAATGCGCGTTTTGCTATTTTAGAAAGCTTTGCTAATGCGACCGATAAACTAATTGAAAATTACGACGCATTAGCGCGTCGTGATATCAATACTCTTAGGGAAGTTGGTGCAGATGTAACAGAAGCAGATATTGGTGTTAAGTTTGAAGAAGTCACAAAAGCAATTTTTGAACTACTAGAGCTAAATATCGACGAGGACCTTCGTAAAGATTTAAATACTGCTAAAGATAAAGCAGATATCGTAATTTCACTAAGTGATAACGACATAATTATAGGTGAAGCAAAAACCTGTAAAAATGGAGATTTCGCCAAATATTCAACAACGTCGCGGCAAGTAAAAGCCTATGTAACTCGCGCAGAAAACCAGGGTAAACGAGTTGCACAAGTGTTGATAATCGCGCCCAGCTTTTCAGATGATTTCATTGAGTCCGCCGAAATGGATACTGAAGTAAATATCTCATTGTTAGAAGCGCATGGTCTTAAGTTAATACTTGATGCTTACAAATCTAAACGTAACCCAAGTTTCGCTCCTAAGTTACTTACTAAAGGTGGTTTGCTAAAAGCAGAGTTAATAGCCAAGAATATTTAAGGCAGATACTAAAGGCATGTACTAACTTAAAAAATCAGTTAATTTAATAAAAGAAAAATCTACCTAATGCAATGAAATTAAAGTTAAAAATAACATTACTCTACTCACTTTTTATATCTACTAGTGCTTTAGCTAAACTGGCTAAAGTTCAAGTAAATGGCTTTGACGTTGAATACGAGCTAGCTGGTAAAGGTAAACATACTATTTTACTTGAAGCGGGTGGTTCTGCTGGTTTAAGTGATTGGGATCCGGTTTTTGAATCACTGATTCAACACGCTAAAGTTATACGATATTCTCGTATTGGTAATGGCGGTTCTGCACAAATAAAGAAAAACTATAGCTCAGAAGAATATGCAGCAGAAGCTTTATTATTACTCAAAACACTGAAAATAGAAGAGCCTGTTGTATATGTTGCGCATTCTTATGGTGCTTATATTGCACGTGTATTTGCTGCAACATACCCTAATCAGGTTAAAGCGTTGATGTTGATTGAGCCTGGATCGGAGCACGATGTAGATATTATGCGCGCGATTGATTTGCCACGCGCTGAAAAAGAAATTGCAGCCATAAAGCTCGACGATATGAAAAATGGAATGTCGAATCAGTATTTAGATTTTTGGGCAAAACGTCCACTGCCTGATTATCCACAAATTGCTGATATACCCGTGACAGTAATTGCCTCAGTTAAAAAGTATAAAAAGCCATCTGTATTATTTTTTACCGACAAAGCGCGTGAAATGTGGGGCGACTTACATTCAAAGTGGGCTAATGCCTTTCCTCGAGGTGAAATAGTAATAACAAATAAAAGCTATCACTACCCGCAAAATGATGAGCCAGAAATGGTTGTAGCCCAAGTAATTAAGTTGCTTGAGCGTACTAAATAAGGTGTGGGTTTGGTTGTTGATTGTATAAATACCAATTACCGTAAATTAGTAGTTTGGCATTAGACTAAAGTCTATAGGTTAGATTTATTCACTTATTAGGTTTGTTTTAATCGTTTGTCGGTTTTGTATTAATTCTCTAAAGTTCAGTTGTCGGCAACAAGCACGGCTAACTAATACCAATTTTATTAAAACATGATCATTTTAGCGAATTAAATAACTCACTAACTGCGTTAAAAATTACTTATATAGAACGACTATATTTCATATTTTTTGACTTGTTATTAAGCTATTTTCTTGACGCTAAAAAAGCTCACTAATTTAAACAATCGGCATAACAGGACTACGACCATGAAAACACTTATCAAAACTATCGCTCTTAGCTCACTACTTACATGTTCAGCTGCTGCAATGGCTGAGCAAAGTGATTACAAATTAATGGTTATTGAAACTGCAACAGCGCCACAGCCACTTGAGCAATCATTTAACAGCTGCGCACTGAATGTTAAGTCGAAAAATTATGCAGAAGCTGAAGCAATTTGTACACAAGCAATTGCGCTTTTAAAAGACGCTGATGGCCCTAAATTTAAAGTACGCCAGCTTACGTCATTCGCATTAAGCAACCGTGGTGTTGCACGTTTAAAAGCGAATAATGACACAGGTGCCCTTGCTGATTTATATGAAGCTGCAAAAATGTCTAGCAGCACTATGGTATCGCACAATTTAACTCGCGCTAAAGAAGAATTGTCGTTATAAAATTATTACATGACGTTTTATAAGGCGCTTAACTAAAGCACTTTATAAAATAATACAAAAAAGCCGATGTTGGGTTAACCCCCAACATCGGCTTTTTTGTATTTAACGTTTTTAAACTATTTACGATTTAGAGCTAAAATCTAAAAATGAATATTAAATTAACAATTTAGGTTGTTTAATTAACACTTTGTATCATAATGTGGTACGAATTCACTGACGGTAAGTATGATCATGAACATCGTAAAGGTATTAACTGTGTGGTCGTGTGTCATTCCCTAAAATAATAAAAGTGGCTATTGCATAAGTAATTAATCGTTAATAAAAATTTTACAACAATTAGATATAAAAAAACTGCTCAGCGATTGGCTATTTCATTGAACTTAATTGCTTGATATTTATACCGATCCGCAATAATACTTAATTATTTTAAGGGGCCAAACCTGGCGCTAGCTTAGTTAATAATTTCTCATTTAGAACAACTAAGTAACTAAATTTTTGCCTTGCTATCGGCAAGGTTTTACTACCTCAAAATAGATCACTTAATTAAGCGAATTGGTATTAGACAGATTGGAAATCCTACAATACAAAAATGGAAGTACTTATATGTTGGTTAAAAAAAGTAAGCTTGCTATCTCATTGGTTATGGCATTTGCACTAGGTGGTTGTGGCGGCGGTGGAAGCAGTGCAACAGTAGAAAAGACGGCAGCAGTAAAACCTAAGCCGGTTGCTGCAAAGCCTGATCCAGTTAAAAAAACGACCATTGCACTCACTGGTAAGGTGATTGATGGATATGTGTCGGGTGCAACCGTTTGGCTAGATATTAATGGAGATGGTAGCCTTAATGAGGAGAGTGAGCCATCAGTTGTATCTACTGAATCAGGCGATTACAGTTTTAACTTTACACAAGAGCAGGCGTTGTGTGTGCCATATTCAACGATGTATGTTGATGTGCCTGTGGGTGCTATGGATGAGGGTTTAGGTGAAGTTACCGAAGCGTATCAAATGTCATTTCCGCCCTCAATTGAGGTTTTAACTGGTGAAGATATTCGCAATATATCACCTTTAACAACCGTTATTTGGGAGCAGTTGAGCCTTCAATTACAAAAAAGTGGCAACAATAATTTAAGTTGTGATGCACTTAAAGAGAATATTGAGCTACTTGCAAATCTTCAAAGCGAAATAACAAATGTTATGCAAAACTTGGTTGCGCATTATAATTTGTCGACAGAGCAAATTTACTCAGATTTTATCGCTAATAACGATAGCGACGCTTACGACAGAGCACAAGCAATTGTTAAGGGATTAAAAGCGGCCTATAAATATAAGCAGGAACTAGATGCTCAGTTTCCTGACGCAGAAGAAGTAAGAGCAGTGATTTACCAAGACACAGCAAAAGATGATAGGTTTGAAAATGCATGGTACCGCGATAAAGTTATTTTTGCGGGCGCTGAGTTTTTTTATGAGCAAGTAAAGCTTCAAAATACAGACGAACTCGATAAAATTGATTTTATTTTAACTCAACTTCAATCAACAAATACGCCTTGGGGTGAAGAGTCGTTAAATGGAAAATTAAGAATTAGAGACGATGTATACATTAACCCAGATCGTACTTATCGATGCTCTAGCATAGAGAAAGTTAGTTTTGAGAACGATAATGTGTTTTATAGCGTTAATAATACAAGCCCATCGGTTAACTTTCCAACAGCTGATGAATGCGTTAGTTCTAATTTAGATACACCGTTCGAGCGAGGTTTTAGCATTAGCTATACTGAGTCGGGAGCGTTTTACCAAACTGACTTTGCCTTTAGAGAGGAAAATGCCGATTTTCAAACATTATCTGATTGGGTAAATGTTAAAGACAAAGCTGCTGATTTAGACACTCAAGATTTAGTTACCGTACTCGCTGCTATGCCTTATAAGTTTGATGACGAAACATCTATTGATGCTAGCTTTTGGCGTAAATACAAAACTACAGATAACGTACGTATTATTAAAACAATTGAAGGGCAATGGTTTAGAGATACTCGCCGAGAAGATGGAACAATGCTGCATGAATGCGGTGAAAATGGTGTTGATTGGGTGCAATGCTAATAGTTTATCCTTAAAGTATGAATGCTAATTAACCTGAACTCTGGATAATAAGTCTATCTAAAGCGGCTATTTTCAGCGCTTTGAATAAAACAACGAAATGCTCAACATTAAAAACCACGTTAGGTTAATACCTACCGTGGTTTTTTTGTTTTTAACTAAAAGTGTTTATAAATCATGGTTATATGTGCTTTAAATCTCAACTGAAACACTTGTAATATTGCTGTAATAGCAAGATTTTATCCCGTACGCTAAAGTATTTTAGAAGGAACATATTTAAAAATACTTAGATGATCCGTGTTTATGTGTTTTTTGTATTTAACTATCTTACCGTTATCTTTAATTAATATGCCTTGCCATGACATTTTATAACCACGTAGTTTAAGTTTTAGAATGTTTGAGGTATTAATACCTAGGAGAAAACTACAATGCAGCAAGAAGCTACACTCAAACTTAAAAACCGTGACATTAGTTACCTCGAAGCCGATTTAGCCTGCGTAAAAGCAATTGCTCAGGCGACTGTAAATGTTGAGCTATTCACTATTCCGCTCTATATGGTATCGCTTTATTCGATACAGGGAATGCATCAAATTAACAGTGCCGGAAGTAAACTCTACACTGGGCGCTGGTGGCCTGGCTCTGGTGCAACGCAAGCAACTGAAAAAAAACCACTTACAACCAATGAAAATGTATTTAATAAGGTATATAGCGTTTTTATTGAAGAGATGTTGCATTTACAGTTAGCTTCTAATATGGCTAGCACGATAGGTGTCACGCCTATTTTTACAAGTAAAGCACTGCAAAGCGACGATTATGGTTGGCATTGTTATAAACCCAGTTCAACACAAATACCGCATATTCTAGATTTTACAGATTGGAAAGGCAAAGACCCTGATTTAAGTAAGTTAACTGTAGAACTCAGAGCAATGAACGAGGCGCAGGTCGATCTTTTTCTAGCGATTGAAGAAAAAGCAGAGCGTGGTCGTGAGATGTTATCTAATCCCTCAGTAAAGCGAAAAAACGGTGATGTGGGAACTAAGTATTTTGAAGCTGCGCCATTTAATTGGTTTTCATCGAGTATGAGAGAAACTGATTTACCATTATTTGGCTCTATTGGCCATATGTATTTGTGTTATTGGGATTATTTAGAAATAACGTATTCTGATGGGAGCCATTTATTATCACATTTAATTTCACCTTCAGAAGATAATAGTTTACAGCGAGATCAATTTAATAATGCCCCACCTAGAAAAGCTAAGCAGTACCCAGGTATTCAAACTGAGATAGAAAGTGCAACTAAAGATTTGAATAACGTAAAACTACAGCTCATTAATAACATTAATGCGATTACCGACCAAGGTGAAGGTGATGATGTGGTTAAAACGATTATAGAGCGTTGGGTAACTGAGCCTTGGGCGGTTTCGTTTCAAAAAGCTCAAATAAAAAAAGCGGGTATGCTTGGTACCGTGCAATCTAAGTTTCAGCCGAGTAAAGAGGGCTTAATTAAAGATTACCCAGGCTATGATGATCAAGGAAACCCTACAACGGCGGCATCAGGTTCGGCTCAAGCACGCTTTGACAATGGTGGTAAAGACCATTTTGAACTATTCGACGAGGTTAAAAGCTTGATTGCTAAAGATGATTATATTACTTGGGATGTATGGCATAAAAATAACTTAGACAAACCTTGGAAAGCTTCCATGCTTGGTAGTGACGGAGCGCCTAATTTACCTAAAACTACTGATATTGCAGAAGCCTTAAATCGATTAGGATCAGCGTCAGAAATAGATAATACGTTTACTATTTTTAGCTCTTCTGCTGTGGGTACCATTAAAGGTATTACAACATCACTGAACAAATATTGGGCTGATCCTAAGTCACAATTCCCATCGCCTGCGATGGGTGGTTCAGGAGACCGTGTTTCGATTTGCTGGGCTGTTACGGGCCGTTGTCCTGATCTAGTTACAGGCATTGAAAATCAACAAAAACATCAGTTATATCATGCGTGTCAAGGCATGGCGATAGATGAAAGTAGTGGTGATGATAAGAATGCGTGTGCTAGTGAATTGGCATACCATAGTTGTAAAGGATCGAATGACTGTAAAACACAAGGTGGTTGTGGTTTTGTACAAAGCGCGACGGGTGGTGGCAATTGCAGTAGTTCTGCAGCAGCGAGGCTTAAAAGTGCACCAGCCGATAATTTATGCGGTAGTTTCGGGGGCTGTGCAGTGCCAATTTCAGCATCACAACTTTACCCTACGCAAAGTGATGAAAATTACGAAATGCAACTGTATAAATTTGGTGATGCACCAAACTTTCATGCAGAAAAAATCAAATGGCCGGAATTAGTTGCCAGAGATATGTTACCTCCTGCAGTTGTTGAAAAAAACTCTATGCCTTATCAACCTGGTGAAGCCGTTTACGACGTTGCGTGGCGTAGCTACTGTGCAGCAAAAGGTTTAGTGAAAGCGCAGGGCAGTGGCCATAATAAATCTATTCATATTCCTTCACCGCCGACACCATCTGATATTCGTTTGGTATTACCGCCTTCAACTTAAGCCATTTTTGCAATAACAAAATTAGTGCAATCACTTAAGTACACTATTATACAGTTATAAACCGTAGGCTCCTTTATGGGGCCTTATACCAATCAGCATAAGTATTTAAACCATTTAACGAATTAAATCACTCCATAAGGCCGTTAAAATTTTTATTTAGAACAAATAGATATAAAATTTTGTCTTGTTATAGTGCAACTTTCTTATTGTTAAATAGACCTTATATTTAAGCACATTGGTATTACTACTTTTATAAGGATCGAATATTTTGACGAAAAATATGCTTAATTTAGAACCGTTGGGGTTTGGAGTTGGATTAAGGACACAGCACTTTCCTTATCTTATGAATGAAGATGACTGGGCACTTGATTGGTTTGAAGTCATTAGTGAAAACTTTATAGATAACTATGGCTATGCTCGCCATGTATTAGAAAAAATACGCGCTAAAAAGCCGATAGTCATGCATGGCGTGTCAATGAATATTGGCAGTACAGATCCTTTAAATTTGTCATACCTTGAAAAACTAAAAATACTTGCTCATGAAATAGAGCCCGAATGGGTTTCCGATCATCTTTGCTGGACAGGGGCAATGGGTGTTAATAGCCATGACCTTTTGCCAATGCCGTTAACCGCAGAAAGTTTGCAACATGTTGTGTCGAGAATACATTACGTGCAAGATTTTTTGCAACGCCCGTTAATACTCGAAAATCCTTCTAGTTACTTAGAATTTGAACAAAACACTTTCACTGAGTGGGATTTTTTATCAGCGATCGTAAGTCAAACTGGCTGTGGTTTATTGTTGGATGTGAATAATGTGTACGTGTCATCTTATAATCATGGTTATGATCCCGAAACATTTATTAAAAACCTTCCTCACAAGCATATAGTGCAAATGCACCTTGCTGGACCTACATTAATGGGGGATTGCCTTATTGATACACACGATAGCCCCGTTCCTGAAAAAGTATGGCATCTATATCAGCTTGCCCAGTCTCTTGCTGGTAATAATGTAGCTACATTACTCGAATGGGATGCAAATATACCTGATTTTCCAACATTGATAACGGAGCTGAACAAAGCTCGTTCGGTATTGGCGGGTGTTATACCGAGTAACGGAGAGCTTTATAGTGCAACAGACAACGCTATGGTGCTTTCAACACCTATTGTTCGTTAACGATACAGAGTTAAGCCATTAATATGAATGAAGTAACATTAAAACAAACACAACAATGGATGATGACGATGTTAGTTGTTCGTGGAAACCTTAAACAGAAAGTTATAAAGGCTTCACAACAAGCTAATTTACCATTGAATTTGTTGAATCAAAATAACGAAAAATCGACTTTTTACCGCCGATTAAATATATACGCAGCTGGTTACGTTATGCGTTTAGTAGAATGCCTTAAAGCCGAATACCCATTCCTTGAGAAGTTCATGGGAGAAACTGCTTTTGCAGATTTTGCAAAAGCTTACATTGTTACGCTCCCTTCTAAAAATTCGAGTCTGTATGATTTAGGCGGTGGTTTTGCTCTGTTCCTTGAAAAAACACGGCCAGGCGGATTTTGCAGTATTGAGGAGGAAGCGTTTTATTCTTTACCTGCAGAAATTGCTCGTATTGAAAGAGCGAAAGCAGAAGTCTCTTTAGCCAAGGGATTTGAAGTGGAGCAAGAAGAAGACGTAACATTAGATTTTTTTTCACTATTACAGCAATCGCTTACTGTACGCACACCATCATGTTTACGGTTAGTTAAGTTAGCGTACCCACTTTTACCACTGATGCAAAAACTAGAATCAAACGATGAATACGCTATGCCTATGGCTGAGCTAAGTTTTATTGCTTTTTCCCGGATTAATTACATGTTAAGTTCATTAGCGCTCGAATCTTGGCAGTTTGAGTTTTTAAAGGTGTGTCAGCAAGAGCCGCTTTTATCAAACTGTATTGATATTACTTCAAGAGTAAGTGGCTTAGACAAAGGCGACTTATTGGCGCGTTTGATGTTTTGGCTTCCAAGTGCAATTGCGCACGGATTACTGAAAGTGGCTTATTAAAATAGCGTTTTAAACAAACATTTTTTTGTTTAAATAGTTAGACAAAGATTATCACTTATTAAAAATATGCTCAGTAGACATTTAATCAAAGCACAAGCCATACATTTATGAAAATAGTGCTATTAAATTTGAGGTGCGCATCAAGAAAGGTAAGTCGTTTAATATAACCAAGAACATTCGTTTATTTCGGCTTTAAATTACGCCCTAAACTCCACTTTATATATTAAACGCTCTTTAATCTGTTTTTTACTTAACTTTACTGTAAAATTATTAGCTTAACACTTGTGTATGTTTACACATGTTATGGATAGCTAAATATTTTAACCAATTTAAGTAGATCTTATGATTTTTTATATTATTGGCTTGAGTACACTTGTTATTATTTTGTGCGTGGCGCTTTATGTAATCTACAGTAATACATGTAAAAGCCGAGTAAGAAAATCAAAAGAATACAATGTACTGTTTGATAAAGATACGATAGTGGATGAGCTAATCACTCAGCTAACAGAAAAAAATCAAACGCAAGAAAACCAAGATAAAACCATTAAAAGTAAAGAAGAAATCCTCGCAACATTTGTTGAACTACATCGTTCAGGCAGTTTTTGCGCGCACTTGAGTGAGCAGGAAATCATTTACTTTGTTAAAAAGAAATTAAACATGGAGAGTAATAAAAATGGATAGCGAGAAAAAAGCGGTTCCAGCAGTAAAAAGTGATTCATTTATGAGTCGATTTGGTCGTCGAAATGTAATTTTAGTTTCATCAATTGTTATTGTGTTAGCGGTAATCGCAACACTCACATCGCAAGTTATTTCATGGAATGAAGCCGATGAACGCTTAGTTCATCAGTCGGCTTTTACCGGCAATTTAACAGTAATAAATCAGGCTGGCCCTTATTTAAAAGCGTTTGGTACTACATCGGCCTATAAAAAAGTGATTTCGATTAACTTTACCGGTGACGCAAATGCAACAGCAAGTGCAATTGTCCCGCTCATTCCTATTCGGTTTTTAGATACCACAACAGGTGGCGCACGCGGTGTATCGCGTTTTAGATTACCAGGTAATGTGCCTGCAGCTGAATCAGGTGCTTTGCGTGGTTTACTTAAAATTCATGAAGAATTTGGTTCACAAGAAACGTTAATCTCTAATTTATTAATGCGTGCAACTACAGAAAACGTAAAAGCATCGGCGCGTATGATGTCGGTAGAGCAACACTACTCTGGTGGTAATGGTCAATTAAGCCAAGATTTTGCTGATCAATTAACTAACGGTATTTTTGTTACCGAACAAATTATTAGCACGGGTGAGCGTGATAAATCTGATGATTTGGGTAATTTAAGTAAGCAACAACGTGTCACTATTAATATTAAAATGGACGATGAAGGTAACACACTTCGCAATGCCCCTATTTTGGGCGCTTACGGTATTACCGTTGTTGATGCCAGCATTATTGATATTGATTATGAGAGCAAAGTAAATGCTCGCCTTGAGGCGCAAAAGCAAGCTGCTGCTGATGAAGCGCTAGCGCGTCAAAACCTTAAAAAAGCAGAGCAACAAGCACGTACCGAAGTTGCTTTAGGTGAGCAAGCCATCGCTAAGCAACGTGCTGAATCTGAAAAGCTAAAAATTAAAGAGCAAATTGATGCTGAACGAATTAAGGCAAATGCCATTATTTCTGCGCAACAACGTGTTGCTGTTAAAGCCGAGTTGGCAAAAGAGCAAGAAGAAATTTTAAAACAACAACGCTTAGAAGCATTAGGTATGGACGTTTTAGCTGAAGCTCGTTTAAGAGCTAAGTCTGCGGCACTTGATCCTAAGTATGTATTTGATGAAACGCTAAAAGCAGAAGTTAAAATTCAAACTGCTTTATTTACAAGTTTAGGCAATAGCCGTTTAGTGCCTGAAATTGTAATAGGTGCAGGCCAAGGCGAGCAAAGTAATGGTTCTGAATTTATGCGTTTATTAGCCGCTGATGCTGCGCTGAGTCTTAAAAAACGTTTAGAAAAAGATAAAAAATAAATAATTACTAAATATATAAACAATATTGAGGCTTAGCCTTTAAATATTATATAAACAATAAAACGCTGGCTGATAAACATTAGCCAGCGTTTTTTATTTTGCACATCTAACTCATATAACATACTTTAAATTAACCTAAACTTTGGTTAATTTATTTACTAAACTATTGAACCATGGTGATATTTTAATTTTTTTCTCTAACCAGAGTTCAGGTTAAATTGTACTCAGAATGCGTTCAGCTATGATGGTTAATAATTTGCCACTGTATACTAAATGTATTAGCGATTTAAATATCAGGGAGAGAACATTGAAAGTACTTAAGTGGATTTTAATTGGAGCTGTAGCTTTACTAATTATAGGCTTACTAATTCCTGAAAAAATAATGATACCGGTACAAGGGGCAACCGCTAAAGATTGGAACCATAATACGTTTTGGTATGAGCCTTGGGGTAAATCGGGTGTGCATAAAGGGATTGATATTTTTGGTACAAAAAATACACCCGTAGTTGCCTCTACAAGCGGTGTTGTTATATTTGCAGGTGAGTTAAGCCGAGGAGGTAAAGCGGTTGCTGTACTTGGGCCTAAATGGCGCGTGCATTATTTTGCACATTTAAATGAGTACAGTGTAAGTGCTGGCGATACAGTGAGCATAAACAGTCAAATTGGTTTACTTGGCGATACTGGAAATGCTGCGGGGAAACAGCCCCATGTGCATTATTCTATTTTATCATTAGTGCCCATGCCGTGGCTTTTTACAACGCAAAATCAAGGCTGGAAAAAGATGTTTTTTTTAAGCCCGCATAAAAAATTAACGATTAAGTAACCATTGTATTGACTATAAATGACCTTTTAAATTTCGCTGTTAATTCCGTATAAAATGGGCTTAACAGCTTTAAAGTAATAAATTTTAATTGTTAATACTGATTTGTTCGTTTACTGCATTGCTACTGCGAGCTGGTGGTATAAACCAATACCAACAATCACATTAAACGGAAAAGTAACGCCTAGTGAACTGAGCATAGCAAGGCCAATATCGGCTTTAGGAATGGCTGCCTTTATAGCAGCGGGAGCTGCTATATAAGAAGCGCTTGCTACCAAACTTCCCAATATAACTACCGACCCTAACTCTAAATTTAAAAGTGTGCCTACCATTACGCCAATCGTGCCTAAAAATAATGGCGTGATAATAGCAAATACTGCTAGTTTCCACTGTTTCCAGGGAATAGGGCGTAGAGTTTGTGCTGCGACTAAACCCATCTCCAGTAAAAATAACGCAAGTACGACCTTAAAGCTGCTGGTTAAGAGGCTGGTTACTTGGCTGCCTTGCACCGTGCCGTACATCATGCCGATAACGACACCGCCTACGAGCAAAATGACACTTTTATTAGTAAGTGTTTCATGCCAAAGCGCTTTTAACGACAGTTCACTCTTTTGGCTGTTTTCTTTATCAAGCCTTCTATAAAGCAGTAAACCAACGATGATTGCAGGGAGTTCTAGCATCACTAAATACAGAGTTACTTCTGCACCGACTACTAATTGAGCTGTCTCGGCATACGCAAGCGCTACCGCAAAGGTACCTGCACTTACTGAGCCGTAATGTGCGGCAATACTGGCGCTATTAGCAACAGAGAGTTTAATTACGTATTTTAAAATTGGATAAAGCATAAGAGGAATAAGTGCACCAAGTAACATTACCGAGCCCATTTCGGGTAGCAGTTGCCAGCTTAGATTACCGTGCAGTACCATACCGCCTTTAAGACCGATTGTTAACATGAGCAATAGGCTTAAGGTTTCGTAGGTTGCTTTTGGAATAGCAAGATCAGAACGTAAAATACCCGCTACTAATCCTAAAATAAAAAACATAACAACAATATCTGGCACAGGTGTTCCTTACTAAATCATAAATTAAGAGGCGCTATTGTAGATAAAACTTTGTATAGTAAATAATAAAATAAACAATACACATGTATAGATAAATATCTATGGAGGTGATTTTGGATTTACGGCATATCTCATTTAGGTTACTTGAAGTATTTATGAGCGTAGTAAAAACTGGCTCAATTAGCGAAAGCGCAAGGCGTTTACATTTAACGCAGCCAACCGTATCGCTGCAAATAAAACGATTACAAGAGGCCGTGGGTGAGCCACTAGTGCTTATGCAGCAACAAAAGTTACATGTTACTGATGCTGGGTTTGCGTTATTTAAAACCTGCCAGCAGGTGTTTGGGCATTTTGAAGACTATCAAGACTTCTTAACCGAGCTCAATGGGGGAGCGCGCGGCCGCTGTAAAATAGCCATGGTTAATACAGCGCAATATATTTTACCAAAATTGCTAGGTCCTTATAGTAATTTACATCCGCATGTTGAACTCCCTCTTGAAATAGGCAACAGGGCAGAGGTACTTGATAGATTTGAGCGAGGGGAGGATGATATTTATGTATTTAGTCATCCGCCGTCGCTTGAACACGCACAAGCTGCGCGCTTTTTGCATAATCCGCTGGAATTTATAGTGCCACTAAGTCATCCATTAGCTCACGTAAAAGCCGTTAAATTAGCTGAACTAATGCAGTATCGCTTTTTACTACGAGAAAATGGTTCAGCAACACGGATGTTATTTGAAAGCGAGTTACAAAGCCGAGGATTAGTGCTAAATGACTCCGTACAAATGGCCAGTAATGAAGCAATACGGGTAGCGGTAGCGTCAGGCATGGGTATTGCAGTTTTATCACGCCATGTACTTGCAAAAGATGATACAAGCTTTAAAATTTTAAACGTAACCGACACCCATTTAGCGAGTCATTGGTATTTTGTGATGCGCACCGACAGGCACATATCGCATGCGGCACGTAATTTTTTAAAGTTTGCGCAGCAGCACGTAGAACAATATTTAGATACGCAATGGGTACGTAATGAATTACATAAGTTAAATTTAAAGTAGAGTAACTGGCACTCTGGTTAAGAGATTTAAAATTATGACTCCACAACAGCAAAGCGTTATTGAACAAGGGCATTGGTTTAAAAGCCGCAGCCAGTATTTAAAAAACTTTTTATTAACTCAAGGCAAAACGCGTTCACTTAAAGCCCAACAGTCACTATTTTTGCGAGGCGATAAGCATAACGGTATTTATGCCGTACTGAGCGGCGTAGTTCGTATTAGTGGTGTAAACAATGAAGGAAAGGAAGCTGTACTCAGCTTTATTGAAACACCGCTGTGGTTTGGCGAAGTCACGTTGTTTGATGGCGGCCTACGTACGCACGACGTATATGCGCAAACCGATGTGGTACTTTTTTATGTACCCCAGCGTGCGCTTGAACAATTGTTAAATGAACAGCCACAATATTGGCAAGAGTTTGGTTTATTGCTGGCGCAAAAGTTACGCCTTATGTTTATCTCTATGGAAGATCACGCATTATTAAGTGCTGAGCAAAAGGTATGCAATCGACTTCCAATACTGAGTGAGCATACAGAACATTTAACGCCGCTTGTATTATCCCAGCAGCAACTTGCTGATATGACCTATCTAACTCGCCAAACTATTAATCAAATACTGCAACGACTCGTTGAGCTACAAGCCATTAGTTTAGGGTATCAACGCATTACCATTTTAGATAAGCAAAAATTACACGTGCGCACTGGCAAGCTTAAATAGGTTTAGTATTTTTATTAGTTGGAACCAAAATTGCTACACAACCTGAAACGCAACAATGGATTTGGCTAATGACATCTATAACCTTTGCAAATCAGTACAGTAACAATAGCTACGCTAGTATAACTAAAGCGGCAAGCCCAAGCGAAGTAGCTGCAATTAATGGCCCTACTAGTGAAAAAGCAAGTGATGTTAACGGAATGAACGCTACACCTAAAGATCAAACGTTTTTAGAACGTGCGCAAGAAGCAATTGTTTACCAGCGTTTGGGTATAAATAAAGAAAAAATAGATAAATTAAAAGAAGCAATAGAAGATCTTTCTAAAGAATTACAAGGGCAAGGCGCTGATCTTGACATAATTAACGATAAAATCAACGAACTTGAAAAAATGCTTGAGCAAGAATATAAGCAGGGTAGGGACCGAATGGATATGCAACCGCAGCATGAACGGGGTAAGATAATTTCTGCATTGGTTTAATTTATTTAACCTGGCCTATTGCAAGTAAGTTCAACGCAGTTAGCGCTGATAATAGCTGCTGGATAGATTTATTATCCAGAGTTCAGGTTATTTAATGTCGGGTACCTGACATTGTTGTTGTACTGATATTTGCTAAGGTTAACTTTATATAAAAAATAAAGCAGGGTTCAACAATGAAAACACTTCAACAACAACTTGGTAAATATGGTTTATACCATCGTTCTAAACGCAATGTATTGACCCACTTTTTTGGTATTCCGCTCATTGTATTTGCTGCACTGTGTCTACTTGCACGCATCCAAATACCTGTGGGAAGTTTTCTAATTGATAATTTTGTCATTGATGGTGCACAACTTTTTGTATTAGCGTCAGTTGTTTATTATTTTATGCTGAGCTTTTCGCTTGGCTTTATTATGGCCGTGATACTCACTTTACTCCTTATTGGTGTTCAGCCTATTGCGGCAATGGCGTTTTGGCCTTGGTTGGGTATTGGTGTCGGTGTGTTTGTATTTGGTTGGGTATTGCAGTTTATTGGGCACTATTACGAAGGTAAAAAACCGGCGTTTGTAGATGACCTAATTGGCTTAATTATTGGCCCTTTGTACGTAACTGTTGAACTACTATTTTTAATGGATTTTTACAAAACATTAGAAGATGAAGTAAACGCAATAGCAGGTCCTACAAAGGCGTAAAATACTTTACTAAGTACCTTTATAAAACCTAATAAATAACAATAAAAGGGCAGATAACGCATGCAATATAATAATAAAACCGTGTGGATCACCGGGGCATCGTCAGGTATTGGTAAAGAGCTTGCTATACAATTTGCCGAGCTTGGAGCGCGTGTTATTTTATCGGCGCGCAATGTAGATAAACTAAACGATTTAAAAGCAACGCTTAAAGGCGAAGGGCACTTAGTTATACCGCTGGACTTAGCCCAGCCAGAACATGTACTGAGTACAGTAACAGCAAAAATGAACGAGCTTCCTGCAATTGATATTTTAATTAATAACGGCGGCGTATCGCAGCGTAGCTTATTTTTAGAAAACGACTTTAACGTGTACCGCCAATTAATGGAGGTTAATTACTTTGGCTTAATTGCACTTACTAAAGCTTTACTGCCTGCTATGGTGGCAAAGCGCAGTGGCTCAATTGTGTCTATTAGTAGTGTGGCGGGTAAAGTTGGTTCAAAATTTAGAACCGGTTATTCGGCTTCTAAATATGCAGTTGTTGGTTTTATGGATTGCCTACGTGCAGAAGTAGCACAACATAACATTCATTGTTTAACAATTTGCCCTGGCTCTATTAAAACAGCAATTGCGCATAATTCACTAAACGAGCAAGGCATAGCGCAAAATAAACCAGAAGAATCGATAGAAAATGGGATGGATGTAAGCGTAGCTGCTACAAAAATGATTCGTGCCATTAGTAATAAAAAAGACGAAGTGATTATTGGCAAAGGTTTAAGTGGTTGGGCGCCTACAATTAAGCGCTTTTTTCCTACTTTGTTTAATCGCATTACCGCAAAAACAAACTATAGGTAGCGTCGTTTATTTCAAAGGCGTAAAATGCCGTAAATTTGATCAATTTAGAAAAGGATTCTAAATGAAGTATTTATGGCTGAGCCTGTTTTTTATCGTATTGATTTGGTCTGGTATTAACCCAAAAGATCAATTTACATGGCTGCTTGAAGTTATCCCCGCAATTATTGGTTTAGTGCTGCTAGCAAGTACCTATAGCCACTTTAAACTTACCCCTATTTTATACACTTTTATTTTAGCGCATTGTATTGTGCTGATGATTGGCGGGCATTACACCTACGCCGAAGTCCCTTTTTTCGATAACCTATTTGGTAGCGAGCGTAATAACTACGACAAAGTAGGGCACTTTTTTCAAGGGTTTGTACCTGCACTACTAGCGCGCGAAATTTTACTGCGCAAAAAAGTAGTAAATGGTCGAGGCTGGTTAATCACTTTTGTTATTTCGGTATGTTTAGCATTTAGCGCCTTTTACGAATTAATCGAGTGGTGGGTTGCAGTGTTAAGCGGCGAAAACGCAGACGCATTTTTAGGCACGCAAGGTTACGTGTGGGATACCCAATCAGATATGGGACTGGCGTTATTTGGGGCTATTTGCTCGTTGTTAATGCTTTCAAAAGTACACGACAAACAGCTTAAAAACGTTAAAGATTATTTATAGGCTATAGGAACGTTGAAGACTATATAGAAACGCTTATAAAATATTAATAAAAGACTATTAACTTATGACTGCAAACACTAGTGATTACTCAATTAGCACAGACAAAAGCAAACTTAACTTTAATGTTATTTATAACTTTATTGCTAACAGCTATTGGGCCAAAGGCATACCTAAAAGCGTGATGCAATCGGCTATTGATAACTCAATGTGCTTTGGTGTTTACAGCGCTCATAACGAACAAGTTGGCTTTGCCCGAGTAGTGACCGATAAAGCAACCTTTGCCTATTTAGCAGATGTATTTATAGCCCCACACTCGCAAGGAAATGGGCTGAGTAAGTTACTTATTAAAACAATAGTAGAGCACCCTGAGCTGCAAGGGCTCAGGCGCTTTTTATTAGCGACTTCTGATGCGCATGGCCTTTATGCACAATACGGGTTTAAACCGATAGATAACCCAGGGCTACTAATGCAAATAAACCCTGAAAATGTGTATGAGGGAAATAATCGTGAGGTCTATTAAGCGGGGGCGAAGAGCAAAGTCCGTTTGATGTTCTTGTTAGGTATTACTTACGCCAAACCTCATTTTTACTAACTTGACGGTCTCATATAGCAGAACAAGTGACATTGTATAAACTGGCAAGATAGCAATTTGCATTAAACTAGATCCACAATCTCCATTACCATAACGCAACATTTCTAATCCAGAAGGAATACATGCAATCATCAGTATTGTTATGGGAAGATATAACCGCTTAACTTTTTGCAAATACCTAATTAACGTTGCAAGAATACCAATGATTATAGAAATAGAAAGTAAGTTAATTGAGTCATTCCAATTTTGCTCATAACCAACACCATTAAAACACGCATACGATTGTGATGAAAAAATTAAAACTAGTAGCGTGATTCCAAACTTCATGTAATGCCTAATGAGACTGTAGAATAACTCCAACAGCCAAATTGAATAAAAAACGAGTTCCTGTAATTAACTCTAAGCGTTTTAAAGCATTAGGTAATGCACTTTGAACCCATAAAAGAGGCTGCTTTTCTTAAAAAAGAGTAATTCCACAGCCTCAACGCCGCAATAAGAGGACTAAAATGGTGGTTATAATGTGTAGCGAAGAGAAATATAAATCACTGTTTTAGTTGCGTTTTAATTCCCTTGTTATGTTTCTACTACAACAAAAGTTTGTGCTTTAATGTGAGAAACAACTAAATGAATAGCTCTTTCAACTAATTCAATAAAATCTACCACAGGCTTGCTATCCATTATATAAAATTGCTTTTGATCTGGACTTAATTCTATAGAAGGAAATTCCTGCATAAATAAATTGCGTTGCCTTTCAATTGCATTTTCATCTTTTCCACTGAACCGTCCATTCTTATGTGCAATAGAATTCCTTAGTTGTTGAAATTTACCAAATTTTGGAGTTATTCTTTCAATCTCCATTTTAGGTAGACTTGTTGACATTTTTAGATAATTGAAGGACTTCATTATATTCCCTCCACCACTAACATCATCAAAAGAAAAAGGAATTTTTGCAGAGTATTTCAGTTCAGTGCATATTTGAGATAATGTACTTTCGAAAACAGTATAAACAAGCACAATAGATGAATGGTATAAGTAACTAGATATAGCCTTATGTTCAAGCTCATACATGTCTTGCAACATCCCCTCTAAATCAGGATTTTCAAGGGTATCTTCGTAAATTCGATCTGCTAGTCTGTTAGTTCTTTCTTCTACGGATTCAATCGAAAAATTTAAGTAATCTTTAAGATACTTAACTTCATAGTCAAAGCGCTCTTTGAGCATATTCAATTCTATTAATACTTCTTTTACATTTTCTTTTTTAGTAAACACAAATAAAACATCCAAATGAAACATAACACCTGCATAACACGTTTGCTACCATACAGATTAAGCTCAAATTTACCACTTAATACGGTAAACTCAAAGAAACCTAGAATGCCGAATGTTGCAAATCGTGTTGATGCATTTGTTATGTTGGTTTTTCGACGTTCAGAAAAGCTTCCCCGACTTCTTTTACGTAATTATCTATTATTTTCAGAAACAAAGTAGAGTCACCATAATCTAGCTGGCTATCATTATCTTCAATATAAGTGGTTAGAAATACTGACGTAATTTGAGCCAAAGCAATCGCCGTAAAATGAGCAGGTTCGGTAAGCCCAGAATTAGATTGACCACAAAGTAACATATCTACTTTAGCTTCTCTCATCGCATATAAAGAAGACATTTTATAATAGTCCGAATGTACATTCCGACTGGCTAGTTTATAATTATGAGACCATTTATCTAGTTCCACGAACTCACGTAGCTTATCTATTTTCTTATATCCGGTATGTTCCCGAGCCCAATGCCACCCTGAATTACCTTGAGTAATGTTGTGTTTAAGTTCAGCGTAAGATTCTGCTTCTTCGTCAGAAATAGTCTCTTGCCCCATTGCCTCGGCAGTTTTACGATGCTCTTCAATTCCCTCTACCGATTGCACCATTCCATGCTTGATATAATCAATTGCAGCATCACGACCACATTTTTTGATCACTAAACACGTAACGACCATTTCATACAATGTACGCCAACGAGCCAATGCTGCATCTGGATAACCTCCTTCTAATAAGTGAATGATTTCTCCGGTTATACGACACGCGTGAGCGTGTTGTCTCATGAAAACACCTATTAACTCGTCAGTTTCGTACTTTGGTATTTTAATAAATTGCTTCTGAAAGTTCATTCCAGCTTCTAAGCACGTTTCTCTTAAAGCATGCAGTTTAATAAAACCTAACTCCCAACGCTCTCGGTTTCCCTTTAAGAACGCATCATGTTCAGACATTATACGCTTAACATTCACTTCTTCTTGTTCATTGGTACTTTCGATCAAGACTGATGCTGCAAGCTCAATGACTGATCCATAGTCAACTTCATCGCCTTTTTCTCGGAGTTTTTCTTCCGCTATTTTTAACAGTTCTTCGAACAATTTTAATCCCTAACTAAGAAACCAACATAACACTTTAGTATTTATGCGACACGCAGTTTGTGTTGCATAATCGCTTGTTGGACTGAGGCGCTACCGGCTCGGTGTGTTCGCGTTGGTATTGTTTATGCTATGGACTTTACTTATAAAGAAAGGCTTTTTATGACCTAACCGATACTAGCCAATTTCATTGACGTGTATATCGTATCTAAGCTATCTCAGCGTTTATTATGTCCCTATTAAACCTAATATTTAACTGTTAAGCAATGATATTTTCACCACGCACAGTCGCTATTAGCCTGAGCAATTAAACAGGTTAACTCATTGATTATATTAAGCAGGCTCGCCCGTTAACTCGTTCGCTCTGCTGTAAGAATTGCTGTTTCCGACGCTGATATACCAATAAATCGTAAGATGCCAACCTTGTAAATCATTTAATATTCACTAAAAAACGGCGGCGATAATGCAAGTAACCGCTTTAAGTACACTTGTTTGTGTAAGCATATTATAAAAGGTGGTTTACTGGTGGTGGAAGTTGTAAAAACGAGGTCATTAATTATTTACTAAACGCGTCTACCTGCTATTAAAGTAAGGCTGACACGCTTAAGTATACTGATACCAATCGACTTAAGTATTTAGCCTTTCTAGCGTGCTAAATAAAGAGTTAACGGCGTTATAAATTTCTCATGTAGAACAACTACATGTCGAAATTCATGCCTTGTTATCCCTCTATTTATCCGTCGCTATAAATGTCTAATAACTTAACACGATTGGTATTATTTAGCTTTTTTTGCCTCTAGAGTTTCTATTTCACTCCAGATTTTTTCGGCTTCTGCACTTAACATGGCGAAGCTTTTAATGTCGCCTTTTCTTTGTGCCTGCATGCCTTGCTCTAGTTTTATGTCGTATTCTTTACGCAGTTTTTTTACGGGATCAGGCTTTAAAAATGAAAACATTAGTATTCTCTTAATTTATTAAATTATATGTAGTTAGTGTACGCATTAATGGGCTTAATAGTTCTTTGTTTGGTGAAAATGTTTACTTTGCGCTTTAAAAGCGCAAAGTAAACACGGTGTAGTTATTAACGTACTGTGTGCTAGTTCTGGTTCTAGTGCTTACGTTTCTGGCTCTAGGCGTTTAATACCTTGGCCATCAATACCTAAATAAAACCATCACTGCCTTGAGCTAAGCTGCGTACTCTGCCAATGCCGTCGAGTATTTTATATTGCTTAGCAACCTTACCCTTTGAGATTTCCAGTGCGCTAATAAATGCAAACTTCATGGAGGCCAGTAATAGCTTACCTTTAAGCTTTGGGTATTTATCACTCGTTACATACAACATATCGGAAGGGGCAATTGAAGGGGTCCAATGTAATACGGGCGATTGCATGCCGTCTTTTTCTTTAAGGTCGGTAAACTTGGTACCGCTGTAGTTAACGCCATAGCTTACTAAAGGCCATCCGTAGTTAGCGCCTTTTTTTATTATATTAAGTTCATCGCCGCCGCGTGGCCCGTGTTCGTGAGACCATAAAATATTATTTTGATTATCAAACCACATGCCTTGTGGGTTACGGTGCCCATAAGACCATACCGCATGTTTTGCATCTTTTTGTTTAACAAACGGATTATCGCTTGGGATATTACCATTTTCGTGTAAGCGATAAATTTTACCGCCATCACGGGTGAGATCTTGTGGGTTTATGTCGCGCGAGCCGCGATCGCCAATTGAAAAATAAACATAACTTTCATCATCAAACACAATATGGCTGCCGTAGTGTTGGCCTTTGGTACTATTATGCTCGCCTTTGTATAGCAATTGATGATCAGACAACTGCATATGATCGTCACTTAGCTTAGCGCGCATTAAGGCGGTGTTACTTCCGCTCCCTTTGCCCTCACTACTTGAGTAACTAAAGTACAGCCATTGGTTTTGCTTACTATCGGTGTGTAGTGCTAAATCAAGCAATCCACCTTGGCCATTAGCGTCAATGTCGGGCAGCCCAGAGACTTTAGTTAACGTAGTGGTATTTTTAGGTAATAAAAATAACGTTCCACTGCGCTCAGATATTAATAAATCACCATTAGCTAAAGGCTCAATAGCCCAAGGTATAACCACACCTTCTGCCGCTGTTACTGCGTTAACGCTAAGCGCTAAAGTATCGAGCTGTTTATAGTTTTTTATGTAATCGCTTTTTGCATGCGCGGGTGCGTTAGTAGCAAATATAGCAATGGCTAGGCCTGCACTTATTAGTTTAGGGAGTGTGTTATGTGACATTAAATTTATCATTATGGCTTCCAAAATTAATCCAACCTTACATCACCTTAACATGGCATAAATAAATTTGTTAAGTGTTGGGTTGAATGAAAAACACACACTTATATTTTTATACGATGACCTTTAACAGAAAATTGTTTTAGCAATTAGTGCTAATAAAAAATTGAATAATTACTCTATTGGGGTTGAAAACTTAAAATTTGAGCGTACACTTGTGCGCTGAAGTTTGGGCGTACACGTGTAAGTTCAAAATAATTAAGATTTGATAGAGATTTAACCATGATGACTCAAGTATTAAACCAATTTTCAAAATGGTTTTTACACCATCAAAGTTTTGCAGGCTACATAGAGCCAATAATGCAGGTGTTTAAACCTGCATGGCGTGCAGGGCAGTTTAGAGCGCAAGTAGTTAATACCACAGTGCTTGATGGCGGTTTTTTAAGTGTGCAACTTAAGCCAAGTAAACAATGGCAGGCGCATACACCAGGGCAGCATATAAGTTTAACGCTTGAAATTAATGGGCGATTATTAACACGCGTTTTTAGCGTGGCCTCAAGCGCTCAGCAATTTAAAAATACTGGGTTAGTGCGCTTACTAATCAAAACAAATGCGCAAGGGCGCTTTACAGGTTTACTCAGTAGCGCATTAAAAGCGGGTTTGTGGTGCAATATTTCTGCGCCAAGCGGCGACTTTGTATTTAAAAATACACATACACCGGCTACTTTTGTTGCCGGTGGGTCGGGTATAACACCTATGCTGGCCATGCTTGATGATTACTTAAACCAAACAACGCAAAAAGTGTCGTTGGTGTATTACGCAAAAGCCACTGAGCATCAATGTGTTGATGAGCTAAGTGAGTTGGCAGCGCGTTTTGAGCATTTTTCGTTTTTATTATTAACGCGTGAGCAATCAAGCGATATAACCAGCAATATTAAGCCGTGGGAAAACCCAGACATTTACTGCTGTGGCCCTGCTGCATTTATGCAGACGGTGAGCGATTTTGCTAAAACGCATAAGCTAAATTACTACCAAGAAGCATTTGGTTTGGCGCTGCCTAGCTTAAATGACGATAGCCAATTTAATGTAAAAATTAACGCCAGTGCCCATGTTGTATCGGGCAACGATGTTTTACTACCTCAGTTTGAAGAAAAAAAGCTACCCGTTAAACGCGGTTGCGGTATTGGTATTTGCCATCAATGCCAATGTATTAAAAAGTCAGGCGTGGTACGTAATTTAAAAACAGGTGAATTGAGTGACAACGGCGAGCAATTAATCCAACTTTGCGTAAGCCAACCTGTTAGTGATTTGGAGTTACAATTATGAAAAACATTAACTATGACATGCTCGCAAGCGAGTTAGATGCCATTAAAATGGCCACCCTTGGCAAAGTAGGCCAACAAGATGCCGACTACATTCGCTCTGTTGTGTGCAAACAGCGAGTGTGTGAATGGAGCGGGCGAATTTTGCTTATGCTTGGTTTTATTCAGCCACTATTGTGGGTTGCAGGTGTGTTATTACTAGCGCTGGCTAAAATTTTAGACAATATGGAAATTGGCCACAATGTAATGCATGGTCAATACGATTGGATGAACGACAAGCAACTTAACTCACAGCATTATGAATGGGACATTGCGTGCGATGGACAAAGTTGGCACCGCGTTCATAACTTTGAGCACCACACGTATACTAATATTATTGGTAAAGACAGAGACTTTGGTTATGGCTTGTTGCGTTTAAGTGATGATTTTAAATGGCGTTTTAAAAATGTATGGCAGTTTTTTACGTATATTAATCTAAGTGTGTTATTTCAGTGGGGCGTGTCGTATCACGAGTTAGCTGCAGAGCGTGTTTTTATTGGTAAAAAGAAAGAAAACCGCGAAGGGCTTGTATCACACTCTACATTAAAACAACGCTTTTTGAGTAAAGGCGCTCGCCAGTTAATTAAAGATTATGCGATATTTCCGTTACTTGCAGGGCCTTTATTTTTATGGGTATTGGCGGGGAATTTAGTAGCAAACTTAATCCGCAATTTATGGACATCAACCATAATATTTTGTGGTCACTTTACTGAAGAAACGCAGACCTTTAAACAAGAAGACTGCGTAAACGAAACCCAAGGGCAGTGGTATTACCGCCAAGTACTGGGCTCGTCTAATATTAAAGGGTCGCATTGGTTTCATGTTTTAACAGGGCATTTGAGCTGCCAAATAGAGCATCACTTATTTCCTGATATGCCGTCTTCGCGCTATCAAGAAGTTGCACCACAAGTACAAGCTGTTTTGAAAAAACACGGTATTGATTACCATACGGGTGGCTTTTTTAGACAGTATACGTCGGTATTAAAACGTATTATTAAATACTCGTTTAAATAAATTTAGCAAATAAAATAATCCAATGCGCAATTGTGCATTGGATTTTTGTTTATAGTGCCGAATATGGTTGATTTGTGAACAGCGTATGCAAAAAATTTTTCTGGTTAATTAAAAAAGCCTTACTTTAGCTATGGTTAAATGATGCATGAATGTCATACAATGGAGAAAAATAGACCACACAAGAGAGATTAAAATGGCCGCATTTGGTACTGTGTTTATGCCGCAGATGATTCAAGCTCGTTTTTCTGATAATAAATGGAGCGAAAGCTCAATTGTCCCTTGCGATAAACTTGAACTTCATGCTGGTGCGCACGTTCTTCATTATTCAAGTACATGTTTTGAGGGATTAAAAGCTTTTCGCCATGAAGATGGTTCTGTTTATCTTTTTAGAATGGATGCAAACATTGCGCGTATGCAACAAAGCTCAGCGCTTTTAAGCTTACCGAGTTTTGATAGCGATATGCTAAAAACCATGATTATTGATATTGTTCGTCAATACGCTGATGAAACGCCATTACCACCGGGCTCTATGTATATTCGCCCAACACACATTGGTACTGAAGCTGCCATTGGTAAAGCGGCAGCGCCATCGATGAGCTCACTTTTATATACATTGCTTTCGCCAGTAGGAGATTACTTTTCAGGTGGTGCAACTGCACTTCGCGTACTGCTTGAAGAAGATGGTATGCGCTGTGCCCCGCACATGGGCATGGTAAAAAGTGGTGGTAACTACGCCAGTGCACTAGCACCCATTAGCGCTGCGCGTACTAAGTATCAAGCTGACCAAATTTTGTTTTGTCCAGGTGGCGACGTGCAGGAAACCGGCGCGGCTAACTTTATTTTAATTGATGGCAACGAAATTATTACTAAAGCGCTGGATAGCACGTTTTTACATGGTGTTACGCGTAATAGTATTTTAACGATTGCTAAAGATTTAGGTATGACGGTAAGTGAGCGTAACTTTAGCGTAACTGAGCTACTAGAGCGTGCTGCCAAACCGGGTACTGAAGCGGCGCTTTCGGGCACTGCTGCTGTACTAACTGCTGTGGGGACGTTTATTCATAACGATAAAGAATACAAAGTAGGCACTGGCGAGCCAGGCCCAACGACTGCGCGTCTTCGCCAAGCATTGAACGATATTCAATGGGGTAAAAGTGAAGACAAGCACGGCTGGTTAACTAAAATCTAATTATAGATTTAATAACAACTTGCATTAAAAAGCCACCTAATCGGTGGCTTTTGTATTTTTAACTACTTTAAGCTCCGTGTTTGGCGCTTAGAACTTCATTTCTATTTTTCCGTACACGTAGCGTCCGTTAAATCCATACGGTGAGAAGCTAGAGTATGCAAATAATCGTGAGAAGGTTGTTAAATCGTCAACATTTTCACGGGTTGCATCTGGGTAAACATCAAGAATGTTATTAGCACCTAAGCTAAGCGATACGTTCTCAGTAAGCGAATAGGCGACATCTAAGTCAGTTATCCATTTAGGCTTGAGTACTTCATTACGTTCAGGGTTATCTGAAGGGTCTTGTGTTTCACCATAACGCGTTGTTCTAAGCGTGGTGCGCCACTGTTCCATATTCCATGTAGCACTTAAATTGTACTTATTACGCGGTGTGCTTACTTCAAAACGACGTAGTTCGTTACCAGAGAATAAGTTGTCTTGATCGAATCCTGCACCTTGTAGCTCTGCTGGTGGGTCGATAATGTTTGTTACTTCATTTTTGCCGTAGTTGTAACCTAAGTTAAAAGCAACATCACCATAACCGTCGGTTGCTAGGTTGTACGATGCTACAACATCAACACCGCGCGTTTTACTGTCAATTGCGTTTAAGAAAAAACGACCTTGGTTAGCGCCTGTGCCTTCAAGTAGTTGCTCTATAGCAGTACCTGATAAGTTGTTTGATAGCACGATTCGATCATCAATTAATATTTGGTAGTAATCAACCGATAAGCTGAAGTTAAAGTCGGTAGACCACGTAAAACCAGCGCCATAGTTGGTTGCTTCTTCAGCATCAAGACCTGGGGAGCCAAGTGCTTTTGCTACATTACTGCTTGGTGCAAACGTGCCAGTTTCGGTTGGTTCGCCATCAACAAATACAGTGGCTACTGAGGTAAAGTATTGCTGCTGCAAAGAAGGCGCTCTAAAGCCAGTAGAAACAGAGGCCCGCAGTGCAAAATCCTCAGTTAACGAATAACGAGTAGCAATTTTACCATTAATAGTATCGCCAAAGTCTGAGTAATCCTCAAAACGAGCGGCAACGGTTATGTTCCAATCATCAGTAAGGTAAGTTTCGAGATCCACATATAAGCTCACATTGTGACGGCTGTTGTCCCCTTCTGATTCTGGTGTAAAACCAGGAAATACTTGTGAACCCGCAGCCCCAAATGGGCCTTGTGCATATGAGGCTTCTTCGCCGGCATCTATTTGGTAACCTTCTCGGCGATACTCAGCACCTATGGCTACGTTTACAGAGTTTTCTAAAAAGCTTATGTTTACTTCACGACTAAAATCAACGTTGAAAGTGAGTTGATCGTACGTAAGTGTACCTGCGTCAAATGTGGTTTGGCTAGTAGGGCCGTATGAAGTATTTAAGCTGTTGGTAACACCAAATTCAAATGCATCTTGACCATATACGGCCGATACATCGTAATTCCATTCGCTTACGAAGCCTTTAACACCCAGAGCTAATGAAAAGTCATTTATATCGGAGGTAATAACCGGTAAAAAACCATCGGGGTAAATTTCTTTTACGTTACGGCTATCAATTGCACGGCGATAAAAACCACTGCCTTCGCCTTCTCGTTTACTGTAAGAGCCAAATGAATATAAATCGGCATCGTTTGTTAACTGGTAACCTGCGTTATAAAAAACAGAAAAATCTTCAACATCACCATTACCAAAATTATGGTTGTAGCGATTGACGGTAAATTCGCGTCGGTCGAGCACACCATTGTCTGAACCATCATCTAATCGTGCGTAGTTTTCACGTTGGTCGTAGTCTGAGCGATTAGTTGAATGGCGGTCTCGGTATTCTGTTGAGATATTTAAAAAGCCGTTTTCGCCTAGTTCAAAACCCATATTGCCTTGTAGCGTTAATGTTTGGCCGTCGGTTAACGAGCGATCGCTGCCCTCGGTAAATGCTAAATCACCGTTACTATCTTCGGATACCGACTTTAGCGCCGGCACGCCATCCATTTGCGTTACGTTAGCACCGTAGTTAGCCGAAAATGAGCCACCGCTGCTGGCATTCTTAAGTACAATATTAATAACACCAGCTATTGCATCAGAGCCGTATTGTGCTGCTGCGCCATCACGTAAGACTTCAATTCGGGCAATTGCATTTGCCGGTATCGCATTTAAATCAACGGATGATGACCCACGGCCTGTTGAACCATTTAAGTTCAGCAACGCGTTGCTGTGTCTACGTTTGCCATTCACAAGCACTAATGTATGATCGGGTGCTAAACCACGTAGTTGCGCTGGACGTACATGGTCGCTACCATCAGTAAGGGATGCTTGCGGAAAGTTAAAGCTTGGTAATAAGCTGCTTAGCAGGGCATTTGTTTCTGTTTGACCTGAACGATTAAGTGCATCAGCCCCTATGATATCAATAGGCACGGCGCTATCTTCGACTGTACGACCTAATCGCCTTGAACCTATCACACTTATTTGCTCAATGTTTTCCTCTGCTTTAATATTTTGCTCAGCGGCGTTTACATTAAGCGAGCCTAGTAGTGCTGCAGATGCGCTCATTGCAAGTAGTATACGTGGCGCAGATTGTTGCAAGTTAAATAATGGCTTTTTATTCATGTTTTATTTCCCTTATTTGAAAATCCATTAAATTATTCTAATTGTTTACAAGAAAGCGAGTAAACCTCTTTGTTACTTTGAACATATACTTGATTAACAAAGTGTGTCAATCGCATTCAATTAATCTAGGTGCTTTTATAACTATATTTAAGCAATCTTTAGTTAACAAATAATGGAGGGGAAATTACTAAGGAAACAATAGAAGCTGCTTGTTTTGAGTCGGTAGGTAATTGTAAAAAAATTATAAATGAACTCAAAGATCTAAAACCATTAAGTGTTAAGTTAATTAATATTTAATGGTGATGCTACAAATAGTTGAATACTTTTAGTTTGTATTTTAAACAGTGAAACAGTGCATTTCTTATAAGTAAATCAGTATAACAATATGGCTAAAATTTAATTCTACCAATCAGTATGTCTTTAAACATGACCCAATCTCCCCACAAACTGTAAAAAGGGTGTTTAAAAGTAGCAGGGCGATTTTTTTCAAAAAAGAAGTGTCCTACCCAAGCAAATCCATAGCCGATTAAAGGTAATAACCATAATAAAGTATATTGTGATTTTATTAAGGCGATTGCTATTACGACAATTACCAATGTACTGCCAATAAAGTGCAAACGGCGGCAAATAACATTACGGTGTTCTTTTAAATAATAAGGATAAAAAGCGTTAAAGTTTTTGAACTTAGGGTGTGGATTTTCCATATAGCTCTTTTATTATTTTAATGAAGATCATGGGCTATTAAAGCCTAAATTTACATTTGTTTACAACGATAAATGGCATTGACCGCATCTAAATAGACAAAAGTGCTGAAAGTTAATAACTTAGTCGTACTATCAATAATAAATGAAGCGGAACTAATAATGTTAAAGCAAACTCTAGCATGTGCAGTAATTATTGCACTTAGCGGTTGTTCAGAGCCAACTAACACAGCAGCCAAAAAAGAAGTACAAGCACCAATGAAGCAAGTAAATTCAGTTATTTACCCAGAGACTAAAAAAGGCGATGTAGTTGATACTTATTTTGAAGAGGCCGTAGCTGACCCATATCGTTGGCTAGAAGATGATATGAGCAGCGAGACTGCCGATTGGGTTACAGCACAGAATAATTTAACGTTCTCGTATTTGGAGCAGGTGCCTTATAGAGATAAGTTAAAGCAGTGTCTTGAAAAACTAATGAACTACGAAAAAATAGGGCCTCCGTTTAAAGAAGGTGATTACACCTATTTTTATAAAAACGATGGTTTGCAAAACCAATACGTTTTATATCGCAGCAAAGATGACGGCAAAGTTGAAGTATTTTTAGATCCGAATACGTTTAGTGACGATGGCACAACGTCTATGTCGGATTTATCATTTTCAAAAGATGGCTCTTTGCTCGCGTACCAAATATCTGAAGGCGGTAGTGATTGGCGCAAAATTATAGTTATTGATACCAAAACAAAAAAGCAAGTTGAAGAAGCCCTTGTTGATGTTAAGTTTAGTGGTATTGATTGGCTAGGCAACGAGGGTTTTTACTACTCAAGTTACGAAAAACCAAAAGGCAGTGAGCTTTCTGCAAAAACGGATCAGCACAAAGCCTACTACCATAAGTTAGGCACTAAACAGCTAACTGATCAAGTTGTATTTGGTGAAACAGATGCGCAAAAACATCGTTATGTTAGCGCTGATGTAACACATGATGGCCGTTATTTACTTATTTCAGCAAGTACATCTACTTCTGGCAATAAGCTGTTTATAAAAGACTTAACAAAAGAAAACAGCGAGTTTGTAACGGTTGTTGGTAACACAGATTCAGATACGTCAGTGATTGATAACGAAGGCAGTAAACTGTTTTTAGTGACTAACCTTAATGCACCAAATAAAAAGGTAGTAACGGTTGATGCAAGCAATCCAAGCCCTGAAAATTGGGTAGACTTTATCCCAGAAACTAAAAACGTACTAAACCTTACAAAAGGTGGCGACACCTTTTTTGCCAACTACATGGTTGATGCTATTTCGCAGGTAAAACAGTACAACAAAAAAGGCGAGTTAATTCGCGATATTACCTTACCAGGCGTGGGGACTGCACGTGGTTTTGGCGGTAAAAGAGATCAAACAACGCTATATTATTCATTCACGAATTACAAAACTCCAGGGACTACCTACACGTTTGATGTAACAACTGGTGAGTCGGGGGTATATCGCAAATCAGCAATAGACTTTAATAGCGATGATTACACCTCAGAACAAGTTTTTTACACATCAAAAGATGGGACGAAAGTTCCGATGATTATTACCTATAAAACAGGTATTAAACTTGATGGATCAAATCCAACCATTTTATATGGTTATGGTGGGTTTAATATTAGTTTAACGCCAAGTTTTAGTTCTGCTACCGCAGTATGGCTTGAGCAAGGTGGGGTATATGCTGTCGCTAATATTCGTGGCGGTGGTGAATACGGTAAAGACTGGCATAACGCAGGGACGAAGTTGCAAAAGCAAAATGTGTTTGACGACTTTATTGCGGCAGCTGAGTATTTACAAGATAAAAAATACACGTCTAAAAATCGCCTAGCGCTTCGTGGTGGCTCTAATGGTGGATTACTCGTTGGTACAGTGATGACGCAGCGTCCTGATTTATTTCAAGTTGCGTTACCTGCAGTAGGTGTACTTGATATGCTGCGCTACCATACATTTACTGCTGGCGCCGGTTGGGCGTACGACTATGGTACCAGTGATCAAAGCAAAGAAATGTTTGAATACATTAAAGGTTACTCACCGCTTCACAATGTAAAAGCAGGCGTTGAGTACCCTGCAACCATGATCACCACCGGCGATCACGATGACCGTGTAGTTCCTTCTCATTCGTTTAAGTTTGCAGCTGAGCTTCAAGCAAAACAAACGGGCAGTAATCCTACGCTTATTCGCATAGAAATGAATGCAGGGCATGGTGCAGGTACACCGACGAGTAAAATAATTGATTTATACGCTGATATGTATGGCTTTACGTTATACAACATGGGTGTAAAGTCATTATAAAAACACTTTAAAAAATGAAAAAGGCTGAGTAAGTTTAATTTACTCAGCCTTTTTAGTGTTAGCTATTGGATAGGTGAAAACAATCGTTGATATGTTTTATAGGCGTATTCGTCGCTCATTCCACTTAAGTAATCACAAATTATGCGCATGCCTTGATTCTGTCTTTCGGCCTCTATGTATTGCGCTTGTGTTGTTTCGGGCAATAAACGCAGCGGATCGCTGGCAAACGCAGTAAATAACTCTATCAGTAAGTTTTGTCCTTTAAACTCTATTTGCTGCATTTCAGGATCGCGTATTAAACGTTGAAATACAAAATGCTTAAGTATTTGTAATACACTGTCGTATTGCGCATCTAATTTAGCGGTGTACTTTAAAATAGGGCATTCAAAGTCATCGTTTTGAATATCCAAATGTATATGAATAATAAAGGTATTAACTAGTTCACCAATAGCATCTTTACGCTCATAGTCATGTTTTGAAAATAAACGCTTAGTGAGCGAATCCAGCATATTATTTAACCACTCAAAGTTAAGTGTCTTTAATTGAGGTAATGCATGCGTTTGCCAGTCGTCTAAAGTGAGTACATGAGTTGCAATTGCATCTTCAAGATCGTGCACGGCATAAGCGATGTCGTCGGCATGTTCCATAATAGCGCTGTCGAGTGATTTATACGTTGTTTTAGCGCGATATTTATCACTTGTAGCGTGGTTACCCAGCAGCGCTTTATCGTTTTCACTTAGCGGCTCTACTATCCAATTGAATATGGCACTGTCGTCGTTATACACTCCTTTTGCTGGTCGCCAGTCATCGGCTTTAATAAATGCACGACCGGTTGTATCGTTGGGAATGGTGTGCCAAAGCGTATTAATAAAGGCAGGGTATTTTATAAAGCCCAATAACGTACGGCGAGTCAGATTCATACCGTGCCCATTACTGTAGGGCTCAAGTTTTGCAACTATGCGAAGTGTTTGTGCATTGCCTTCAAAGCCACCGTGGTTACGCATCATATAATTTAAGGCTATTTCGCCACCATGACCAAAAGGTGGATGGCCAATATCGTGCGCTAAACAGAGTGTTTCTAGTAGTCCGCTTGATGGAAAGTGCGTAAAGTCGCTATGTTGCGCTTTTAAATGACGCAGTATGCCGGTACCAATTTGCGATACTTCTAAAGAGTGGGTAAGGCGAGTACGGTAAAAGTCGTTTAAACCAATGCCCATAATCTGGGTTTTGGCTTGTAGACGCCGAAATGCTGCTGCGTGAATAATACGAGAACGGTCAACCTGCCACGGTGAGCGATTATCGTTAGGACGGTGTTTGTATTGATCTATTATTCGGCTTTGCCATTGTTTATCCATACTGCTCGCTCAAAAATAATTAGTAACGCTAGCAGTATACCCATGCACTTATAAATTGCGAATTAACACACAACATTAGTTATTCGCGTTTATAAAGTGGCTTAGGTATAATGACGATTCGTATGCGTGTGTATTAACCATGCATAATTAGTTGTTTGAAAGAGAGAATACATGCTAAGAATTATTTTTCAGTTTTTGTTAACCGTCTTTTTTATATGGGCGCTTGCGTATCCATTTATACAAAGTGACGGTGTTGTATCGGATCAAAAAACGACTGAACAACCTAAAAAAATTAAGAAAAAAGAAAAACCACTGCACAATGTAAAATTACCAAAGTTTTCTGAGTTTAGTGATGTAAAAGAAAAAAAACGAGCCTTCTTTGATTTTATTCGCCCACATGTAGAAGCCGAAAATAAAAAAATACTGCAGCAGCGAGCTAAGCTCGAAATAGCTAGAATGATGCTGCAAAATGATTTGTCATTAGAACAAAAGCAAAGCAAAGATATTGTTAAAATTTTAAAAACGTACGGTCTGCCAACAACACTTGATACATTAACGCTAGCGCATGCTTTACGTCGTGTTGATGTTATTCCTAAAGAATTAGCGTTGATGCAAGCGGCTAACGAATCTGCATGGGGCACATCGCGTTTTGCACGCATAGGGCTTAACTTTTTTGGCCAGTGGTGCTATTCAAAAGGCTGTGGAATGGTGCCAAGACGCCGTAATAGCGGTGCAGCGCATGAAGTGGCTGCGTTTAAATCGGTAAGAGCGGCTATAAATTCTTATTTTAAAAATATAAACACGCATTCGGCCTATAAAGATTTACGCGTTATTCGCGAGAACCTACGCCTTGAAAAAAAGCAGATCAAGGCTACAAAACTAACGCAGGGTTTAATGTCGTATTCAGAACGTGGTGAAGCGTACATTGAAGAATTGAACACCATGATCAACCAAAATAGAGCTTACTTTGATGAATAAACGTATTCTAACTTGCGCGAATTTTTTCTCGTTGTTGTTGCTCAGTGCGACTGTATTTAACGCCAATGCGAGAGAGTTTGTAATGTCGTACGACGGTTTTTACGACAGATTAAAGGTCGTTAATAAAGGCGATTTTCAATATGCGCGCGTAAATTTTTATATTAGTGACATTGGCACAAACGAGTCGTGTGCAATAAAAAGCGGCACTATTTTAACCGAAAAAAACGAGTATCCGCTTAACTTTACCGATAAAGCCCAGCTATTATTACCGTTTGATAAGCAGCTTGATAGCGATAAAGCCGTGATTGTAGTGGAGCCACAGAACCCTGCTCATGATTGCCAATTAAAGCTACAAATAGAAGCAAACGAACTAGAGGGTTTAGCGTTTTCAAAGCAATCGCTGTATATCATTAACGAAGAACTTGATGAGCTGTTAACTGATTTGTCCGGCTTTTTTGTCAGTAAGTTAATGTGGTTTTTACTACCGGAGCAAAAGGGCGTTGCTGTTACATTTAAAAGCCCAGTACAATTTGATGATAAGAACATTACGTGCGAAAAGTCAGTGTGTTACTTTGCAGTTGAAAATAGCTGGGAAGATGATAACGCAGTGCTTGGTGATATATCGCAGGTTTTAAAAGTAACACCATGGATTGTAAAATAGCCTGATTTACATAAGTAAAACCGAGCAAAACATGGAAGCTTTGTTCGGTTTTGATTTATTCTTACAAGGATGTAAGTCATTAAAGTAACGCAGGAGCAGTTACCGAGCCCACTAAGTTACAAACTTCACGTCGCGATTAAATCGCCCCTTAGATTGAACAAGTTTTAATCCAAAAAGGTCAACAACCCTTAAACTAATCGCTATAACTCTGTTTGTAATGATTTTACATACATTCGCACGACAAACTCTCACTATTGTATGTGTAACCTTCTATTTATACTGGCCCCACTTAAAGATAAACGGGCAGTATTATGAATAAATTAACTATTATGGCATTAACCGTCGCGACAACACTTGTATTGCAAGGGTGCGGAAGTAACTCAAAAAAAGTCATAACCCCTGTGGCACCAGTAAAAACAACGACTCCTACCAATCCGACTTCGCCTGCGGCTGTACATTTGATCCAACCAGAAGATGTGTCTAAATATGTCGAAACATTTAAGCAAAATCAAGCAGAGTTAGAATTACAAATTGAAGGTGTTAAGTTTGACATTAGTCTTGTAGAAATTTATACCGGGGACAACATAATTGCGGCTAAGTATAAAAATGGCTATTTGATGATAGGGTTTAACTTTGATAAAGAAGAGCCAGTCAGCTCACTAACCGTACTGGAAAGTGATCTACCTTTTGAGCAAGCAGTCGCAAACCCTGCTCGTGCATTAGATAGTACCTCTATTGATATTCAAGAGGACAGCGATAATATCATTTACAGTGGTACAGTGACTGATCGTCAAACCAAAGGAATATTTAATGTTCGCTTAGTGTTCAATGAATCCCTTGTTAATGGCGGTAGCAGCACTATTGAAGTTACAGGAACAAAGGCCACCGTGAATGGTGATTTAGGAACTAACACCTATATACAAATGAGTGATTTGATTAATAACAACCCAGCGGTTGATACATTAATATTACAGCAGATCAGCGGTTCGGTTAATGACGAAATTAATATGCATACAGGCCGATTAGTCCGTAATGCGCAATTAACCACTATGGTAGAAAGTGACTCTGCAATATATTCAGGTGGGGTTGATTTATTCGCATCAGGTGCAAAACGTGTATACACCGAAGGTGCTAAAGTAGGCGTTCATTCGTGGTGTTGTGTTAATGGCGTAACGGCCGATAAGTTAGGTCGAGATCATGCTGGTCACGGAGCGCAATTAACGTATTTTCGCGAAATGCTAGGCGCTGAGTTAGGACCTGAATTTTACTTTTTTACTATTGAAGCAGCACCGTTTGATGGCGCACACGAAATGACAAAAGCGGAGTTAGATAAATACTTGCTACAACCATAAATCTAAGTAAACAAAGAGGTATCTGAATGTATTAATTTTTCAGTATTGTCTCGGGGCGGCTTTATCTAATTAGACTCAGCGCCCCTAAAACTTACTTAGTAGCGTATGTTTAGCTTTTTGTATGATATCGACCATGTATAGGAAAGAACGATACGGCTACACATTTAACCTTAAAAGATAAACATGCCCTAATAATGTCTCTTTTTTATTTGTCTGTTATATTGATGCTTATGTTTTACTTGAATAACCTATCTTTATAAAATGTTAAATAATCAGAGTATTCTGTTGGTCGAAGATGACGAAAAGCTCGCATCTTTATTACAAGATTACCTTTCAAATTTTAATTTTGATGTTTACGTCGTTAATTCGGGATTAAGTGCTGTTGAAAAAATAGTACACACATCACCAACCTTGGTTATTCTTGATTTAATGTTACCGGGTATTGACGGTTTAGCTGTGTGTCGTGAGGTAAGAAGTCAATATTCAGGACAGATTTTAATGTTAACTGCCAGCGGTGATGATATGGACCAAGTGGCAGCATTGGAAATAGGAGCAGATGACTTTGTTCAAAAACCGATTCAACCTAGAGTGTTACTCGCTAGAATTAAGAATCTGTTACGAAGGAGTCAAAGCATTGAGAACCCTAAACAGATTGAAACTACTCAAAGCACAAGCAAAAAGAAAGTTTTTGGTGCGTTATGGCTAAATAATTCGTTGCAACGTTGTAAGTTAGCGGATGAACTGGTGCCTTTAACGCCTTCTGAGTTTTCGCTGCTTTGGCAACTTGCGCAGCATGCAGAGCAAGTCTTAAGCAGAGAAGAGTTGTTGAAATCGCTTAGAAGTGTTGAATACGATGGTTTAGATAGATCCATAGATAATAAAATAGCTCAAATACGAAAAAAGCTAAAAGACGATGCTAACCGACCACAAGGTTTAATTACCGTGCGGGGTAAGGGTTATATGTTTGTTCCTGATTTTTGGTAACTTGTATCTATAAAATCACGTACATTACACATTCCTGATTTAGGTTACGCTCTCATTTATATTTCAGGAAATTAGATTACATGACACGATTGTTTGTTTCTTTATATTTAGGCCTTTTAAGCGCAATTTTTGTATTTTTTATTATCGCGCATTTAATTAATACGTATCTTTATGTTGATGTTGAAAACATTATCAGAGCCGAAAATTTCATCTCGGAAGTTGCGCTACTTGAAGAGTTAGATACGCATATAACACCGCAAAGGCGTCAAATCTTATTAGATAAGATTGCAGAACATAATCAAAGTATTATCACTGTCGTTGATTTAGATACTATCCCAGAACATATTCAATTAGCGCTTCAAAGTCAGCAAGCTTGGTTTGATGATGAAGAGTTTGATTACTTTAAGGCGTTTACACCTGTGCGCTATTTTCAAGTAAAAGAAAACATTAATCACACGTTATTGCAAATTGATGAAAAGGTTAGTGATATTACTTTATTGACCTTAGTCAGTTTAATAGCCTTTAGCTGTTTTACTTGGTTGTTTGGTTTACACCAAAAATTAAAAAAAATAGAGTCTACATTAGTTAATATTAGTCAGGGCGATTTGTCAGCAAGGGCGCCAACCAAAAAGCGCTTTCAGGTTGGGCGTGTTAATACTTGTTTAAATGAAATGGCAGATCAAATGCAAAAAATTCTAGGCAGCCATAAGCAGTTAACTCATGTTATAGCACACGAGTTCCGTTCACCACTTTTTCGTATGCAAATGATTTTAGAGATGCTGTTAACCGCTAAAAACGAAAATAATACGGTACATATAAAGGCATTAGAAGATGAAATATTTGCTTTAGAGGATTTAGTTGATGAGCTATTAAGTTACGCGAAAATGGAGCGTGCGGAGCTTAAATTACAATTAGAAGAAACTCCGATTGGAGTGTATTTGCAGGGACTGCATGAAAAACTTTTAATTGAATGTAAACATCACTTGAAGTTGACTCATAACACTGCCCCAACATTTAATGCATTGATAGATAAGACTTTGATTGAACGCTGTATCACAAATCTTGTGAAAAATGCAGACAAGTATGGGGGAACTAAAATTTATCTCTCGGCGAGTGTAGCTAAAAATACACTTTTATTTTGTGTTGAAGATAATGGTGAAGGCATTGATATTGAATATAGAGATAGTATTTTTCAGCCTTTTCATCAGCTTACTAATAAAGATAAGAGCTTAGGTTTTGGCCTAGGATTGGCTATTGTTAACGAAATTATGATTTTACACAGCGGGCAAGTCACCGTGACGGACAGTGAGTACGGAGGATCTAAATTTACTTTGGTACTCCCGATAAAAATTTAAGGTTTACCGAATTAAAGCCACGGGTTAAACACTCATATGGGCAAAATAATTATTCACCCATATCATCAGTTTTAAAGTGTTTTATGTCAGCTAAACCAAACTCTCTAAAGCTGATTTGATATCGGGATAGTGAAAACGATAGTCATTCGCGAGTGCCTTATGAGGGACAACAAATTGTCCTGTTGTTAGCAAGCCTGACATTTCACCCATTAGTAACTTCAACGCAATGCTGGGCATAGGGATGAACGCGGGTCGCGATAACGCATAACCTAAGCTTTTACTAAATTCAGAATTACTGACTGGATTAGGAGCAGTGGCGTTTATCGGACCTGATAGTTCAGGATGGCTGATAATAAAAAGTATCAGCTGAGTCATATCGTCAATATGTATCCAAGACATACCTTGATCGCCGCTTCCAATTGGACCACCTAAACATAGCTTAAAAGCGGGTAACATTTTACTTAATGCACCGCCATTTTTAGCAAGCACGATACCAGTGCGTAATAAACAGACCCTCGTGAGTTCTGATTGTGCCAACAGTGCGGCTTCTTCCCAATCTTTACAAAGTTGATGACTGAATTCTGGGTGTGGATTGTTAAAATTTTCATCGATAAGGCTACTACTTTGTCGACCATAAAAGCCCACAGCACTGCCCGATATAAAGGTGTGGGGGGGAGTGCTACATACTTGAATAGCGGCACTAATTTTTTGTGTGATAACAATACGGCTGTCGCGTATTATTTGCTTTTGTTTGTCGCTCCAACGTTTATTAACTATGGGTTCGCCAGCTAGATTAATTACAATATCAACGTCATTAAAATCCACAGAGCTGATATTCTTTACGGCCTTAACGCTATTGCCCAATAATGCGCTTGCTTTAGCAGGGTTCCGACTAAGTACTGTAACAGTATTATTATCAAGTAACAAAGGGCATAAGTGCTGCCCAATTAACCCCGTCGCGCCAGTGATAAATATATGCATTATTGATCCTTATAATTAAGGTGATAGCAAGTGGTTAAAACATATACTCGCTAGTAAGCCGTTTTGTAAATTTATACGTTCAGCAAGCTTTTATGATCACTTGGTAATTATTTCATTTTATTGGAATTTGCCTTACACTGGGGCAAAATATTTTATAAAAAGGATTAATGAGTTGGCAGGTTTAACTGGGGTAAATAAAAGTCTAATCGTTTTTGCTGCATTAGTGGTTGTGCTCGCAGGTATAAAAGCAGCGAGTGTAATTATTATTCCCTTTATTTTAGCGGCGTTTATTGCCATCGTTTGTAATCCATTTATCAAGTTTTTTGCTCGCTATAAAATCCCTAAAGGGATTGCTGTTGTTTTGGTTGTGCTCATTATTGTTGGCTTAGGTGTAAGCCTTGGTGGGCTTGTTGGCCAGTCTATAAACGATTTTTCGCAGCAGCTCCCAGAATATAAAGCACAGCTTAAAGAAGAATTTGTTTGGTTGGTTGACTTAGCATCTAAGTACAACATATTGATCAATAAAGAGCAGCTGATCAATATGTTTGATCCTGGAAAAATGGTTGATGTTGCCACAAATATGCTCACCGGATTAGGTGGGGTTATGGCTAATATGTTTTTAATCATTTTAACGGTTGTTTTTATGCTATTTGAAGGGCCAATGCTAAGCAGAAAAATACATATGGCACTGGATGATCCCGATCGTAAAATGAAGCAAATAGATCGTTTTTTAGAATCAATAAATTCATATTTAGCGATTAAAACGTTAGTGAGTTTAGCCACCGGTGTTATTGCCGCATTCTACTTATGGATATTGGATGTGGATTACTTTGTGTTATGGGGCGTATTGGCTTTTATGTTCAATTACATTCCTAATATTGGTTCAATTATTGCTGCCGTACCTGCTATCTTATTAGCGCTTGTGACTCAAGGTCCCTTGGTTGCGGGGCTTGTGGCTGCAGGTTACTTAACTATTAATACGGTGATGGGTAATATTGTAGAGCCTAAATTTTTAGGTAAGGGGCTTGGCCTTTCTACACTCGTCGTATTTTTATCCTTAATATTTTGGGGGTGGTTACTTGGCACTGTAGGTATGCTTTTATCAGTGCCACTAACTATGATAGTAAAAATAGGTCTAGAAGCCAGCGCAGAGGGTAAGTGGGTTGCCACTTTACTTGGCAGTGGCGAAGATGATGTTGCCAAAAACTAATTGATGGCTTTAACTACCAAGCAATGTAAATACTAGGGCGTGGTAGTTAAATGTTAAGTTATTGATGTTTAGATATAAAAGTCGCTCAACAAACGATTAAACAGACGCCATACTTGACTCGGTTGGTATTAGTCTACATTTGAGCGCTCTATAATTGTTATTTTTACAGTGCTGCTTTTAATACGTTGGTAAATTGATTGATTAATGTAATTTCGCAGAGTTTATAGTTAATTGCAGCTTGCGTTGCATTAGGTGACTGTAGCATGTAACGCAACTGACAACTGCTATCAGTGTACGTTTCATGATCAGTTATGCTGCGGTTAAATAAAAGAGATACTTGCGTATTACCTGTTTCTTCTTCTATCTTAGATAGCTCATATTGTCGCTTCATTATCCAGGTATTTTGCACTTGTTTTGCTTTAACAATCACGGTATCAAGGCATTGAATATAGCGTTTGGTTGTTTCAAGGTTTGCTTTAGCGGGTAAATTACACTCATCAGCAGCAAAGCTTAATGGACTGATACTCAACAGAAGTAGCCAAAGTGAATTAAATAAATACTTATTTTTTGTCATTATAATTAAACTCTAAAATAAATTGAGCGCCGCCAAGGTTATCAGCTTCGGTAATAGTAAGTGTACCATGGTACGACTTAACTAAATCAGACACGATTGCCATACCAACACCGTGTCCGCTTTCGTATGTATCGAGACGAGTACCACGAGTGAGTAAAGCCTCGCGTTTATCCTTTGGCACACCAGGACCGTCATCGCTAATTGCAATACGTAATGTTTTACTTTGAACAACTTGTATTTCTACTTGTGAACGACACGCTTTACAGGCGTTATCGATTAAATTGCCAAGTAATTCCATCAAGTCTGTTTGATCGCCTAAAAAGTAATCCTTTTCAGTGATCGAACAATTAAAAATAATATCTTTATCGCGATAAACTTTCGCCATTGCACTTAAAATTGAATCAAGTATGGGCTTAACCGGTGTTTGTTTTTTCCATGTATCGGAGGCCCCAGTGGCTGCTCGCTTTAACTGATGTTCGATCATCACATTAATACGGTCAAGTTGCTCTTGAGCATCGGCGTCGTTTGCAAGTGGGCTTGATTTTAAAACTGCTAGGGGAGTTTTCAACGCATGAGCAAGATCGCTCAGTGACGCTCTATAACGTTCTTTTTGGCGTTGCTGCGACTCAAGGAGTAAATTTAGGTCAGCTTTGATTGTTTGTAACTCTACTGGATAAAGGCCTTTAATTTCCTGAATATCACCAGATTCAATCGCTTTTATTTCTTTATCCAGACGTTGCAATGGGCGAGCGCTCCAGATAAAACCAACAGCCATGAGTCCTGCAATGGCAATCCCCATAATAAACATCCACTCTACAAGTGTTTGCTTAAAGCCGTCCATTAAACGTAGCAGGGCATCGTTACGCTTTAGTAGTATAAAGCGAGCTTGCTCTGATTGATCTATGTTGTTCAAAATAACAGTTAGGCTAAGTTGCCAGTACGCTGTATTTTTGTGTTTCACCAGTCTAAAGTCGGCAGCTCCCGCTTTTGTTTCGATTGTTTGAGGAACAAAACTAACATTTACGGCTGACTCAGAATGCCAAATAGGCTCATCGTCTCGGTAGATCATTGCGTAAGTATCAGAGTTTAATCGGTTCAATTCAGGCGCTAAAATCGTACTTGGCATGATAATGCCGTGTTCGGTAAAGTCGACTTCAGATATAAGCGAGTAGAGCTGTGCTTCGAGGGTTTTTTCTGTCGCATCAACAAGTGAAGCATAATACGCTTTACCAATTGAATAGAATAAAATAGGCAGTGCGAGCAATAAAACAAAGACAAGGATAAATCCTTGTCTTATTTTTAACGATATTTGCGGTATTACCACTGGCTTTTGAGCCTGTAGCCGCGCCCACGCAGAGTCTCTACAGGGTTTAATGTGCCTTCAGGGTCAAGTTTTTTACGTAAACGCAATACAAATACTTCAATTACGTTTGAATCAAGGTCAAAATCTTGGTCGTAAATATGTTCAGTAAGTTCTGATTTAGAAATTACTTTTTGTGGATTTACCATCAAGTACTCAAGTACTTTATATTCGTATGCTGTAAGACTAAGCTCTTTATCATCAACCCAAACCTGCTGAGAGCGGGTATGGATTTTAATTGGGCCAGCAGTCATTTCTGGGTTTGCTTTGCCAGCACTGCGACGAATAAGTGCGTTACAGCGTGCAATTAATTCTTCTACATGAAATGGCTTTGTGAGGTAATCATCTGCACCTGCATCTAAACCTTCAACTTTGTCTTGCCAGCGATCACGCGCGGTTAAGATTAAAATAGGGATAGTGATCCCCTGTGCACGCGCCTTATTAATGAGTTCAATACCATCTATTTTTGGTAAGCCTAAATCAACCACAGCCATATCAAGCGGGTATTCTGTAATATGGAAAAGACCCGCTTCGCCATCGTGACATAAATCCACGCTGTAACGCTCTTTTTCTAATGCATTACGTAGGTTATCTGCTAAATGTAAATCATCTTCTATAACTAAAATTCGCATTTGTTAATCCTTTTTCACTTCGCCGGTTTTTTTATTAATATGTAAATCAACGACGTGGCCGTCAGATTTGAGTATTCGTACGGTATAAAAATCTGTTTTTTCGGTGATTTTTAAGGTCTTACCATCTATAGTTTGCTTTGCAAGTATTACGGCTTTCTTTTTGTCCATCTCAGCATGAGATGTTTGCTTGGCCGTTGTTGCTTGGGCAAAGTTGGAAACACTCGCACTAGCAATAAAACAAAGGCTTAATAATACGCGCATAATAGAGAACTCCTAGACCAGACCCACTTAGTTTAATTAAGTAAGTTACTAAAATTCAAGTAAAAACGTTAAATTCGTTTTTATCATAGTAATTTTAATTACAATCCTGTGAACAAACCCTGAATTAGCCTGCAATACTCGCTTACAGGGCCAACTACACCTTAAGCAGGAAACACTTTTTTAAATGGTTTAACAACCGTGTTTTCATATACGCCGGCAGCAATATACGGATCAGCTGCTGCCCACTCTCGCGCCGCTTCAAGTGAATCAAACTCGGCAACGACTAAAGAACCGGTAAAACCTGCCTCTTGAGGATCGTCACTGTCCACTGCTGGAAGTGGACCTGCAGTAAATAAACGATTTTGCGCGTCAAGCTTACTTAGGCGTTCTAAATGTGCTGGGCGTGCAGCTTTTCTTAACTCTAAGCTGTTTTCAACGTCAGTTGAGTGAATCATGTACAACATAAGGAGTCTCATTAAATTTGTTAAATTTGATTAATCGAATACTACCACAGCGTTGAAAATTGGTGAATTAAAAGCGTATTTACGCATGTTTACACTTGGATTTTATTTTTACGCTGTAATTGCTTGAAAATCGCTGTGTAACACTGGTAGAGTCGCTGGAATATACAAAATAATAAAAAGGTTTTATACATGAGCGATAATAGAGAGCGATTTAGCTCCCGTCTCGGATTTATTTTAGCGGCGGCAGGTTCTGCTGTTGGTATTGGTAATTTAGTAGGTTTTCCTGTCTCTGCTACTAAAAATGGTGGTGGCGCATTTTTATTAATTTATGCTTTATTTGTCGTATTCATTTGCTTACCTGTCATGATGGCTGAAATGGCAATGGGTCGAAATGCTCAAAAAGATCCTCTTGGATCGTACAAGTTGTTAGCAAATAACGATAAAAAATGGAAGTTTGCAGGCTTTTTAGCTGTACTTACTCCATTTATGATTGCTGTATTTTACATGGTAATTACAGTGTGGATTTTTGGCTATTTAATGCAAACAGGTCTGGGGAATTTAGATTTACTCGCTGAACCTAGTCATTTTGGTGTTTTTATTAATAGCTACACTGTTTTTGGTTACATGGCGGTGGTGGTTATTATTGTTAACTTAATTTTATTAGGGGGTGTTAAGCAAGGTATAGAAAAAGCCGCTAAATTTCTGATGCCAGCGCTTCTAGTCATGCTGCTTGCTTTGGTTATCTATGTATTAACACTTGATAATGCAATGGCGGGTGTTAAATATTATATTATCCCTGATTTTTCTAAAATGAGTGCAAGCGTTCTTAATGGGGCGTTAAGCCAAGCATTTTTCTCGCTGTCGTTAGGTATGGGTATATTAATGACTTACGCGTCGTACATCTCTAAAAAGGATGACATTGTTAGTAGTGCAAAAATGGTAGCAATTACTGACTCGTTAGTCGCATTTGTCGCAGGTCTTATGGTGTTACCAGCTATATTTAGTTTTGATCCAAACACAGACCCAACAGCACTTTCTGACTCGTCAGTGTCGATGATTTTTGTGTATTTGCCGAAAATATTATTAGCACTGCAAAATGATATCGGATACGTAGGTGCATCGGTTGTCGCGTTTTCGTTCTTCTTGTTGGTATTTTTTGCTGCAATTACATCATTGGTATCTATTGTTGAAGTACCCACAGCCACATTAAGCGATCGCAAAGGGATTAGTCGTAAAAAAGCACTAGGTATTTTAACACTTACAACTGGCGTGCTCACTATTTTATGTACTATGTCGTTTGGTATGATTGACAGCCTTACCTCATTTACCAGTTATGGCGGTGTAAATAAGAGCTTTTTCGATATTATTGTTGATGTATTTTACGACACAATTTTACCGCTTAATGGCTTAATGGTGTGTTTGTTTGTAATGTACCGCTGGAAAAAAGCACGTTTAACACAAGAGCTAAGCTTAGGTTCGCCTAATTATGCTGGTAGCTTAATAGAAAAATACGTTAACTTTTCGCTTTCAACATTTATTCCAGTCATATTAGCTGTAATATTTATAAATACAGTCGCGACTAAGTTTTTTGACTTAAAAATATTTGGCTTTTAAATACAGCCCCAATTAAAAAAGCCGCACTTGCTGCGGCTTTTTTGTGTGTAATTTTAATTAAATGCGCCTGAGTCGAGGTAGCTGCCAATCCCAAGCGTAAACATCCAAAGCCCCCATAAGCTATGCTCAATTACGCATACAAAGGTTGAGCGGCTTTGTGCATAAGTAAATGCAAACAATAAGCCTCCTAAAAACGCTAAACCCACTGCTATCCAATTTGCATACACAATGTGCGCCAGCGCAAATACAGTCGCACTAACTATAATACGCACTGTTTTTTTTGGCATAATACGCTTATAACGATGAAAAAAGTAGGTTCTGAATATTAATTCCTGGGGGATAACCGAAAGCACTGGATAGAGTAATAACAATAAAAGCCAATCATTGAAAGAATTACGGGGAAGGGTAAACCAGTTACCTTGATGGATTATGCCGTAAAACATCCCCGAGAACAGTGCGCCTAAAAAAAAGAAGCTAAATAGGCGTCTTTTCACAGCAGAAAATTGCCCAAGGCTTGTGAGTCTAAAACGTTTAAAATGGGGATCGCCAAGCAGCAACATACAACATACACTCATCAAAATAATAAGCGCAGGAATAAGCCAGTTAGCTAAATAGCCACGTAAGCTAAAGCCCAGCAAGGGCAGTAAAATAAAAATGAGGGTAAATTCAAACCAGCGGTATTGATTGGCGTTCAAGGTCGTCTCAGGTTGCGTTTTTTACCAAACTAACAAGCTAAGACGACACTTTTATGACGAAAAGAACTTACTTTGCAGGCTCTTCTTCATCAGGGAAGTATTTATATAAGGCGATAATGGTGGCAAAAATGCTTACAAAAGTAATACCCATTAAACCAAACACTTTAAAGTTAACCCAAAAATCGAGCGAAAAATTATACGCAATATAAATGTTTAGTGTCGCTATGCCAGCAGTTATAGCAACCCACATTAGGTTAAGCTTATCCCATAACGGTTCTGGGACTACAATGGCTTGTTTTGTATCATTAGCATTCTCGAGGATTGAGCTAAGCGCTTTTTTAACTAGATTTTTATTAAGTACATAACGGCTAATAAGTAACGTTAAACTTAAACCTGCGTATATGAGTGTTGCTTTCCATTTAATGTATTGCTCATCATGAAGTACCAGCGTTAATGTACCAAACACGGTAGCAATGCCAAAAAATATCCACTGACGAGTAGGCACAGTGCCATGTTTAAAGTAGCTATAAGCAACTTGAATGAGCGTGGTTGCCATTAATAAACCAGTCGCCCAATAAATATCGACGAGTTTAAATACTGCAAAAAACAGTATTAGGGGGATGTATTCAATCAATGCGTGCATAGTCTACCTAAATTATACAAAAAAGAGTCAAAGGCTTTTTACCACATAAAGCTTAGCAACTACAAGGTTGACTTGTTGTCCTGTAACCCTTAGCCTGCGTGGCTTTATTACCAATTTGGTTTGGTATTTTTTATATCATCATATTCCCACGCTTAACCAACACTGATTTGGCGTGTATTTTGGAGCCTAAAATGAACAAAGCTGAACTCGTTGCTGCCATCGCGCACAAAAGTGAACTGACAAAAAAAGATGCTCAAGCGGCACTTTCAAGCTTGCAAAAAGTAATTACGAAATCGCTTTCTGAGGGCGATCAAGTACAAATTAATGGCTTTGGTACATTTGCACTAAGTTACTATCCAGCACGTACTGGGCGTAACCCGCAAACAGGCGCAGCAATTGAAATAGAAGGCGCAAATAAAGCGGTTTTTAAACCGGCTAAAGCGTTAAAGGATCTACTTTAAATAGCATTATTTAGCTTGGTCGTTGATTGAGCTTTCCTTGAAGTTATTAAACATAAAAATTGTGGGCTTTGCCCATCACGCTAACAAGTTGTGCGTCTACAAAAATAAACATAATGCTGAGCGTTAGTTGTAGGCGTTGAGCTTGCTCACCCGAGAAGCGCAGCTTCTAATTACTTAACCAACTATCATAAAAACTGCGTTTTTAAACGCCAACAAGTTGTGCGTCTACAAAAATAAACATAATGCTGAGCGTTAGTTGTAGGCGTCGAGCTTGCTCACGCGAGAAGCGAAGCTTCTAATTACTTAACCACCCACCATAAAAACTGCGTTTTTAAACGCCAACAAGTTGTGTGTCTACAAAAATAAACATAATGCTGAGCGTTAGTTGTAGGCGTTGAGCTTGCTCACGCTAGAAGCGCAGCTTCTAATTACTTAACCACCTATCATAAAAACTGCGTTTTAAACGCCAACAAGTTGTGCGTCTACAAAAATAAACATAATGCTGAGCGTTAGTTGTAGGCGTCGAGCTTGCTCACGCGAGAAGTGAAGCTTCTCTATTTTAATCATTGAGCTTCAAAGCTGTGTTTGATCTATGTAGTTTTTTCATCCCTTCTAAATGATTTACATGGCATCATAAACTCTATTCTAATTTACTCCTTTATTTTCAATTACTTGTTTTCGGCACGCATCATGCTTTTTAACTGTGTATTTTAAATATACCTTTTAAGAAAATAAGGAGATCTCAATGAGTACATTACAAACAAGCACACGTTTACAAGGCAAAAAAATTGCAATTTTAGCCACTGATGGATTTGAGCAAAGTGAGCTGTTATCTCCACGCAGCGCATTACTTGATGCCGGTGCAAACATCGAAATAGTATCAATTAAAGAAGGCCAAATTACGGGCTGGGATGAAGACAAGTGGGGCGATAAAGTAACAGTAGATAAACTAGTCACGAACGTAGATCCCGCTGACTATGACGCGCTTATGCTTCCTGGTGGTTTATTTAATCCAGACAGTTTACGCCAAGATAAAGATGCGAAAGCCTTTATTGATGGCTTTTTTGGCGCAGAAAAAAACAAACCCGTTGCTGCTATTTGCCATGCGCCGTGGTTGTTAGCTGAAATTAATAAATTGCGCGACCGCACCATTACCTCTTTTCCAAGTATTAAAAGCGATTTAATTAATGCAGGCGCTAATTGGGTTGACCAAGAAGTATGTGTAGATAAAGGTTTAGTAACAAGCCGTAGCCCAGCCGATTTAGTAGCATTTAATGCTAAATTTATTGAAGAGATTTTAGAGGGTAAACACCAAGCTCACTAATTTGCTTTTAAAAAACAAAAAAGGGCATTTAATTGCCCTTTTTTAATGCGTAAATTTACACTTTTTATAATGCGGTTGCGGCTTTCATTTCACTAACAAATGCTTTTAGCTGCGTTGTCATTGCGTCTAAATCGTTAAGGTTAGCTTCAATAATTTTAACTACAGCAGAGCCTGAAATAGCACCGGCTGCGCCTGCATTAAGAGCCGCTTTTACATCATCTGGCGTTGAAATACCAAACCCTAAAAGAGCAGGGGCGGCGTGGTATTCTTTTAGTTGAGTCACAATATTGCCCGCTGGCATTTGTGCTTTAGCGTCGGTACCGGTAACACCTGCGCGCGATAGTAAATACGTGTAACCACGACCGTAAGAGGCGCATTGGCGAAGTGTGTCGTCATCGGCATTTGGTGTTGCAATAAAAATTGGGTCTACACCGTTATCCATTGCTGACTTTCTGAACACTTTAGATTCATGTAGCGGTACATCAGCCACTAAAATTGAGTCTACGCCTACCGCTTTTGCATCTTTGTAAAATGCTTCTATACCGCGCTTAAACACAAGGTTTGAATACAGTAATAAACCAATTGGGATATCGGCATTATACTCTCGTATTTCTTTAATAATATCAAAGCAATCTTGTGTATTAATGTGCACATCGAGGGCCCGAATATTTGCTTTTTGTATTACTGGTCCATCTGCAATTGGGTCAGAAAAGGGAATACCAAGCTCAAGCGCATCAGCGCCGCCGTCAATTAGGCTTTTAATAATCGCAATACTTTGCGCTTTGCCTGGATCGCCAATTGTTACAAATGGTACAAATGCACCTTGTTTTTGCTCGTTAAGCGCTGCAAACATTTTGCCGTAACGATCCGTTTTTACTTGGCTCATAGCTGACCTCTTTCAGATAGTACATTGTGAACGTGTGCTAAATCTTTATCGCCACGACCACTTAAATTAATCACGATAACACTCTCCTCGGTTTGCTCTTCTGCATACTTAAGGGCATAAGCTAGCGCATGGCTTGATTCAAGTGCCGGAATAATCCCTTCGTTTTTAGCAAGCGATTGGAACGCATCTAGCGCTTCTGTATCTGTAATGCCAACGTATTGCGCACGACCAGTTTCGTGTAAAAATGCGTGCTGAGGACCAACCGCAGGGTAATCAAGACCTGCTGATACCGAGTAAGACTCTTCAATTTGACCGTCATCATTTTGCATAATGTACGTGTAAGTACCGTGTAATATGCCTTTAGTACCTTTACAAATTGTTGCACCGTGCTCATTTGTATCAAGACCTTTACCAGCAGGCTCAACACCAATTAATTTAACGCCTGGCTCGTCAATAAAGTCGGTAAACATACCAATTGCGTTTGAACCACCACCCACACAGGCAATAACAGCATCAGGTAAACGACCTTCGGCTTTAAGGACTTGTTGCTTGGCCTCTTCACCAATAATTTTTTGATACTCACGTACAATTGTTGGGAATGGGTGAGGACCCGCAGCAGTACCTAGTAGGTAATGCGCGTCTTGATAGTTTGCTGACCAGTCACGCAGCGCTTCATTTACGGCATCTTTTAATGTGCCAGAACCCGCTGTTACCGGAATAACCTCTGCGCCCATCAACTTCATTCTAAATACGTTAGGTTGCTGACGTTCAACGTCTTTTGCGCCCATATAAATACGACATTTTAAACCCAGTAGTGCACATGCAAGCGCGGTTGCAACGCCGTGTTGACCGGCACCGGTTTCAGCAATGACTTGTTTTTTACCCATACGCTTAGTAAGTAACGCTTGGCCAAGTACTTGATTCGTTTTATGTGCGCCGCCGTGTAGTAAGTCTTCACGCTTTAGATACAGTTTTACTTTTGGGTTTTTAACTAAATTGCGCGTTAAAGTAAGTGGCGTAGGACGACCCGCATACTCATTTAATAGTTTACTTAGCTCTGCCTGAAACTCAGGATCTTTTTGTGCTTTGTTAAATTCGTTTTCTAACTGCTTAAGTGCAGGGACAAGTAACTCGGGTACAAACATACCGCCAAACTCGCCAAAATAAGCTGGATTTTGCATTTTAACCTCAATAATTTCTGATGCTTGTAAAAGCATTATGTAATTTGTTAGGGCACTTTTTACCCGCAGATTCTTCAACGCCTGAGTTTAAATCAAGGCCTAAGGCACCTTTTAAAAGCGCATCTTTAATATTGTCTGGATTTAGGCCTCCAGCGAGCATAAATGGTGTGGTTGCATCGCTTAGCACTGACCAATCGAATGCTTTACCTGTACCGCCGGCTTGAGTATCGCTGTGCGTATCGTAAAGATGTCGCTCAACCCCATTTACAGGCGTTGGCAATACATCTTTTATTGCTTGGGCTTTCCAAATCTCGCAGCCGTTTGGTAACTGTGTACGCAACGTCGCAATGTAATCGTCACTTTCTTGTCCATGTAATTGAACTGCCGCTAATTTTAACACACTTGCGTATTGAGCAACTTGCTCAATGGGGGCATCTACAAATACACCCACAAAATTAAGTGGGGCACTTTGGCTTAGCTCTCTTGCGCAATCTAAATCGACATAGCGCGGCGATTTAGGGTGAAAAATTAAACCACCATAAACAGCACCATTTTGATATGCCGTGAGTACATCTTGGCTACGTGTTAAACCACATACTTTATTGTCACCTAAAATAACACGGCGACATGCTTGCTCTAAATTGCGCTCACTCATAAGCGAGCTGCCAATTAAAAAGCCATCACATAATGGAGCTAAACGTTTTACGTCTTGATGGGTGTAAATACCCGATTCCGAAATAACCACTTTATCTGCTGGAATAAGTTTGCGTAGCTTTTCGGTTGTGGCTAAATCGGTGCTTAAATCGCGTAAATCACGGTTATTAATACCAATAATTTGTGCATCAAGCGCAAGTGCACGGTGTACTTCTTCTTCATTACTTACTTCGGTTAATACCGACATATTAAGGATATCGGCAACAGCATGCAGTGCCTTATAGCTCTCGTCATCGAGTACCGAAAGCATCAGTAATATAGCGTCACCGCCATAAATACGCGCCATATATACTTGGTACTCATCTATAAAAAAGTCTTTACAGATAAGCGGTTGTTCTACTTGGCTGCGCACAAATTCAAGATAGTCAAAGCTGCCTTGAAAATATTTAGTATCAGTTAACACACTCATGCAGGTTGCATATTTTTTATAAACCGAGGTGATTTCGGTTAAATCAAATGGCTCTCTGATTAACCCTTTTGAAGGTGATGCCTTTTTACATTCTAAAATAAACTGCGTGCCTGGCGCTGCAAGTGCTTTATAAAAGCTTCGGCTTGTGGGCACCGCAAGGTGCTTGAAGCTTTCAAGCGGGCGAGCAGCTTTTCTCTCAATCAGCTCTAGTTTTTTATCAGCAACAATTTTGTCTAATACATTAGCCATTACTTACCTCAACAATTGCATTTAGTGTGTTCATGGCTTGCCCTGAACTTAATAATGTTTGTACTTGCTTTGCCCCTTCTTTTAACGTTTCTGCTTTACCTGTTAGGTATAAAAGGGCAGCTACGTTAACCACAATAGCCGCATTATGTGCATCTGTGCCTGAGCCTTGTAAAATAGCGAGGCTAGCATTTGCGTTGTATTGTGGGCCCTCACCAGCGAGTTGTTCAAGTGAATAGTTTGCAAGGTCAAAGTCGCCTGGGTTTAGTGTGTACTGCGTAATCTCGCCATTATTTAGCTCAACTACGGTTGTTGAGCCGTGTAGGGCAATTTCGTCAGTGCCCGAGCCGTGAACAATCATAGCGCGCTTTGTGCCCAATGTTTTAAGTGTTTGTGCCATTGGCATACATAACGCTTCGTTATACACACCTAACAATTGCACATCAGGTGCAGCTGGGTTAGCAAGGGGGCCTAAAATATTAAAAATGGTACGTGTTTTAAGCGCAGTACGTACGCCCATCGCATGGCGTACGCCACTGTGGTAGTGCGGTGCAAACAAAAAGGTAAAATAGGTCTGCTCAAGACATTTTGCTGCTTGCTCTGGGCTCATATCTATATTAATGCCCAGCGCTTTTAGTAAGTCGGCAGAGCCTGAATTACTCGATACACTGCGGTTACCATGTTTTACCATGTTAATACCGGCAGCAGCGGCAACTATGGCTGCAGTTGTGCTTATATTAATGGTGTTTGAACCATCGCCGCCAGTGCCGCAACTATCGGCAAGTTGCGTATTGCTGGTAGTAAAAGCAACGGCGTTTTGGCGCATTGAAGCCGCAGCGCCTGCAATTTCGTCGCTTACTTCGCCTTTAATTTTAAGGCTTATAAGTAGGGCGGTTAGCTCAATTTCACTCATATTACCTTGCATTATTTCATCAAACAGTGCTTTGGCGTCTGCGTAGCTTAATGATTGCCCTGTAATTAGTTGTTCAATAGCGTGTTGAACATTTATGGGTTGTTCTGGTTGTGTACTCATAATGTCCTCTTTTATTTAGCGCGTGTTAAGTAAGCGACACTTTGCTGAAGTAGCATTGCGCCGTTTGGCGTCAGTATTGATTCTGGATGAAACTGATAACCCAATGCGTTGTCATCATGATGATAAATAGCCATAGGGATATCTTCATACTGGGCAATAACCTTTATATTATCAGGCACTTTTGTTGCCATTAATGAATGGTAACGTGCTACAGGCATTGTATTGCCCATACCATCAAATACAGGATGTTCGCCTAATTTAATAATTGAAGACTTACCATGTACGGTTTCACCCGCGTGACCGATTACTCCACCGTAACTTTGTGTTAATGCTTGTTGGCCTAAACAAATGCCTAGCATTGGGAAGTGGCCTTTAGAGAGCTCGATAAGCTCCATTAAACAGCCTGCATCGCTTGGTGTGCCAGGACCTGGTGAAAGTACTAATAGCACTTGTTCTTGCTCTTGGCGCATTTTATTAAAAATAACCTCAGCGCTAATGTTGTTTCTGTAAACAACGAGTTCGCAGCCAAGCATCGTTAGCTCATCAACTAAGTTATATGTGAATGAGTCAAAGTTATCTAAAAAATAGATTTTAATAGGATTCGCTTTACTCATTTTATACCGCCTTATACGTAGATTTTATGGCGGTGATAACCGCTTGTGCTTTAGCGCGAGTTTCGCTTGCTTCTGAAATAGGATCTGAGTCAAACACCACACCTGCACCTGCTTGCACGTAGGCTATGTTATTTTTAACAAAAGCTGAGCGAATAACAATACAGCTATCCATTGCGCCATCACCGGTTAAGTAACCAACAGCGCCGCCATAACTGCCACGGCGTTTCCCTTCTGTTTGACGTACAAGCTCAGCAGCACGTACTTTTGGTGCACCAACAAGGGTGCCCATGTTCATACACGCTTGGTAAGCATGCAGTGCATCAAGCTCGGGTTTTAATGTGCCAACAACGCGTGATACTAAATGCATTACCTGTGAATAGCGGTCTACTTTTAATAACTCTTTGGCAAAACGCGTACCTGCAACACTGATGCGGGCTACGTCGTTACGTGCTAAATCAACGAGCATTAAATGCTCGGCGCGCTCTTTTTGATCGTTTCTTAGTTCCAACTCAATGCGGCTGTCTAGGTCTGGGTTTATTTGCCCGTTAGTAAATTTGCCGCGCGCTCGAGTGCCAGCAATTGGGTATACTTCTACTTGCTGATTACTTACGTCGTACTTAAGTGCTGACTCTGGGGATGCACCAAATAATGCAAAGTCCTCATCGCGCATATAAAACATATACGGGCTTGGGTTTTGCTTTTTAAGCTGGCTGTAAGCATGCAAAGCGTCAGGACAAGGTAGTGAAAATGTACGCGACGGCACTACCTGAAAAATATCACCATCTACAATATTCTTTTTAAGCTTTACTACTTGCTCGCAATAAGTGTCATCGTCTATATCAACACTAACCTCACATTGGCCGCTTTGTATTGGTGCGCTAAACTCTGCTGCGTTATCGCAAAGTGTATTTAATCGCTCAAGCTCTTTACCTACTTCAAAGCAGTTAGCGTGTACGTCTGGGCCATTAAATACATTACCAATGAGCTCAGTTGTTTGCTTTTGATGATCAATAACAACTAACGTTTCGGCTAAATAAAACACGTAATCTGGGCAGGTGTTTTCACCATCAGGTACATCACTTAATTGCTCAAAGTTTGCTACCATATCGTAGGCAAATACACCGCCTAAAAATAACGAAAATGGATTGTTAGTTGTGCTTTTAATACTGTTAATACAAGTACGAAGGGCGCTAAATGCATTATCTGCAATTAGTTTACTTGCTTCGTCAGTATCGCCGCTAGTGTCTAAATAACAAAGGGTAAGTGTTGCGCCGTCTAAAGTGGCGTCACAGCTTTTAACATTTGCTTGCAAGTAGCTCAGCAGCTGTTGCCCATTATTAGATTGAGCAGTAATAGTGACTGTTTTACCTTGGCATACGATGCGCAGTGCACAGTCGACTAAAATTAAACTTTTTACACTGTCTTTAGAATCAATCTCAGCCGATTCAAGCAGTAGTGAGTTAGGCTTATCAAGTGCCGCGTATACTGCAAGAGGACTACTAATATAGTCGCGTACTTGCGTTATGCTTGTTACTTCGCCTGGTGTGGTAGTTATATGACTAAAAATCAAACCTCATTCCCTCAAAAAATTAAACCCCGCAATGCTTTAGCAATGCGGGGTTTGAATAACGATATCTAAATTACAAACAGATCATTACCGTCCCGCTATATCAGGCGCCACCACCAACGATGTGTATGAGTAAGACCGTTATTCATGTTTTTCTGCCTCAAAATTTATTAAATATTTTTAACGTAAACATTTCGTAAAATTTAGTTATAAAAAAACCCGCATAGTTGCGGGTTTTGAATTTTTGCTAGACACGACAATTCATCACCCGAAAATTACGAGTGCCACCACCAAATAGTGTTTAAGTTTGAATTGATCATTATTGTTAATTCTTAATGTGTCTTAAAGTGGCTACAGTAAAACGTATCTTATGCTTTTGTGTCAAGTGTTTATTTAAAACAATTTAGTCAAAAAAGTTGTTATACTTGCATAAACACCAGTAACCCTTAATTTTAAGCAGTTTTCTTTTGATAAAATACGATTTACATAGTCATACCACACATTCAGACGGGCGTTTAACGGTTGAAGAATTATTGCATCGCGCTGTTGATAAAAATATTGATGTGTTTGCTATTACCGATCACGACACTGTGGCGGCTATTAAGCCTGCGCAGCAATTTATTGAAGCAGAAAACTTACCGCTTTCATTAATAACGGGTACCGAAGTGTCTACCAAATGGGAAAGCTTCGAAATTCATATTGTAGGTTTAAATATTGATATTAATAATATTGACCTTACCTCTTTATTATCAGCTCAGCAGCAAAAGCGAGAAGATAGAGCACTAGAGATTGGTGTTCGCCTTGCAAAAAATGGCTTTGATGGCATATACGAGCAAGCTAAAGAGCTGGCAAAAGACGCGCAAATTACACGAGCACATTTTGCACGCGCCCTTATTGAGCGCGGTGTAGCTAAAAATTTTCCAGGTGTTTTTAAAAAGTACTTAGGGCGTGGAAAAACAGGCTACGTGCCAAGTTGCTGGTGCACTATGCAAACCGCTATAGAGGCAATACATGCCGCTGGTGGTGTTGCGGTACTTGCGCACCCAAGTAGCTATCAAATGTCAAACAAGTGGCTACGCAAATTATTAGTAGAATTTAAAAGTGCAGGGGGGGACGCAATGGAAGTTGCGCAACCTCAACAAGCGCCAAGCGAGCGTCAATTTTTAGGTGAACTTAGCCGAGAGTACGGATTGCTTTGCTCACAAGGATCTGATTTTCATTTTCCGACAAGCTATCTAGAGCTTGGTAAAAATTTATACCTACCAAAAGATTGCCAAGGTGTTTGGCAAGTTTGGGAAGGACAAGAAGGGGCATTAACATGAGTCAATTATTTCATATTCATCCTGATAACCCGCAACCAAGACTGATTAGTCAAGCTGTTGATATTATTAAACAAGGCGGCGTTGTTGTTTACCCAACAGATTCGGGCTACGCCATCGGTTGTAACATTGGTAATAAGCAAGCCAAAGAGCGCATAGAGCGCATTCGTGATATAGATAAAAACGATAACTTTACGCTTGTTTGTCGAGATTTATCGGAGCTATCTACTTACGCACGTGTAGATAATCAGTTATTCAGACTTATTAAAAATAATACGCCAGGGCCTTATACCTTTATTTTTAAAGGCACAAAAGAAGTCCCTAAACGTTTATTAAACGACAAGAAAAAAACCATTGGCATGCGTGTCATTGAACACCCAATTGCGTGTGCGTTGCTTGCCGAGCTTGGCGAGCCGCTAATGTCGTGTTCACTAATTTTACCAGGGCAGCAGTTTACTGAATCCGATCCTGATGAAATTCTAGAGCGATTAGATAAACACGTTGATTTAATTATTCACGGTGGTTACTTAGCAGAGCAAGCGACTACAGTAATAGATTTATCAGAAGATGAAGTTAAAATATTACGTGTTGGTTGTGGTGATACAAGCCCATTTGAGTTGTAAGTAGTGAGCGAAAGTACTGCCGATACAAAAAATAGTGAAAAGCCAGTACAGCAAAAGCTGCCACTGGCTTTTTTGCATGGTAAAGCAGTTGTAGATAAACCTGAAGATTTATACATTCCACCCGATGCGCTCGAAATTATATTAGAAACCTTTGAAGGCCCACTCGATTTACTGCTTTATTTAATTAAAAAGCATAAGCTTGATGTGCTCGAACTTTCTATATTTAGTATTACAGAGCAGTATGTAAGTTACGTTGAAATGATGACCGAGTTTCAACTCGAACTTGCCGGTGAATATTTAGTTATGGCTGCGTTACTTGCACAAATTAAATCACGCTTATTACTCCCTGTACACGAAGAGCTTGAAGAAGAGGAAGATCCTCGCGCTGAGCTTATTAAACGCCTGCAAGAATATGAGCTGTTTAAAAAAGCTGCCGAAAATATCGATGATATTCCTCGTGTTGGGCGTGACATTTTTATAGCACATGCCGCGATGCCAACCAGTGAAGACACAAGCCAAAATCTCCCCGATATTGAACTTAAAGACTTAATGCTGGCGCTGAGTGATGTAATGGCGCGTGCAAAAACCTTTGAACATCATCAAATTACTGCCGAAGTACTTTCAACCCGAGAGCGGATGAGTCAAATACTACAGCAACTATCGCAAGCAAACTCAGCGGTGGTATTTAATGCGCTTTTTACGCCAAATGAAGGGCGAAGTGGTGTGGTGGTTAGTTTTATAGCCATGCTTGAGCTCATTAAAGAAGGGCTTGTTACCTGTTTGCAAGTAAGCCCTGAGAGCTTGATTTATGTCAGCTTAAGCGAGCAATCCACCCTATAAACTTATCAGTTTAATCCTCTCATACCAACCGGCATGAATATTTGAGCAATTTAACGAATTAAATTGCACTATTACGTCGTTAAAAATTTTTATTTAGAACAATTAGATACAAAAATTTCTGCCTCGTCCTAGCGTAATTTTCTTAACTTTGAATAGACCCCATATACAAGCAGATTGGTATTATTTGCAAAACTGACTTTAAATAATAAAGTTCTGTGCGTATACGCACGTAAAGTGTTTGTAAATGTTATTTTCATTTATGGCTATGCACTATATTGTATCGCCATAGCATTATAGGAAGTTACACATGTTTAAAAATACACCTTCATCTTACGGACTTGTCGCCATTATTTTACATTGGCTCATGGCGCTGACTATGTTTGGCCTGTTTGGCTTAGGTTTATATATGGTCGAACTTACTTATTACGACAGTTGGTATAAAGGTTCGCTCGACCTACATAAAAGTATTGGTATTACACTTGTGGCCGTATTTTTATTTAGAATTGTATGGCGTGCTTTATCTACACAGCCTAAACCATTAGGTGAAAGTAAAGGCATCAACCAATTAGCGCATACGGCGCATATTGCCATGTATATTATAGTGGCTGTTATTGTTACTGCTGGGTACTTAATATCGACCGCAGACGGGCGACCAATTGAAGTTTTTACCTTGTTTAATATTCCGGCGTTTGATTTTGCTTTTGACAGCCAAGCCGATATTGCAGGAAAAGTACATTATTACAGTGCATGTGTTTTAATCGGTTTTGTAGTATTGCATGCACTTGGGGCGTTAAAACATCACTTTATCGACAAAGATAAAACCTTACTAAGAATGATCAAACCATAAAGGATGATTAAAATGAAAAAATTACTATTAAGCACGGCAGTCTCTGCGGCAATGATACTTTCGGCAACAGCCGCCAATGCAGCTGATTATGTTGTTGATACAAAGGGTGCTCACGCGTTTGTAAACTTTAAAATTAAACATTTAGGCTACAGCTGGTTGCATGGTCGCTTTAATACATTTGATGGTAAATTTAATTACGATGCTAAAAATCCTAATGCGTCGCAAATTATGGTTAACATTGATACTACAAGCCTAGATTCGAATCATGCTGAGCGTGATAAGCATTTACGCGGTAAAGACTTTTTAAATGTTGATAAGTACCCAACAGCAACCTTTAAAAGCACAAGTATTAAATTTGAAAGTGATTCTGGCGAAGTGACGGGTGACTTTACGTTACATGGGATCACTAAAACGATTACTTTCGAAATCGAAAAAATTGGTGAAGGTAACGATCCATGGGGTGGTTATCGTGTAGGTTTTGAAGGTGAAACGAGTTTAAAGCTTGCCGATTACGGTATTGATTACAACTTAGGGCCAGCATCTACGCATGTAGATATAGGTTTATTTATAGAAGGGATTCGTCAGTAATATCGTTATTAAATAAAAAACGCCACTTGTGTGGCGTTTTTTGCTTAGCAGAAACTCAAATTAAGCGGCTTTAACTCCGCTTATTTTGTGCCATTTATACGTGATTGCAATAGCGGCCTTAAATGCTCAGGTAACCAACGCATAAGCACGTCATTATAAGCTTGCGTTTTTTTAATTACTTTAAGTCGCTCATTAAGGATCGTTATATCCTTCGCACCTTGTTCATTCTTAGTGCAGCCAATAAAACCATAACTTAAAGCTGGTGATTCTATGAGTGCACGCTGCGTTAAATTTTTATCAAAATGCATCGACTTAGCTAGATAGTAATGCTCACTTGGGTAACCCAATAAAATATCGATTCGTTTTAAATTCAGCATGTAAGTGAGGCTTGCTAGGCTGTCGCGAGTAGGTCTTATTACTAAATCTATATCAGGGGTTGTATTTATAATGGTATCAATTTCTTTACCGTATGAGCGACTCATTGAAACACCCAGCGTCAGCTTTTTATCACGTATTAAGTTTAACAACGACACCTCAGTGGCATTAGGCAGTTCAAGTGCATCAGCCAGTTTATTATGCATGGCAATTGAAGGTGATAAGCCTGTTGTTGAGCTTTCATCAGTGAAGTAAATATGCTCTTTTCTGTAATCATTTTTATAAAGCGATAATGCACAGACGTTTTGGGAGATATTTGATAGCTCTTGAATTACTTTACCTGAAGGTATGATGACCCGGTTAAAAGTAATAGTGGGTAATTGCTTTTCAAGAAGGGAGATTATGCTTTCGTCACGGCCTTGGTGTTGGTACTGGCCGTTTAAAATATAATAAGGTGCAAAGTCGTGCGTTAACCAATTAATGGTTTTAGCATTAGCTACGGGGCTTAAATAACTAAATAATATAAAGGTTAAAAATATACGAGGCATTAACGCGGCAACCAATAGTTATTATCCTAAGACCATTGTAACCACTAAAGTGTTAAAAAGTAAAATGCCAGCAACGAGGCTGGCAAAATATTTTTAGTAATTGCGGATAAAAGACAATTAATGTTTTTGTTTAACTGGCTTTTAGCCACTTAACAAATTGGCGCGCATCACTCGCTTTTTGAAATAATGCATTTTTTAAACCTTGTGTATCACTGAAGATCACACGATGTTTGTTTACTGAAATTGATTGCACTGGATGTGCAATTTGGATCATAGACCCATTATATTTATAAGACATAATAAAACTCACTTTATTCTTGTTATTTATTCTGCGCTATATTTTTATAGCAAAATGCAGTGAATAAATAAACGATGTTGTGTTTAGCTTCATTACAGTGTTGACGATCTTTATGACACTTTTGCGATGATAGTAAAATTCATCTCGGTATTATTTAAGGGGTTCTCGCCGTACAATAACTTAGCTTTCAAATATACGTTTTGCGGGGCTTACTGGATCAGGGTAAATGGTTAACCGCGGTGGTTTATTTAAACCAGAGAGGGAAGGTAACTTAAATATATGTTTAGCACAAGTAATTTATGCGGTATTATTTATAATAAATCTTATCAACTGCTTACAAAGCCAATTTTTAGTTAATAAAGGATAAGTATGAATTACCTGATTGTGAGTGATATTTTTGGTTTAAGCACTGCTTTAGTGCAGTTATCAAACGAAGTTAGTGCGAATGTATCGATTGTGGACCCTTACAACAGTAAATTTCAAGCCATTGAAAGTGAACAAGATAATTACAATAACTTTATTGAACAATGTGGGCATGATAAATATACAGCCAAACTTCATAAATGCTTTAATGAGCTCAAAGTTCCTACAACCTGTATTGCATTTAGCGCTGGAGCAAGTGCTGCATGGCGGGCGCAGTTATTAACAGGCAATACACACCTTAAAAAGCTAATTGGATTTTATCCATCGCAAATCCGTAATTATTTAGCGTTAGGTGCAAACGTGCCGTGTGAGTTTATTTTCCCTAAACGCGAAGTACATTTTAATGTTGATGAAATCATTTCAAGATTAAGTGATAAAGCTAGCGTAGAGTGTAACAAAGTAGACTATTTACATGGTTTTATGAATCGGCACTCGCCCAATTTTGATGAACAAGGATACCGCGATTTTTGTAGTTACTTAAAAAGTAGTGCTACAACTGATTAAGCTGTGATTTTGTAATTGTGGGAAAGTCAGTACGGCTATTGTACTTTACGTATAGGTTTGAAAATACACTACTTTTAGATAGTTTATCGAGATTTTTTATAAACGTTTTAGCATCAGAACGTGAGGCCTTACAACATACTTGATACGCTTTGATTACATGTGCAACTGTTTTTCCTTGCTTTTGCAGTGCTAAATCAGCTTCTACAAAAAAAGCAGCGCCTGTCCAGTAAACACGTTGCTGGGCACGCTGCCTCCACATATCGGCAGAAAGCTTATCAAGCGGTTGATTTTTAGTCCTAGTTTGCAAGCGTGCGCGGTCAAATCCTGCATTTAATCGCTGTACAAACTGTGGCTGGGTAATTATACCGCTATCACGCATTATCACGTTTTGCATATAACTGGCAAAACCTTCACTTAGCCAAAACCCTGAATAAGGCAATAGTGGTAAATATAAGTGTGCAAGCTCATGATACAGCGTCCAATCTTTAGTAAATGCTTTTAAACTGGCGTAGCGATCTATATGTAGCTCAAGCCCATCAGGATTATTACGTTTAACAGTGGCCCAAGGCACTGGCTCAAAAGCAAAGTATTGCGGTTTTAAATAAATAGGCAAGATACTTTGTTGTAAAGGGCCCAAGGTGTTTTTTGTTTTTTCAACACTTTGATTAACCCAAGTCGATACCGTTTTTTGGCCGTTATTTGAGAGCGAGCTGAGGTTATGTATTACTACTTCAATGGCCAGCGAGTTAAAAGCGATTATTGATAACAGTAATACTAAAAAGAGTTTCATTAACGTGCTCCGCTTTAATTTAATAGCTAATACGATAAGGCTAACTAAACAAGACCAACCCATGACGTAAATAGTCACAGTTAATTTATTATTTTTTAAAGTGATAGTAACTATAAAAGTACATATACAGACACACCTTAGTTAACATGCTTTAATCGTGTTTATAAAAATTTGTAGGTGTTAGCAATGCAGTACCAACATATAAATGTGCCAGAGCAAGGTCAAAATATAATAATAGACGGCCATGGGCAATGGCATATCCCGCCTGAACCTATTATTGCTTATATAGATGGTGATGGGGTGGGCTTAGATGTTATGCCTGTAATGCGCCATGTTGTGGATAGCGCCATTACTCACTGCTATAAAAAGGATAGGAAAATTCATTGGATGCAGGTTTACAATGGTGAACAAGCAGCTAAATTATATGATGGTGATTGGTTCCCACAAGAAACAATTAATGCAGTACGTGCTTGTAAAATCGCTATAAAAGGACCATTAACAACCCCGCTGGGTGGTGGCTTTCGTTCACTCAATGTAGCGCTCCGGCAAGAAATGGATTTGTTTGTAAATATGCGGGCAATTAAAGGCTTTAGTGCGCTCCCATCCCCTCTAAAAAATCCTTTTTTAACTAATATAACTGTACTGCGAGATAGCAGCGAAGATGTGTATTCAGGCATTGAATGGCAAGCCGGCAGTGTTGAAAGTGAAAAGATGCTCGATTTTTTATGTGAAGAAATGGGGGTAACGCGCTTACGATTTACACAAGAATGCGGCATTGGTATTAAAAACATATCAAAAGAAGGCTCTGAACGTTTAATTCGTTATGCTATAAACTATGCTCTTAACAATAACAGCGACTCATTGACCATTGTGCACAAGGGGAATGTACTTAAATTTACTGATGGTGCATTTAAACGTTGGGGGTTTGCGCTGGCTAAAAAAGAGTTTAATGCGACAAATCATCAAAATGGTCGTTGGTTACAAATAGAGCGAGCAGGGTACGCGCCTCTAGTTATTAAAGAAGTAATAGCAGATAACATGCTGCAGCAATGTTTAATGCACCCAGAGCAGTTTGATGTAATAGCAACGACCAATCAAAACGGCGACTTTTTAGCAGATATGCTAAGCGCCCAAGTTGGCGGTGTTGGCATAATGCCGGCAGCTAATTTAAATAATGAAGTGGCTTTTTTTGAACCCACTCATGGTACGTTCGAGCGAATTGCTGGGCAAAATAAAGCGAACCCGAGCAGTAGTATTTTAAGTGCAGTATTAATGCTTAAGTTTATGGGCTGGAAAGAGGCCGCATTACTAATAGAAAATGCGTTAGAGCAAACATTTAAAAGCGGTGAAGTAACCTTTGATTTAATAAAAGAGCACACCGATAACTCAAGTCTTCATAACTCGACAACCTTAACGTGTACAGAGTTTGCGCAAAAGGTTATCGAGCATTTTTAAACACAACCATTATTAAGCTGCTGATGCATTAGCAAGTTGTAAACTGTGCATGCAAGGGCGGTTAGTTAATTGTGCAGCGCGGTGGTATAAGGCATGTGCGCTTGGCTCATCACAATGTGTACCGCTAAGTGTATCCATTAATGCAACAACAATAATGGCAGGTACTTGGCAGCAGTATTCATCAAGAACGGCTTCTGTTGTTTGTGCATCTACATGACAGTGCGGATGATTTTGTTGCTGATATGCATTTAACAGTGTACTGACTTCAAGTGTGTCATTTGCTTGATGCTTATTTTTACGGCACGTACACCCAAACTCATCTACAAGTGTTGCTAATGCTTGATAAACCTCAGTAGTTTTTAAAGTTGCTGTTGTGCACAGCTGCTCTTCAATGAACTGATGTAAGTTAGCATCAATGAATAATCCATCTTGTCGTGTGAAAGTTGCTGTCGTTGGCATAATAATTACTCTTAGTTTGTTGGCTTAACTTCACTCTAGCGCTAAGTGTATTATTAATGAAATTGTTGTTTTCAATAACTGATATTGATTTGATCAATATTAAGCTAAAGTGGTCTTAACTTTCCGTAATTGCTGCTCATCAACACGCCCTAATAGACATCGCAATTTTTTCAATACCATGTGAAGGAGTCCATCTTTTATATTCCATGAAACCATGTTTTTTATATAAATTGATTGCTGGTGTATTAGCAACTGCCGTCTCGACTATTGCCCGTGAAACCGGTGTTATTGCTAACACACTTTCTAATAATTTATGTGCGATGCCTTTTCTAAAATAATCAGGATCAACAGTTAGGCTACATATATCTAAACAGTCATTTTTTATATCGTTAACGGTACGTGATAATGGAGGGAAGTCAAGCACATCAATAAGTTGAGCTTCAATAGTATAAGCGCGTTGAAATGTTGTAAAAATCGCTTTTGCAATACGGTCATTGGTATTATCGAGTTTATTTATCATTAACGGAGACCTTTTAAGTGCTGTAGAACTATGGAGATTGAATGTGCAGCATTGAGTGATTATGCACCAAGTAATCTTAAGTGCTTGATTTTTTTATAGCGTAATGACATAGAGATACAATGCGCTAGTTCTTTATAAGGTACAGCTTGGTTAATTTTAAATACAATGGCACGATTACCCTCGTATATAAAAGTATCGCCGTAGAGCTCTTTAAACGTATCTACGAGTGATGTTTTACAGTTGAAATAAATAAAATACTGCTCAGGGTATTTATTTTTCCAATCAATCCTAATGGTACTGCCAATTTTAGAAATGTAACTAGGCTCCCCCCATTTTAATGTTTCTGTTATATCAGAAATTTCGTCATGCTTGGCAACTTCAAAAATAAGATCACGTAGCGCATTAAGTAAAATGCTCACGTCAATGGGGTAAGTACTAAATTTGTTCTGTACGATTATGTCCATTTAATCATCCAATTTAAATACAATGAGGTTTATAAATTACCCATTGTTTATTTTATTAAAACAACAAGTATAGAGAAGTACCTATTTTGATTCAATTTTAACGTGTATACCACTGTTTCGCTTATTTAAGATAATAATTTTGTAGCTAAGAACTTCACTCCAAGCCTTCAAACTAATGACATAACAAAGATTAACGAGCGCTTATACGGTCGGTCATTTTTACTTTAGTCAGCTGATACATAGATTGTCACCGTTATGGCTCCACCAATTTCAGCTAACTTTGAGATCGAGCTTTGACTCAACGATGATTGAAATGCTCTTGGCAAAGAGCCTGCTTCAAACCCAAAGTCGAATATCCGTTTTATACACCCATCCCAAATAGCTCTCAGGTTAGGTGGTAGAGACATAATCAATTGGTGATATTTATCAACGATATCGTTTTCTGTATCTTCAGACGTTTCGAAAGAACCACGCCAAGTGCCTTCAATCTCTTCGAGTCGAAATATCATAACTTCTTCGCCCCAAAAATGGACAATTGGACGAATATCCTCCTTTGATTCAATATCTAGATCTATATTTAAGAAATGAATTTCGCTCATTACTAGTGCCTGTTTATCTTTCGAGGTTAAATTTGCAGCAGACTGTTTGGTATTTAGGTAAGGCAGAGCCTATGTAGTTTGGTTATTCCCCATAAATAGGCGATAACGCAGCATAAATGCCAAACATGCGCTGCCCATAGGGTTCTTTCTAGGGACGATTAACTCTTTGTTGCCTACATGAATGTAGATAAGGGGCGTGAGCAGGACGCGGAAGCTTTGCTCTATTTTTACTTAGCCCACTAGGTTACAAACCTCGCGCCGCGATTCAATCGTCCCTCGATTGAACAAATTTCAATCCTGAAAGGTCAACAGGCCCTAGGCTTTATGTTGGGTAATACTGTTACTATTTTATAATTTTTACGGAATAACGCAAAGGATTTATTATTCTAAATATTGCTTATAACATGCGAATTAGTTTATTTTTATCATCTATCTGCAATTGTTTTAGCAAACGCTAATAACTCACGTCTTAGCCATTGATGTGCTGGTGCGTGGTGAAGCAGTGGGCTCCATATCATTTTCACCTCAATAGGCACTATTTGAAAAGGAACTTGGCTTATTACTAGGTTTGTATGTGTAGTGAGTAATTTAGCTTGGCGGCGTGGAAGGGTAGCAATAAGCTGCTCTGATTGGCAAAGGAGGCCTGCAATCATGTAGTGGCGTGTAAAAACGCGTATTTTACGGGTTTGCTCGAGTTGCCAAAGAGCTTCGTCTACCCAACCGAGTTTTTGTTTTCCCGATTTATTAGTAACAGCGGCTTCAGGCCCCCAACCTGCACGGTTTACCCAAATATGTTCTTTCTCTAAGTAATCGTCTAAACCTGACTGTTGTAAAAAGGTATTTTTAGGGTGGGATAAGCAACAGTAATTATCGCGCCATACGCTGGCTTGATGAAACGAGCGAGGCAGCCCATTAAAGCGATTTATGGCTAAATCGATAGTGCCTTTTTCCATATCTTGCAGATTTACGTCACTTGGGCTTAATACATCAAAATTGATACCTAGGTTTTTACTAAGTTGCGCGGTTATAAAAGGGGCTATTAAGGTCGACTCTATATAGTCGTTTGCCATTATTCTAAACGTAATGTTAGCGGTTGCAGGGTTAAATTGCTCGCTAGGTTGAGTAATAGCCTCAGCCATTTTTAATAGGGCCTCTACTTCAGGTTTTAACGCAATTGCTTTTGTCGTTGGTGTCATTGAACCTGCAGCACGCACCAGTAGTGGATCGTCAAATAAATCGCGTAAACGCTTTAATGCGTTACTCATAGCAGGTTGCGTAAGCGCGAGCTTGTTAGCCGCTTTCGAAACACTTTTTTCATCAATGAGTACATTTAAGTATACTAACAAGTTGAGGTCGACGTTTCTTATATTCATATGATCAATTTAAGTTATATGCTTTATTAATTATCTAAATTAAAGCCTGCTTGCTAAGGTGTAAACAATTAATAAAAAATAACCGCCATAACTGGCATCAATATAAGTACTGTATTTATGCAAAACATGTTAATAGAACAACCTAATAATGCGCTGCAACATGTTATAGCTACAAAACTTGCGCGGTCAGTTTTTGCTGGGTTTGAAGCCATGTTTTCGCAATTTTTAAATATTACACTGGGTGCACAAAGCCGTTTTGAACAACAAAAATATCACGATGCACAAAGCGCTATGCGTGAGCGTTTACAAGTGTATGAGCGCGAAGTGAAAAACGTAAGTGAAGCGGTGCGGGTTATTGCTTACGCTGAACTTACTTGTTCGCAAACGTGGCAGTTAGCTAAAAATATTTACGGTGATATGGTGCAAAATCATGAAAACAAACCCATTGCACATACCTTTTTTAATTCTACTTTTGGTGCAATTTGGGACGATAAAAAAATTCGCACCGTACATTTATTTGTATTGAAAGCAAAGTATCGCAGCGAGCCACGTTCCTTTGAGAGCTTAGTGAGTAGAGTATCACTACAAAAAGGGTTCAATAGCGCCGTTAAAACGCTTATTACTAATCAAGTATTTAGAGTGCCGTTTAATCATTTAGAGCGTGATGTAGCCACATTACACAGTACGTTAATGCAAGGCGCGCAGCAGCAATGCAAACAGGTGTACGAACTTATAAATTTAAATGATGGCTATATTGAATACGCTAATTCATTATTTTTCAGAAATAAAGCCTGTTATTTAATTGGGCGTTGCATAGCTAAAAATGGCGATAATATGCCTTTTGCCATCGCTATTTTGAATACCGATAACGGATTAAAAATAGATGCTGTAATGATGGGCGCCGATCAATTAAGTCTATTATTTGGCTTTGCACGCGCCTATTTTATGGTTGATACCGACCAGCCCGCCCGCTACGTAGATTACTTAAGTGTATTAATGCCGCACAAACAACGCTTTGAGTTATTTAACGCTATCGGTTTTATTAAACACGCTAAAACGGAATTTTATCGTTATAAAGTTGATACGACTAAAAACAGCCCAGTAAACCTTAAATACACAACAGCACCTGGTACGCCAGGTATGGTGATGCTGGTTTTTACAATTGCAGGCTCAGACTATGTTTACAAAGTCATTAAAGATAAATTTAGCGCACCAAAAACAGCTACCAAGGCGCAAGTAAAAGAAAAATATAACTTTGTAAAGCAAGCTGACCGCGTTGGGCGCTTGGTAGACACGCACGAATTTAGGTATTTAGCGTTTGATTTAAGCCGTTTTAGCGATGAACTGCTTGAGCAGATGAGAAGCCAAATTGGTACCAGCATGATTATATCGGGCAAGGCACTTATTTTAAAACACGTGTATGTTGAACGTAAAATGACCCCGCTTAATTTATACATTAATCACTGTGATAACAAAGCTCTAGAGCAGGTAATGATTGATTACGGTAAAGCAATTAAAGAGTTAGCCGGCGCTAATATATTCCCAGGCGATATGTTAATGAAAAATTTTGGTGTAACACGTTGGGGCCGGATTGTATTTTATGATTTTGACGAGATTTGCCCACTGACTGAGTGTAACTTTAGAGAAGTACCGCAAACACAAAATAGCCTTGAAGAGCTAAGCACTAGTTCGTATTTTGATATAGACGAAAACGATATTTTCCCGAGTCAGTTCAAGGTGTTTTTTAGTGCAAACGACAGCGCATTTAAGTACTTTAATAGCCATCATAATAATCTGTTTTCAGCTGGGTTTTGGCAAAGCTGTCAGCAACAAATACACCAAGGCTATTTACCTGATGTTTATCCTTATAAACAAAGCTGGCGCTTTTGAGGTTGTTTGGATCTGTGTTCATCCCCATCTATAAGCTATTACAGTTTTTACATGTGGAGCAACAATGAAATATATTTCTCATGAAGATAGCAATCTTGCATTTGCACAAACCAACAAGCCGGTTTTAAAAAGCCACGAAGTGCTAGTTAAAGTGGCAGCGATTGGTGTTAACCGTGCAGACTGTATGCAGCGACAAGGTAAATACCCAGCACCAGCAGGAGACAGTCTAATTTTAGGACTTGAGTGTGCCGGTACAATTATCGAGCTTGGCAAAGAGGTAGAAAAAACTTGGCTAAATAAGCGTATATTTACGTTATGTGCTGGTGGTGCTTACAGTGAATATGTAGCCGTTGATGCAAAGCAGCTGATGGAATTGCCAGATGATGTAACAATGGCTGAGGGCGCTGCAGCAATTCAAATGGCTAAAAGCGCTGGAGCTACCGTGGTCATTACCGCTGGTACGGATGATAAATGCCAACACGCAAAAGAGCTCGGTGTCGATCATGCAATTAACTACAAAACCACTGACTTTGTAGAATATATGCAAGCAAATAATCTCACAGCAAATGCAATTGTAGATCCTGTTTCGGGGAGTTACTTAAATAAAAACGCCACTATTGCAGCGATGGATTGTCAAATTGTAATGTTGGCATTTTTAGATGGACGCTTTGTAGAAGTCGATTTTGCAACGCTTTTACAAAAGCGTATTTCGTTCCATGCCTCAACACTTCGTAATCGTAGCATTGAGTTTAAACGTAATTTACGTGATGATTTTGTAGCGCGTTTTTACAGCGAGCTAGCCGATAAAAAATATGACTTTAACGTATATAAAACTCTACCTTGGGGCGATGCAAACGAAGCTCATGCTATTTTAGAGCGTAACGAAAATGCGGGTAAAGTGGTTTTACTTGTAGAGTAACTCTTTAATTTTAGGGTTTAGCCCATATACTAAGTCCTATAAAAAACACTTAAGGTTTAATAATGAATCCAATACTAGCAATACTTAAAGAGCACAATGTAAGCGACGAAAAAGTAAAAGCATTGTTTGAAGCGTTTACTCAAAACCCAATGATGGCAATGGCACTTGTTCAAGAGCTTGGTATTCCACCAGAAAAACTACAGCAACTAATGGCAGTCGTAATGACACAGCCACACTTAATTAAAGAAGCAACCGACGAACTAGGTTTAGATTTTGAAAAGGTAAAAGAAGCAAAAGAAAAACTAAATCAGTAACGAGTAAACGTTTAGCCAAGGTCGATAGTAAGTAAATTCGCCTTGGTTTTTTCCTATCTATTTGCTTTTCTCTAAATTAAACATATTTTGTTACACTCCTCATTGAACGACTGCTACTTAACAAAGTCATATAATATCAACCAACAGCAAGGACAAAGCATGAAGTCACTTTTTAAGTTTTGGAAAAATAACCGTTCTCTCATCATATTCATTGCATTAATGAGTGTTTTTAGAAGTGCGGTTGCAGATTGGTACGAAGTACCTACAGGATCGATGCAACCAACGATTCAAGAAGGTGATCGGATCCTTACCGACAAAATGGCCTACGATTTACGTATTCCGTTTACGCACATATCATTATTAAAATTAAACGATCCGAAAACAGGTGATATTATTGTATTTGATTCACAAGCTGCAGATAACCGCTTAATTAAGCGTGTTATTGGCGTTCCAGGAGACAGCGTAGCACTTGAAAATAATGAACTTATTATTAATGGCAAAAAGCTTACTTATGCATATCAGCAAAGTAATACAGACTCGTTTGATAAAATTGAAGATTTAAATGGTCATAAACATTCTATACGTGTTGCTCATAGTCCTTCGCGTTTATCGGGCTTTGCAGAAGTAATTATCCCTGACGGTTACTACCTTGCAATGGGTGATAATCGAGATAATAGTGCAGACTCACGCGTAATTGGTCTAATACCTCGCCAAGAGCTCCTAGGTAAAGCTAATCGAGTGATTGTATCGCTTGATTATGATGACTACTATTTACCAAGAAAAGATCGTATTTTAAAAGTATTAAATTAACGCCTAATTTTTGAGTTAACTAAAAACTATTTAACGTGAACTCTGGTTAAGAGGTTTACTCGGGCTAAGAATTGTCAGTGAGAACAAGGCAATTTCATGTGTCAATAGCGCGCTACATGTAAGTAAATTCAACACAGTTAGTATTGAAAATAGCTGCTGAGATAGATTTATTATCCAGAGTTCAGGTCATATATTATGAATAAACATATTAAGTTATCAGCTTTAGCGTCAGTTATTGCATTAATTGTAGCGAGTGCCGGTTTATTATGGGCACCTGAGCAACATACACTATTAACTTTTGAGGTTACTTCACTCGCTCTTTTGCTATTTAACAGTATCAGTATCACTCGTTGTGTGTATAAAAATAATGAGAGTAAGCGTGTGAAAAGGGTTGCGTTGCTTTGTACGGGATCATTATTGTTATGTATATGCGGTGACGTCGTTAATTTTAATTTACTAGAGCAATATTATATTCATGGCAATGTGATTAAACATGATTATTTAGTTGACTCGATTTTATTTTTTGCACCTGGTTATACACTATTGCTACTAGCTTACTTTTTTGTGATTAAGTCAAAAGCGTGCAATAACACTCGTATTTTAGGTCTTTATTTTTTAACAGCCTTATGTGTATCTCTGACCTCTTTTTACTCGATGTATATCCCAGAAGCTGCGAGCTACACATTAGTATTAACGTGGGCTTATAGCTTTCTAATAACGGCTGTGGGTCTAGCTAGTGTTTTGTTAGTTAAGTCATATGGGGCTTTAAAAGCGCCGCTGAGTGTGTGGATATTGAGTTTAGGTTTAATTTTTGCCGCATTAGCAGATGCCCTAATAGGTCTTTTTTGGATTTATGGTAATGGCGGAGAAGGATTTTATCCGCAGATAAGATATATTAATTGGGTGTTTTATATAATCTCTCAATCAATTGTTATTCACCTTCCTAAAGTCATGGTAATGAATACACAAAATAAGCGCAGTTAAGTACGTTAACTGCTCTAGTAATTCCTTTAAATTCGAATAAAGAAGGGCTAGAAAGGGTGTTTATCTGAACAGTTAATTTAAGCTAATCACTTTATTGCTATGTTTAATATAAAGTTCAATTGGTCCGGTAATGAGGATGATTGAAGTGTATTCAATCACCACTAATAGAAAAAGCTTCAAGTAATTCTTGTAGTTTTGCGTGTTCTTGGGCGTCAAATTCTATACCTACGTGTAAATTACTGTCTTTCATTTGGTTATTTCTAATGTAGGAGCTAATAACAACAGGTTTACTATCTATTGGCGAAATGATGTGCATAAAAACCTGTCGCCTTTTTAGTGCTAAAAAGCCAGAACTAACGTGAATCGTAAATCGACACCCAGTCGGCGAAATATCAATAATTAAGCCATTTAATAACCCTTTGCTGTCAGGCTCATATTCTTCATGTAGGCTTATTTTTGCCGGAATGTGTGTTTTTAATCGACTAGTTTCTCTTAATTGTCTACTTTCTATCTTTTTTGGATAGTCGAGAAAAATCAACCTTTCTGGGCGAAAGGAAATTGCAAGAATCGTAGTAGAAAATGCAATGCATTCTCCTCGTTCATCTTCAACAACATACCTAACAATGGCGCCGTTGCCTTCTTTTAAAACATCAGTGTAGCTATGTTTTCCAGCTTGCGATGGGTATTTTAATACTAAATATTTTCCAATATCATAGCCTATAAGCGGGAGTTTAAAGCGCATTTGGATAGGATTATTTAACTGAATATCAATTAACTTACCTGGTAAAAGATCTAGAAAAAATTTATTATTTTTATCGGGTAAATTTTCTTTTTCTTCCACGTTGTTTTTTTCTTCTGCCATAGAGAATACCTATACATAACTAGCAAACAAGTATGTTTTAATAGCAATAATAAAACACTAGCCTGAAAGGATGGTATTTTTATTGTGATTTAAACTTTAGGATTAATTATAGTTGTCGGATTTAGGTAACTGATTTAGATCGGATGGTTTTATAGATTGAGGATTATCAAACTCATGATTATGCGGACTTTGATATGTGCGGTGTTGAAACTTAATAAGCCGCTGAAGTTACAACGGCTTATTAAACTATAATTACATTACGCGCATACCAGGCTCTGAGCCGTCATCTGGGTTAAGAATATAAATTTCTTTTCCGCCAGGGCCTGCTGCTAATACCATGCCTTCAGACATACCAAAGCGCATTTTACGAGGCTTAAGATTAGCAACCATAACGGTTAGCTTACCTTCGACATCCTCAGGTGCATAAGCCGATTTAATACCCGCAAACACTTGACGAGTTTCGCCGCCTAAATCAAGTGTTAGCTTAAGTAGTTTATCTGCGCCTTCTACGTGCTCTGCTTTAGCAATCTTAGCTACGCGTAGGTCTACTTTTGCAAAATCATCGAACTCAATCTCGTCGCTAATTGGCTCTTTCGCAAGTGGGCTGTTAGGGTCAATTGTTACTTTTGGTGCTAAGCTTTCTTTAGATTCTTCAACCATTTTGTTCACTTTATCCATTTCAACACGTTGCATCAACGGTTTAAATTTATTGATAGGGTGGCTTACTAGTGCATTTTGAACGCCGTCCCATGCAAGGTCGTCATTTAAAAACGCTTGTACGTTATCAGCCATTCCTGGTAACACGGGTTTCAAGTAAGTAATTAAAACGCGGAACAAGTTAAGACCAAGAGAACACACTTCGTGTGCTTCTTGTTGCTTAGTGTCGTCTTTAATTAATACCCAAGGTGCTGCGCCATCAATAAATTGGTTTGCTTTGTCGGCAAGCGCCATTATTTCGCGAATTGCACGGCTGTAATCGCGGTTTTCGTAGTGTGTTGTAATGCTAGGTGCAGCCGCTTGAAACTCTGCTAACAGCGCTGGCAGCATAATAGTACTGCTTAATTTGCCATCAAACTTTTTCGTAATAAAGCCAGCACAACGGCTCGCTATGTTGACTACTTTACCTACTAGGTCTGAATTTACACGTTGTGCAAAGTCTTCTAGATTTAAATCAAGATCAACAATACCGCTGCTTAATTTTGCGGCGTAGTAGTAACGTAAGTACTCTGGGTTTAAGTTATCTAAATAAGTACGCGCTTTAATAAACGTACCCTTCGATTTAGACATTTTTTCGCCATTTACAGTGACAAAACCATGAGCGAATACGTTAGTTGGCTTTCTAAAATTAGCGCCTTCTAGCATTGCTGGCCAAAATAAGCTGTGGAAGTAAATAATGTCTTTACCAATAAAGTGATAAAGCTCAGCGTCTGAACCTTCAGCCCAAAACTCATCAAAGTTGATGCCTTTTTTGTCACATAGGTTTTTAAAGCTTGCCATGTAACCAATAGGGGCATCTAACCAAACGTAGAAGTATTTGCCTGGTGCATTTGGAATTTCAAAACCAAAGTAAGGTGCATCGCGGCTAATATCCCACTGTTGTAGGCCATCGGTAAACCATTCGTCTAGCTTGTTAGCCATTTCTTGTTGAATAGTGCCCGAGTGTAACCACTCCTTTAGCATGCCTTCAAACGCTGGCAGGTCAAAAAAGTAATGCTCAGAATCTTTAAGTACAGGCTCAGCACCCGACATAACAGAGCGTGGATTGATGAGTTCTGTTGGGCTGTATGTGGCACCACATGAATCACAGCTGTCGCCGTTTTGGTTTTCAGACTTACACGTTGGGCAAGTACCTGTTACAAAGCGGTCTGGTAAGAAAATACCTTTTTCAGGATCGAATAATTGCGAAATAGTGTGCTTTTTAATATGACCAGCATCGTTTAGGCGGTTATAAATAAGTTCGCTTAATTCTTTGTTTTCTTGGCTGTGTGTGCTGTGGTAGTTATCAAATTTGATATTAAAATCAGCAAAGTCGCGTTGGCGTTCTATGCTTACTTGTTTTACCATTTCTTCAGGCGTGATCCCTTGCTTTTGGGCATTAAGCATAATTGGCGTGCCGTGGGCATCGTCTGCGCAAACATAATAAGCTTCGTGGCCCTGTAGTTTTTGAAAACGTGACCAAATATCAGTTTGAATATATTCCAATAAATGACCTAAGTGAGTAGGGCCATTTGCATAAGGTAATGCGCTGGTAATCAGGATCTTTCGCTGCGTCATAATCATTCCGAATTGAGGATAAAACGCCGTTTTTATTATACAAACGGCAATTATCATTAATTTATCCACAAGCTATCTGCTTAGAGTGTGCACAGCTTATGGATTTTTATTAATTGACTGGTGTTAATGCCCTGAATGTTACATAATTCCGAGGCACTTTTCATCAAAGAAACGCTATTTAATTGCTATGTTTGGACTGTCGAAACTATTCTCTTCTAAATCGGTGCAAAAACAACCGATTATTACTGCCTTAGCGGCATACCGTAGTGCGGCTTTTGCCGTGGGTATTGATGAAAGCTTCATTAATACTATCACTCAAAATGACGATAAATCACTACACATTAAATTAATCCTGCCATTTGCTGGGCAATCAGAAATGCCTTTAGTTGAGCAACACATAAGTGAAAGCTTAAATGTGCCTGTAACAATTAGCGCCAAGGTTATCATTAAAGAGGCGGCTAAGTTTAAAGCGATTAAGCATATTGTGCTTATTGCCTCAGGAAAAGGCGGAGTAGGTAAGTCGACTACTGCTGTGAATTTGGCGGGCGCATTAAAAAATGAAGGCGCAAAGGTCGGTATTTTAGATGCTGATATTTATGGCCCATCTATTCCCATGCTTTTAGGGTTAGTGGGCGCAGAGCCGGTCACGAAAGATAACAAACAATTACAGCCTTTTGATGCAAACGGTATTAAAGCGCAATCAATCGGTTTTTTAGTGCCAAGCGATGACGCCACCGTATGGCGAGGACCAATGGCGTCAGGCGCACTTAGCCAATTGCTTAACGAGACTGATTGGGGCGAGCTTGATTACTTAATTGTGGATATGCCACCAGGTACCGGTGATATTCAACTTACTATGAGCCAAAAAGTTCCCGCGAGCGGCACTGTTATTGTCACTACGCCGCAAGATTTAGCGCTTGCTGATGCGCAAAAAGGCATTGCTATGTTTAATAAAGTAAACGTGCCAGTGCTGGGGTTAATAGAAAACATGAGTCATTACATTTGCAGCCACTGCGGTGAGGCAAATCACGTATTTGGTAAAGACGGCGCGCAAAAACTGGCGCATAAGCATGGCGTACCGGTGCTTAGTCATATTCCTCTTGCCATAGATATACGCGAGTATTCTGAGCAAGGAAAACTTATTGCCAATGATAATGACGCCGCAATAAGCAAAACATACAGCGCAGCAGCGAGGCTAATAGCTAGCACGCTTTATTATCAACAGCATCACAATTCGATTGAAATTGTAATTACAGAAGATTAATAAATAATGAGACTTTCAGACACCCATATTAATGAATACTTAAGCGATGGCCGCATAGCTATTGAGCCTGCACCAACGAGCGAGATGATTTCCGGTGTAACGGCCGATTTACGCTTGGGTAATAAATTTAGAACTTTTAATGCGCATAATGCAGCATACGTCGATTTAAGTGGTCCAAAAGATCAGTTAAATAAAGCCATGGAATCAATCATGAGTGAAGAAATAGTGCTTGATGAAGGTGAAGCATTCTTTTTACACCCAGGTGAACTTGCACTAGCTATTACCCATGAAAAAGTAACGTTGCCAGCAGATATAGTAGGTTGGTTAGATGGACGTTCATCACTTGCACGTTTAGGTTTAATGGTGCACGTAACCGCGCACCGAATAGATCCAGGCTGGAGCGGTAATATTGTTTTAGAGTTTTACAACTCAGGTAAATTACCACTGGCGCTTCGCCCACTGATGAAAATTGGTGCTATGAGCTTTGAAATGCTCTCAGGCCCTTGTGAAAACCCATACAACATTCGTAAAGATGCAAAATATAAAGACCAAAACAGTGCAGTAGCGAGTCGCATTAGTGACGATAAGTAACCTCTAAATAAAGCTCCTTATTCGTCTACTTTATGAAGCGCATAACCCAGTAATTCAAAATACTGGTTAAGCGCTTCATTTGCTTTGTTAATATGCTCAGCGTTTGGGTATATTAAATTACTACTTTGTAAGCCGCCCACCAAAAAGCTATTTTTTATATATGTGTGGCCTTCAATACAGGCTTCAAAGCAGCGTGCTGCAAGTTCCTCAGGCATGCTCATATAGTTCATGTTATGCGCTTGGTCGTGTTTTATGCACGTTTGTACAAATTCATTCGCATCCACACCATCCTCATCTAAAAACACGTTTTTGTAAAAATCGTTAAGCGCATTATTAAGTGGGTGCGATAAATTTGGTGTATTTGAAAGCCATAGTTTTGAGGCAAAACCAAATCGTGGTTTTGCTGCAAATAAATGCTCGCTTATATGATGGTCAAACGCGTGAAACCATTCGTGAGCGAGTGCGCCACCGCCTGCATTTTTTGCAAGAGCAAGTGTTTGAGTGGCCGCATTATAATGTGCCTGTACACCTTTTTGACCACCATGACCAAATGCAAAGTTAAGCTTGCCTCGCAGGCCGATAGCTTCAGGAGGTAAGTGTAGTATTTGTGCAAGATCCGCCAGTGCATCGTAAATTAAATTGGCGCTAATATAGCGCTCTTCTTTGGTTACCCATTTTCCAACGACCATAGATCTAAAGCCAAAGGTGTCTCTTATATCGCTAAAGTCGACTTGGTCGTCAAAGCGATAGTCGGGGCCTTGGCGAGTAAAGCCTCGTTTTAATCTGTTGGGATAATTACGCATTAAAGTTTATGGCGCCAAATTTAATCTAAGTAACGTGCTTTTACGTGCTCGGGCATGTGTTGGGTTTGTTTTTGTATTAATTCATCAAGCACATTATAAAGTGGTGCAGGATTTAGCTGCTCTATTAAAAACAAACTATGCGCTACGGCTTCAAGTGTGGATAGGCTGTCGGCCCTAGGGGCTTTACGGATAGCATAACGATTTTTAGGTAGTTGTTTAAAGCTGACCGTTTTGAACTGATTGAGTAAGGGAGTGAGTTGTAAAATTTTATAGGCTTTTTTCCATGTGCCATCAACCACGATTAAATGGGTGATGTTTGTTGCACTGGGTTGCTCAGCGCTCTCGTCTAAATTTATAGCGTTTTCGTTAGGGTAGAGTAAAACAGTTGAGCTTATTGGCAGCGTTTTTAGTATGGCAAAGTCATCATTATTTTCGCCTTTGATTATTTGGCAATCAGTTAGGCATAAATTGAGTAGCTTAGCGGTATTTTTTGCTGTTTTTTCTTCGCTAGGATGCTGTAGAATAATAACCCTGACTTTGTTGTTTATATTTGTAATTGCGTTGCAAATGCAGGTGTTTAGTGCAAAGTTACACTGAGTGCAAAGTGTGCGTGCCATTTAATAAACTTTTTAGTTGCCAGTATGAACTTCATAATTATACATTTATAAGGTAATTAAGTTGGTTTTTTTTACGCATCAATATAAAGTAGTGATATTAAACGGTAATGTACATGGATTGTTTTAAGGGCTTAAAATATGACAGAAATAAATATTGATACATCGGCATTAGAGAGTATGGAATCGTTATTGGGTGAACAATTTGCTGACACGCTTGATTTTTGTTGTACAGAGTTCGAGCGTTTAGGATCTGAAGTGTTAGCAACGATAGGTAGGGACAGAGAAGCGGCTATTCGTCACTCTCACAGCTTAAAGTCTAATGCGGCGCAGTTTGGTGCTTCAAGCCTCGCAGAAGTATCTCGTGTTATTGAACAAAATTTAAACCTAGATAACTTAGCTGAAGCCATCGACGCATCTAATAGTTTAATGGCTCAAGTAACTGGCTCTCAGGCTAAGCTAAATGAATGGTTAGCATCTCGTTAAATATTAAGTGTTGCTTGAATTTATTTCAGTATTAAGCGCTTAAATAGGCTAGTATTTTACGTCTTTACTAGGTTAGTCTAAAGACTCACTAGGGCGTGTTGAACTTTCGGGATTGAATTTGTAACGAGTGTCTGGTTTTTAGGTTAGACAGAGCCTATGCAGTGTGGTTTTTCCACATAAATAGGCGATAACAACATATAAAATCCAAACACGCATTGCCCAGAGGGTTCTTCCTAGGGGCTATTTTCTCTTTGTTACTCAATTTTTACTTAGCCCACTAGGTTACAAATCTCGCGCCGCGATTAAATCGCCCCTAGGTTGAACAAATTTAATCCATAAAGTCAATACGCCCTAAAGAGGTAAAAATGTCTGATATTAAAAAGAGTCATAAGTTAGAAGGTGTATGCTATGACATCCGTGGACCGGTTTTAGCGCAAGCTAAAAAAATGGAAGACGAAGGTCAAAAAGTATTGAAATTGAATATAGGCAACCCAGCCGCTTTTGGCTTTGATATGCCTGAAGATATGCATCGCGATATTATCCGCAATTTATATTCAGCTCAAGGTTACTGTGACTCCAAAGGCCTCTATTCAGCTCGCGTGGCTATTTATCAGCATTATCAGCAACGTAAGTTACATAATTTAGACGTTGATAACATTTATATTGGTAACGGTGTAAGTGAACTGATCCAAATGGTCACCCAAGCGCTACTCAATAATGGTGATGAAGTACTTATTCCTGCACCCGATTATCCGCTTTGGACTGCATCGGTTAAGCTGTCAGGGGGCAACCCCGTTCATTATTTATGCGACGAAGAGCAAGATTGGTTTCCAGATATCGCTGACATAAAAAGTAAAATCACTTCAAAAACAAAAGCATTGGTATTAATTAACCCTAATAATCCAACCGGCGCAGTTTATAGCGACGACTTGTTAATGCAATTAATCGATATAGCACGAGAACACAAATTACTGTTATTGAGCGATGAAATTTACGAGAAGATTTTATACGACGGTGTAACGCACACGTCTATAGGTTCGCTTTGCGATGATGTGCCAATTATTACTTTTAACGGTTTGGCAAAAACATATCGTGCTGCAGGGCTTAGAATGGGATGGATGGTGTTGAGTGGCCGTACTTCGGTAATGGATGACTTACGCAAAGGCCTAGATATACTTGCCTCTATGCGTTTATGTGCAAACGTACCAGCTCAATATGCTATTCAACAAGCGTTAGGTGGCGTGCAATCAATTGATAATTTAATTAATCCCGGTGGTCGTTTATACGAGCAGCGTGATATAGCTTGGCGTGGTTTAAATGCAATTGAAGGTATTAGCTGTAAAAAACCAAAAGGTGCTCTATATGCGTTTGCTAAGGTAGATACAACGTATTTTAATGTTAAAGACGATGAGCAAATGATGTTTGACTTGCTCAAAGCTGAAAAAATATTATTAGTACATGGTAGGGCGTTTAATTGGCCTGAGCCAGATCACTTTAGATTAGTATTTTTGCCAAACAAAGATGATTTGTCGGATGCGATGCTAAAAATGAAACGCTTTTTTAAAGACTATCGTCAAGTTTAGTGAGCGGTATTAAGTTAAGTGCTCAGGGTATGTTGAATTTTCAACGTACCCTTAATATCTCCTTTACTGATACCTAAATAACGTCATTTATAATGCCAGTAAAGATGTGTTTTGATAATAATGACTGATAGTCAGTTATAAAGGCTGTAAAGCTTTGCTATAACAGCGTAGGATCAAGTTACTTTCGAATGAAAAATAGGTTTGCACTTCAGGTGCATTAACACACAAAAATTATGCAATTAACTGCAAAACCATCACTTCCTAATGCGTTACTTATTTCTATTAGTACACCACAGTTGAAAGGTGACGAAGCAACAGAGTCGCTTGCAGAGCTTGCGCGCTTGGTTACTACGTTAGGGTTTAAAGTAGTAGGTACGCAATCGCAAAAACAAAGCTCTACTCAAAAAGTTAATGTGCTTGGCTCAGGTAAACTAGCAGAAATAGCCCATCTTACTGGTAATAAAGGCTCCGCTGCAGATGAGCAAGAGGATGAAAATGTTCTTGATGACGATCCATTATCTGACATGCCGTCAGAAATCCCATCAGACGAACTTGATTTTGCCTGTGCAGATGTAGTGGTATTTGACTGCGATTTAACGCCTTCTCAACTACGTAATGTTGAGAACCAGTTAGGCGTAGAAGTATTTGACCGTACTGGGATTATCATAGAGATATTCAGCCGTCATGCGCGTACTAAAACTGCAAAATTACAAGTTGAGATTGCGCGCCTTAATTATGTAGCGCCACGGCTTCGTGAAACATCCACAGGTGATAAAGAACGCCAAATGGGTAAAGGTGCGGGTGAAACCACACTTGAACTAAACCGTCGTAAAGTACGCGATCAATTAGCAGAACTAAAGCGCGAACTTGTTAGTGTTCAAGATGTAATGATGGACAGGCGTACGCAGCGCTCAGAGCTATTCTCAGTGGCTTTAATTGGTTATACCAATGCGGGCAAGTCATCAATGATGCGTGCAATTACCGGCAGTGATGTAGAGGGAGAAAACAAGCTCTTTGCAACGCTAGACACCACTGTTCGGGCGCTGTACCCGATCACACAGCCTCGTATATTGGTGTCAGATACTGTTGGTTTTATTAAAAAATTACCTCATGATTTGGTTGCTTCATTTCATTCAACATTAGCAGAAGCGCATGATGCATCACTATTGTTATATGTAGTTGATGCATCTGACCCTTCATTTCGCTCACAGCTTGAAGTAGTACATAACGTTTTGGCTGAAGTTGGAGTGGAAGGCAGTAAAAAGTTACTGGTACTGAATAAATCAGACCAATTAAGTTTTGACCAACAGCAATCGCTAATGGATGAATTTCCTGATGCGATGATGACCTCCACGCGTAACCCGGATGATATTAGCAAACTGCATAAATACATTATTGATATTGCTCAAGAGGACATGATTGAAGAAGAGATTGTTATACCGTACACCGCCAAAGGTATCGTGGGCGAAATTCGGTCAAGCATGAGTGTTGTTAAAGAAGAATATGAATACAGTCATATTAAATTAACAGTACGCTCAAGTGCGATTGATTTAGAGCGTTTAAAAAAGAGAATGTTGGATTTATAATAAATTCAAAACACAAAAAGCACAGCCAATTGGCTGTGCTTTTTTAATAGTTGCTTGTGGTGTATTTATTATTCGCAATACAGGTTTTCCATAGAGGAGAAATTAAGAGAAAGCCTTATCGCTTAGCTCTTCTTGCATTTGCTCTCGCATTTTAAATTTTTGCAGTTTACCTGTTACTGTCATTGGGTAGTTTTCTACAAAGCGGATATATCGTGGCATTTTAAAGTAGGCTAGTTTGTCTTTCAAAAACTCACGTATTGATTGCTCATCAAGTACTGCATCTTCTTTTGGCTGGATCCACGCACAGACCTCTTCGCCATATTTTTCATCTGTTATGCCAAATATGGCAGCATCTTGAATACCAGGGTAGGTATAGAGTACTTCTTCTATTTCTCGAGGGTAAATGTTTTCGCCGCCACGAATAATCATATCTTTGATCCTGCCAACGATACTTACAAATCCTTCAGTATCCATAACACCTAAATCACCAGAGTGCAGCCAACCGCCTTCATCTATAGTGGCTTGTGTTTTAGCTTCGTCATTCCAATAGCAGCGCATTATGCCTGCCCCTTTACTACATACTTCGCCTGGTAGGCCAATTTTTTGAATATTACCCAGCTCGTCAATAATTTTAACCTCAGTATGTGCAAGAGCGCGGCCAACTGTCGTTACTTGCCGTTCTATTGAGGAGTCTGTTTCGGTAATGTTGTTTATGGGGCTGCACTCTGTTTGCCCGTAAGCAATAAGTACTTGATGCATGTTCATTTGTGTTTGTACTTTTCGCATTACTTGCTCTGGGCATGTAGAGCCTGCCATAACACCCGTGCGTAAAGTACTTAGGTCATAATCGTTAAAATTACTCAGCTCAAGCTCACTAATAAACATAGTAGGTACACCGTGCAGCGCTGTACAACCTTCTTGCTGAACTACATCAAGGGTAGTTTTTGCATCAAATGAATCACTAGGATAAATAGCCGCAGCGCCTTTAGTTACGCACAATAAGCTGCCTAATACCATCGCAAAACAATGATATAAAGGGACTGGGATACATAATTTGTCGTCGCTTGTAAAATGCATAGATTCGGCAACAAATAGCGCGTTATTTAAAATGTTTTTATGGGTAAGCGTTGCGCCTTTTGGACTGCCTGTTGTACCTGATGTAAATTGAATATTGATGTCTTGCTCTGCATTTAAGTGTGTACCTATTGCTTTTAATTCGAGCGCATGTGCTGCTGTTGGCAAGTTAATAACGTCATTAAAACAATACATACCTGAAGATGCTTCATCGCCAATGCGAATTATATTTTTAAGAGTGGGCAGTGCTTTTAAATTTAGTTCGTTTTTATCGCAAGTTGCAAGTTCTGGCGCTAAACCATTAAGCATCTCTAAATAGTCACTGCCTTTGAAGTTTGATGCCGTAATGAGGGTTGAACACTCAACACTATTTAACGCATATTGTAATTCATTAGGGCGGTATGCTGGATTAATACACACCATTATTGCGCCAATTTTAGCCGTTGCAAATTGGGTTAAGCACCACTCAATATTATTAGGAGACCAAATACCCACTCGCTCACCAGGTTTTATGCCAAGGGCAAGCAACCCCATAGCAAGTTGATTAACTTCTTGTTGAAATTCTTTATACGTTAAGCGAATACCCTGATGAACTACTACAGCTAATGCTTCTGGGTTTTTGTCGACAATAAAATCAAAGTACTCGCCGATAGTTGAATTTGTTAAAGGTGTGCTTTTTATACCTTTAAAATAGCTTTGTGATAACGGTAAGTGATTTATTTGTTCTATTTCTTTTACTGCAATAGTGTGTGTGTGCATTGCTCTCTCCATGAAAATGTGCGTGAGTTATTAAACTACAAAGTTAAAATAAACACATATTGTCGACAAAGAGAAGTGCGGTTAGACTAATGTATTAGTGGTTTTATAAAAACCGAACCTGTTTTTTAGGCACAAAAAAACGCGTCTTACAAAGTAAGTACGCGTTTTTAAACGAGCAATGAGTTTACATTTCGTCGCTGCGGTATGTTTTTTTCATTATATAAACGTAGGCATTTACAAATGCATTTTCTTGGTACTTTTTAAGACCCGTTTCTTCAAAATCAATAGGAATAGGATTACGCTTAACCTGTTCTTTAATTTCGGTTGTGGTAAATAAACGTACATCTAAATTGTCAATTAATTGAATCGCAGTTTCCATTTTGAATCCCTTTGCGCTGCCAGCAAATTTACCTTTAGGCTGGCGCTCACGGATTGCAACAGAATCAATTTGGTAATCTTGCATTAGTTTTGCAAAATCGAATTGAAATTTACGCATTACTTCAGTGTCGTTACCGTTACCTAATGTAAAGCGTGTTTGGCGCACATCGCGAATATCAAATACGTCATTATCTTTACTTAAAATACAAAGTAGTACATCACTACCGGTAATTTCTACACCACATGTTCTCATGTCTATTCTCTAAAATAACTTAATTACCCAGTATTATACGCAACACACATTAAAATGCGAGTGTAGGTATAGGTGTAGGTGTAGGTGTGTAATTAGCGCGTTGATGCTTTTATATTTTAACTAAATGATTTTTTTTGTACTAAAAGCTGCATTTAGTGCTCAAAACTGGAGGATTTCACCCCTTTAAACTTGTAATTAAATGCACAGCACGCGACAATATATCCTTGTAGTTGAACAGACTCGTCATCTACATTAATTAGTCAATGCTTATTCGTAAAAGCGTTGTCGAGCCATTCTCATTTAATTTAATAAAAATACACGTGATACATTGTAGGTGTCACCACTGTAGTAAGGATTTATAATGCCAGTTATTACTCTTCCAGACGGAAGCCAACGTAGTTTTGAAAACCCTGTAAGTACGCTTGATGTTGCAAACGATATTGGTCCTGGTTTAGCTAAAGCGACCATTGCAGGTCGTGTTAATGGCGACCGTGTTGATGCATGTGACTTAATAAGTGAAGATTCTCGCCTTGAGATCATCACCGCAAAAGACGATGACGGTCTTGAAATTATTCGTCACTCGTGTGCTCACTTAATTGGTCATGCAGTTAAGCAACTTTTCCCAGACGCAAAAATGGCAATTGGTCCTACTATTGATAATGGTTTTTACTACGATATCGATATGGAACATTCATTATCACAAGATGATCTTGAAGCAATTGAAAAGCGTATGTTGCAACTTGCAAAAACAAACTACGACGTAGTGAAAAAAACAGTAAGCTGGCAAGAAGCACGCGATACTTTTGAAGCGCGTGGCGAAACATACAAAATAGAAATTTTGGACGAGAACATTGCTAAAGATGATCGTCCAGGTTTATATCATCACGAAGAATATGTAGACATGTGTCGTGGACCTCACGTTCCTAACATGAAATTTTGCCAAAACTTCAAAATAATGAAAGTGGCAGGTGCATATTGGCGTGGTGATTCAGAAAACAAAATGCTACAACGTATTTACGGCACAGCGTGGGGCGATAAAAAGCAACTTAAAGCGTATTTAAAACGTCTTGAAGAAGCTGAAAAACGCGACCACCGCCGCATTGGTAAAGCGCTTGATTTATGGCATTGGCAAGAAGAAGCGCCAGGCATGGTATTTTGGCACAACGATGGTTGGAGCATTTACCGTGAACTTGAAGAATTTGTACGTGAAAAATTACGCGAATATGAGTACGAAGAAGTAAAAGGTCCAATGATGATGGACCGTTCATTGTGGGAAAAATCAGGTCACTGGGAAAAGTATTCAGACGCAATGTTTACCACTGAGTCTGAAAAGCGTGAATACGCAATTAAACCAATGAACTGCCCAGGTCACGTGCAAATATTTAACCAAGGTTTAAAGTCGTACCGTGATTTACCACTTCGTATGGCTGAGTTTGGTTGTTGTCATCGTAACGAGCCATCAGGCGCACTACATGGCTTAATGCGTGTTCGTGGCTTTACACAAGATGATGCTCACATTTTCTGTACAGAAGAACAGATAATGGACGAAGTGTCAGCGTGTATTAAGATGGTTTATGATACCTATGAAACATTCGGTTTTGAGAAGATTGTCGTTAAGCTTTCAACTCGCCCAGAACAACGCATTGGTGAAGATCATATGTGGGATAAAGCTGAGCTTGCATTAGCTGATGCACTTAAGCTAAATGATATTGAATTTGATTACCTACCGGGTGAAGGCGCGTTTTACGGTCCTAAAATTGAATTTACTTTGTACGATTGTTTAGACAGAGCGTGGCAGTGTGGTACAGTGCAACTAGATTTTGCATTACCGGGTCGTTTAGGCGCTACTTATGTAGCAGAAAATAATGAACGTCGTACACCTGTAATGATACATCGTGCCATTTTAGGTTCTATAGAACGCTTTATTGGTATTTTAACAGAAGAGTATGCCGGTTTATTCCCAACGTGGCTTGCACCAAAGCAAGTGGTAATTATGAATATTACCGATAAACAAGCGCCTTATGTTAAAGAAGTTGTGCAAAAATTAAATAAATTAGGTATTAGAGCCGCTGCTGACTTGAGAAATGAGAAGATTGGCTTTAAAATCCGTGAACATACACTTAAGCGTATCCCATACTTACTTGTTGTTGGCGATAAAGAAGTTGAGCAGCAAGAAGTAGCAGTGCGTACGCGCACAGGTGAAGACCTTGGCAAATTTAATGTTGACGATTTTGTAGCTAAAATTAGCGAAGAAATTAAAAGTCGACAGTAAAAACAGAGCGTGTAAGGCATAACAAACAGCCAATTACACGCTTATATTATTAATATTCTTGGAGGAACGTACTATTAGAGGCGGCAAGAAAGGGCAACAAACAGCCCAAAAAAATCGTATTAACGAAGAAATTACAGCTCAAGAAGTTCGTTTAATTGACCTTGAAGGCGAACAAGCTGGAATTCAGTCATTAAAAGACGCACAAACTATGGCTGACGCAGCGGGTGTTGATCTTGTTGAGATTAGCCCAAATGCTGAGCCGCCTGTTTGTAGAATCATGGACTACGGTAAGTTCATCTTTGAAAAAAGTAAAGAACTGAAAGAGCAGAAGAAGAAGCAAAAGCAGATCCAGATAAAAGAAATCAAATTCCGTCCTGGTACGGATGAAGGTGATTATCAGGTTAAGCTTCGCAACTTACGTAAGTTCTTAGAAGGTGGCGATAAAGCTAAAATAACCATCCGCTTCCGTGGTCGTGAAATGGCTCACCAAGAAATTGGTATAGAATTATTAAACCGTATCAAAACCGATTTAGAAGAGCTTGCAGTTGTAGAGTCTTTCCCAAATCGTGTTGAAGGCCGCCAAATGGTTATGATGATGGCGCCTGTTGCTAAAAAATAATTTTTAAGCGATAATACGCACCGAAATTAGCCTAGGTCTGCAAGTTAATATGCAAATATTCACCTAGGTTAACCGGTCTTAAAGTAAGATTGCAGCATTTATGTTGGGTCTTCACCGGAACATGGCAGTAAGTTAGGCCTAAAAGTGGAGCTATAGAAATATATCTCACGCCTACTTACTAATTTAAAAGCAATACAATTGGAGTTATTGCAATGGCTTATAAGCTAAAAAGTCACAGTGGCGCTGCTAAGCGTTTCAAAAAGACTGCTTCTGGCGGTTTCAAGCGTAAACAAGCGCATCTTCGTCATATTCTGACTAAGAAAACGTCTAAGCGTAAGTTACACCTACGTCCTAAGATGATGGTTCATAAAAATGACCATGGTCTAGTTTCACGTATGTTACCGTTCGCTTAATAGGGGTTTTTAGAAATGGCAAGAGTTAAACGCGGCGTTGTCGCACGTGCACGTCACAAAAAAGTTTTAAAACAAGCAAAAGGTTACTACGGAGCACGTTCACGTGTTTACCGCGTAGCTTTCCAGGCTGTTACTAAAGCGGGTCAATACGCTTACCGTGACCGTCGTGCGAAGAAACGTACATTCCGTCAATTATGGATTGCACGTATCAATGCTGCTTCACGTCAAAATGGTCTGTCTTACAGCCGTTTTATCAACGGTCTTAAAAAGACTTCTGTAGAAATCGATCGTAAGATCCTTGCAGATATCGCTGTTTATGACCAAGTTGCATTCGCAGCGCTTGTAGAAAAAGCAAAAGAAGGCCTAGCGGCTTAAGCTTTTTCATATAAGTATCAAAAAGGAGCCTATGGCTCCTTTTTTTGTGCTTAAAACTTGAGTGACCTTACTTAACCTGTACTCTGATTAAGAGATTTATTAACGTATTGAATAATAGTGATATTTAAATTTATTTTCTTTAGCCAGAGATTTGCAGTGAAAACAAGGCGAATTTGCGCGTCAATAGCTAGCCTATTGCAAGTAAATTCAACGTAGTTAGCGCTGAAAATAGCTGCTTGAGATAGATTTATTATTCAGAGTTCAGGTTACTTACACCAACTTGCATCAATCTTTAAGCAATTTAACGAATTAAATTTCATTATGGTGTATTCAATCGGTCAATGCAACACCTTATAATTGATTATTAATTAGGTAGTTATGACTGACTTATCAAAACGTGGTTTAAGTGATATTGAAAAGCTGAAAGCATGGTTCTTATGGCGTGAAGGTCCTTCACGCCATAAGAACCATGCTTTCAGCTTTTCAATATCACTTAAACCACGTTTTGATAAGTCAGTCATAACTACCTAATTAATAATCAATTATAAGGTGTTGCATTGACCGATTGAATACACCACCGCTCTCTTGATGTCCGACTCCCTGAACAATTCTCATTAATTGAGAAATTGAATCAACGAGAGCGTTATCCAATTAGTGTGCTATGCAGCGTATTCAATGTGCATCGCAGCAGCTATAAATACTGGGCCATACGCGATACAACGCCGACACCTGAGCAAGTAAGGTTAGAGGCTGAAGTAAAAGCAATACATGCGATGAGTGGTGGTTCAGCAGGTGCACGGACAATAGCAGCGATAGCAACGAACAATGATTTTGAATTGAGCCGTTATCGTGCAGCTAAGCTAATGGTTAAATTAAAGCTTGAAAGCTGCCAAGTACCTCAACATTCATATAAACGCGGTGGTAATGAACACCTTGAAATTCCAAACCTGCTTGATAGACAATTTGATGTTGTTGAGCCAGATACCGTGTGGTGCGGTGATGTGACGTATATTTGGACAGGCAATCGCTGGGCTTATTTAGCCGTCGTTATTGATTTATTTGCACGTAGAGTGGTTGGCTGGGCAATGTCGTTGTCGCCAGATACTAATTTAACGCTAAAAGCGCTTGAACTCGCGTATGAAAGCAGAGGTAAGCCAAGTGGATTGATGTTTCACTCAGACCAAGGAAGCCACTATACAAGCTTGAAGTACCGCCAACGTTTATGGCGCTATAAAATCACACAAAGTATGAGTAGACGTGGAAATTGTTGGGATAATGCGCCAATGGAGCGATTTTTTAGAAGTTTTAAGACAGAATGGATGCCAAAGGTTGGATATGGAAACTTTATAGACGCTAAATATAGCGTGAGCGATTACATAAATGGATTTACAATAATGTTAGGCCACATCATTATAATGCTGGTTTAGCGCCAAATGAATCTGAGGTTAGATACAAAGATTCCAAAACTGTGGCCAAAATTAGTTGACCACTACAATGTTACTGATCACACAGATGAGTTGGAAAAATATTGGCTCATCAATGATGTTATAACTAAACATACAGATAGCTTTTATATAGTTATTTCAAGAGAATGGGTTGAATCAGGTGATATATCAGAAGTCGCAAGTCAATTTGATAGATTTCAAGTCTCTCGGGAATTAGCCTTTAAAAAGAAAAGTAACGTTGAAGTTTCATTTTACGGGTATGAATCAGACCCTCGTGAATTATTTGAAATTCCAGAAGTAGTACACTTTTCAAAAATATTAGCTGAGAAGTTACCTTTATTTTTTTATTGTGACCCTTCGAGCAATTTATGTGGTTTAAAGTCAATAGCGCTGTGTTGTGCCAAAGCACAGCTTATTAATAGCATTACCCCCCAAGTAAAAATCGACAAGCATGCACTTATACAATTTGTTCATAAACAGCATGAACTGCTTAACAAAGTAACGGATTGGTTAGAAATGACAGAAGATGAAAATGAGGAAATTTGTATTCCTATATATGAGCTTCTTGGGATGGCGTAAAGTTACATAACAAGCAAATTAATCAGGACAAATAACAGTTGGTTTTTGCTCCTGCGTCGCTTATTTTAACCAACTGATATTTGTCCATTATTTGGGCGTTGGTTTAAACGGGTATCTAGAAACAATGAAATTTAACATTAATAAAATAGAGCAGAACCGATTATATGGTGAATTAAGCCACTTTTATCCCTATGTGATAGTGAGAGAAGATTACGAACCAGAAGTAAGCTATTGGCATTCAATATTAAAATATTATTTCCCAGCTCGAAAAGTGAAATTATTAGAGATGGCTTCAGGACCTGGTTATTTGATTTCTTACTTATCAGAGTGCGTTGATGCTGAAGTGGTTGATTTATCTGAAGAAATGCTGTGTCAGTGTGGTTCTTTGAATCCTAGAGTGAAATGCCATAAAGGCGACATGAGAAACATTCGCTTGGAAAATAAATATGATGCTGTATTAGTGCATGATGGAATCGGACATATCGACACTGTCGATGGAATTAATGATGTCTGTGTTACAGCATCCGCTCATTTAGTTCAAGGTGGATTATTTATGTTATCGCCAGAATTTGATGCAGATGAATTTACTAAACCGATGATATATCATGTCACTCGGAAAACACCGTTTGGTTTACTCACCATAATTGACTATATTAATAAATCATCATCAAACACCAATATATTACAAACAACCACATCGTATATATTAGATAATGAGGAAGGGACAAATTTTGATTTTGATAGTATGACTTTAGGCTTATTTGGTGCAAATGTTTATAAAACATCGATGGAAAAAGCAGGGTTTGATGTAACTATTGATAGGAAGCCAAAGGACTCATCAGGAGAAACAAGAACAGTTTTAATCGGAGTCAAAAAATAAACTAACAAAACGCCCTGAGGAGTACAGTAAGCGCTAAAGCTCACTTTCCACCGCAAATTTTAACAGCGGTGAACCCTTACTTTTCAATGCAGTTAAGTAAGTTGATTCATCGTAGGGCGTATGTGTTTTCCAGCACCTAAATAGGATTCGTATCCACTTAAATACCAATGATCTAATGGTGGTAGTTCTTAATTTATAAGCGTGGGTTTTCCTTTGGCTTCTTGCTGCCAACTATCGTGGCCAACTATCGTGGTCAAGTAACGATGCTTTTTCCAAAATGAATAGCGCATAGATAATCCTGCCCATCCCACAAATGTTTGCCTTAAAAATTTAGTCAAGAGTATCGCCAGTATATCCATTCCTTCTTGTCACTGCGCTCGGTTACTGGAGCAATGTCTGCGTATTTGTGTATGTCATCGGCGCACTTATAACGGTCACGATTTGACCTCATTGCAGCTAATAATCGAGGCGCTAATTGTGGCACCGCACCAGGTAAGCTATCAAAAATAGCGCGATCTTTATGTTACTTATAAAGCGTTTTAATTTCGTCATCAAATCGTGTTATTGCCATACCAGCGCTCAACTACGCTTGACATATGCAAAAGAAGGCAAGCGAGGGCATATTGAAAGTACACACTTACACTTACACTTACCCTTACTCGAAAGAGTCAATATTTCCCCTGAAAACTGGTTAAAACTCACCACACAATTTACACGCGTATTTCACGGTGCAGTAGGCAGACCGTCATTACAAGTAAGTTATTGTGAAAATCTAAATCTAAATCTAAATCGAGAACGGCGGGTGAATAGCAGTAACTGCGAAAAGCTACTCGCATAAAACCTTAACTACTCAGTAAAAATTAAAACTGCAAAGGTGCAGTTATTTTCATGCTCATAATTCAGGTCTAATGGAGTTAATGACTTATTTTGTGGATGAAAATAACCTAGCAATAAAAGATAAATTATTAACCTAAAAAGTAGATTGAATGGAACAGTTTTGTTTTTCAATTAGATTGGCTGTCTAGTTTAGTCGGTAGGCAGACCGTCATTACAAGCAAGTTATTGTGAAAATCTAAATCTAAATCTAAATCTAAATCTAAATCGAGAGCGGCGGGTGAATAGCAGTAACTGCGAAAAGCTACTCGCATAAAACCTTAACTACTCAGTAAAAATTAAAACTGCAAAGGTGCAGTTATTTTCATGCTCATAATTCAGGTCTAATGGAGTTAATGACTTATTTTGTGGATGAAAATAACCTAGCAATAAAAGATAAATTATTAACCTAAAAAGTAGATTGAATGGAACAGTTTTGTTTTTCAATTAGATTGGCTGTCTAGTTTAGTCGGTAGGCAGACCGTCATTACAAGCAAGTTATTGTGAAAATCTAAATCTAAATCTAAATCTAAATCTAAATCGAGAGCGGCGGGTGAATAGCAGTAACTGCGAAAAGCTACTCGCATAAAACCTTAACTACTCAGTAAAAATTAAAACTGCAAAGGTGCAGTTATTTTCATGCTCATAATTCAGGTCTAATGGAGTTAATGACTTATTTTGTGGATGAAAATAACCTAGCGATAAAAGATAAATTATTAACCTAAAAAGTAGATTGAATGGAACAGTTTTGTTTTTCAATTAGATTGGCTGTCTAGTTTAGTCGTGTTAACCAAAGTACGTGTAATGCATTGTAATATCAATTGCGAATAAGCTGCTATATTTTAAGCTGGCTAGAAATAATTTAGCTTACATTTAATATATTTTTAATTTACTAGACGGAGTGACTTCGATGCGTGTAAGGAAAAATGTCAGTGAAATAACTGACGATACACTACTTTGGTATTCAAGAGCAGTAGAAGCAATGAAGAAAAAAGATATTACTGACCCAACAAGTTGGTGGTATCAAGGTGCTATTCATGGTTATGGATTAGATAAAAGTGCTAACTTAGCTCTAGGCGAAAGTTGGAGCGAGTTTAGTATTTGGCAGCAAGCCCAAGGCTTCCCACCACCTAATTCGCTTGTTCACAGCCAATTTTGGCAACAATGTCAGCATGGTACATGGTATTTTTTACCTTGGCATAGAATGTATCTGCAATTTTTTGAAGCGATTGTGGCAAAAACGGTTATAGAGTTAGGTGGACCTGAAAATTGGACTTTACCTTATTGGAACTACTGTGATGCAAATAACCCTGCGCTCAATGATGATCAGCAACTGCAAGCGTTAAATTTACCTACAGAATTTGGCACAAAGCAGCCAACCCCTGACTTTACAGGATTATGGATGGAAGAAAGAGCGCAATATACGCTCAGCTCTAAACAGGATGCGAGTTGTGAAGCGGCTCTTGCACTAGAGCACTTCACAACTGTGCAACCTTCACAAAGTTTTGGAGGTGTTAAAACTGGGTTTAGTCACGATTCAGGCACTTTTGGTAAATTAGAAAATAACCCGCACAACTTAATCCATGTTGATATTGGCGGAGCGATGGGTGATCCAAATACAGCTGCTTTAGATCCTATTTTTTGGTTACATCACGCAAACATTGACCGCTTATGGCAGAGCTGGATTGACCAAGGTCGAGAGAACACTAGCGACTCTAGTTGGCTTGATCAAGCATTTGATTTTCATGATGCTAAAGCTAACCCTGTAAGTGTTAAAGTTAAGGATGTATTGTCTACAGAGGCGCTTGGGTACACCTATAGTGAGAATTATCCTGATGTGAAGTCGCATGATGGTAATAAGGTATCTGCATTGATTTCATTGGAAGGAAATGAAATGTTTGACACTATTGCTGCAACAACAAAGTCTTTCTCGTTGAGTTCGAAATCGACGTCTGCAAAACTTGAGTTCCTACCAGAAAAGCAACAGGTTGCTAAAGTATCTGCATTGGCCACTTTAACTACTCAAAGGTCGAGTCAAGTTATTATCGCTCTAGATAACATTACAGGTTCGGGTGTAGTTGGGCCTGTTAACGTGTTTGTGAAAACGTTTGCAAGTTCCGAGCGTGTTTTCGTAGGTAAAATAGGGTTGTTTGGTTTAACACAGGCTTCTACAGCAAGTGTACGTCATGCGGGAACTGGTCTTAATGTCGAGCTTGATGCTACCGAAGCGCTTGAACAACTTCGTAAGAAATCGGGTTGGAAAATTGAAGACTTACGAATTGAAATTGAGCCGAATAGGGAGCTTGGTGAGGCCAATGTAATAGTAGGTCGAGTAAGTATTAAAGCTGAGGTTTGATAATACGCTATGCTTACCTCGTCTAGAAGAAGGGTTAGCTACTTAAAAGTAGCTAACCCACATTGGTTTGTACTTGTATTTGCTGCTTTGCTTTGGGTTTATTATGTATGGCAGCAATTGAGTATAGGGAATGCACCTCATCATCAACATATGCACCATGGTATGCATGCAAATACAGAGTCTTCTTTGTTGAAACTGGCATTCGATTGGATGGTTATGGTTTATGCAATGATGCTTCCAATGACTAGCGGTACAATCCGCTCGATAGTAAATCGAATACCATTGACAAGACAATCAAGAAGTTTAGTTGTGTTCATTTTTGGCTACTCTCTTATTTGGTTTATATTTGGTTTAGTGCTGCTGTATTTAACAGCGTTGTTGGCTGATTCATCTTTGACAATGATGTTTGAAGGCTTTCCTGTTGCTGCGATTGCATACGCACTGGCTGGTTTTTTGTGCAATGCAAAGTTTAGGATTCGATTGCTCACAGCTTGCGGTAGTATTTGGGCTCCTAGGATAACTGGTCTAAAAGCCGATATAGATATTCTGAGAATAGGTTTTGATGAGGGTGTAAAATGTGTTCAAACCTGTGCGCATATTATGATTGCAATGCATATTGCGGGGCACAGCCTGTTGCAAATGGCAATTTTAACTATAGCGCTATTTTACGAAAAGCATCTTTATAGAAATAAAAAGAACTTGTTGAGAAATACCTGTATGTTACTTTCCGTTTGGGAGCTGATCATGTTTTATTAGCAGCAAAATTGACTTTTGACAGGAGGATTATCAAAAAGTAATTTTTATGCTTTAAATACGGTATGAAAGCCACAAAAAAACCATCAAAGCTTGATGGTTTTTTATTTCGCTAATAACTAATCTGAATCTCATTTAAGAAATTGAATTAAATGTTTGTTCCGAGATCCGAACTTTCGACCAAGAAAGTATAAGAAGTTAGTATAAGAAGTTAGGATGACACTCATTATAATTATTACAGAAATCGCCAATTAGAACAGGGTGTTTAGTCTGTTTTATAAACAAGGATCACATGAAAATGAGGGTTTACAGATAAAATCAAATTTGAATAGATAGTCCGTAACAACTTTTTATAATAAAGATAAAGTCTGGGGTAGTGAGCCTGCTTTCCTTTAGATAAAGTACGAAACTAATTAGGATAACACCTATAAATATCACTTCAAATAAGTACTTTAATACTTGTAACACCACCTAAACCCCATATTAAAACAACACCCAATCCTCTTTTAATATTTCACGTCGTATCCGATTGAATCAAAAGAGGAACTCGTCTATGGTTGAGACATTAATAAAAATAAATTTAAGCGAGTTAATCAACTGGCTCGTTTGCATACAGTTAAGTGATATGACTGTTAGATTTTACACTGTGGAAGTTGGGTCAATACCGTGGTAGATACTTCAAACAACAAAAACGCAAAAATCATTAGCCAAGTCGGACAGTATATTTATGATCATAGCGATCAGGCTATTAGCTTGGATAGTTTGGCAAATTATACAGGCTTCTCTAAGTATCACTTTAATCGCATATTTTTTGCGGCGACGGGTTACCCGTTGGGTGAGTTTATTCAGCGGCATAAACTCGAAAAAGCCTTACATTTAATTAAACAAGGAAACCACAATATTATCGATGTTGCTCTTAGCGCCGGCTATGATTCTCCTTCATCCTTTTCAAGGGTGTTTAAAAAGAACTTCTCTGTTACGCCAAGCGATATAATTCAAGGGAATTTACCGAACAATGACCGTGCTGGTAGCCTAAAGCCTAGGAAACTAAAAACTGATCAAAAATTGTTACCCGTCTGGAAAACATTACCTGAGCGAAAAGTATTCGGTTTTTATGGTAAAGGTTTTAATGAGCAATCTTTCTCAACAGTGGCTGGAGAACTATTTGGGCGTCTAGGTACTATGGCTGAGCTTTTAAGTTATACAGAGTTACAGCCTATAGGTGTTTCTGTTGATAATCCGTGGGCAGGCGAGCAGACACAAAGCCGTTTTTTTGCTGGCTTTGTTGAGGGACTCTCTACTCACCATGCGAAATTAGAAACTTTTAAGTGGCAGGCAGGCCGATGGGCCTGTTTTACACATACAGGGCCACACGATTGCATGTGGCAAACTATTTCGCAGATTTATGCCCAATGGGTACTACCTAATAGCATCAAGCTTAAAGATCAACAAATTGTGCAGTTATATCTGAATAACCCAATGGAAACTAAGCCTGAAGCACTTAAAACGGAGCTGTATTTTGCAGTAGAAAACTCTGCTGAAAAAAAGAAAAGTTAACATTAGGCTAAAAGTGACTTTTCTTAAAAAAAACCGCACTTTCTGCACAGCTCAGTCTTAATAATGCACGTATATTTTAGGTATAGAATGTACAATTAAAAATAAATAGAGAGAACTATGAACCTAAATATAACTAGACTTTGTTGTGCCTGCATTATGTTATTTATTCTTTTTTTCAGTGCTAAAGCCCTCTCTGGCAGTGCTACGGAGCTTAAGACAACAGAAGTGGATTTTTTTAACCACAAAGTTAATCGACCCGTTAAAATCAAGTTTTGGTATCAAGGTGGTGTAGAGCTTTGCGAAGCAAAGGTTTGCTTATCACCCAAGCAAAAAAATCAGCGGGTTGCGATTATTTCTCACGGAGCATTTGGCTCTCCCCGTGAAATGAACTGGCTGGGCTATGCATTGGCATCACAAGGTTGGGTTGTTGCTGGAGTTGCACATTTTGGTGAGTCATGGGTTTATGGAGCTCAAAACATTGATCCGAGTTCGGCTATGCGCTTCTGGCAGCGATCTGAAGATGTAAGTTTTGCAATTGATAGTTTATCTGAAGGCGGGCTATTTAATACCTCGCTTAAAACGGACAATGTAATAATGTTTGGTCATTCTTCGGGCGGTTTTACCTCTTTAGCAATGGCGGGAGCTATTTTAGAGGAAGGTAAGTCGCAAGCTTATTGTTCGTTAGAGAAGGCAAAAGATGATAGAGGCTGTGACTATGGACAGCAAAATAAGCGTAAGCCAATGAATAAAGATATGTTAAAAAAGATTGGTTTGCTACAAGAAAAAATGCAAGACGAGCGAGTTGCAGCTGTTATTGCCTTAGATCCGGCCTTGGGACATGCCGTTAGCGAACAGAGCCTAGCTAACATAAATGTTCCTACCCTAATTTTAGGCTCCATAGAGAATGACTTTCTACCGTACAGCACACATTCCAAATATTATGCGGAGCATATTCAAGGTGCGAATTTAGTCGGTATTGAACAAAACGCAGGTCATTTTGTATACATTGATAAATGTGACTCAGAACGTAAAGTAAAAGGCGTATATTTGTGCAAGGATCGAGACGGTGTTGATCGCAAAAAAATACACAAAGAAATACTCGGGCATGTATTTAGCTTTATTTATAGAAATGGTTTAGATAAAACAGATACCTAGTATACAAGTTGTGTGAAGGTGATACGAAAAAATTCACCTTCTTGTTTTCTCTAGCCAGAGATTTTCAGTAAATTCAACGTAGTTAGCGCTTAAAATAGCTGCTTGAGATAGATTTATTATTCAGAGTTCAGGTTATCCTATTTTAGTTCGCCTTTTTCACAAACTTTGCAGTTACCATCATTTCGCCAATGCCTTCTACTTTACAATCAAGTTCGTGATCTTTTTTATCAAGCACTCTTCTAACGACCGCTTTGGTGCCAATTTTAATTACTTGCGAGCTGCCTTTAATTTTTAAATCTTTGGCTACTGTCACTTTGTCGCCATCACTTAGCACAGTGCCATTGGCATCTTTAACTAAAATAACGGCTTCATCGTGTGTGTTATCTGGGTTCCACTCATGAGCGCATTCGGGGCAAACAAGCAGTTGTTGGTCTTCGTAAACATATTCACAGTGGCATTTTGGGCAAGCAGGCAGCGACATTTTTAACTTTCTTAAGGTATTGTTTTGCGTATTTTAATCTGCATTAGTTAGAAAATATAGTTAATCAATATTTTTCATCTTCACGCTAAAAATATCTCGTTTGTGCGTTTTAAAAAAAGGGCATATAAAGCACATGTCGCTTAAGCAATTTAAGCGCTAACTCGTACAGTAGGTACCTGTTAAAGCACCCATCATATTAAGTGATACGCGCAATGCCCACTTAGTACGATGGGTGTTTCTATTTATAATGCTGAGTATTTTACTAAGCATGCTTTTTATATTTTGACTTAACTAGGAAAAGTCGTGTTTAAAACCTTAATTGTGGTTGATAACAACGAGCAAACGCTTGCTCAATCGTTCGAAAATGTAATTACGTTTAATACTTATTTACGTGATTACCCAAAACAAAATGAGCCAAAAACACGCATTATTAATCTGTGCGACTCGAGCCAATACTTGAGCAAAGGTTACTATTGCTCGTTACTTGCAGAGGCGCGCAAGCACCAAGTTTTGCCAAGTGTAAAAACAATAAACGCATTGCGTAGTGGTCAAGCCCCTATGTTAAATGTGGGCCAAATAGATGGCAAACTTTACTTTGGTAATACACAAAACGATTTACAATCAAAAGCGGCTAAGTCGGTATTTAAACAATACCCAACGCCTATTTTATTTGTTGATGAAAAGGGATTATTGCAACAAGGGTCTTTATCGTCTTTAAGCGAGCAGCAGTACAGCGAATTTGTAGCTAAACTAGATAACTTTACTAAAACGCAGTGGCGTATTGGCTCAGTGCAACGTCGTTTTAGATGGGACATGGCAATACTTGTTGATCATAACGAAAAAGTACCGCCGAGCGATAAAGACGCCATTGCACGCTTTATTAAAGCCGCCGCTAAACACGGCATTAATGCACAAGCATTAAGCTTTGACGAAATTGATAACATAGCCCAGTTTGATGCGTTATTTATTCGCCAAACTACAGCGATTGACCATCCAACGTATCGCCTTGCAAGCAAAGCGCAAAGCATTGATTTAGTGGTTATTGACGATGCTGAGTCTATTTTACGTTGTTGTAATAAAGTGTATTTACACGATGCGTTTAATTATCAAAAAGTGCCAAGTTTAAAAACGGTTGTAGTGGCTGATCAATCAAGTGAAACGCTTGAGCAGCTAGAAGAAGCGTTTACGTATCCGCTTGTTTTAAAAATGCCTGAAGGGTCTTTCTCAAAAGGTGTTTATAAAGTATCAAACCGTGATGAGCTTGAAGCTAAGCTTACAGAGCTGTTTGAATTTAGCGCATTAGTGCTTGCACAAGAATACATGTATACCGAATACGATTGGCGAGTGGGTGTGTTAAATGGTCGTGCAATTTATGCATGCCGCTATTTAATGGCGCGTAACCATTGGCAAATTTATAACCACGACGCTAAACGGTTTTTCTCTGGTGGCTTTGAAACATTGCCAACCTTTGAGTTACCAAAAGCGGTGTTAGATGCAGCATTAAAAGCATGTAAAACAGTGGGTAGAGGTCTATATGGCGTAGATGTTAAAGAGCATCAAGGCAAAGCATACGTGCTTGAAGTAAACGACAACCCAAGTATTGATCACAAAGTAGAAGACGGCTATTTAGGCGACGAGCTATACATGATCATTATGGATGAGTTTAAACAACGCTTAGAAGCACGAGGTCGTGGGTAATAACATGAGCAACCTTGTTATTCGAAAGGCGCTTAGCAGTGATTTGAATGCACTGATTGACGTTGAAAACGCTTGCTTTAATAACGATAAATTAAGTCCGCGTAGTTTAAAACGCTGGCTTAGTGCAAAACACGGTATTTTACTCGTTGCAGAAAATGGCGAGCAAGTATGTGGATATGGGCTAGTATGGTGCCATAAAGGGACTCGCTTAGCGCGTTTATATTCGCTTGCTGTAAAACCCACAATGCAAGGTAAAGGCATTGCAAAAGCACTGCTTACTAGCCTTGAAAAAGAAACGTGTGAGCGAGGGCGTATTTACCTTCGTTTAGAAGTGGCTGTAAATAACGAAGGTGCGATAGGGCTTTATAAAAGCTCAGGTTACAGGGTGTTTGGTCAATATAGCGATTATTACGATGACCACAGTGACGCACTACGAATGCAAAAAAACATTCGACAAACAAGTGAGTTAAAAGTGGCGCGTTTAACGCCGTGGTATCAGCAAACTACCGAGTTTACGTGCGGACCTGCTGCCCTATTAATGGCAATGGGCGCACTTGAGCCAACAACTGAGCTTACCCAATCGCATGAGCTGGCACTTTGGCGTGAAGGTACCACCATTTTTATGACATCGGGTCATGGTGGTTGCCATCCGTTTGGTTTGGCACTTGCCGCTAATAAGCGGGGCTTCAAAAGCGAGGTAATGGTTAATACCACAGAGCCTTTGTTTTTAGATGGCGTACGCAACGAGAACAAAAAAGTGGTACTTGCCACCGTGCATCAACAATTTGTAGATAGTATTGCACAGGCAAATATACCGCTTACAAATAAAGATGTAGAGCTTGAACATATTGAGCAGTGGTTAAGTAAAGGCTTTAGTGTGCTGTTATTAATTAGTACATACAGTTTTGATGGTAAAAAATCGCCACATTGGGTGTGTGTTACGCACCTTGATGAGCATTGCGTGTATGTTCACGACCCATTTTGTGAGCCCGGTAACGATAAACAGCTCGCAATAGATTGCCAATATGTACCTATTGCACGAAGTGATTTTAGTAAAATGTCAGCGTTTGGTAGCCAACGTTTAAGAACGGCGGTGGCTATAGCTAATAAAATATAAGGTTAACAGTGACTTTTTTAGATTTAATTGATGTAGCCCCGTATTCGTGGGCAGCTATTGGTACTGCGGCTTTTTGCGGTGCTATTATTGGCATAGAGCGCCAATTGCGCGGCAAACCTGTAGGTATTCGTACTTCAGCGTTAATAACCTTGGGTACGTATTTGTTTTTATCCACTGCGTTTAATTTACAAGGGGATGTAATAGATCATTCTCGTGTAGTGGGGCAAATAATTACAGGTATTGGTTTTTTAGGGGCAGGTGTAATGCTCGCAAAAGATGGTGCGGTAGTTGGTGTTACATCCGCTGCAACCATCTGGGTGCTTGCATCAATAGGCGTTATGATAGCCACTGAAAACTTAGGCCCTGCAATAAAGCTTTCAGTGCTAGTGGTTGGTATTTTATACGGTGTAGACGTACTTGAGGCTAAATTTAAAAGCTTAAGCAAAGGCGTGCACACTAAAGTAAAAAACTATCAAAAACGTTACTATCGAAAAGAGTTTGATGACACGGAGCGCCATTAAAAGTGGCGTTTTTTTCAGTGCTATTGAAAATAGTTACAATTGGAATAAACACATATTTAAGCTTATTTAAAAGCTCAAATATCAACCCTGTTAGTGTAGTGACACACTGTTATTTCTCTACATCTTGTGCGTATATACTCTATTACTTATCAAAAATATTAAGATTTAAATTTTGTAAAATAGTCGTATAAATAAAAGGTTGTGTCCCTACTTGCCTTTCAAACTCGAAACGTACATCTTCAGTGAGATTCATATAGTCAATTTTGTATTGTAAGAATTTTTTTGGTTCGTATAAAAGTTCTCCGCTACTATTTCCGTATTTAGAGGCCTTTAAACCGAACTCAGCACGGGTGAAGTCAAGTTGACCAATCGCAAAAATGAGGGTGCCGCGTTCCTGACTGTCACACAGATCTCGATTACGCATCCTTAAATAAAACAAAGATTTTAGGAATGTTTCTTTTGATACATTAAGTGTTCTGAATTTATTCAAATCTAGCTCTATTTCAGAAGATTTTGCAATATCGTTACATTTAGATACAGAATCAGCTAAAAGAGTTATTTTGTTTAATACATCTTTGTCTAGCATCTCCAAAACCGGATTATCTGCTCCTAAACACTGATTAGAATATACAGACATTAAAATTGGTAAAAAAAATACTGATTTATTTTTCATGATCTTTTACTTGCTCTGATAGCTTTATAAGAAATATAGGCAGAAGTGGCTGCTGTGCATGTAGAAAAAATGTGAGTAAGTTAGTTATATTCATGTTTGTACCTGTTTTGATTGTTATATTAATTTTACATTTTTAAATATTAGCCAAAGAGCTTTCGCCTGACTACTTTTCTATAACCACTGGGCGTTTGGCTTAATACTTTTTTAAACACGCGGGTTAAATGCCCTTGGTCGTTATATCCCACTTCTAAAGCCACTTCTTGAATTGATAAATTTGATGATGCTAATAACTCCTTCGCACCTTCTACGCGTAATTGCTGCCAATACTCAATAGGGCTTTGATTCGTTGCTGCTCTAAAACGGCGGGTAAAAGTACGATAGCTTAAGCTAAATTGGGCAGCGACTTCTTGCAAGTTTAGCTCGGTGGCTAAATTGGTTTTTAGCCAAAACTGAATTTGCGCAATTAGCTCATCGGGGTGGCGATCTACAGCACCTTCTAAGTAGCGTTGATCTTCGTAAGGTTTGCGTATTTCGTGTGAAAAATTACGCTCTACATGTTGAGCGGCGGCTTTTGTATAGTACTGGCTAATAATATGCACGATCACATCTGCAAGCGCATTAAGACTCGCTACCGTATACATTCGCTCTGACTGGGTTATAAAAAAGTCAGGCTTTAAGCGCACCTGCGGGTAGTCATGGCTAAATTGCTTGGCGTAATGCCAATGGGTGGTAGCAGGGTGACCGTCAAGTAACCCCGCCTCAGCTAATAAGCAGTTGCCAGTGCCTACACCAATTATATGACTGCCTGCGCTAAAGCTTTGGCTTAGCCAATCAACTACGTGTTGATTTGTACGTACAACAGGGCGTGGGTTTCGCCAAATACCCGGCACTATAATTAAATCACTGTAGGGCGCGTTAGTTGTTATGCAATCAGGATTTATAGCAAGGCCTGCGCGGGTGGGTATAGATCCTGCACTTTTAGCCACTAAATTTATAGCAAGTGGTCTAAAGCTTTGCTTATCAAGGTGCCCTTTAGCAAAGGCCTCGCCGGCTCTTAGCATTTCAATTGGTAGGGTTAAACTAGTCACTAATAAATGCGGATATACCGCTATAGCAATATTTATAGGTGGATTCGTGTGTTTATCAGTCATATAGATGCTCCGACCAGTGCTCTTTGGCCTTTTGTGCTGAATATTTGGCTATTAAAGCACAATGCGCGGTGCATAATCCATTTAAACTGCCTGTTCTCCTTATAACACGTTTTTTAAAGGTAAATTATGACAGCATTACCCGTTATAGTAGGCATGGGTGGCATTAACGCTGCTGGCCGTACTTCTTTTCATCAAGGTTATCGCCGTATCGTGTTAGATAGTTTAAACGCTCAAGTCCGCAGTGAAACATTTTTAGGCCTCGCCACACTGATGAATCTAGTCAGCGTTGTAAACGGCCAATTACAAGATACACAAGGTAATAATGTTGAGCAAAGCGACATAGAAGCACGCTTTGGTGAGCAAATTATTGCTGGTACACTTATTCGTAAAATTGAAAAAGAACATTTTGATGCCGATGCCACGCCGTGGCAGCAAAAAATGACACTGACCGCATCAACTGAAAACGCAATTGTGTTTGAAACGCGTGCTCGCGACTTACCGGTACCTGTTCCAGCTAGTTGGCAAGTTGAAGAACTTGAAGGAAAAAAGGTTAAAGTAACTATTGCAGCCGATTTTGATGTTAAGCATAACTCAACGCGTGATAACCCAATTAAATCTGCTGGGCAATTTCCGACTGGGTTTGATCCGTCTGTTATGTATAACAGCCGCTACCAGCCTCGTGGTTTGCAGGCGACTATTTTTGCAGCCACCGATGCGATTAAATCAACAGGGCTTGATTGGCAGCATATTATGAATAGCGTCGAGCCAGATAAAATTGGTACTTATTCAGCATCGGTAATTGGTCAAATGGACGATAAAGGCCTAGGCGGTTTAGTAAAAGCGCGCCAACAAGGCGACCGTGTTAGCACTAAACAGCTGGCACTGGGTTTAAATACAATGTCGACTGATTTTATTAACGCCTATGTCACCGGTAATGTAGGTACTACGTTTTCGACCTCGGGTGCATGTGCAACGTTTTTATATAACTTACGTGCGGCGGTTAACGACATACAAGCAGGGCGTACACGGGTTGCAGTTGTTGCAAGCGTTGAGTGTGCTATTACACCCGAAGTGGTTGAAGGCTTTGGTAATATGAGTGCACTTGCAAATGTTGAAGGGCTACGTCGTTTAGATAACTTATCAAATGATGAAGAACCAGATTACCGTAATAGTAGCCGACCATTTGGTGATAACTGCGGCTTTACATTAGGTGAAGGCGCGCAAGTTGCAATTTTAATGGATGATGCGTTAGCCCTTGAGTTGGGCGCTGATATTATGGGCTGTGTACCGGATGTGTTTGTAAATGCAGATGGCGTTAAGAAGTCGATTACATCACCTGGACCTGGTAACTATATTACAATGGCAAAATCAGCCGCACTTGCTAGCAGCTTATTAGGTAAAGAAGCACTGCAAGAACGTAGCTTTATTTTAGCGCATGGTTCGAGTACTCCGCAAAATCGTGTAACAGAGTCACTTATATATCATAAAGTGGCACAAACGTTCGCTATTGATAATTGGAAAGTGACAGCACCAAAAGCATACGTTGGCCATACTATTGCTCCTGCAAGTGGCGATCAGTTAGCGATTGCTTTGGGTGTATTTAGCCACAATATTATGCCAGGTATTACCACAATAGATAAAGTAGCAGACGACGTTTATAGCGATCATCTTGATATTCGTAATAGCCATTACGAATGCGCTGATATGGATATTGCTTTTATAAATTCAAAAGGCTTTGGCGGTAACAATGCAACAGCGACCGTACTTTCTCCAAAAGTAACAATGAAAATGCTCGCTAAGCGCCATGGTGATGACGTTATGACTAGCTACACTCAGAAAAATAGTGTGGTTAGAGCTTCGCAGAAAACGTATCAAACACAAGCAGATTTAGGCCAGTACGAACTTATTTATCGTTTTGGCGATGGACTTATTGACGACAACGATATTGTAATAGACGAGCAAAGTATTCAGTTACCAGGTTTTGAAAAAGCAATTACGTTTAGTACAACAAACTCCTATCAAGATATGTTTTAAGCACACATACTTGTTAGCAAGGCGCTTTTTAAGCGCCTTTTTTAATGCTTTAAATATACGTAACCTGAACTCTGGATAATAAATCTATCTCGAGCAGCTATTTTTAGCGCTAACTGCGTTGAATTTACTTGCAATAGGTCCGCTATTGACGCATAAATTCGCCATGTTTTCACTGAGAATCTCTGGCTAGGGCCTGTTTATCTTTCGAGGTTAAATTTGCAGCAGACTGTTTGGTATTTAAGCAAGGCAGAGCCTATGGTGTGTGGTTATTCCCCATAAATAGGCGATAACGCAGCATAAATGCCAAACATGCGCTGCCCGAAGGGTTCTGCCCAGGGACTATTTACTCTTTGTTGCTCGGTTTTTACTTAGCCCACTAGGTTACAAACTTCGCTCCGCGATTAAATAGCCCCTAGATTGAACAAATTTTAATCCTGAAAGGTCAACAGGCCCTAGAGAAAAATAAATTTAAATATCATTATGGTTCAATATGTTAGTAAATTTCTTAACCAGAGCTCAGGTTACGTAATCAATTAGAGAAATAAAGCCTGACGCTAACGGCGTTAAAATTTCAGCCTTGTTGTTGACATGACTTTCTTACCTCAAAGTAGACCACTGAATCAAGCGAATTGGTATTACTTTAAGTTAATGCTTATATTACCGTTGGGTTTACAGCAGCATAGGAGGATCTCGCCTTCGCGGACAAACGCTAGTGGCTCTTCATTATATTCAACGTTACCGGATACCAAAATAGCCCTGCACGCACCGCAATAGCCTTCACGGCATTGAAATGCAACGTCTATTTTTTTAGATTCTAAGCAGTGTAAAAGAGAAGGGCAGCCAGTATTAAATTCTATACGCTGGCTGCTTTGTGCAAGAGTTATACTTGCAGTTGTACTGTCACTCATTATAAATCAAAGTCACCAAATTCTGAGGCATCAACTTGAGAGTCTATTTGACCAACAAGGTATGAGCTTATTTCGGCTTCTTGCGGTGCAACCTGAACGTTATCAGAAACAAGCCATGAGTTTATCCATGGAATAGGGTTACTGTTGTTTTCAAATTGTGCTGGTAAACCAATCGCAGTCATACGCGCATTGGTGATGTATTCAACGTACTGACATAGAATATGTTTATTTAAACCAATCATTGAGCCGTCTTTGAATAGGTATTCTGCCCATTCTTTCTCTTGCTCTGCGGCTTCTACAAACATTTTGATTGCTTCGTCGCGGCATTGGGCAGCAACAATCGCCATTTCTGGGTCGTCTTTACCGTCTTGCATAATGTTTAGAATATGCTGAGTGCCCGAAAGGTGTAGTGCTTCATCGCGCGCAATAAGCTTGATGATTTTAGCGTTACCTTCCATCAGCTCACGCTCAGCAAACGCAAACGAACATGCAAAGCTGACGTAAAAGCGAATCGCTTCAAGAATATTTACCGACATCATTGCCAGATAAAGTTTCTTTTTAAGCTCAAACAAATTCACGAGAACAGTTTTACCATTAATCTCGTGTTTGCCTTGACCGTATAAATTATAAAGCGATACAGAGTTGATTAAGTCGTCGTAGTATTTTGTTACCGCATCAGCACGTTCGCTAATTTTATCGTTGCTAACAATGTCATCAAAAATAAGTTCAGGCGCTTGCGTTACGTTACGAATAATATGTGTGTACGAGCGGCTATGAATTGTTTCACTAAACGCCCATGTTTCTATCCACGTTTCAAGTTCTGGTAGCGATACGATAGGTAGTAGGGCTACGTTTGGCGAACGCCCTTGCACGCTATCAAGTAACGTCTGATATTTTAAGTTACTTAAAAATATGTGCTTTTCGTGATCAGGTAATGCTTGAAAGTCTAAACGGTCTTTACTTACATCTACTTCCTCAGGACGCCAAAAGAAAGATAGTTGCTTCTCGATTAATTTTTCAAAAATAGGGTATTTTTGTTGATCATAACGAGATACGTTTACAGTTTGGCCAAAAAACATTGGCTCTTGCATTTGATTATTGTGGTTTCGGCTAAAAGTAGTATAAGACATGTTTATCACTCAAAAAACTATCAGAAAAAGCGGGCTAAATGCCCGCTTAAAATTAAAATCAGCAGTTATATTTTACACGCGCCGCCTTCACAATCGTCATCTTCCACGTCAGGAGTATCTTCTTGTGAATCTGAGGCACCATCGCGTGTATTGTGGTAATACAAGGTTTTAACACCTAGTTTGTACGCGCTCAGTAAGTCTTTTAACAAGACTTGCATAGGTACTTTACCGCCTTCGAATTTATTTGGATCATAATTTGTGTTTGCTGATATTGTTTGGTCAACAAATTTTTGCATTATGCCCACAAGTTGTAGGTAACCATCGTTTGATGGGATATCCCACAGTAATTCGTAGTTATCTTTTAAACGCTCGTACTCAGGTACCACTTGTTTTAAAATACCGTCTTTACTTGCTTTAACGCTAATATGGCCACGTGGTGGCTCAATACCATTTGTTGCATTAGAGATTTGCGACGATGTTTCTGATGGCATTAACGCACTTAGTGTTGAGTTACGCATGCCGTGCTCTTTAATACTTGCACGGAGTGTATCCCAATCAAGATGAAGTGGCTCATCACAAATTTTATCTAAATCACGTTTATACGTATCGGTTGGCATTATACCTTGTGAATACGTTGTCTCGTTAAATTTAGGGCATGCGCCACGCTCTTTAGCAAGCTCGTTAGATGCCTTCATTAAGTAATATTGAATCGCTTCAAAGGTTTTATGTGTTAATGCATTAGCACTGCCATCAGAATAACGTTTACCGTTTTTAGCTAGGTAGTATGCGTAGTTAATGACGCCTATTCCTAGTGTACGACGACCCATAGTTGCATTTTTAGCAGCCGGTACTGGGTAGTCTTGGAAATCAAGTAAGTTATCAAGGGCACGCACCGCAAGTTCAGCTAGCTCTTCAAGCTCATCAAGTGATTCTATTGCACCTAAGTTAAACGCAGACAGTGTACAAAGGGCAATTTCGCCTTCTTCGTCATTTACGTTATTAAGTGGCTTGGTTGGCAATGCAATTTCTAAACATAAGTTAGATTGGCGAATAGGCGCAACTTTAGCAATGAACGGGCTGTGTGTATTACAGTGGTCCACATTTTGTAAATAAATACGGCCTGTACTTGCACGCTCTTGGGCAAACATAGAGAAAAGCTCAATGGCTTTAATGCGTTTTTTACGAATAGACTCGTCTTGTTCGTATTTTACGTAAAGCGCGTCAAACTCAGCTTGGTCTTCAAAAAATGCATCATAAAGGCCTGGCACATCTGATGGGCTAAATAACGTAATATAATCGTCTTTAATTAAACGAGAATACATTAATTTATTAAATTGTACGCCGTAATCTAGGTGACGAACACGATTGTCATCTACGCCACGGTTATTTTTAAGTACAAGTAGGTTTTCTACTTCTAAGTGCCAAAGCGGGTAGAATAATGTTGCAGCACCGCCACGTACGCCACCTTGCGAACAACTTTTAACAGCTGTTTGAAAGTGCTTATAAAAAGGAATACAACCTGTGTGGTACGCTTCACCGTTACGGATGTGACTACCTAGCGCACGAATTCGACCTGCATTTATACCAATGCCCGCACGCTGTGATACGTATTTAACGATTGCAGACGATGTAGCGTTAATTGAATCAAGGCTATCACCACACTCTATTAATACACATGAGCTAAACTGACGAGTAGGCGTACGTACACCTGCCATAATAGGCGTGGGTAATGAAATTTTGAACAACGATACGGCATCGTAAAAACGCTTAATGTACGAAACGCGTGTTTCACGTGGGTAGTCTGCAAATAGACTTGCGGCGACTAAAATATATAAAAACTGCGCGCTTTCGTATATCTCGCCCGTTACACGGTTTTGAACGAGGTATTTACCTTCAAGTTGCTTAACAGCCGCGTAACTAAAGTTTAGATCGCGTGAGTGATCAAGGTATTCATCTAGTTCATCAAATTCTTGCTCTGTGTAATCAGCAAGTAAATGTGCATCGTAGCGCTTATCGCCAACCATTTTAGTGACGTGATCAAATAAACGCGGTGGCTCAAATTGGCCATACGCTTTTTTACGTAAATGAAATACAGCTAAACGCGCTGATAGGTACTGATAATCTGGCGATTCTTTTGAAATCTGATCTGCGGCAGCTTTAATAATGGTTTCGTGGATGTCTTTAGTGCGGATACCATCGTAAAATTGAATATGAGATTTTAATTCAACTTGTGAAACCGAGACGTTATTTAAACCTTCGGCGGCCCATTCAATAACGCGATGGATCTTATCAAGATCAAGTGGCTCTTTACGCCCGTCACGTTTGCTTACAGATAACAGTTGGTTCATAGCTTTGCCTGTATTCCTTGGGGATTTAGTATTTTGACCAATGTTGTACTCCTTAAATTACAGCAGGAGCACTCATTTATTATAAGTTTCACCAAATTGATGAATTTAATTGAATAACATTTGGCCACAATATCTGGTGTTGTTCAATTTAGAGATCACAAGATAGTGTGGTCTGAGCCGTTTTGCAAGGGACATAATAGCCCCTATTTGTGGATAACTTTGGGATAACACACTTGTGTTAGTAAGCATTAACCTTTGATCATTAGGTGAAGTTGAAATTTCTAAAAATCAACTAATGATCTACTAAATTTGCGCTTTTAAAAAATAAATTGTAACTGAGTTTTTTATCAGCAGACTTTGACTAAAAACTGGCTAAATCACAATATATAGTGTTTATAAATTAACATGGCACTATATATGGTTAAAACCATCAATTGGACTTTGCCAGTTAAAATCAGCTTTCCAGCTTAATGCTTCTTCATTGTTGGATATGTAACCCCAAAGTGCCGTGGCGGTGTGCATACCTGCAGCTTTACCTGCTTGTATATCACGCTGTGCATCTCCAATGTACAAACAACGGTTTGGTTTTACTGCGATAAGCTTTGCACAATGTAGTAGTGGTAGCGGTGATGGTTTGGCCTCAGCCAAGGTATCGCCACTTATGACTACGCTGGCGTTTTTTAAAGCGGGGATTGCTGCCACCAAAGGATCGGTTAAAAATCCTGGTTTGTTGGTCATGATCCCCCACTTGATCTTTTTTTGATCAAGCGCGATAAGTAAAGATTCTACGCCTTTAAAACACGTGGTGTGTTTTGCTATGCTGGCCGCGTATTCATCAAGCAGTTGTTTTATAAGTTCTGCCTGTGGCTGCTCAGGCCATTTATCTTTAAAACCTGCAGCTAACAGTGCACCCGCTCCATTAGAGGCTGCGAGACGGTATACATCGCTTGTTACTTCATCCATTTGTTGTGCGCGAAGTACCGCATTTAGCGCAGCACCTAAGTCGTCGGCGGTATCGAGTAGGGTGCCATCTAAATCAAACAAAAATGCGTCGTACTCTATATGAGGTAAATGAGAGTTCGCCATTAGGCTAACTTCTCAAAGTGTAGAATGTAATTTACGCTTACATCTGTGTTAAGCGTATATTGTTTTGATAATGGATTATATGATAACCCCGCACTTGCACGTACCTTTAAACCGGCTTGCTCAGCCCATGCAATCAGTTGCGCAGGTTTTATAAACTTTTTATGGTCATGTGTACCCTCAGGCACCATTTTCAACAGCTTTTCGGCGCCAACAATCGCATATAAGTAGGCCTTAGGTGTTTTGTTCAAAGTTGAAAAAAACACATCTGCGCCTGGTTTTGCAAGTGCGGCTACGGCATGAATAATAGAAGCAGGGTCTGGAACGTGCTCTAGCATTTCCATGCAGGTGATCACATCAAAGCGAGCAGGGCGCTGTGTTGCAAACTCTTCTGCAGGCACTTTAATGTATTCTACATTTACACCGGTTTCTAGACTATGCAATTTAGCAACAGTTAAGGGCTCCTGACCCATATCGATACCCGTCACTTTTGCACCCATACGCGCCATACTTTGGCTTAAAATACCGCCGCCACAGCCAACATCGAGTGTGTCTTTATCAAACAGACCTTGGGTTTTATGCGCTATAAAGTCTAAACGTAACGGGTTAATTTCGTGAAGAGGTTTAAACTCTCCCTCTAAATCCCACCAACGCTCTGCGATGGCTTCAAATTTTGCTATTTCTGCGTGATCTACATTTTGATGTTCGGTCATAAAATACTTCCTCGTCAATCTGAGGCCATTATATAGGGCAAAATTGATAAATCGCAAAGTTTTGCGCCTGTAAATTAAAATTAATTGTGATAGCATAGCTGTTAGTAATAATAACAAATACTCTTGATGCCTAATACTGGGTTGTTGAGAGCAAATACTGAAGGAATGTGATATCAATGACTGATTTCGCCCATGGCATTCAGCCGGTCAATATTGAAGACGAGTTAAAAAACTCCTATTTAGATTACGCGATGAGCGTAATTGTAGGACGTGCATTACCAGACGTACGTGATGGTTTAAAACCTGTTCACCGCCGCGTTTTGTTTGCAATGAACGAGCTTAGTAATGATTGGAACAAGCCTTACAAAAAATCGGCACGTGTCGTCGGTGACGTAATCGGTAAGTACCATCCACACGGCGATAGTGCAGTTTACGACACGATAGTTCGTATGGCACAGCCATTTTCGCTTCGTTACATGTTAGTCGATGGTCAAGGTAACTTCGGTTCGGTTGATGGTGATTCAGCAGCAGCAATGCGTTATACAGAAGTACGTATGGCAAAAATGTCGCATGAATTATTAGCCGATCTTGACAAAGAAACGGTTGATTTCGTTCCTAACTACGATGGCACAGAGCAAATCCCAGACGTTTTACCGACAAAAGTTCCTAACTTATTAGTAAACGGTTCATCGGGTATAGCGGTAGGTATGGCAACAAACATACCACCTCACAATCTAACTGAAGTTGTGAATGGGTGTTTAGCACTTATTTTGAATCCTGATTTAACGATTACTGAGTTAATGGATTACATTCCGGGTCCTGATTTCCCTACAGCTGCGATTATCAACGGTAAAAAAGGCATAGAGCAAGCCTACCAAACTGGCCGTGGTAAAGTGTACATGCGTGCACGTGCAGAGATTGAAACAGACGAAAAAACCGGTCGTGAAACAATTATAGTGCACGAAATTCCGTATCAAGTTAATAAAGCACGTCTAATTGAAAAAATTGCCGAGCTTGTTAAAGATAAAAAAATTGAGGGCATTAGTGCACTTCGTGATGAATCCGATAAAGACGGTATGCGTATCGTTATTGAGATCAAACGTGGTGATGTAGGCGAAGTTATTTTAAATAACTTATATGCACAAACTCAGTTACAAACTGTATTTGGTATGAACATGGTTGCTTTAATTAATAACCAACCTAAGTGTTTTAATCTAAAAGAAATGCTTGAAGAGTTTATTATTCACCGTCGTGAAGTAGTAACTCGCCGTACTGTTTTTGATTTACGCAAAGCGCGCGACCGTGCACACATGCTAGAAGGCTTAGCTATTGCACTTGCAAACATTGACCCTATTATCGAACTTATTCGTAACTCACCTACACCTGCAGAAGCTAAAATTGCTCTAACAGAACGTTCGTGGGAATTAGGTAATGTTAAATCTATGCTTGAAAAAACAGGCGAAGATAATGTTGCACGCCCAGATTGGCTTGCTGCCGATTTAGGTATTCGTGATGGTCAGTACTTTATTTCTGAGCAACAAGCCCAAGCTATCTTAGACTTACGTTTACATAAGCTAACAGGTCTTGAGCATGAAAAAATCCTTAGTGAATACCAAACATTATTAGATTTAATTGCTGAGCTTTTATATATTTTGGCAACACCAGAGCGTTTAATGGAAGTTATTCGTGATGAGTTAGTTGAAATTAAAGCACAATACGGCGATGAACGTCGTACAGAAATTAATGCCGCAGCTCACGATATCAGCCTTGAAGACTTAATTACGGAAGAAGACGTTGTCGTCACACTTTCTCACGAAGGTTATGTGAAATATCAGGCATTGTCTGATTACGAAGCACAACGCCGTGGTGGTAAAGGTAAATCAGCAACGAAGATGAAAGATGAAGATTTCATTGAACGTCTACTCGTTGCAAATACACACGATACTATTTTATGTTTCTCTACGGCCGGTCGTTTATATTGGCTTAAAGTATATCAGTTACCACTGGCAAGTCGTGCAGCGCGCGGTAAGCCAATTGTTAACTTGTTACCACTTGAAGCTGATGAACGTATTACTGCTATATTGCCAGTACGCGAGTACGCAGAAGATAAATACATCTTTATGGCAACAGCATTTGGTACAGTTAAGAAAACACCATTAACGGCTTACAGTCGTCAACGTGCAAGCGGTATTATTGCTGTTAACTTAAATGATGGCGATAGCTTGATTGGGGTTGATATTACCGATGGTAGCAACGAAATTATGTTGTTCACTGATGCAGGTAAAGTTGTGCGCTTTAAAGAAGCTGAAGAAACAACAGTTGTTGATGAAAACGGTAACCCAGTATTAGACGAAGAAGGTAACCCTGAGATTCGCTTCAAAGGTGTTCGCCCAATGGGTCGTACTGCTACGGGTGTTCGTGGTATTAAAATGCCAGACGAGCAACGCGTAGTATCGTTAATTGTACCAAAAACTGACGGTGCTATTTTAACGGTAACTGAAAATGGTTACGGTAAGCGTACACAACTTGAAGATTACCCATCGAAGAGTCGTGCAACACAGGGTGTTGTATCAATTAAGGTGAGTGAACGTAACGGTGCTGTTGTTGGTGCTGTGCAAGTTGACGACAACGATGAAATAATGATTATTTCGAATCGTGGTACCTTAGTACGTACTCGTGTTAATGAAGTTTCTACGGTTGGACGTAACACCCAAGGTGTTATTTTGATCAGAACTATTGACGAAGAGCAAGTAGTTGGTTTACAACGTATAGAAGAGATTGAAGTTACTCAAAGTGACTTGGTTGATATTGAAGACGTTGAAACAGTAGATACAGTTGTTGATGAAGTAGCGGATGATAATCCTCCTTCAGAATAATTGAGATTGAAAAAGCGGCCTTGGCCGCTTTTTTTAATGTTGTTGAAAAAAATTAACAGTGTATGAGATTATATTTATTCATTAAAATCGTGAGATTGAGTGGATGGATATTATAGGTTCATGCATAGTCGTTAAATTACTGGAATGAGGCAAAGGTAATGAGTAAATATAATTTTTGTGCGGGACCGGCTATGCTACCGCAAGCGGTTATGAAAAAAGCGCAAAAAGAGTTTCTAGATTGGCAAGACCTAGGTGTTTCTGTAATGGAAATGAGTCATCGCAGCAAAGAGTTTTTAGCATTAACTGCAAAATGTGAGGCAAGCCTTAGACGCTTGATGAACATTAGTGACGAATACGAAGTGCTATTTATGCATGGTGGTGGTCGTGGCCAGTTTAGCGCCGTGCCATTAAATTTACACCAAGATGGTAAAACTGCTGTTTATTGTGAAAATGGCGTGTGGTCAAAAAGTGCAACGGATGAAGCTAACAAATTTACCAAAACGCTTTCAATTGATGTTCGTAACGATGTAAATGGTGATTTTTCGATTAAACAGGTTACTAATTGGGTGTTACCTGAAGATGCATCTTACATTCACTATTGCCCTAACGAAACGGTAGATGGCCTAGAGATTTTTGATGTGCCGAGTCATCCAACTGCGCCAATTGTTGCTGATATGTCATCGACTATTTTATCGCGCGAAATAGACGTAAATAAATTTGACTTAATTTATGCCGGCGCGCAAAAAAACATAGGCCCATCGGGCATTTCGATTGTTATTGTTCGTAAAACATTACTTGAGCGTGAAGGTCTTCCTAAACCCGGTATTTTAGATTACGCCTTAGAAGCAAAACAAGGCAGCATGTTTAATACACCTCCCACCTTTGCTTGGTACTTAGCGGCTGAAGTATTTGAATGGTTAGAGCTAAATGGTGGCGTAAAAGCCATGGAAGTTCAGAACATAGCTAAAGCGCAGCTACTTTATGATTTTATTGATGGATCGAGCTTTTATACAAATAAAGTAGCTAAGCATTGTCGTTCACGTATGAACGTTCCATTTTGGCTTGTTGATGAAAGCTTAAATGATAAGTTTGTAGCTCAATCTAATGATGCGGGTTTGCTTGCACTTGAAGGGCATCGAATTGTAGGCGGTATGCGCGCGAGTATTTATAATGCGATGCCACTAGAGGGTGTTCAAGCACTTGTTAGTTTTATGGACGCATTTGCAAAGGAGCACAGTTAATGGAGCAACTTCGTTTAGACCCTATTTCTCGTGTAAACGGCAACGTGACATTACCAGGCTCAAAAAGTTTATCTAACCGTATTTTGTTACTTGCAGCACTTGCAAATGGTACAACCGTAGTTGAAAATTTGCTCGATAGTGATGATATTCGTCATATGTTGGGCGCTTTAAAGTTATTAGGTGTAAATGTTACTTTAAACAATGAGCGAACAGTTGCAACGGTTGAAGGCGTTGGTGGTGTACTTAAAACGCCTAGTGAGCCGTTGTTTTTGGGTAATGCAGGTACTGCTTATCGACCATTAACCGCTGTGCTTGCTGCCGTTGCTGGTGAGTATGAGCTAATTGGTGAGCCACGTATGGAAGAGCGTCCGATAGGGCACTTGGTTGATGCTCTACAAGCGCTTGGTGGTGATGTTACCTATACAAAACACAAAGACTACCCACCACTTAAAATTGTAGGTGGTCAAATAAAAGGTGGTGATGTTGAAATTGATGGCAGTATTTCAAGTCAGTTTTTGACCGCTTTGTTAATGGCTGCACCGTTATTTAATGGTTATACACAAATTACAATTAAAGGGACGTTAGTCTCTAAGCCTTATATTGATATTACCCTTGATGTAATGGCACGTTTTGGTGTGAATGTTGAACACAGTGATTATGCAACGTTTAAAGTTAAAGGTGGTCAACAGTATCAATCGCTTGAACGTATTATGGTTGAAGGCGATGCATCTTCTGCTTCTTATTTCGTGGCAGCAGCAGCGATTGCTGGTGGCGAAATTGAAATTAAAGGAGTAGGTGCTAAATCGGTCCAAGGGGATATTGGTTTTGCTAAAGTCATGGAGCAAGTCGGTGCCAAAATCGATTGGTATGATGAGCGACTTGTTGTACGTAAAGGCGAGCTAAAAGGCGTAGATATTGACGCCAATGCAATTCCTGATGCTGCTATGACTCTTGCAACAGTGGCGCTTTTTGCAAAAGGTCCAACTGCTATCCGTAATATTTATAACTGGCGTGTAAAAGAAACAGACAGGCTACACGCAATGGCAACTGAGCTTAGAAAGGTTGGTGCTGAGGTAGTAGAGGGACACGACTTTATAGAAATTACACCGCCTAAACACTTCAACGATGTAGCAATAGACACTTACGATGATCACCGCATTGCAATGTGTTTTGCTATGGTAGCCGTTGGTGGAAAGCCTATAACGATTAATGATCCGAAGTGTACCTATAAAACATTTCCTACATTTTTCAATGTATTAGCATCAGTGAGTGAATAGGACTGTTATAACTATTTATAAAAAGTTACACACTAATAGCAGATATATTTTAATAACTGACGTATAATATCGCGGTTTATTTAGGTGTGCATTGCAGGAGGTTTAAATGCAGGCGTTATTAATGCCCGTGATCACCGTTGATGGCCCAAGTGGTTCAGGTAAAGGAACTGTTTGTCGCTTGTTAGCCGAAAAGTTGGGATGGGATGTATTGGATAGCGGTGCAATTTATCGCGTATTATCCCTTGCAGCACTTCATCATCAAATAGCATTAGACAATGAAGAGGCACTTGTGCCGCTCGCTGCAAACTTAGATGTACAGTTTTTGGTGGATAGCCAAACTAACGCTGGAAAAGTTATTTTAGAAGGCGAAGATGTAACAACCACTATTCGTAATGAAGAAGTCGGGTCAGCTGCGTCAAAAGTAGCTGCGTTACCTCGTGTTCGTGAAGCATTATTGCGCCGCCAGCGTGCATTTCGCAGTGAAAATGGCTTAATTGCCGATGGTCGTGATATGGGCACTGTGGTTTTTCAAGATGCACCGTTAAAAATTTATTTAACAGCAAGTGCACAAGAGCGTGCGCGCAGACGTTTTGTTGAGTTGAATACGCGCGGTCTTGATGTTACACTGAGTGGTCTATTACAAGACATTCAAGATCGTGATGAGCGCGATATGAATCGTGCGGTTGCGCCGCTTGTACCTGCGGAGGATGCCATAGAGCTCGATACTAGCGAACTCAATGCTCAGCAAGTGTTTGATAAAGTTATAACTTTATTAGACATCGCCATCTCTGAAGGTAAGCTTCCTAAACGAAGCTAAAACACATTTTATGCACCAGCAGGATGCCAGTGCTATTTTAACAACCCCATGCAGCATGGTTGCTTATTGGTATTAATATATGAGACGTATATTCGTATGTCAGAAAATTTTGCGCAGTTATTTGAAGAAAGCTTAAAGGGTTTTGAAGCAGAGCAAGGCTCTATCGTTAAAGGTACAGTAATCTCTATCGAGAATAACATTGTACTTGTAGATGCTGGTCTTAAATCAGAAAGTGCTATCCCTGCAGAGCAGTTCAAAAATGCTGCTGGTGAACTTGAAGTTGCTGTAGGCGACGAAGTAGATGTTGCACTAGATGCAATTGAAGACGGTTTCGGTGAAACTATCCTTTCTCGTGAGAAAGCGAAGCGTCACGAAGCGTGGATCCGTCTTGAGAAAGCATGTGAAGAGCAAGAGACTGTTACTGGTGTTATCAACGGTAAAGTTAAAGGCGGTTTCACTGTTGAAGTTGATTCAATCCGTGCTTTCCTACCTGGTTCACTTGTTGATGTTCGTCCAGTACGTGACACAACTCACCTTGAAGGCAAAGAGCTTGAATTTAAAGTAATCAAGCTTGATCAAAAACGTAACAATGTTGTTGTTTCACGTCGTGCAGTTATCGAATCAGAAAACTCACAAGAACGTGAAGAGCTTCTTGCTAACCTTGTTGAAGGCCAAGAAGTTAAAGGTATCGTTAAGAACCTTACTGACTACGGTGCATTCGTTGATCTTGGTGGTGTTGATGGTCTACTACACATTACTGATATGGCGTGGAAGCGTGTTAAGCATCCTTCAGAAATCGTTAATGTTGGCGACGAAATCGCAGTTAAAGTTCTTAAATTCGACAAAGATAAAACTCGTGTATCTCTAGGCCTTAAACAGCTTGGTGAAGATCCATGGGCAGCTATCGCTGGTCGTTACCCAGAAGGTTCTAAACTTTCTGGTCGTGTTACTAACCTTACTGATTACGGCTGTTTCGTGGAAATCGAAGAAGGCGTTGAAGGTCTAGTACACGTTTCTGAAATGGATTGGACTAACAAGAACATCCATCCTTCAAAAGTTGTATCATTAGGTGATACTGTTGAAGTTATGGTTCTAGAAATTGACGAAGAACGTCGTCGTATTTCTCTTGGTCTTAAGCAATGTATTGCTAATCCTTGGCAGGAATTTGCTCGTCTACAAAACAAAGGCGATCAAGTTACTGGTAAGATCAAATCAATCACTGACTTCGGTATCTTTATCGGTCTTGACGGTGGTATTGACGGTCTTGTACACCTTTCAGACATTTCTTGGAATACACCTGGCGAAGACGCTGTACGTGAATTCAAGAAAGGCGACGAAATCACTGCTATCGTATTACAAGTTGACCCAGAGCGTGAACGTATCTCTCTAGGTGTTAAACAAATCGAAGCTGACCCATTCAATAACTACCTTGATGCAAACAAAAAAGGTGCTATTGTTAAGGGTAAAGTGACTGAAGTTGATGCTAAAGGCGCAACTGTTGAACTTATCGAAGGCGTTGAAGGTTACATTCGTGTAGCTGATATCGCTCAAGAGCGCGTTGAAGATGCAACTACAGTTGTTTCTGTTGGCGACGAAATTGAAGTGAAATATGTTGGTGTTGATCGCAAGAACCGCACTTTAAGTTTATCTGTTAAAGCTCTTTTCGAAGCAGAAGAGAAAGAAGTAATAGAGAAGCTTAAGAAAGAAGAGCCAGTGTTTGAAAACGCAATGGCAGCTGCTTTCGCAAATGCACAAAAAGACTAATATATAATTAGTTTTTAGTTGGAAGGGCATTTTTTGCCCTTCCTATATCTCTTTTTAAGGAAACGCTATGACTAAGTCAGAATTGATAGAAACACTTGCGGAACAACACGCGCACGTTCCAGTGAAAGATGTTGAGAATGCTGTAAAAGAAATTCTTGAACAAATGGCCGGCTCATTATCTACTTCAGATCGTATAGAGATCAGAGGTTTTGGTAGTTTCTCTTTGCATTTCCGCGCTCCTCGCACAGGTCGTAATCCTAAGACTGGCGATACAGTTGAGTTAGACGGTAAGCATGTTCCTCATTTTAAACCAGGTAAAGAATTACGCGACCGCGTAAATGAAAGTATTGCCTAGTTAACTAATTTATTGGAGTAGTTACTTGTTTAAGGTATTAAAAATTATTCTGGTTGCACTATGCCTTATTAGTGCTTTTGTATTGGGTTCTCAAAATCCACAGTTAGTACAAATTAATTATATAATTGCCAGTAATACATTACCTTTAGCTGTAATCATAAGTATCTGCTTTTTGTTAGGTGTTGTAATCGGTTGTTTTATTAGTTTTAAATTGTTCTCACAATTAAAATGGCAAAATTATCGGTTAAAAAAACAATTAGCGCCTGAAAAAGATAAAAAAAAGCTTGCTGCTAATAAAGACACCTAATCATGATTGAGCTTTTGTTTTTATTATTACCTGTAGCAGCCGGTTACGGCTGGGTGATGGGTAAAAATAGCGCTAAAAACCAAGCTCATCAACTTAACCGTCAGATCACTTCTGAGTATAGTAAAGGTTTAAAATTTTTACTTGATAGAGAAGAAGATCAAGGGTTAGAGCACCTAATTAATCTACTCGAAGTTTCTGCTGATTCAGTTGAACATTATTCTACGCTTGCCACCATGTTTCGTCGTCGAGGTGAGTTAGACCGAGCGATAAAAATTCATGAACTTCTTCTAAAACATCCAAGCTTAAATGAACAACAAGCAGCTACAAGCAGATTAGAGCTCGCCGAAGATTATATTATGGCAGGCTTGCTTGACAGTGCAGAGGAGCATCTAGTTTGGTTAGTAAAAGCAGGGCATGTTGAAGCTCTCGAACCTATTATTACTTTATATTCACAAACCCGTGAATGGGAAAAAGGCATCAACATGTTTGAGGCCCACAGCGAATTATTTTCAAAAGAACAACAATTTAAAGCGATCGCAAATTTTTATTGTGAATCAGCCTTAGCTGATAACACCCCACAATTAATGAGAAAAGCGATTAGTTTAAATTATAAAGCTGTTCGTCCTCTTTACGAATTAGGTTTATCTGCTTATACAAATGAGGATTACGTTAAAGCCATTTATTATTGGCGAGAACTCGTTACTCAATTTACGTTATTTGCCCCGCTATTTATTGATAGACTCGCACACAGTTACAAACAACTAAACCTAACGCACCAATTTCATGAGCTAGTAAATGACTTATTAGAAAAAGGCGGCGTATTAATAAAAATAAAACATTGTCAGGCTTTATTAGAACAAGGTTTCACAGAGCAAGCATTTGAGTTTTTAACTGATAGTTTAAAACGACAACCAACAATTCGCGGTTTTAGTTTTTTGCTGCAATTGATGGCTGATCAAAATAAAAACACGAAAGAAGTTTTAGAGCAGATTGATAAACTTGTTACCTCATATATTGCGACTAAACCTGATTTTCAATGTCAGCATTGCGGCTTTACTAGCTATACAATTTATTGGAATTGCCCTTCTTGTAAACATTGGGAAACCATTGTTCCAAGCAGAGGGTTAGATGGATTTTAATAACCCCCCTTAATAACGGATTTAAAAGATGAGTATTTTAGCAAATTAAGCCATGTGTTTACTGATTTTAATTTTTATAAAGTAAGCTTGTATAAATTTACTTTATCGACACCCAAAATTACCCGCTAAAACTATTTTATTAGATCTATTTATATAATTACTTTATTGCCATACATTAGGATAGTTATGTCTTTCGAACATTCAAAAAAAATTCTCATTGCATTAGATTACGATGATCAGCAAATTGCCCTAAATTTTGTTAAACAACTTTCTCCTGATACTTGCCGTCTTAAAGTCGGTAAAGAGATGTTTACCTATTTCGGTCCTGCTTTTGTTAAAGAATTAATTGATTTAGGTTTTGATGTGTTTCTAGATCTAAAATTTCATGACATTCCTAATACTGTAGCTAAAGCTGTCACTGCAGCCGCAAAAATGGGTGTATGGATGGTTAATGTACATGCATCAGGTGGTTTTGAAATGATGCATAAAGCTAAACTTGCTTTAGAGCAGTTTGGCGATAAAGCGCCTTTGCTTATTGCTGTGACTGTTTTAACAAGCATGGATGAAAAAGAACTCAAACGTTTAGGTATTGAAAAATCCCCGCAGGAACAAGTCATTTACTTAGCTCGGCTTGCAAAAGAAGCAGGGCTTGATGGCATAGTTTGTTCAGCACAAGAGGCAAAAGTGCTTAAAGTTGAACTTGGTGATAAATTTAAATTGGTTACGCCAGGTATTCGTCCGGAAGGTAGTGATGCAGGAGATCAAAAGCGTATCATGACACCAAAACAAGCGATTGATGCTGGAAGTGATTACCTTGTTATTGGACGACCTATAACAAAATCGAATGATCCTGTAAAAGTGCTTAATGATGTTAATCGCTCGATTAATTAAATTAACAAAAATAGTTAATTGATGCTAAAATTCTTACTATATGTGGTTCTAATATTACAAAATATTGTTTATATGTAGTGAGGGTTTGTCTTGAAATTGTTATTCTATGTGGTTATTTTTGCTGTTGCGGCTTTCTCAGTAAACAAATATTATTTATCAGGGAAGATAGATTCTGAGGCTTTAACAGTTGCTGATGTTATCGCGAGCTACCCCGTTAATATTTTTGATTTCAAACAGACTATGGCAGATTATGCACATCACTTGTGCTATAAAAACGAAGATGTCCTTAGTTCTCAAGATATTAGTGCTCGTGAATGTGTTAATAATCATGATGATAGGAAGCCTGATTGTGAAAGTAGGATTTTTCGTCTAGCACCTTTGAACTTAAAAACTAAAGAAGAGGTTATTGATTATTCAAAGCAATATACGCAATGCACCTTACCGTATAAATATATTATGGGCTAAGTAAAAGAATAATTTAATAATAGGCAGTTTATTATTGAGTGAAGATAGAAGTTGAGTGGTTGGCCACTCAACTTCTATCAGTAAAAAATTACTTCAAACGAATTGACTTTGCTTCAATATCTATTAATTCTTGCTTGAATAGTCCACCAATTGCTTTTTTGTAGTTAGCCTTACTGGTAGAAAACATCTTTTTTATTGCTTCAGGATCAGACTTATCGCCTAGTGGGATCACACCCCCTTCATTCTTAAGCTTTTGCATAATAGTTTCACCAAGATCGCTTACTTTTCCCATACCAGGCTTTTCTAGTACGACATCAATTTTTCCGTCGTCACGTACTTTTTGAATGAAACCTTTAAGCTTTTGGCCCACAAATAAGCTTTTAAATACCATATTGTAAAATACAACACCGAAGTGCGATTCTTCAATTAATACCTTATAGCCAATATCTGTTTTGCCAGCAACAATTAAATCCACTTCTTGTAAGTGAGTATATTGCGGCTCATCTTTAGATAGGAAACGATTAAAATTGTTTGATGCACAAATACGTTGGCTTGCATTATCAAGGTACAAACGAACTAAATATGAATGACCTTCTTGCATGCGTGGCTTTTGTTCGTTAAACGGGGTTAGTACATCTTTTTCAAGCCCCCAATCTAAAAATGCCCCAATACTGTTTATTTCTTTAACGCGTAGTAGGGCGTATTCACCTACTTGTGCATGAGGCTTTTTAATTGTCGCTGTGGCTAAGTTAGCATTGTCTAAAAAGATAAATACACTAATACTATCGCCAGCTTCAAGCTCATGTTTTATTTCTTGTTTTGGTAAAAATACTTCACCTAAATCATGGCCATCAAGGTAAGCACCTTCATTGCTTACTTCTTTTACAAATAAGGTTTGTGTTGTTCCTAGGTAACTCATAATTATTCCTGCTCAGGCTTTTTTTTACGGCGCATCGGTGTATCGCCATCAATATTCATGGGTGCTTTAATTGGGGCTGATGGTTTTTTAGGTTTTGCTTTTCGTTTAAATAGTGGCTTTTTTGCAACAACTGTTTTTTCTTTTTTCAATACAGATTCAGGTTTTTTCTCTTTTATCCCTTTAAATTTTGCCTTTAAACCATCAATGCTGGCAAAATTTAACTCATCATTTAAAAATGCTTTTATGGCTAAATAGCTAGCCCAATCTTTAGGGCCTACCAGCGAAAGCGCACTTCCTTTAAAACCTGCGCGCCCAGTACGTCCAATGCGATGCACATATTCTTCAGCATGTTTTGGTAAATCAAAGTTAATTACATGCGTTACGCTGAGCAAATCTAAACCACGTGAGGCAACATCCGTTGTGATCAATATTTTAAAATTCTCACGACTAAACGAGTCCATAATATCTAGGCGTTTATTTTGTGTTAAATCACCAGCAAGTGCTACCGACTTAAATCCTTTAGCATTAAGTGCTTCACTTAAACGGCTTGTATCAGCGCGCGTTGCTGTAAAGATAATACATTGACCAACATCATCTTGATTTAAAAAATGTTCTAATAATGCCTCTTTGTGATCTAGATGATCCGCTAAATAGAGTGTTTGTGTGATATCACTGTGCTGCTCATTCGCTGCACTTAGCGTAATTTGCTTTGGTTTTTTTAATAAATTACGAGATAGAGCATCTACTTGCGCGTGATCCAGCGTTGCAGAAAACAGTAATGTTTGACGTAAACGGTGATTCGCTTGCTCGTTAATCATTTTTAACTGTTCGGTAAAGCCTAAATCTAAAATACGATCGGCTTCATCGAAAATAAGTAATTCAAGTCCGCTTAATTGTAATGAGCGTTGTGTAATGTGATCCGCTAAACGACCTGGAGTTGCGACTACAAATTGTGGATCGTTTCGCAGTGCTTTAACTTGATCATTAAAGTTTTCTCCGCCAAGGATTTTCACCGCTTTAATTGCTGTGCCTGCAATTAATAAGCGAAGTTGTGTGAACACTTGTGTTGCAAGCTCTCGTGTAGGCGCAACAATAAGTACACGAGGATCGCGTTTACTGAGTGCCTTTTGTTTCATCACCCGTTGTACTGCAGGTAGTAAAAACGCTAAGGTTTTGCCCGACCCAGTTTTAGACTGAGCGAAAATGTCATGCCCTGCAAGTGCGGTAGGCACTGCATGCGCTTGAATATCGGTGGGCTGGGTGATCCCTTGATGTGCTAATTGTGTTTCAAGGCGTGTATCAATCCCAAGATCAGTAAACTGCAATGTGTGTTTCTCCAAAATGAGCAATTAAGTCTTTAAATTTATTGGCGTATTATAGCTTACTGAGGTGCCGTGCTAACAGTAAAAACCATTCTATAGCAGCATTTTTTGCAATTAATCCAAAAAAGCGTAAAATACGCGCCCCATATGCGCCGGATTTACGATTCGGTAAACGCCAATACTGGCTAACAAGGCAAAATAGGAAATATAATGACTGTTGTTCATAAAGATAATGTAACGGGCGATCACTTTGTTGTGTGCGCGCTGTATAAATTCGTTGGGTTACCTGAATTTGAAGCTATCCGTAAGCCATTGCTTGAAGTGATGGAAGCAAATGAAGTACGCGGTACTTTATTACTCGCTGCCGAAGGTATAAACGGCACTGTTTCTGCAAAACGTGAAGGGATAGACAATTTATTAATATGGCTGGATAAACAACCAAATTTAAAAAACATCGTGACAAAAGAATCTTACGATGATGAATGCCCGTTTTATCGCACTAAAGTTAAGCTAAAAAAAGAAATTGTTACGATGGGCGTTGAAGGCGTAGACCCGCTTAAAGTTGTGGGTAGCTATGTAAAGCCAAATGAGTGGAACGCACTTATATCTGATCCTGAAGTTATTTTGATTGATACCCGCAATGATTACGAAATTGAAATTGGTACATTTCAAAATGCAGTCGATCCAAATACTAAAACTTTTCGCGAATTTCCACAGTGGGCTAAAGAAAACTTAGATCCACAAAAACATAAAAAAGTAGCGATGTTTTGTACGGGTGGTATCCGCTGCGAAAAATCGACGGCTTACATGAAAGAGCAAGGCTTTGACGAAGTTTATCACCTTGAAGGCGGTATTTTAAAATACCTAGAAGAAGTGCCAAAAGATGAAACCATGTGGGAAGGCGAATGTTTTGTATTTGATAATCGCGTGGCGGTTGATCACGACTTACAAAAAGGCTCTTATGATCAATGCCACGCCTGTCGTATGCCAATTACAGAAGAAGAAAAGTTAAAGCCTGAATACATGGAAGGTGTCTCTTGTCATCATTGTATTGAAGAAGTAACTGATGAGCAACGTGCACGTTTTGCTGAACGCCAAAAGCAAATAGAATTAGCGCAAGCGCGTGGTGAAGGCCATATTGGTAATGAGGCACAAGCTGTTTTACAGCAACGTAAAGAAGCTAAAAAAGCCCAAAAAGACGCTCAGCGCGGTAAATAATTTTTTACAATAAACATTACATTTAAAGAGTCTATTTAGGCTCTTTTTTTGTGCCTAAAATTGTGCAGTAATTGTTTTAACATCTTAATGATAATGTTAATCTGCAAGACGGATTTAGTCATTTTAATGCGCGTACAGGAAGGGATTTATGCAAGCCGAACAAGTTGAAATCGCACAATTTTTAGCACAACATCCTCCTTTTGATGACTTACCTCAAAAAGCGCTTAATGAGTTAGCTCAACAAGTAGAAGTTGCTTATTTTAGAGCAAAAACAGATATATTGAGTTTTGGCCAAGACATAGCTGATTTGTACGTAATTAGAAGTGGCTCTGTAGAAATGTATCGTCGAAATGGCGAGCTTTACAATCGTTTGGCTACAGCGGGTATATTTGGGCAAATGGGTTTGTTGATGAACCGTAAGGTGCGTTTCCCTGCAACTGCTCTTGAAGATACGTTAGTTTACTGCATAAATGTTGAGCTGTTTAATCGCTACTGTGATGAGTTTGATGCGTTTGCTGATTACTTTGAAACTGACGGTAACGTGCGTTTACATCAAGCTATTGTCGAGCAAGCCGATGGCAATGACCTGACAACCGCGAAGGTGAAATCATTAATTCACAGAGATGTAGTCACCGTAGATGCAACTTCAACAGTACAAGACATCGCTAAATTAATGACCGAAGAGGCGGTATCGTCAGTGTTGGTAACCGATGTAAATAAACCAATAAATGATGACCCAGAAGAAGACGATGGACAAGTCGTTGGTATAATTACCGATAGGGATTTACGCTCCAAAGTAGTGGCTAAAGGACTTGCTTTTAACACACAAGCAAAAGAGATTATGTCAACTAACTTAGTGCTTTTAGATGCTAATGACTATATTTTCGAAGCCGTACTGGCCATGTTAAGAGACAACTTACACCATTTACCAGTAGTACAAAAAAGACGCCCAATAGGGGTTATCTCCCTCTCTGATATTTTACGTTACGAATCGCAAAGCAGCTTATTACTTGTACGTGGCATACTTGCTCAACAAACAATCGAAGATTTGGCGCATTATGCACGTCAATTGCCCAATGTATTTGTACGTATGGTTAATGAAGATGCAAATTCACACATGATTGGTACAGCCATGGCTGTAATAGGACGTACATTTAAACAAAGATTACTTGTATTAGCTGAAGAAAAGTTTGGCCCGCCTCCTGTGCCTTATTGTTTTATTGCTCTAGGCTCAATGGCTCGCGACGAGCAACTTATTGTAACTGATCAAGATAACGCGCTTATTTTAGATGACAGTTACGACGATGAAAAACATGACGCGTATTTTCAAAATATTGCCGATTTTGTGTGTGATGGCTTAGCGCAGTGTGGTTACACCTACTGTGATGGAGAAATTATGGCGTCGTTTAAAAAGTGGCGTAAAACTCGCTCACAGTGGTTTGATCAATTTGCAGATTGGATAGCGCAGCCAAAACCACAAGCACTACTAAATAGCTCAATATTTTTTGATTTAGACGGTGTATGGGGCAAAACTAAATGGGCCGACGAGCTTAAAATATTTATAGCAAAACAAAGTAAAGTAAATCGTGTGTTTTTAGCAAATATGGCAGCAAATGCGCGCAACAGAACACCTCCACTTGGCTTTTTTAAAGGCTTTGTTATGGAGCATAATGGCCAACATAAGCGTTCAATGAACTTAAAGCGAAGGGGGACTGCACCACTTTCTGATGTTATACGCGTTCACGCATTAGCTGTTGGATCGCGAAAACAAAACTCGTTTGAGCGATTAGAAGATATTATTGAAGCGAAACTTTTACCGCAAGGTAAAGCGCAAGATTTACGTGATGCACTTGAATATATTGCGATGATGCGAATACGCCATCAAGCATGGCAAATAGAGAAGGATGAAGAGCCAGACAATGACTTAGATCCACATTTACTTTCTCCATTTGAACAGCGAAACCTAAAAGAGGCATTTGCAATTTTAGAAAAAGCACAAAGTTATTTAAAATTTAGCTACACAGCAAACTCTGGTGTGAAGTAGCCTATGAATCCGCGTAATTATAAAGCATTTGATTGGCAAGCTAGATATAACGATCTTGCCAATAGTACCGAAAATAAACTTTTAAAACACTTTTATGCTGGTGCTTATAATCAAGATAAAGCTGCTGTAAAAGATGTACCTTTTGTAGCAATGGACTTTGAAACCACAGGTTTAAATAGCCAAAACGACGATATAGTAAGTGTTGGGCTCGTGCCGTTTAATTTAAAGCGTATCTATTGTAAACATAGCCGGCACTGGGTTGTTCAACCTAGGCGTAACCTGCATGAAGAGTCGATCTTAATCCATGGAATAACGCACTCTGAGGTCGACGACGCCCCTGACTTTAATCGAATTATTGAGCCTTTACTTGAAGCGCTGAGTGGGAAAGTTGTCGTGGTGCATTACGCTGCAATAGAGCGCCACTTTTTAAATAATGCGTTATTGCTCAGACTTAAAGAAGGGATTGAATTTGCACTGGTAGATACAATGGAAATAGAAAAAAGAGCACTAAAAGCAAGGCAAGGGTTATTAGGTCGCTTGTTTAATACCAAGCTAGGCTCGCTCAGATTAACAGATTGTCGTGAGCGTTATTCTCTACCGGCTTATCACAATCATAATGCGCTAACGGATGCACTTGCTACAGCTGAGCTTTTACAAGCGCAACTGAGTCACCATTATCGTGTAGACACGCCCATTTCAGAGTTATGGCTATAATACCAATTTTATTAAAAACATGATCATTCTAGCGTATTAAATAACTCACTAACGACGTTAAAAATTATTTATATAGAACAACTATGTATCATAATTTTAGCCTTGTTATTGATCTATTTTCTTATCGCTATAATAGATCACTAATTTAATGCAATTGGTATAGCCTTAAATAGGTAAACATAAAAACGCCGCAAATTTGCGGCGTTTTCTTATTAATTCAAAGTATTATTTACTAGAAGTATTATTTAATTGGGCGTGGCTCAGTTCGTAAACCTAAAATTAAGCTTACACACATAAACAACAACACAATAGTAAATGGCAAGCCAGTAGAAACAGCACCTGCTTGGAGTGCTTCAATTGCTTGTGTACCACCAATCCACAGTAGTGCAGCTGCAATGGCGCCCTCTACCGTTGCCCAAAATATACGTTGTGGCACCGGTGCATCAATTTTACCGCCAGCTGTAATTGAATCAATGACTAATGAGCCTGAGTCAGATGAGGTAATAAAAAATACTAACACTAATACAATCGCAATAAACGATAAGATATTAGATAGAGGTAATTCATCAAGCATTTGGAACATAGCTAAAGGTACTTCAGTTAAACCATTAGTGCCTAGCGCACCAATACCGTTAACTACTTGGTCAATAGCAATACCACCATAAATAGACATCCATAAAACAGTAACTAGCGTAGGGATAAGTAATACCGCAATTAAGAATTCACGAATTGTTCGACCGCGAGATACACGCGCGATAAACATACCTACAAACGGAGACCAGGAAATCCACCAAGCCCAATAAAACACAGTCCAACCATGCATCCATGTTTCGTCTTCACGGCCATGTGGGTTACTCAATGGAATAATGTTTTCTACATAGCCCATCACGGTAGTCGGTACGTTGCCCATTGCTACAGCAAAGCCAACTAAACAAACAAACAATAATAATGAAAACGCGATGAGCATATTTACATTACTCAGTAGTTTCACACCACCATCAATACCACGCACTACAGAAACGATTGCTAGGAGTGTAACACCGGCAATAACCAAAATTTGAGACCCTACACCACCTTCTGTACCAAATACATGATTAATACCAGCAGAGGCTTGTTGAGCACCTAAACCTAAAGATGTTGCAAGACCAAATAACGTAGCAAGTACAGCTAGGATATCAATGATATGACCAGGCCAACCCCAAGCTCTGTCGCCTAGTATAGGATAAAAAATAGAACGAATAGAAAGCGGTAACCCTTTGTTATAGGTAAAAAAGGCAAGAGATAAACCAACAACAGCGTAAATAGCCCAAGGGTGAAGTCCCCAATGGAACATAGTTGCGCCCATTGCTAATTTTGCAGCCTCAGGTGTATTTGCGGCCACATTAAGTGGTGTTTCGTACCAACCAGTAAAGTAAGCAACGGGTTCAGCAACGCCCCAAAACATAAGGCCAATACCCATACCTGCAGCAAATAACATAGCAAGCCATGAAATTCGAGAGTGAGAAGGTTTAGCATCATCACCACCAAGGCGAATATTTCCGTAAGGAGAAACAATAAGTGCTAAACAAAAGAGCACAAAGAAGTTGGCAGCCCACATAAAAAGGGCATCAAAATTATTAATAATATCGGTCTTGATACTATCAAGCGCTGTTTTTGCAGTTAGTGGGTCGGTAACAAGTATGGCGATTAAAAAGATGACAATCAGGCCCGCACTAGTTCCAAAAACAGGGTTGTGTATATCAAACCCCCACTTTTGTACGTTGTCCTGACCTACGGTGTAGTCCGTATTGTCAATACTATATTTGTCATGATTTTCCTTCATGCAATACCTCTGTAGTTGTCCTAATATACTGGCGTTACCAGCGTCATATCTAATTACATTAGCCTTTAAATACAAAGTAAAACAAATACTGTAATTTATTTGAAGACTAACTAATTTGAAGAGTGATTTTACAATCACTAGTGTATGAGTTAAATATTAAATGTAAATGATTTTGTAGTTAAAACGCTGATATTATGGCTATACGAGCAATTTATTTTAACTTTTGTATTAAAAACCAACATTCAGGTAGCGTTAAAAATTAGTTTGCTATTAAAGTAAAAATTTATACTTAAGGCGTATAAATAATGTCGATCACGTAATGAAAACTGATGTTTATTAAGTTGTAACATAAATATGATTTAACACTACAGTAAGCTATATTTTATAACGAGCATGGGTAAAGGACTAAGTTATTATGAACAAGCCTGAAACAAATCATAAAGGCGGCGATGCACTCGCTGAATGTTATCAATCTGTTCGACGCTACAGCTTAGCTATTACTGCACAATTAAGCGTCGAAGATTGCCAATTACAAGCCATGCCTGATGTAAGTCCATGTAAATGGCATTTAGCGCACACCACTTGGTTTTTTGAAACATTCTTATTAAGCATTCATTGTAAAAATTATCAGGTGTTTGATCCGCAATTTAAAGTGCTATTTAATTCTTATTACAATGGCATCGGTGCGCAATTTAAGCGAAGCAACAGAGGGAGTTTGTCACGACCAAGCCTAAAAGATGTACTTACATACAGAGCGTATGTTGATAAAGCAGTACTGCAATTATTAAGTACTCATAACGACGATGTTATTGAGCAAATAATCACACTAGGACTCAACCATGAGCAACAGCATCAAGAGCTTATGCTTATGGATATTAAATACAACTTTTCGGTTAACCCGATGTTTCCTAAATATAAAGCCATTGATATCCCTATTTCTAACAATAACAATCTGATAAAGCCTGCTAACTTTATTGATTTTGACCAAGCTATAGTCAATATAGGCACTAGCGATCAAACACAGTTTGCTTATGATAACGAACAACCGAAACATCAGGTACTAATACATTCATTTCGTTTTGCTAATCGATTGGTTACTAATGGTGAGTATTTAGCATTTATCAATGCGGGCGGTTATAACAATCCACAATATTGGCTAAGTGATGGTTGGGCGCATAGTAAAAATCAAGGTTTAAGCAAGCCTCTTTATTGGCATTATATTGATGGCAAGTGGTTTGAGTTTACCCATTACGGCTTACAACCACTCAATTTTAATGCCCCCGTTTGTCATGTCAGCTATTTTGAAGCCAGTGCCTATGCTAATTTTGTCGATGCGCGATTACCCACAGAATTTGAGTGGGAATACGTTGCCAAAGCACATAACGTTATTAAGCCCTCCCAAAACCAGCTAATGCCCGGACAGTGCGAAGGCGATGAAAAAATAACTCAGTTAACAGATGCATGCTGGCAATGGACGAACAGCGCATATTTACCGTACCCAGGTTTTAAGCCTATAGAAGGCGTTGCAGGGGAATATAATGGCAAATTTATGAGCAATCAAATGATATTACGTGGCGGGTGTGTGTTTACCCCTAAAAACCATTTGCGCACAACATACCGTAATTTTTATTACCCGCATCAAGCGTGGATGTGCAGCGGGATAAGACTGGCGAGGGATAAAGTATGAATCAAATAACAGCAATAAAGCAAAGTAACATCACCGACACTGAGTTTTTAAACGACGTGATAAACGGGTTAACTCAACAGCAAAAAACGCTTCCGTGTAAATATTTTTACGATGATAAAGGCGCTGCATTATTCGAGCAAATAACAACCTTGCAAGAGTATTACGTAACACGTACCGAGCTGTCTATTTTAGAGCAACACTCGCAAGCAATTGCTGATCTGTTACCTGAAAACCTTTCTATTATCGAGCCAGGCTGCGGCTCGGGTAAAAAGGTTGCCTATTTATTAGCGCATATGGCAAACGTAAAAACCTTTGTACCGTTTGAAATTTCTGAAGAGATGCTCAGTTATTCACTTGCGCATTTATCACCGTTATTTCCAGAGCTAATAATTTCACCTTTGCTAGGAGACTTTACACATAGCCAAATGGTTAAGCAGCTAACCAAAGACACCGCTTTAGATAGTCAAACTAATTTGGTTTATTTTCCGGGCTCTACTCTTGGTAACTTTGCGCCAGTTAAAGCGATAGAAATTATGAATAATTTCCATCGCTTATGCGGTGTAAACGGTTATGTACTAATTGGGGTTGATTTAGTAAAAGAGCGCCAAGTGTTACTGGATGCATATAACGATAAAGTGGGAGTCACCGCCGCATTTAATAAAAATTTACTACAACGTATTAATAACGAGCTAAATGGCACATTTAATTTAGATAACTTTAGCCACGAGTCGCGCTTTAACGAGCAAGATAGCCGTATTGAAATGCACTTAGTAAGTAACTGTAATCAAAGCGTGATTATAAATGATCAGCAAATAGACTTTATAGAAGATGAAAGTATTCATACAGAAAACTCTCACAAGTACACGCTTGAATCGTTTAAGCAGCTTGCAGCGCAAGCTAATTTAACGTTAGAGCAAACATGGCAAGACGATAGTAACTATTTTGCCTTGTGCTTATTAAGACCGCTTTAAAGGTTACTTAAGTTTAGGGCGTGTTGATCTTTGATAGTTGAATTTGCAGCAATATGTTTGGTTTTTAGGCAAGGCAGAGCCTATGAAGTGTGGTTATTCCACATAAATAGGCGATAACGCAGCATAAATGCCAAACATGTGCTGCCCTTTGGGTTCTGCCTAGGGGCGATAAACTCTTTGTTGCTCGATTTTTACTTAGCCCACTAGGTTACAAACCTCGCGCCGCGATTTAATCGCCCCTAGATTGAACAAATTTCAATTCGCAAAGATCAACACGCCCTAGTAAATGACAACTTGGGCATTGTTAAACTCATAGTTTAGCAATGCGCCATTATTTGATTGCTGTATAAGCTTAGCTTTATTTAAACCATGTAGTCTAAATAGCAGGGGGGCAATAACAGATACCGCAGAGCCTGTAGCACAGTCTTCATTTACACCAAACTGAGGTGCAAAGTATCTAAAATGTGCTATGGCATTTTTCTTGTCTTTATTTTTTATACTAAGGGCAATTACTGCATTTTTGTGGAGTTTACTCAAAGCTTTAAAATCAACGTGTAAGCTTTTTAAATCGTCTTTTTCAAATTCTTTATTAAATTCTTCATTAAATTCTTCATTAAATAGCACGACGGTATAACCGTTTTTATCATCGGTACTGTAGGCTACTTTTATTGCTGATGAAAACACACTTTTTAACTCACTTTCAGCAAATTCGCTTTTTTTAGGCTCTATGCTTTTTAGTAACAGCTGAGCGCGTTGTTTTTTTACTCTTATAGTAAAACGCTCATGACTCATTGAAGTAAATACGTCAGGGCAATAACCAAAATGATCTATCAAAAAATTAGCGGCTGCTAAAGTACCATGTCCGCAGCGTTTAATTTCATTTGTTTGGTTAAACCAGCGAATTTTACAATGCAGTTTAGTTATCTCATTGTGATTTAAAAATACGGTAGCAGGGTGAATTGATTGTGATGCAATATATTGCATTGTTTTTGACGTTAACCCGTTTTTATAAATAACAATTAAAGCGCTTGAGCCTTTTAAGTTATTTGCAGAGCTATAAAAAATAGATTCGGTGGAAGTGAACTCTATAAAGCGAAGCGTAAGCCATTTAGGCTTTCGCTTCGCTAAGCAAAGAGTATTAACCTTTGCTTGCATATGCGTCGTTATGAACACCCGCAGCACGACCTGATGGATCGGCATTGTTTTGAAACGATGCGTCCCATGCCAGTGCTTCAGGAGTCGAACACGCTACCGACTTACCATGCGGTACACATTTAGCGGATGCATCACCTGGGAAATGCGATTCAAAAATAGTACGGTAATAGTACGCTTCTTTTGAATCTGGCGTATTAATAGGGTATTTAAATTTTGCATTTGCAAGCTCTTGATCGCTCACTTGCTCATTTACAAACTCTTTTAACGTATCAATCCAGCTGTAGCCAACACCGTCTGAAAACTGCTCTTTTTGACGCCATAGCACTTCATCGGGTAAGTAGCCTTCAAAGCCTTCACGTAAAATGTGTTTTTCAATTTTGCCATCTTTACACATTTTAGCTTCAGGGTTGATACGCATAGCAACATCAACAAATTCTTTATCAAGAAACGGTACACGTGCTTCTACGCCCCATGCCGCCATTGATTTATTAGCACGTAAGCAGTCAAACATATGCAGTTTTGATACTTTACGGTTTAGCTCTTCATGAAACTCTTGTGCGTTAGGGGCTTTATGGAAGTATAAGTAGCCACCAAATAGCTCATCAGCACCTTCGCCCGACAACACCATTTTAATGCCCATCGCTTTAATTTGGCGAGCCATTAAATACATAGGTGTAGAGGCACGAATCGTTGTTACATCGTACGTTTCAATGTGGTAAATCACTTCACGCAGTGCATCAATACCTTCTTGAATAGTAAAAATGATAGGGTGGTGAATAGTCCCAATCATGTCAGCTACTTTTTGTGCAGCGGCTAAATCAGGTGAGCCTTTAAGGCCCACTGAAAAAGAATGAAGTTTAGGCCACCATGCATCGCTTTCATCATTATCTTCAATACGTTTGGCAGCAAAGCGCTGAGTAATAGCAGAGATAACTGATGAGTCTAAACCACCAGAAAGTAATACACCGTAAGGCACGTCACACATTAGCTGGCGTTTAACGGCCGCTTCTAATGCATCTTTAACGTCTTGGGCTTGTGCGCTGTTATCTTTAACTGCATCAAACGTTTCCCAATCACGCTTGTAATAAGGCGTCACTTTACCATCTTTGCTGTACAGGTAATGCCCTGGTGGAAATTCTTCAATATGCTTACAAATTGGAGAAAGTGCTTTTAGCTCAGAAGCAACGTAAAAGTTACCGTGCTCGTCGTGACCGGTGTAAAGCGGGATAATACCAATATGATCACGGCCAATTAAGTAAGCGTCATTTTCTTCGTCGTATAAACAAAATGCAAAAATGCCATTTAGGTCATCTAAAAAGTCAGGCCCTTTTTGTTTGTACAGCGCTAAAATAACTTCACAGTCTGATTGAGTTTGAAAAGTAAAATCAACATCTAGCTCTGCTGCAAGTTCTTTATGATTATAAATCTCGCCATTAACGGCTAAAATATGTGTTTTTTCTGGATTGTATAAAGGCTGTGCACCGCTTGATACTCCAACAATAGCTAAACGCTCATGCACTAAAATAGCTTTTTCAGATGCATATACACCAGACCAATCTGGGCCTCGGTGTCTAAGCAGTTTTGACATTTCAATTGCTTGAGTACGCAACTGAGTGGGATCAGATTTAATATCTAATACCCCAAAAATTGAACACATAGTAACTCCTCATTCCTATTATGTGTGTAGTACAGCCAATTTGCTGCACTGCGAACCTTTGTTTTATCAGAAATATTTACTCAAGTCACATAGCTTTTACAATTAATTAAGAATAATTTATGCACCAAGTTAGAATTAGCTGCACCATAATGACTAGTGGGTGGTGCCAGCGGCTACTTTAATATCACTTTCATTGTTCAAAGCTTGAGCTACTATGACTTTCAGCGCATCTATAACGGTTTCTTCATTCATACTGGGCGCACCACTGTGGTGCACTGCTTGGCTGGGTAAATAAGGAATATGCACAAAGCCGCCTTTCATTACAGCGCAGTGATCATTTATGTAATGCATAAGACCATACATAACGTGATTACACACATACGTGCCTGCCGTATTCGAAATGGCAGCTGGTATATTGCTGTTGTGCAATGCGTGTAACATGCGCTTTATTGGTAGGTTTGTAAAATAGGCATCAGGGCCATTTTTTTCTATTGGTGTATCGACAGGTTGATTACCTGCATTGTCTTTAATGCGTGCATCGTCAACGTTTATTGCTATTCGCTCAAGAGATATTTCGCTGCGCCCACCAGCTTGACCTATGCACAAAACAATCGCCGGATTGTGCGATTCAATGGCGTTTATAAGCTGGCTGATAGATGTATTAAATTCACAGGCAAGTTCTAGCGTGCATATTTTGTGTTTCATGATGATAGTTTCATCAAGTTTTTGTACTGCTTGCCAAGAAGGGTTTATAGCTTCACCACCAAAAGGGGCAAAGCCGGTTATTAATACACACGCCATTGAAGAAGTTGATTTAGTCATTAAACACCAAGCTATACATTAAAATAATATTAACGGCGAGTAAGGTAACTGCCGTCGGAATTTGCACCTTTATTACATGGTACTTATCTTTTAAATCTAAAAGAGCGGCAGGAATAATATTAAAATTGGCTGCCATAGGCGTCATTAACGTACCGCAATAGCCGCTATACATACCTAACGCAACTAAAGGTGCAGGGTTTGCGCCATGACCTTCAATTAAAAATGGCATCGCAATACCTGCAGTCATCACCGGAAATGCAGCAAACGCGTTACCCATAATCATGGTAAAAAATGCCATACCGACACAATACAAAACAACCAGCATAAAACGGTTGTCAGGAGCTATAAATAAAGTAACTAGTTCTTTAATAGAGTCGCCTGTTTGCGCCACAATGAATACCCCACCAAGCATGGCTAGCATTTGCGGTAAAATGGCTGCCCACCCAATAGAATCAACCAAACGACGTGATTCGCTTACGGCTTGAACAGGACTACCACCGGTTATTTTCCAGCCAACAAGCAATGCAAAAAGACAAGCAATGGTTAAAGATGCAAGTGTTAAGTGGCGTTGATCAAGTAAGTAAACATTATTTATAGCCACATTATCAAATAGTACAGTAAAGACTACGGTAACAATTGGGATCATTAAAGCGGGAATAAATAACTTATTGCCTAGATTTTTAGCGCTTTGGTTTTGTTCCTGCTCACTGGGAATAGAGTAGTTCCCCATGGAAACTAAATTTAAACCGGCTAATAAAGCGATGAGTAATACGCTAATACCTACCATTAGGTACGTTGTTTGTGCACCAAGAGTGGCAATAGCAAAATCACCAAATAAAAAACTACTGCCAAACAAAAACCAAAATAGGGCAGTTGTCAGTCTTTTTGGGTGGTTTTTGTCTTGCAGGGTACGTACTACTAAAAACATCACCATGATGCCAATAAGCAGGTATATGTTTTCAATGGTCACAAGTGCTGTGCTTGAGTGCGATACATCGGCATCAATTACTTTACTCATAGTATGGGCTCCGGTGCATTGTACTTTTGAACCGCTTTTGCAATTTTACTTTCGAGTCGAGCTAGTCTAAATAAGTGAATAACTAAGGCGCACAGCGCAGTAGGGATTGCCCACAAACCAATATGTAGCGGCTCAATACCCGTTATGCCGTTTTCTTTTAAAAATGCATCCATAAGTAAAACAGCACCAAAGGCTATAAATATGTCTTCACCAAAAAATACCGCAATGTTATCAACCGCCGCCGCATGGGCGCTGATCATATCTTTTACGGGTTTAGGCAATTCGCCATATTTATTTGTAGCCGCCCCTAATGCCATAGGTGCAAGTAAAGGGCGAACTGTTTGTGCTTGCCCGCCGAGTGAGAGCAAACCAAGTGCAGCCGAGCATTCTCTAACAATAAAATAAAGAGCAAGTATACGTGCGCTGGTGGCTGTTTTAATTTGTGAAATCCAGTCGCGCGCACGTTGTTGTAATCCATAACGTTCAAGTAGTGCAATAATAGGTAAAATTAAAATGAAGCTCGCTAATTGGCGCGAGTTCATAAATTTTTCGCCAAAGGTTTGCAGCAAACTTATAAAATCAAGATTGACTGCCCAGCCGGTCGCAAGTCCTGCAAAGGTAACCACTAGTAACGGATTAAAGCGCAGTGCAAAACCGATTACTACAACAGGAATACCAATAAGCGGCCAATAATTTAAATCGAACATAGTTTTCCTATTTATTTTTAGAATATTTTTATAGGTTACTTTTAAGTGCAAGGCTCAATTGATGTAGATGCCCGTCAAGTTTCTGTTTTGCCTTTGCAGCTTCTTCAAACGTTACATATTTAAACTCAACCGTGTCTAAAGGTCTAAATTGTGCAAATTGATGTAAGTCGGCTTCAATAACAGTCCCTAAAAGAGGATAGCCCCCAGTGGTTTGGCCATCGTTAAGTAGCACAATAGGCTCACCATTTGGTGGTAGTTGAATGCTCCCAGGGCTTACCCCGAGTGATGGCAAAGAGTGCGAATGCCCCAAACTACTTTTATGCTCAAGCCTTACGCCCATTCGGTTACTGTTACTACTGACTTTAAATGCGATAGATACAAAGTTGCTAAGTAAAGGCTCACCTAATAAATTAGCATGAGGACTTGGGTGCAGTCGTATAAGCTTGCGCTGGGCGGGAGCCATTGCGCCTACCTTTATAAACTCTCCATAATAAGGAGTAATAGGTATTTCATCACCAGTGGTGAGAGCTCTACCTTCAATACCACCAAAACACGCGTTTAAATCTGTGGATTTAGAGCCCATAACCTCAGTATTTTGTATACCGCCTTTCACTGCTAAATAAGCTCTTAAGCCGGCTCTACCAGTAGCAAAGCTCAGTACTTGTTTGTTTTTTACTGCGAATGTCCAACCAGGGTAAATTGCTTGTCCGTCAAGGGTTGCTTGCAAATCGGAACCATGAAGCGCAATTACTGTGTCGCAGCTAAATTCAAGCTCGCACAAACCAACGGTTATTTCTAAAACGGCATCATTGTCGTTATTGTTAAGTAACCTATTAGCAATGATTTGTGCAAAGGGGTCTAAGCTGCCCGCTTTACTTACCCCTAAATGGCGGTAGCCTTCACGGCCAAAATCTTGAATTGTAAGTAATACACCACTTTTGAGTACTTTAATCATGAGTTGCTCCTTTATTAACGAGCGGAACAAATTCAAGCGTATCGCCTGGTTGAATTAAACAAGGTTGCTCAGAGGTCGAATCAAACAAGGCTGTATCTGTATGGCCTATTATGTGCCAACCACCTGGGGTATCTGCGGGGTAAATTCCGGTTTGTGCAGCCCCTATTGCAACAGCTCCTTTAGGAACCCTAGTACGTGGCTCATCACGCCTTGGTGTATGTAATTGCTCTTCTAAACCATGTAGGTAAGCAAAACCGGGCTGAAAGCCTAAAAATAAAACGTAGTACTTGGTGTTACTATGAATATTAATAACCTCATCAGCGCTTAAATTATGGTAACGAGCCATGTAATCAATATCCTCACCCTTGTAGGTCGTTTCGATTAAGTGATGCTGCCCCTTAAAAGTACTCGTTTTAATATCATTCCACAGCGAAGGTAGCACTTGTAACCACTTGTTTACGTGTTTATCTGATTTTAAATAGAGAGTAAGCGAGTTCATGGCTGGCACCAAATCGCTAAATTCATCAGTGCTTTTACAGTGGCTGGCTAAAGCCCAAATTTTCCTTTGAATAGAGAGTCTATCTGTAGCGTCTAAATGCGATGCATCAAACAGTAAACTACTGTTTGTTAATGCATAAATATGAGGAGTTGGCTTCATTAAATAAACCTATTTGTACAACATAATTTAAACGTAACACAGTTTTATTAATTTATTTGCACCATTGCGACTAAGTGGTTATGTTTATTACCCAACTTACTTTAAGAGTCGTTTTATATTCAATTAATCGAATTTAACTTATTGAGGACCAAAATTTAATACGCTTCGTACTAAATAAGTAATCAGGATGAAATGAAAATTAAGATAAGGAGGTCTTAATGAGTACGCACATGTACAGAGGTAACTTATGAAACACCAGCATTTATTATATTTATCAGGCGCAGCTATTATATTTAGCGCAGGCAGCTTTGCTTTATCAATGGAAAAAGTAAAACACAGCGATGTAGAAGCCACTATGCATGTAGAAACCATTGTGCTTGGAGCGGGTTGCTTTTGGGGGGCAGAAAAACGCTACGAAGCGCTAAATGGTGTTATTGATGCTGAATCGGGTTATGCAGACGGTAATGGTTTTAAAGCAACATACAGAAATATTACTGATCAGTCTCGTCGCTTTGACGAAAATAATTACGCTGAAGTTGTGCAAGTTATGTATAACAGCAATATAATTTCGGCAGAAGATTTATTAAAAAACTATTTTGAAAGCCACGATCCAACACAAAAGAATCGTCAAGGTAACGACATTGGTACGCAATATCGTTCAATCGTATTAACGACTACCGATGCGCAAGCTAAAGTGGCGGAGCAAGTTAAATCGCAATATCAGCAGCTTTTAACTGATGCGAGCTACGGCAACGTTGAAACGGTTATTAAGCCGCTCCAAAGTTTTGAATCGGCAGAAGAATACCATCAAAATTATTTAGAAAAAAATCCAAACGGCTATTGCCCGGATCATTCTACGGGTGTTGTTTTTAATAAAACACCCGTAGAAAAAGTAGATAACACTGCTTTATTAGCAGGAAAGCAAATCGTAGTCTTAGATTCACGTGAATACTGCCCATACTGTGAAAAATTCAAAAAAGCAGTCGCAAATGATTATAAAGGGTCTATCCCAATGACATTCCGCCATGCTGATCAACTTGACAATTTAACTATTAAGTCAGCCACGTGGGCAACACCGACTATTTTGTTTTTAGAAAATGGCGTTGAAGTATATGGTCGTCAAGGTTATGCAACACCTGAAGAGTTTTATAAAGCACTGGGGGCGTTCAAATTAGGTAACAGTGATGCTTACAAGGTCGCGTTTGATGCGCGAACAGACAGAGCATATTGTAAAGAGTACAAAGAGTTTAAAAATACACCTGATGGTATTTTTGTAGACAAATTAAGTGGTGAGCCACTTTTTGATACGAGAGATAGGTTTAATTCAGGCACTGGTTGGTTGTCGTTTACTCACCCTGTAAAAAGCAATGTTACCCAACATGACGACAGCAGTTGGGGGATGACACGGATTGAGCTTCGTTCAAAAAGCACTGGTATACACTTAGGCCACTTATTCCCAGGTGAAGGACCAAGAGGACGCGATCGCTATTGTATTAATGCAACGGTGCTTGACTTTGTACCGCGAGATAAAGACTAAGCAGTTAATTAAGCCTGATTTTAAATCAGGCTTTTTATATAATTTATTTTTTAAGGTGTTTATAGCAATAATACTTAATGAGTTGAGGGATTAAACCTGACGCTCACGGCATTAAAAATTCTGATATAAAAGAACTCAATTTCTGTCTTGTTATCAGCAAGATTTTACTCTCTCAAAATCATTCTTGTACTTTTCTAAAGGTATTCACAACCCACTTTGCAAATAAATCGAGAGGGTGGTTTGGCATATTCGATTCATGCTGTACTAAATAATACTTATCTTTTGTTGTTAATGGCTGTTCAAATAATTTATACAGCCATTGCTCATCTAACCAGCTTTGACTAATTGGCAGTGGAATAAGCGCAATCCCCATACCTTGTTGCGCCGCACGCGCTACACCAAACATACTGTCTATTTGAATAATTTGCGTAGGTGAAAAGTCATCAATCCCCGCTTTTTCAGCCCATTGATGCCATGCCCAAGGACGCGCTTTGTGTAAAATTAACGGTACTTGGTTAAGCGCTTGACGATGATCATTTTTCCATTGATCGAGCAGTTTCTTATTGCATGCAGGAATGTATTCTAGATTAAACAGCTCAGTTGCTAACCCTTCGGTGGGTTTACTAGAGGACAAAACAATGGATAAATCACTATGGCGTGTTAGCTCTTTGCGTGTTTTAAGCGTATCCATTTGTAAATTAATATTAGGATGCTCTGATGTCCACTCACTTAATTTAGGCATGAGTAGCTCGCTTGCAAAAAATTCTGGCAGAGTAATTGTTAAATTTGTATTTTGTTGCATCTGGCTAAATTCATTAATGGTGCTCTCTAACATAGTAATAATAGGAGACACTGCATCAAAAAAGTTTTTACCAGCCGTGGTTAAGCTAATTGAACGCGTTTTACGCACAAAAAGCTCAATACCAAGCTGCTCTTCAAGCTGTTTGATTTGATGGCTTACCGCAGACGGCGTTAAATACAGCTCATTGGCTGCGTGCTTGAAGCTTAAACTTTTTGCCGCAAAGCAAAAAGAGCGAAGGCCTCGAATAGGAGTTTGCATGTTTTCCAGTATTTAATTATTGGTGTAGCCTAATGCAGGCAAAAATCGAACCAGTTAGTAATTGCAATAATATCAATGAATTATGATTTTAAATTAAGGTTCCTCACAATTTTGGTGCATCATAGCAATAAATTAGTGCAAATGCTCTAACTAGTTGATTACCTATTTATGCAACTATTATAGATAAAAATTTACTACAGTAGGATGAATTAGCCTAAATAACCTGAACTCTGGATAATAAACCTATCTCGAGCGGCTATTTTCAGCGCTAACTGCGTTGAATTTACTTGCAATAGGCCCGCTATTGACGCGTAAATTCGCCTTGTTTTCACTGAAAATCTCTGGCTAGAGAAAATAAATTTAAATATCACCATGATTCAATACGTTAGTAATCTCTTAACCAGAGTTCAGGTTAAATATACTAGGAAAGGGTAAAAAAAATCCCTCTTGCGAGGGATTTTGGGTAACTCAGCGCCATTGGCACTGGGAATGAGGTCGGTACAGGGTAAAGCGTTATTTAAGTTAACTTATTAAAAGTTACTAAAAAACCATTTCTGGTACTTCACCATCAACAAGTAATTTACCTGCTGTTTTACTAATGATTTCATCAACCGATACGCCCGGAGCACGTTCGAGTAAATGAAATGCGCCGTCTTTAACTTCAAGTACGGCTAAATCTGTTACTATTTTTTTAACGCAATTTACGCCAGTCAGCGGTAAAGAGCAGGCCTCTAATAGTTTCGAGTCACCATGCTTACTTGCATGGGTCATAGTAACAATAATGTTTTTCGCGCCAGCGACTAAATCCATCGCGCCACCCATGCCTTTAATCAGCTTTTTAGGGATCATCCACGATGCGATGTTGCCGTTCTGGTCAACTTCAAATGCACCCAGAACCGTTAAGTCTACATGACCACCCCGTATCATGGCAAAACTATCTGCACTATTAAATATGGCTGCACCTTTGGCTGCTGTCACGGTTTCTTTACCCGCGTTTATCATATCGGCGTCTAGCTCTGCTTTAGTCGGGTACGGACCCATGCCTAAAAGGCCATTTTCGGACTGTAACATAACTTCAATATCATCTGGTACATAGTTTGCGACGAGTGTCGGAATTCCTATGCCCAAATTTACGTAGTAACCATCTTGTAGTTCTTGTGCAACGCGCATTGCAACTTGTTCACGTGATAATGCCATAATTATGCTCCCGCTTAATCTCGTGTAGTTACACGTTCAATGCGTTTTTCAAAGTTGCCTTTAATAACGCGATTTACAAAAATACCAGGGGTATGAATTTGGCTTGGCTCAAGCTCACCCGGCTCTACTATTTCTTCTACTTCGGCAACAGTAATTTTACCCGCCGTTGCAGCCATTGGGTTAAAGTTCATGGCGGTGTGTCTAAACACTAAATTGCCATAACGATCGGCTTTCCACGCTTTAACAATGGCAAATTCACCCGTTATCGATTCTTCTAAAATATACGGGCGACCATTAAACTCTTTTACATCTTTACCCTCAGCTACTGGAGTGCCGTAACCGGTTGCAGTGTAAAACGCGGGTATACCCGCGCCACCAGCGCGCATTTTTTCAGCAAGTGTGCCTTGAGGCGTAAGCTCAACGTCAATTTCGCCACTTAATAACTGCTGCTCGAATAGGGCGTTTTCGCCAACGTATGAGGCAACTACTTTTTTAATTTGCTTGTCCTGTAATAAAATACCTAAACCAAAGTCATCAACACCACAGTTATTAGATACTACGGTTAAGTCTTTTGTTTGCATCTGCTTAATTTGTTTAATTAAGCCCTCAGGAATACCACATAAACCAAAACCACCGGCAATAATGGTATCGCCGTCTTTTAATCCTTCCATTGCAGCTTCGTAACTAGAAACTACCTTATCAAAACCGGCCATGAGTCTCTCCTCATTGTGTGCTATTTGTTGTTAACTATCTTGAATCATCATTTTATGAGATAGCTATTTAACCTGAACTCTGGTTAATAGATTTACTAACATATGAATCAGGGTGATATTTAAATTTATTTTCTCTAGCCAGAGATTTTCAGTGAAAACAAGGCGAATTTACGCGTCAATAGCTGGCCTATTGCAAGTAAATTCAACGCAGTTAGTGCTGAAAATAGCTGCTCGAGATAGATTTATTATCCAGAGCTTAGGTTATTTAGTGTGTAGTGCCACAGATACTTTGCTCACAGGTTGCTTACCAAGTACTTTGGTTATTTCCCAGCCAGCGTCACTTAACCTTTGTAAATCAATTCCATGCTCAATGCCAAGCCCTTGCAGTAAGTAAACCACATCTTCGGTGGCAACATTTCCTGACGCCCCCTTAGCATAAGGACAGCCACCAAGGCCTGCAACTGCCGCGTCAACCGTTGCTATACCTAGACTTAAAGCTGCGTAAATATTTGTGAGCGCTTGGCCGTATGTATCATGAAAATGCACAGCCAACTTAGTTTTATCAATGTGCGTTAAAAGTAACTCGATTAATTGCGTTACTTTTTTAGCTGTGCCAACACCTATGGTATCGCCAAGGCTTACTTCGTAACAGCCTAAATCTAATAGCTTTTGCGATACACTTAATACTGCTTGCGGGTCGTTCTCACCCTCATAGGGGCAACCTAGCACACAGCTTACATAACCACGTACACGAATATTATTAGCTTTAGCAAACGCCATTACTTCACTAAAGCGTTCAATACTTTCATCAATTGAGCAGTTTATATTTTTTTGACAAAACGACTCACTCGCAGCGGTAAATATAGCAAACTCTTTAATGCCGACAGCATGCGCTGCATGTGCGCCTTTTAAGTTAGGGGTAAGGGCGCTTAAATTTACATCGGGTAAATCTAGCGCTGATATTACATCCGCTGAGTCTGCCATTTGTGGCACCCACTTAGGGGAGACAAACGCGCCAGCTTCAATATCTTTCAAACCTGCAGCACTTAGGGCGTTAATAAGCGCTACTTTATCGGCTGTGCTTACTGTTTTTTCGTTTTGTAGACCGTCTCGCGCACCAACTTCAACAATACGAACTTTATTTGCAAAGGCACTCATTATGCACCTTCCTCAGTCGTATCTTCTACGATAGCAAGTAAGGCTCCATGCGTTACCAGTTCGCCTTCACCAAAACAGTAGCTTTTTAAAATGCCGTCATGTGGTGCGTTAAGCGTGTATTCCATTTTCATGGCTTCAATAATAACAACCGCATCACCTTTGGTAATTGTGCTACCAATGTCGATTAAGTGCTTAACTACCGTGCCATTGAGTGGGGCGGCAAGCGGTAGAGCTTCACTTTCGTGCGAACTAATACAATGTTTATCAACTAGTTCAAGCTTAGTTTGCAGTGCTTTATTCATCACCGTTACACTATTACCTACCGTATTATTACCTACCGTAGTTACGTGTGCGCTGTGTTTTTCGCCATTAATAAATACACTACACAGACCATTATTTAATGTGCCTTGTAGGTTAAATACGTGCTCGTTATGCGTAATACTATAGCCCGCTGCCGTTTTTATAGCACTTAGCTGTAAATCGGCAAAAGGGACTTTAATTGCTTGCGGTGCATTGAGTGTAAAACCGCTTAGTTGTTGCCACGGGCTTGCACTGTTTTGCGCATTTTTGGTGTTAGATAATGATTCTAAATACGCAAAAGCACCAATAAGCTGACTTGCTTGTAATAACGATTTATCAACCGCAATTAACGAGTCGCCTTGCTCTGCAATAAAGTGTGTACTTGGCGCACCTTGTTTAAACGTAGGGTGGCTTGCTAAATTATGTAAAAAGCCAATGTTAGTGCTAAAACCCGCTAAATGAAATTGCTCAAGGGCGTGTTGTAAGCGCCTCAAAGCTTGTTCGCGATTGTCGTCGTGCACAATAAGCTTTGCAATCATTGGATCGTAAAACGGGCTGATTTCGTCGCCTTGTGCAATGCCTGTATCAATACGTACAAATTCACTGTTAAGTGGTGTATGTAGCGCTTTTATAGTGCCCGAGCAAGGGATAAAGTCGTTGGCTGGATCTTCTGCGTATATACGCGCTTCAAAGCTATGACCTTGCAATTGAATATCACTTTGAGTCAGTGGCAGTGTTTGCCCACCCGCAATATTAATTTGCCAATTGACTAAATCTACACCGGTTACCATTTCGGTTACAGGGTGTTCTACTTGAAGGCGTGTATTCATTTCCATAAAGAAAAATTCATCGCCACACAGTAAAAACTCAACCGTACCTGCGCCTCTATAATTTATAGCCAGCGCACAACGTACAGCCGCTTCGCCCATTTCTTTGCGTAGCTCGTCAGATAAACCCGGAGCAGGGGCTTCTTCAATTACTTTTTGATGACGACGTTGCAGGGAGCAATCACGGTCGCCTAAATAAACACAGTTACCGTGGTTATCTGCAAATACTTGTACTTCAACATGGCGAGGTTGGTTTACGTAGCGCTCTAATAACACTAAGTCGTTACCAAAACCGGCAATCGCTTCTCGTTGTGCGCCCTCAAGTGCGCTCATAAATTGCTTGGCGCTTTGTACTACGCGCATGCCTTTACCACCGCCACCAAAGGCCGCTTTAATTAGTACAGGGTAGCCAATTTTTTCAGCTTCACTTTGTAAAAAAGCGGGCTCTTGTTTATCGCCATAATAACCAGGTACTAACGGCACGTTAGCAGCAGCCATTATTTCTTTAGCGCGGGTTTTAGACCCCATTGCTTCAATGCTGCTTGCTGGTGGTCCTACAAAAGCAATATTGTTCGCTTCGCAGGCTTTAGCAAATTCGCTGTTCTCAGATAAAAAACCATATCCTGGGTGAATGCAATCAGCGCCGCAATCTTTGGCAACGTGTAAAATTTTGTCTGCCACTAAATACGAATCTTTACTTGGTGCAGCACCAATATGGTAAGCCTCGTCAGCCATTTTTACGTGCTGGGCATGTTTGTCTGCATCAGAATAAACGGCGACCGTAATTAAGCCCATTTGTTTTGCACTGCGCATTACTCGGCACGCAATTTCTCCACGATTGGCAATCAGTATTTTTTGTAATCGTTGTGTGTTCATAATTAATCCTACAGTTGCCAAGCGGGTGGGCGTTTATCAAAAAAAGCAGTTAGCCCTTCTTGACCTTCTTCAGATACGCGAATTTTTGCAATACGCTCTGCGGTAAGCTCAATGAGTTCATCGGTAATTGGCTTATTTGCTACATCGTTAATTAATGCTTTTGCCGCCTTTACTGCAATAGGTCCGTTATCAATCAGTGTTTGCAGCATGTTATCGAGCGCGCACTCTAAATTACCGGTTACTTGATGAATTAAACCCAATTGTTTAGCAGTATGGGCATCAAACACCTCAGCCGTTAAAAAGTATCTGCGAGCAGCGCGCTCACCAATGGCTTTAATTACGTATGGACTAATAACAGCCGGAATAAGACCCAACTTTACTTCGCTTAAGCAAAATTGTGCATCGTCTTTACTAAGGGCTATGTCGCAACAAGCAATTAAGCCCAGAGCACCACCAAAAGCAGCGCCTTGTACAGCGCAAATTGTAGGGTGTGGCGAGCTTGCCAATACCTGCATTAATTTAGCTAATTGCATTGAATCAGCTAGGTTATCGGCGTAGTTGTTATCTGCCATTGATTTCATCCAAGCTAAATCGGCACCGGCTGAAAAATGCTTACCTTCGGTTTTTAAAACCAAAGCACGAATATCAAGCGTATTTGCATGTTCAATGCATTGAATAAGCTCGTGTATTACTTCGCTATTAAATGCGTTTCTTTTTTCTGGGCGGCTTAACACAAGTACAGCCACATTAGATTTTGTTATTTGTAGTGTTACTGACATTTTGCGCTCCGATTACATTCTAAATACGCCAAATTTTGAATCACGTTGTGGTGCGTTATTCGCAGCCGTCAACGCAAGCCCTAATACATTACGCGTGTCGGCAGGGTCTATAATGCCGTCATCCCACAAGCGTGCACTTGCGTAATACGGATGACCTTGCTCTTCGTACTGATCAATTATTGGCTTTTTAAAGTCAGTGATTTCTTGCTCGCTCATGCTTTGACCTTTGCGTGCTAAACCATCTTGTTTGACTTGTGCCATTACACCCGCAGCTTGTTCGCCGCCCATTACCGAAATACGGGCATTTGGCCACATCCACATCATGGTTGGTTCAAATGCACGACCACACATACCGTAATTACCTGCGCCGTAAGAGCCGCCAATAAGTACTGTAAATTTAGGCACATCAGCACACGAAACCGCCATCACCATTTTAGCGCCGTGCTTAGCAATACCTTCGGCTTCGTATTTTTTACCTACCATAAAGCCGGTAATATTTTGTAAAAACACTAAAGGAATATTGCGCTGAGCACACAGCTGAATAAAGTGCGCCCCTTTTTGCGCCGACTCACTAAATAAAATACCGTTATTAGCCACTATGCCAACCGGGTTGCCATAAATACTGGCAAAACCGGTGACGAGCGTTTCACCAAAGTAGCGTTTAAATTCATCAAATGATGAGTCGTCTACTGTGCGCGCTATGACTTCGCGTACATCAAACGGCTTTTTAAGGTCGGTGCCCACAATGCCGTAAAGCTCGTTAATATCGTAACGTGGTGGTTTTACATCATCTAACTCTTGTTTAAGTAACGGCGCGGTCGGACGTGTGTAATTAATACGCTCAATACATTGGCGCGCAATAGAAAGCGCATGGGTGTCATTTTCAGCGTAGTGATCGGCAACACCCGACACTTTACAGTGCACATCGGCGCCGCCAAGTTCTTCGGCAGTTACTTCTTCGCCAGTTGCTGCTTTTACAAGCGGCGGGCCTGCTAAAAATATAGTGCCTTGATCTTTTACAATAATGCTTTCATCGGCCATTGCAGGTACGTACGCACCACCTGCGGTACATAATCCCATTACCACGGCAATTTGTGGGATACTTTTACCTGACATGCGGGCTTGATTGTAAAAAATACGACCAAAATGCAGCTTATCTGGAAATACATCGTCTTGCTCTGGCAGATTTGCACCGCCCGAATCTACAAGATAAATACACGGTAAGTGGCAGCGCTCTGCGATGTCTTGTGCACGTAAATGCTTTTTAACGGTCAGCGGAAAGTACGTACCGCCTTTAACCGTGGCATCGTTTGCAATAATCATGCATTCAATGCCTTTAACACGGCCAATACCAGCTACAACACCGGCGCACGGTATTGCTTGCTCGTATACACCAAAGGCAGCAAATTGTGAAATTTCTAAAAATGGTGAGCCTTCGTCAATTAACGTACTTATACGATCGCGTACAAATAATTTACCACGGCCTTCGTGGCGCTCCTTTAATGCAGCGCCTCCGCCTTGGCTAATTGTGGCTACTTTATCGCATAAATCATCCACCAGCGCTGACATGTTTTTATGGTTTTGTACAAACGTTGGATCGTGAGGATTAACGCTCGATTTTAAAATCGTCATGGCTTAATCCTTAACGGCTTTCAGTGAAAAGTTCGCGGCCAATAAGCATGCGGCGTATTTCTGATGTACCTGCACCTATTTCGTATAGTTTTGCATCACGCAGTAGGCGGCCTGTGGCGTATTCGTTGATGTAGCCATTGCCACCTAAAATTTGAATTGCATCTAGCGCCATTTTAGTTGCAAGCTCTGCGGCGTATAAAATGGCACCAGCGGCATCTTTACGGGTGGTTTCACCACGGTCACACGCTTTAGCTACCGTGTATACATATGAGCGCGCAGCATTCATTTGTGTATACATGTCGGCTACTTTACCCTGAATTAACTGAAATTGACCAATAGGGGTATCAAACTGTTTACGCTCATGAATATACGGCACAACTATATCCATACACGCTTGCATTATGCCAAGTGGGCCTGCTGCAAGTACTACGCGCTCGTAATCAAGGCCACTCATAAGTACCTTAACGCCTTCGTTTAAGTTACCTAAAATATTCTCCTGGGGCACTTCGCAGTTTTCAAATACCAGCTCACAGGTGTTTGAACCGCGCATGCCCAGTTTATCGAGCTTTTGCGCCGTTGAAAAACCGGGGAAGTCACTCTCAACAATAAACGCGGTAATGCCTTTAGCGCCGGCGTTTAAATCTGTTTTAGCGTAAATTACTAACGTGTGTGCGTCAGGACCATTGGTGATCCACATTTTATTACCGTTTAAAATGTACTTATCGCCTTTTTTCTCGGCTTTGAGTTTCATCGATACCACGTCAGAGCCCGCATTAGGTTCGCTCATTGCAAGAGCACCAATGTGCTCACCACTAATAAGCTTAGGTAAGTATTTTTCTTTTTGAGCTTGTGTGCCGTTACGGTTAATTTGATTAACACACAGGTTTGAATGCGCGCCATAGCTTAAACCTATAGAGGCACTGGCACGGCTAATTTCTTCCATAGCAATAACATGTTCTAAGTAACCTAACCCTGCGCCGCCAAGTTCTTCAGATACGGTCATACCCAGTACGCCCATTTCGCCCATTTGTGTCCAAAGTTGATTTGGAAAAGCGTTATCTAAATCCGTTTTTTCAGCAAGCGGGGCAATCTCCTGACTTGCAAAACTATTTACGTGGTCGCGGATCATATCGGCAGTTTCGCCAAGGCCAAAGTTCATTTCTTTATATAGTGAAATAGTGCTCATGATTCATTCCTGTGTGTCGTCAGTGTGTTGTTATTCTTAAAATAGGCTACTCGTCTATTTTGTTAAGTGTGTCTCTGCAGCGGCGCTCCGCTGTTACTAATTCCATCAGAACAACTTTAATGTCGTCCATTTGTTGTGATAGATCTGATTTTTTCTCTGCAATTAAGTCGAGCATAGTAACTAACTGTTTTGCGCTTGATTTATCTGCGTCGTACAGTTCAAACAAACGGCCCGTTTCGGCCAATGTAAAGCCAAGACGTTTACCGCGTAATATTAGTTTTAAACGCACTTTATCGCGCTTTGAATAAATACGGGTTTGTCCGTTTCGCTCAGGTGTAACGAGCCCTTGATCTTCGTAAAAACGAATAGAACGGGTGGTAATGTCAAATTCTTTAGCAAGTTCGCTAATGCTGAATGTTTGTTCATTACTGGCCGGCAGGTTGGCTGAGCTTGCAAAGTTTGTTTGATTATCTGATTTCATAGCTGTATTTACCTCATTCGAATAACTCCAATATAAGTGAAGTTTACGTAAAGGTAAAGCTTGGCGTGGTTCGAAACTATTTATTAAGGAATGTAAGTGTGAAATACCAAGTCATATTGTTAATATTCAATGGCTTGTTTTTATTTTCTTGGTGCAGCTTTACAGCTGAAGAGTAATGCTTACACTTTTAAAACTAAAAATTAAACTGTTTTTAGTTGACGTTGGCGTAAACGTTAGTATTGTGTAGGGTAATCGAATACTAAATTAATAGAGCAAATATACTAACAACTATTTGCATATAAATACAACGGAGTTAGTTATGACTTTAGAATCAGTGGTAATTGTAGCAGCAAAACGCACCCCAATGGGTGGATTTATGGGAGCGTTAAGTGATGCGCAGTCTACCGAGCTTGGCGCTACCGCCATTGCAAGTGTACTTGCACAAACTGGTTTAGCTAATGATGCAATAGACGAAGTAATTATGGGTTGTGTATTACCCGCAGGCCTTGGGCAAGCGCCCGCACGACAAGCCATGTTAAAAGCAGGGCTTGCACTTAGCACAGGTGCTACAACAATTAACAAGGTATGTGGCTCTGGTTTAAAAGCCGCTATGCTTGCAAATGACTTAATTAAAGCGGGCTCTATACACTCAGCTATTGCCGGTGGTATGGAAAGCATGACTAACGCACCGTACTTTATTCCAAAAGCGCGTGGCGGAATGCGCATGGGTCACGGTGAAATAAAAGATCACATGATGAGCGATGGCCTTGAAGATGCTTACGATAACAAAGCAATGGGCTGTTTTGCACAAGACACCGCCGACGAATACGGCATTGGCCGCGAGCAAATGGATGCGTTTGCACTGGGCTCATTAAGTAAAGCAAAAGCGGCAATACAAAACGGCAGTTTTGATAACGAAGTTGCCCCACACACGATGCAAACACGCAAAGGTGATGTAACAGTATCGATTGATGAGCAACCTGGTAATGCCCGCCCTGAAAAAATACCAAGCTTACGTGCAGCGTTTAAAATAGACGGCACCATTACAGCGGCTAATTCATCGTCAATTTCAGACGGTGGCGCAGCACTTATATTAATGAGCGAATCAAAAGCAAAAGAGCAGGGCTTAACACCGCTTTGTAAAATTGTGGCGCACAGTACGCATTCTCAAAAACCAAGCGAGTTTACCGTAGCGCCAGTAGGGGCGATGAATAGCGTGCTTGAAAAAGCAGGTTGGGCTGTAAACGATGTTGACCTTTGGGAAATTAACGAAGCATTTGCCATGGTAACTATGCTGGCTATTAACGAGTTAAAACTTGATGCAAGCAAAGTAAACGTCAATGGCGGCGCGTGTGCATTGGGTCACCCAATTGGTGCAAGCGGCGCGCGCATTTTAGTCACACTTATTCATGCCCTTAAAAACCGTGGCCTTAAAAAAGGCATTGCCTCTTTATGTATTGGTGGCGGTGAAGCAGTTGCAATGGCTGTTGAGGCATACTAAGTAATATTTAAACACTAAAATACGCAGCACCAAAATCAATAATAAAGCTGCGTTTTTTAAAATAAAAACAAACACACTGACACAATAGGATTTAACCATGCACCAAGTTCCACTACTTATAGACGGCGAATTTATTCAATCAGTATCAAAAGAGCTTATCGATGTGATAAACCCTGCAACTCAAGAAGTACTTGCACAAGTGCCATGTACCACAGAGTCAGAAATGGACGCGGCAATTGCCTCAGCCTCTGAGACGTTTAAAGCATGGAAAGACGTACCCATTACTGAACGTGCTCGCATTATGATGAAGTACGCGGCGCTATTAAAAGAACACCACGATGAGCTTGCTACCATTATTTGCCACGAATTGGGTAAAACATTTGAAGATGCAAAAGGCGATGTGTGGCGCGGTATTGAAGTAGTAGAACAAGCAGCGAATGCTCCATCATTAATGATGGGTGAAACAATGGAAAACGTAGCGCGTAAAATCGATACGTATTCTTACATGCAGCCACTTGGTGTATGTGCGGGTGTAACACCATTTAACTTCCCTGCAATGATCCCCCTTTGGATGTTCCCGCTGGCTATTGTGTGTGGTAACACCTTTATTTTAAAACCGTCTGAGCAAGATCCACTTACACCGATGCGCTTAGCAGAGCTATTTATTGAAGCAGGCGCACCAAAAGGCGTATTACAAGTTGTTCACGGTACAAAACCACAAGTAGACCGTTTACTAGAAGATAAAGCCGTACGTGCTATTTCGTTTGTTGGCTCGTGTGGTGTAGGTGCTTATATTTATTCTAAAGGCACACAAAACCTAAAACGCGTGCAAGCGTGTGTTGGCGCTAAAAACCACATGGTTATTATGCCTGATGCAAGTAAATCGCACGTTGTAAATAACCTAGTAGGCGCATCAGTAGGTGCTGCTGGTCAGCGTTGTATGGGTATTTCTGTTGCTGTATTTGTAGGCCAAGCAAGTCAGTGGGTAGATGAAATTAAAGCCGGCTTTGAAAATGTACGCCCAGGCGTGTGGGATGATGCTAATGCGGCATACGGTCCACAAACATCAAAAGCAGCAAAGGCACGTATTTTATCACTCATTGCTGGTGGTAAAGAGCAAGGCGCTACCTGTTTAATTGATGGCTCTGACTTTACAGTTGAAGGGTATGAACAAGGTAACTGGGTTGGCCCAACGTTATTTACCGATGTAACCAAAGAGATGGATTTATACAAAGAAGAAATATTTGGCCCCGTACTGGCGTGTATGTTTGTAGACACGCTTGATGAAGCAATCGCCCTTATTAACGACAGCCCTTACGGTAACGGCACCTCGTTATTTACCTCAAGCGGCGCAGTGGCTCGTAAATTCCAACACGAAATTGAAGTAGGCCAAGTCGGTATTAATGTGCCAATTCCGGTGCCTCTGCCGTTCTTTTCGTTCACTGGTTGGAAAGGCTCGTTTTACGGCGATACTCACACGTACGGTAAACAAGGTATTCGTTTTTACACAGAAACTAAAACGATTACCTCACGTTGGTTTGAAGATGATATTGCGTCGGGTCCAAACATGAGCATTAACTTAAAATAATCGTAATTAAAAAATGAGTAAATAAAAGAATAATTAATTATAAAGATGGGCGCGAAGGCTACTTCACACACAACACACATAAGCCTTCGCCGCTCGTCACGAACGACTCCCGTAACGGGAAACGCTAACAACACAACTTACACAATTAAAGAGGTCTAACATGGACTTTAACTTATCTGAAGATCAACAAGCCTTTGCGCAAACAGCACGCCAATTTGCCGAGTCGGAACTCGCACCCTATGCAGCAAAATGGGATCGCGAGCATATTTTTCCTAAAGACACGATTAAAGCAGCGGGCGAGCTTGGTTTTTGTGGTTTATACACGCCAGAGGAAGCAGGCGGCCTTGGTTTATCACGTTTAGATTCGAGCATTATTTTTGAACAGCTTGCTATGGGCTGTACAGCAACTACGGCCATGTTAACCATTCATAATATGGCCACGTGGATGGTAGCAAGTTTTGGTACCGATGCAGTTAAAGACAAATACGTAGAGCAATTAGTCATGGGCGAGCTACTTGCCTCTTACTGTTTAACAGAGCCTGGCTCTGGCTCAGACGCCGCGTCACTTAAAACAAAAGCCGTGCTTGAGGGCGATGAGTACGTTATTAACGGCTCAAAAATGTTTATATCGGGCGCTGGCGAAACCGAAGTATTAGTGGTAATGGCACGTACAGGCGGCGAAGGCGCAGCGGGTATTTCGGCATTTGTAGTGCCTGCCGATGCAAAAGGTGTTGAATACGGCAAAGCTGAGGAAAAAATGGGTTGGAACGCACAACCTACACGTCTAATTAGCTTTGAAGATGTCCGCATTCCTGCGCACAACTTATTAGGTGCTGAGGGCGAAGGCTTTAAATTTGCGATGCAAGGCCTTGATGGTGGTCGAATTAACATTGCCACATGTTCAATTGGTACAGCCCAAGCAGCACTTAATACCGCCCGCGAATATTTAAAAGAACGCACCCAATTTGGTAAGCCACTCGCTGCGTTTCAAGCGTTGCAATTTAAAATTGCCGATATGAACACCGAGCTTGTAGCCGCGCGCCAAATGGTCAGGCTTGCTGCATTTAAACTTGATAATAACGACGTTGAAAAAACCACTTACTGCGCCATGGCTAAACGCTTTGCTACCGATGTTGGTTTTAGCGTGTGTAACGACGCACTGCAAATTCATGGTGGTTACGGTTACATAAAAGAATACCCGCTTGAGCGCCATGTACGTGATGTACGCGTTCATCAAATTTTAGAAGGCACTAACGAAATTATGCGTGTAATTATTGCGCGCCGTATTTTGGCTGAGTCTGCAAGCGACGTTTTATAAGGAGCAATGTATGTCAGAATTTAAATCTAATCCGAGTATTGAACTTACAACGCAAGGTCATGTTGCTATTTTAACGATGTCTAATCCGCCAGCAAACACCTGGACAAAAGACACCTTAATTGATTTAAAAAACAAAGTTAACGCGCTTAATAACGATAAAAATATTTATGCCTTAGTACTGACTGGTGAAGGCGAGAAGTTTTTTAGCGCCGGTGCCGACCTAAATGTATTTGCCAGTGGTGATAAAGGCGTAGCCGCTGATATGTCACGTGTATTTGGTGAAGCATTTGAAGCACTTACTAATTTTAGAGGTGTGTCGGTTGCAGCCATAAACGGTTATGCAATGGGCGGTGGCTTAGAGGTTGCCCTTGCGTGCGACGTACGTATAGCAGAAGAGCAAGCACAAATGGCGCTTCCTGAAGCTAAAGTAGGGTTATTACCCTGTGCGGGTGGTACACAAAATTTAGCATGGCTTGTAGGCGAAGGCTGGGCAAAACGCATGATTTTATGCGGCGAGCGCTTAAATGCCGATAAAGCCCTGCAAATTGGCTTAGTAGAAGAAGTAGTACCACACGGTGAAAGCTTTGTAGCGGCATTAAAACTTGCAAACCAAGTAAGCGAGCAAAGCCCTAGTTCAGTCGCTGCGTGTAAAACATTGATTCAAAAAGGGCGCCATCAACCCATGGCAAGTGTATTGCCTCTTGAGCGTGAGTTATTTGTGGGTTTATTTGATACACAAGATCAACAAGAAGGCGTAAATGCCTTTTTAGAAAAACGCCGTGCTAACTGGGTAAACGGCTAATGAGTGCTTTAACATTATTAAATAGCGCCGATGAGCCCGTGTTATTTGAAACCGCAGCCGCAGAAAATGGCAGTTTAATAGGGCTAATTACACTCAATGTACCCAAAGCGTTAAATGCACTTAATTTTGAGATGATCAAATTACTTGAGCCACAATTGCGTACTTGGGCAACCGATACCCGCATTGCAATGATCATCCTCAAAGGCGCTGGCGATAAAGCATTTTGTGCTGGTGGCGATGTTGTCAGCCTTCATCATGCAATGGCGCAAGGTAAACCAACAAGCTTAGTGGAAGAGTTTTTTACACAAGAGTACAAGCTTGATTACCTTATTCATACCTTTGATAAACCAATCCTTGTTTGGGGTAACGGCATAGTGATGGGCGGCGGTTTAGGGCTAATGGCCGGTGCTAGCCACCGCGTTGTAACTGAAACATCTCGCATTGCCATGCCAGAGCAAACCATAGGTTTATACCCGGATGTAGGCGGCAGTTACTTTTTACATAAAATGCCACAAAGTGTGGGGCTATTTTTAGGGCTAACGTCGGCATCAATTAACTGCGACGACGCGCGTTTTGTATCGCTTGCCGATCACTTTATCGACAGCAACAAATATGAAGCCATGCTTGCGCAAATTTTAACTGCCAAGTGGGGCAAAACTGCAAGTTTAAATCATGAGCGATTAACCGATTTACTCACCGATTTAGATAACCAGTCGGCGCGTATGCCTAAAGGCAATATAAAGGCTAACCTAAAAACGATTCAAAAGCTGGGTGAGTTTACAACCTTGCAAGAACAGGTTGATTATATTTTAGGGCTAGTTACTGACGATAAATGGCTACAACGGGCTCAAAAATCACTTAAACACGGATGCCCACTAAGCTGCGCACTCGTTAGTGAGCAATTAAAAACAAGCCAAGGCAAAAGCTTATTAGCGTGTTTTAAAATGGAGCTAGGTATGTCGGTACGCGCTGGTGAAGTTGGCGAGTTTCAAGAAGGTGTAAGGGCGCTATTAATAGATAAAGACGGCGCACCTAATTGGCAATACAAAACACCAAGTGATGTACCACAAACAATAATAGACAGCTTTTTTGCTAATCGCTTTGGCGAAAATCACCCACTCAATGGCTTAGACACGCCATCACACACATAAAGGAAAGACGATGGCTAAACTCAATATTGGTTTTATCGGCTTAGGTAATATGGGCGGCCCAATGGCGGCTAATTTAATTAAAGCAGGGCATACTGTGAGTGTGTTCGATTTAAACCAGTCGGTCGTAAATGAACTAGCAAGCAAAGGCGCAAAAGCAGCGATTGATGCAAAGCAGTGTGCAAACAATGCTGACGTACTTATTAGTATGTTGCCTGCGGGCAAACATGTTAAATCGCTTTATTTGGGTAATAACGACGACAGCGGTTTAATTAACGTGCTGAGCAACAATACATTAGTAATTGATTGCTCAACAATAGATGCAGAATCAGCCCGTGTTGTAGGCAGTGCACTTAGTAAACAAGGCATAAGCTTTGTAGATGCACCGGTATCGGGCGGCGTTGCAGGCGCAACTGCTGGCACTCTTACCTTTATTGTTGGCGGCGAAAAAGCTGCATTCGATAAAGCAAATACATTGCTTAGTGATATGGGTAAAAACATATTTCATGCAGGCGATATTGGCGCAGGGCAAGTAGCAAAAATATGTAATAACATGCTACTTAGTATTTTAATGGCAGGTACCAGCGAAGCACTGCAAATGGGTATAAATAACGGCCTCGATCCTAAAGTACTTAGCGACATTATGACTGCAAGCTCTGGCCGTAACTGGACGCTTGAGCTTTACAATCCTTGCCCAGGTGTAATGGATACAGCCCCTGCAAGTAACGATTACAAACCAGGCTTTATGGTTGATTTAATGGCTAAAGATTTAGGCCTTGCCATGGAAGCCGCGCAGCAAAGTAATTCATCAACCCCAATGGCTTCAATGGCTAAAAATTTATACACTATGCTACAGCACCAAGGTGCGGGTAGTGATGACTTTAGTGCCATTTTTAAACTGTTTTCAAAGTAGGAGCAACGCGTGGAAATTAAAAATAACACGGTAGTAATAACCGGCGGCGCACAAGGTTTAGGCTTTGCAATGGCGCAAAAGTTTGCACTTATGGGCGCAAACATTGCTTTAATAGATATGGCACAAGACTTATTAAACACCGCATGCGAGCAGTTAACGCAACTTGAGGGTGTCACTGGCAGCATTAAAGGGTATGCCGCAAACGTAACCAATGAGAGCGAAGTAGAAAACGTATTTAATACTATTAACAGCGATTTTGGCCACGTTGGTGTGCTTATAAACAACGCCGGTATTTTACGCGACGGCATGTTTATAAAGGCAAAAGACGGTAAAGTCGTTAAAAAAATGTCTCTTGAGCAATTTCAATCAGTGATTGATGTAAACCTGACCGGTGTGTTTTTAGCAGGGCGGGAAGCGGCAAGCCACATGATTGAATCAGGCAAAGGCGGCGTTATAGTTAATATGTCGAGCGTAGCGCGAGCAGGTAACATAGGCCAAACAAACTACGCAGCATCAAAAGCAGGCGTGGTGGCACTTACCACCACATGGGCTAAAGAACTTGGTCGATTTGGTATACGTGTAGGCGCTATTGCACCAGGTGTTATAAGCACCGCCATGACCGACGCCATGAAGCCAGAAGCTAAACAGCGTATGCTGGCAGTAACACCCGTAGGGCGCTTAGGCGAAAGCGACGAAATTGCCCATACTGCACAATACATAATCGAAAACGATTTTTTTACCGGTCGCGTGGTTGAAATAGACGGCGGTATTCGTTTGTAAAACAGGCGGGATTAAGGTTGATTTAAAAAGCATGGCTGTTGTGGGCTGTGCTTTTTTGTTTAAATAAGGAGATTTATAATCTTGAAAAAGGACTAATAACGGCGTTGGCATTTTTGTTGTAAAACATGAGTAGGATACCCGTTGAATTAAAGCGTAGAACATTTTAGCGTTCTAATTAACTGCGTTAAAAACTTCTCATATAGACAAACAATATAACTAAATTTTTGCCTTGTTACTGAGCTATTTATAATCTTGAAAAAGGGCTAACAACCCCGTTAGCACCTTGTTGTAGTACATGGGTATATATTTGTGTGGTACGCACGTCGCTGTGACCTAGTTGTGTTTGTACTGTGCGTATATCAGCGCCATTTTGCAGTAGATGAGTAGCAAAACAGTGCCTTAATGTATGAGGTGTTATTATTTTTGTTAACCCTGATTTTTGGACGGCTTTTTTAACCTCTTTTCTAATACAAGAGTGATGAAAATGATGTCGCCTTATTTCACCACTTTGAGGATCTGAACTTAACATATGAGAAGGAAATAAATACTGCCATGCTAGTGTTTTTGCGGCTGAAGGATATTTTTTTGTTAAGGCATATGGCATCCACGCGCCGGCATATTTAGTGTTATTTAAATCAAGCTTTAGGTAGTCATCAACGTTTAAAATTTGAGTTCTCTGCATAGAGATCAGCTCTGTAGCGAGCGTTACAATACGATGTTTATTTCCTTTGCCATTCCATACTTGAATACATTTATAATCAAAATCAATATCTTTCACCCTTAATTGCACCGCTTCCATTACTCTTAAACCACTTCCATACATAAGGGCTGCAATTAAATAATAGCGCTTATTTAAATGAGCCATCAACATTTTAACTTCCTCTGGGGTCATCACGACAGGGAGCTTTGCTTGTTTTTTACTACGGGCAAAATTTAAATTTAATGAAAGTTCGTTTTTTATTATGTGCTTGTATAAAAATGACAATGAATTGAGTGCAGTCGCTTGCGTACGTGGTGCAACGTTTTGCTTTAACACTAAATGTTCTAAGTAGCGCTCGACTTCATTGTCTCCCATTGAGGCGGGATGGCGTTTATTATGAAAATGGATATAAGATGCAATCCATCTTAGGTAAGTATCTACGGTGCGTAATGAATACTGACGTACCAACATATAATCGGCTATATAATTTAAAAATGGAGAACGTGTTTTCATATTATCATTAATAATACTGTATTTATATACAGTGCTGTTGTGCTGCACCCATATTCAAGAAAATGAGCGACGAGCGCATTTTGCCTTTTATTGAGAGTTTGAGTGCTAATAAAAAATTATATATAGCAATGTGTTAAGTTATTTGTTAAAAAAGAATTATTGAATACATGAGCGTGACATTGGCAGATATATGCGCGATGAGCGCACTATAAAATTGTTATGTTTACTTTTCATCATTGGAGTTCAATTGATAAATATCGTTAAAAAATTATTACTAATATTTTGTAGTATCTTGCTTTGTGGGTGTGTCACAACGAACCAATCGATTGAAAGAAAAAATTATTTTCCTTGGGAGAATGATACTGGTTATGCGCAAGTAGTAAAAAATAATAACACTTTATATATCTCTGGTATTACGAGTGAAAAAGTTAGCTTTGAAAATCAAGTAGATGATATATACACTAACATCAAGAAGATACTGGCTGATTATAATGTTGGAACAGATGCTATCGTAAAAGAGGTTATCTTCACTACTGACATTGAAAAGTTAAAGTCGGCTATCCCAACACGTAAGGCTCACTTTGACGGTAAATATCCGTCTGCCAGCTGGGTTGAGGTAAAAAGACTATGGAGTGAATCACACTTTTTAGAAGTTGAAGTTGTTGTTGTGTTACCGTAAACATAACAAGCTAATAAATAAGGACAAAAAACAGTTGGCTGTTTTCGTTCCTCAACATTTTAGCCAACAATTTTTTGCCCATTATTAGGGCGTTAAGTTTCTAGAGGGTACATGGAGTATTTCGTACACAATGGGTATTGCGGTTGGGCTTACGGCACACCAAGTAATCCGCAAATTATACTAGAGAGCGATGCTATTAAACTTATGCAAGTTGCTGAATTGAATATTGAGCAAATTTCAACTCAAATACCACCTGCGCAGTTTGCGGAAGAAAATACAGAGTTATATAAACTATTTGGTAAAAATAGATTTTTGCAATACGGAAAAATCTTAGATTGCACCGATATTAATCAAGCCAGAATAAGTGAACCCTTAGATGTCGTCTGGAATGAAACTTAACAAGCCAAGTCAGCGGGAATTTTACTCGCTGTACAACGCTCATAAAATCCCCTGCTTGGGGCGTTAGTTTGATAGGTAAGTTCCGTGGATAATGAAATATTGATACTTTGTTTGGGAGTTGTATCCCCTACATTCTGGTTAGCTAAGTTGCTCAAGGCAAAGTTTGACAAGAATAAGGTCATACGGAAATTGAATTGGCTTTATTTTCTATCGTCAATAGTGTGCGCTATTTGGATGTATTTTGTTGTCGAACCATCGAACTCGATAATGTATATTGTCTTACCTGTGATTTTGCTTTCGCGTTGTTCGGAAATATTATATGCATTTCTCATTGATGCTTATGACAAGATCTCAGCCCAAGATCAGTCTAGTAATTCGACTCCGCTACCAGCTAAAGAATGGTGGCACTTTGAAATTGGTAGTGAACCGATTGAAATGCATCATCGAATGGTCTTTGCGCTGAGGAGTTATATTGAACTGATCATTAACTTTTCTGTGTTATATTTTCTGCTACCCTGCGAACAATGGAAAGAGCTAAAAGAACCATTGACTGTTGTTGATACTCTATATTTTAGCGGAGTGACTATTACTACTCTTGGATATGGCGACATAACTCCCACAGGGTGGTTTCCTAAGTTTTTGAGTGTGTACGAGGTTTTTTGTGGTTTCACATTATTAGTTGTTTGCTTTGCTGTATATTTGAGCAAAAAATCAAACTAACAAAGCATTTAAGAATGATTCGCAACGCTTGGCATTTCGCTTCGCTCAAGTATAGCCAAGCGCTGCTCACACCTTAATGCGGCGTTGAGGCTGTAGAATTACTCTTTTTAGGAACGTATTCTACTATTTTAAATTGATTGTTTTTTAACCTTGAATCCATCCGTTCGCTGTGATCTAATAGATATTATTCACCCACGGTAAACTGTT